>NZ_CP070947.1:0-600000 GCF_017084445.1 Mycoplasma sp. Mirounga ES2805-ORL | reverse complement strand
GACGCTGAAGGACGTTTAGTTATGGCTGACGGTTTAGTATATGGCGCAAGAAAATTAAATGCTACCCGTTTAATTGATGTTGCAACATTAACTGGAGCTATTTTAGTTGCTTTAGGTCAAACATACACAGGAGTTTGAACAACAACAGATAAAGCTTGAAATGATATGAAGTCCGCTAGTGAAAGAAGTCACGAATTAATTTGAAGAATGCCTTTTGACTCAGCGTTTGCTAAAAACATTAAAGCATCAAAAGTTGCTGACTTAAAAAATACAGACCTTTCAGGTAATGCGGGTTCATGTTCAGCCGCTATGTTCTTAAAAGAATTCACAGATGATGTTGAATATATACACATAGATGTTGCGGGTACTGCAGATATTAATGAAGAACCTCAAGGACCTATGATTAGAACATTAACTGAACTAGCTTTAGCATAAAAGTTTTAATTTAATATATAAAAGTACAACTATCAAGGTTGTACTTTTAATTTTCAAATTTCTTATTATTTCACAAGCCAAAATCTGGCACTTCTATTGTTTCCACTACTTCTGTATTCATTTTCTTCATTTGCTCTTTGTGTTTTAAAATATCTATTTCTTTTTTTATTCTGTTTTTTTTCTTTACATACTGAGTAATAAATAAAGGAAGTGCAAACATTGTTCATACAACGAAGACACCAATTAATGTAAATGGTACATATAATATTGTTCATAAATAATTAGGCATTTTAGAAGCTATACTCTTAAATCCATTCAACATCGGAGTAAATTGTCTATGAGACATATTAAACAAATTAAGACCATTTAATCATTCCCAACTTTTGCGATTTTTAAATTGATAAATAAATTCATTTCCGGCAACTGCTATCAGATAGAAAATTAAAAATATTATTGAAGCGAATAAATATTCTTTTCAATGGTATTTAATAATCAATTTTATTGTCAAAAAAGAACCTAATATAAATAGTAACGAATGATAGATCATTGTGTGAAAACAAATGAAAATATTTTCGTTAAAAACGTCTCCGGGGTAAAACATTACAAATGCTCCCATTCATAAACCAAAAATACCTATATACGATAGAATTGCATCTCCTACTTTTTTATCTGTAACACACAAATAAAGAGGAATTGCATATAATGGCGTAGAACATAATTGAAAAGGTATATAAGAAGGATTGCTATATATTTTGTAAGTTCAAGTTCTTGATGAATCATCAATTACCCCAATAGCTAACAATTGTTTTAATACTTCAACAGTAAATAATATTAGAAAAATAATACCAACTAAGATTTTGATTTTACTCACATTCATTTTCTCAGTTTTAATAAAGATAACCATTAAAGCAATAATTATTATTGAAGCAACTAAAAAAGATATGTGCATAGCGCCAAATAACTTAGGCCTATCCCATTCTTTAGACAAATATTTTATAAATTCATACATGAATAGAATTATAAAACTATTTTAAACAACTTTTTTATTTAATAGAAGTTCAAAATTAAAAACTTAATTCCGTTTAAAAAATTTTAGGCAAAAAAATATTAATTCAAACGTTTTAAATAATTGTTTATATTTCGGATATAAAAAATTCATGTTTTAATATTTAACACAAACTTCTTTTTTAAAATAAAAATAAAATATTTTCTTCAATAAAAAATGGTTTTTTCTATAATGAAATAATTATGAATAGAGGCAATATAAAAGGTTGATTAGAAGTTATTACCGGTCCAATGTTTTCCGGGAAAACTGAAGAACTTCTAAAGAGAATTAACACACTAAAATGAGCAGATATTAAAACATTAGTTGTAAAACCAAATTTTGATACTCGTTTTAGTAAAACTGAATTAGTAAGTAGAACAGGGGCTAAAACAGAAGCGATAAATATATCTAATTCTAAGGAAATATTAGAGAAGTGAAATCCCGAATACAAGGCAGTCGCGATTGATGAAATTAATTTTCTAGATGACGATTTACCAGAAGTTATAGAGGAACTTTTACAAAAAGACGTTCAAGTGCTAGTTTCTGGTCTAGATCTTGACTTTTTGCGAAAACCGTTTGGCATAACTCCCGCAATAATGGCGATGGCGGACGAAGTTATTAAATTAAAAGCTGTATGTGTAAAATGCAAAAACCCCGCTGGTTTTTCATATAGAAAAATTTCTTCTCAAGAATTAAATGTACTTGGAGACAGTGAATATGAAGCTCGTTGCCGTTCTTGCCACATCAAAGGAAGTAAGTATAGATAAAAAAGTTAAGATATTTAATATAGAAGCAAAATTAACATTTTTAAGTTGTTAATTTTTTTATTATTTTCTAGTTTATTTTATTTTTTTTAAAAAAATATTTTGTTTAATTAAAATTGATGTCTAAATAATTAATTCAAAAAATAAAAAATGGCGTTTGCGAACGGAGTTGAACCGTTTACCCCAAGCTTAGGAGGCTTGTGCTCTACCTGATGAGCTACGCAAACACACTTATAAAAATATACCACAAAAAATTAATAAAAAAATGGCGATCACGAGAGGATTCGAACCTCTGACAACAAGCTTAGAAGGCTTGTGCTCTATCCTACTGAGCTACGCGACCACGCAAAAATATTTTAATATATTAAGTTCTTTTTTTTGAACAAAATTATTTTACCACTTTTTAAAAGTTTAATTTATATATTAATTACCATATTTACTAAACTCATTTTTTTGGTTTCCATATTATTAAACGTAATTAATAAATTAGGTATAAAAATGTTTTTTTAAAATACATCAAATCATATAAATCTTAATATATAATTTTGCAATCTAATTTAACATTGTCATATTAGATATTAATAATTCATGATATGAAAGGAAATATATAATGAAAATTAAAAAAATATTGGGTTCATTAGGGATAATTTCAACAATGTCAATCCCTTTTGCAACTATTTCTTGTGGAAAAGACCTGAACAAAAAAAATAACAAAGAAAATTCTGAAATTAAAAATGAATCTGATCACCAAAAAAACAATGAAAACTATAAACAAAGAATAAATGATTTTATCGAAAAAACTTACGGAGGCATAACAACTATAAATAAAGAATTTAACAAAGCCATGCAACCTACAATTGAAGAAGCAAATAAAATAATTAAAAATAAGGTAGAAAAATTCGATAATTTGGAAGAAACAAAAAAATTACTTAGTTCAATTAGTCTTGCTAAAGATAATATCAATAAATTAGAATCAAGTGATAAAAATGTTGAAATTACTATCTCCGGTACCACTCACAAAATTTCTGAGTGAATTAAATTAGACGAATCAAAGTTTGAAGCAATAAAAATGTTGAATGAAGAAAAAATCGAAAATAATAATTTAATACAAACTACAGTTCCAGAAAAATTAAATTTATTTAATGCTAAAAAAGCTGAAGCAAGAATAAATAAAATCCCAGAAGATATGAGAAGCGAATTTGCAAATCAATTACTTATTGAATCTTCCAAATTAGTAAACATCGTTAGTTCTAAAAATGAAAAAATTGACACCAAAATTCAAAAATTACAAAAACAACACGACGATTGAGAGATAGTAAAGAAATCTTTAGAATATAAAGAAAAAGTTCAAGAATTTATAACAGAAAGTAATAAACTAGAAAACACTTTGACTGAATCAAAAGAAAACTACTTACAAGCACAAAAAAAGGCACAAGCGGCTGATGATGAGTGAACACAAAAAGTTTCAATATTGGATAAAGTAAATCAATTTTTAGAAAAATCTCCTAAATCAAATATAAAAGTTCCTGAAGAATATTCAAACACCATTCTTAAATATAGCTACTACTGACTACTTCTTGAGTCCCTAGGCCAAATTACTTTTACAGAGGTTCTAGATAATCTACTAACTAAATAATTAATACTAACCCGATCTAAAAAAGGATAGGGTTTTTATTTTTTTGCAAACTGTGCCGCAGAGAAAATATAATAATGTTTATAATTTATTATAAATTAAGGAGTTATTATGAATAAAATAGTCGTTATTGGTTTAGGAAATGTTGGGTTTACATATATTAATATCGCACTTTCAAAAGGTGTCGAAGCTGAATGAGTTTTAGTTGATAAAAATGAGGATCTATGTATAGCTCATGCTCATGATTTTGAAGATATGTTATCTATTAACCCAAATAATCAATCCACATTTAAAGTTGGAAACTTATTGGATGCAGCAAATGCAGATATTGTGGTTATTACAGCTTCAATCCCACGTATTTCAGGCAACGCTGATAGAATTAAATTAGCTTCCGAAAATGTTAAACTAATGAAAACCTTTGCAGACGCTTTAAAAAAGGCAGACTTCAAAGGAATTATCATTGTTCCATCGAATCCTTGTGATGTAATGGCTGCTGCATTCCATTATTTAGGCTTTCCACATGAAAAAGTTATATCAACCGGAACTCTTTTAGATACCGCTCGTCTTAGAAAATTTATTGCTAAGAAATATAATGTGTCACCTAGTTTAGTTAAAACATCAATAGTCGGGGAACATGGCACATCAGCCACTCCTATTTGATCAACATCAACGGTTGATAATAAAAAATTATTAGACTTAATTCAAGATGAAAATGAATTATCTGAGTTGAGGGAAAAAGTTATAAATGAAGGATATTATATTTCTTCACGAAAAGGGAACACTCAATTTGGTATAGGGATGTCTATATATGAAATTACTAATGCAATTTTAAATGATACAAATCAAATTATAAATATTGGCGTTAAATTACCAGATAATTTTAAGAATCGAGGTATTTATTCATCAATTCCAGTTTCAGTTGGAAAAAACGGTTACAAATATTTAAATAATGCAATGTTTATGACTGACAAAGAATTAGACTTATTTAACAAATCAACTTTAAAAATGGCTAACGTTCATTCAGAAATTTTAGAAATAATAGGAATAAAAAAGAATTTTAATTAAAAAGCCATATTAAAAGTCAATGATAGTTTAAAAAGCAAAACATAAATAAGAACAAAATGAAAATATTTAATATTAAATAATAATTTATAATTGTTTAATATTTAATTAATCTAGTATTCTAAATAATACTAATATATTTAATAGGGAGAAGTTATGGAAAAATATACAGAACAAGAACAAGTTAGACGAGACAAAGTGGAATCTTATTTAAATGAAGGAACAATACCATTTAAAAAAGCTTACAACCTTGGAAAAATTAGCTATTCTGCTGAAATTGAAAAACTCTTCGCAAACAGAACGAAAGATGAATTACATGAAGCAAATAAAGAAGTGAATGTCGCAGGACGTATCATGACTAAAAGAGGACCTTTTATTGTCATTCAAGACTATAAAGGACAAATACAACTTTACTTCAATAAGAAAGAACTTCCTGATTTAGCTAAATTAGTCGAGTCTTTAGACCTTGGTGATATTATCTGAACACACGGATTCGTTATGAAAACTAATACTGGCGAAATATCAGTGAAAGTTAATAAATTGGAACTACTAACAAAATCATTAAAACCTTTGCCAGATAAGTTCCATGGGTTAGTTGATAAAGAAGATAGATATAGAAGAAGATACGTTGACTTAATTATGAATAAGGAATCGCGTGAAAGGTTTTTAACTAGAACTAAAATTGTGCAATGAATTCGCGACTACTTTAATAGAAATGATTATATTGAAGCAGAAACCCCTCTTTTACATGATTATATTTCAGGTGCCGCAGCTAAACCTTTTTCTACTCACCACAATTCATTAAATCAAGAATTTGTATTAAGAATAGCGACAGAAATTCCTTTGAAAAAATTAGTTGTAGGTGGATTTGACAGAGTTTATGAAATGGGTAGAATTTTTAGAAATGAGGGGTACGACACTACACATAACCCCGAATTTACAACAATAGAATTTTATGAAGCTTATTCAAATATTGAAGGTATGATGAACCATACTGAAACTCTTATTAAAGAATTAGCTAAAAAACTTGGAAAATCTAAATTTATAAATAATGGCGTTGAAGTGGATTTATCACAGCCCTTTAAAAGACTAAATATGGTCGATGCTGTAAGTAGCACAACAGGAGTTGATTTTAGAACTGTTTCACTTGAAAAAGCTAAAGAAGTTGCTAAGAAATACAATATTAAAATTGAAAAATTCTTCACAATAGGACATATTATTAATGCTTTATATGAAGAATTAATTGAAGAAACATTAATTCAACCTACTTTTGTTTATGGACATCCTATTGAAGTATCACCACTAGCTTCAAAGGCAGATGATAATAGATTTACTGAACGTGCAGAATTATTTATAAACACAAAAGAATATGCAAACATGTATACAGAATTAAGTGATCCTATTGATCAATTAGCACGCTTTGAAGATCAAGTTAAAGAAAAAGAATCAGGAAATGATGAGGCTAGCGAGATTGACTATGATTTTGTTGAAGCTCTAGAATATGGAATGCCTCCTACCGGTGGATGTGGTATTGGTATTGATAGATTAGTAATGTTACTTACCGAAACCGATTCAATTAGAGATGTATTATTATTCCCAACTTTAAAGAAAATTAAAAAATAATTATTTATGAAACCAAAATTTATTTTTTGGTTTTTATTTATTACTTTTTTAAGAATAAAAAAGAACCTAACTTATAATTTAGCTTATTGTTTTTAAGAGATGTCTATTTAGAATTAATACTAGTATATTTTAAATTTAGATTAATTATTGTACTATTAGAAACTTAAATTTTAATTACAATACTAGATTAAATAACTCCTATATTTTCTATAGAAATAAATACTTACTTGATCTAACTATGAAAAACAATAATATATTTAATATAAATTCAAAAAATAAAATTGAGAAAAAAGTTTAATAGGCAAAGGAACATAAATGAAAACAAAAACTAAAAAAATAATTAAAGGGTTTGGAATAGCTTTAGGCTCAATAGTGGGCCTAACAACTTTAGGTGTAGGTATAACAGCAATATCTTATACCGCTCTTGAATATAGACCTGACAAAATCGAGGAAATTAAAAGTAAAAAAATGGTTTATAAAAATCAAAAATATAAAATTCTGAGCTGAAATATAGGATATGGAGGATTAGGAGATAACGCTAATTTTTTTTATGATGGAGGTGAAATGATTGACACCGCTAGCAGAGCTAGGGTTGAGACAAATATGCAAAACATAGTTTTAGATACTAAGATGATTAGCCCCGATATCGCTTTATTTCAAGAGGTTGATGAATCCAGTAAAAGAGCTCATTATTTCAATGAAGTGGATTTTTTAAATACTAAATTAAACAATTACGCGAACTCTTTTTCTTATAATTTTAAGGTTGGTCACTTTCCTGTGCCCATTAAACAACCATTAGGAAAAATCTATGCGGGCTTATCCAATTATTCCAAACTATCAGTTAATAATTCCAAAAGATACTCTCTGCCCGATTGTAAAAGTTGGCCTGTAAAAACATTTTGATTGAAAAGAAATTTATTAGTAAATGAATACCAAATCCACAATTCTTCCAAAAAACTATATGTAGTTAATTTGCATCTAGAAGCATATGGTGATGGTGCTAAGGAACAAACGATATTTTTGTTAAATAAAATTACAGAATTCCAACAAGGAGGAAACTATGTGATTGCAGCTGGAGATTTCAATCAAATTTTTTCAAATGTCCCCAAAAACAAAAGACCTAAAATCATTTCTAAATCGAATAAGTCACTATGAAAACCCGAGGAAATAAACTCTCAATTATTTATTGAAAAAGGGTTTGATGTTTGAATGAGCAATAATCCTAAAACGCCAAGTTGCAGGTCTTTAGATCGAACATACAAGGGAGCAAATAAAGATAATTTTCAGTTCTACCAAATTGATGGATTCATAACAAGCTCTAATATAAAAGTACATTCTAGAAAAGTAGAAAATTTGGAATTTTTAAGTAGTGATCACAACCCCATAATATTAGAATTTGAATTAAATTAATAGGTATTTGATTAAATGCTTATTAATTATTTACTTTTATTTAGATAAAATATATAAATATGAATATGAAAAAGAAAATATTAACATTGTCAGCATTGGGCACTATTGTAGTTCCACTTATTACGTCCGTATCTTGCACTTTCAATATTCAAAACGATAATAATGAACATTTAGAAAGAAAAATGTTAAATTTTTCGTATTGAGTAGATAAGGACAAACAAAGTGAATATAAAATATACAATTCAAAAATTGAAACTTTTTTTGATAAAGATAAAATAATTCCTTATATTAATATTTCTTCAGGAATAAATATGCTTAATGGCTTGCTAGATTCAGATAGTTATACTAGTAGTAGAGTATTATTTGATAATAAAATAAAATATAAATCACCATATGGTTCAATTGTTGTAGATTGAAAAGAAAATACAATAAAAGTCAATGATATTTCATACTTCCGATACACACAAAGAGGATCTACAAATTATATGAAACTATTAAAAACTATCGGTTATGATGAATTTAAATTAGAAAATAAAGAAGTTGTATTTGATTTAGATAAATATGGTTTCGATATTAAAAATTACCGGGGAAGAGTTTTGATTCCTTTTCATGTGTTTAATTTGTTATTTGGTAGTCAAAATTATTATAATGTTTATTTTGATGGAAATGAATATAGGGGAGTAGAAACTGTTGTTAATTCACACTGAAAAAATAACTGAACCAACAAATTACCGACAAAGTCAGAAAGATTATACTCATATAACTTTTTAAGATTTGTTTTTGACTATTTTTACGGTCTAAAAGAACAAAAAGATATAGAAGATATAGATGCATACTGAAATCAAAATATTATTAGTAAGATAACTAACACCGATAAAAACATATTTATGGATGGCTATTCTGATTTTATATATGGAGAACTTAATGAACTTCATACCTCATTGATTTCAAATTCTTTTTATCATAATGCAAATACATTTATTAATCCACAATTAAGATTAAAAAGTACAAAATTCAAATCATACAAAAATAGATTAAATGAGCTAAAAAACATATGAAGTGAGGAAACCAACCACTATTTAACTAAGCTTAATAAATGATTAAGAATTAAACACGACATGTTAGTAATTAAAATGGACAGTTTTGAAACAAATGAAGATGTTGTTAACATTAGCGACAACATAGACCCGTCGAGTTTTGACTCTTATACATGACTTAAAACAGGAATCAGCGCTGTAATAGAATCCCATCCAAACATTAAAAAAATTGTTTTAGATCTTTCTCAAAATGGTGGAGGTAGTGTCGCGGCAATGTATCGTACATTAGGCTTGATTACAGATAAGCCGATTGTAGATTATGATTACAATAATTTAACAAAAATAATGAATAGAATAACCCTTTTAGTAAATTCAAGTGAAAAAGACATCCCATTCACTAAATATAAATGATTTGTCTTAACTGGTGAAAACACATTTAGTGCCGCCAACTCTTTCACCGCTATTTTTAAACAGATGAAATTAGGGAAAGTGATTGGTCAAAAAACAGGTGGAGGAATGTGTTCATTATTATATGTGACTCTTCCTGATGGAGTATCTCTAGGCATGAGCTCTCCTAATTGTTCAAACATATATGATGAGGCAAATGGAATATATATTCCAATAGAAAATGGAATTAAACCTGACATTAAAATAAAATACGAAGATTTTTATGATTTAGATTACATATACTCAATTACAGATATAGAAAACTAGAAATAGTTTTTTATTTTCCATTTTTGAAAAAATCACAAAAAAATAAATATATAGAATTGTGGAAGAAATGAATTACTATCTTCCCGATTTGAAAGGAGATAACCATTTTAATAACAACACCTGCAGTCGTTCATGAAAAAAATTTATCAGTAATGAGCGATTTTAAAAACAATCCAAATATAGCAATTATTCAAAATTACAATTGATTAGCCACTCAAAATAACGGCCACGAAATAATAGGTGAAGAAGAATTCCATAATTATTCTAACAATGTAAATAAAAGAGATCTAAAGCGGGGTGGAGTAACAATTAGAAGAATGCTTAACAGCAACAAATTTATTATCCACATTTTTTTCTTTCAAGAAAAAACCAACTATGATCGATTACACATGACACCAGCCATTCTAATTAATAATAAGTTACTTAATGAAAAAATTGTAACCAAAAGACTAAACACAATTTGCATGAATAGAAAAGACATAGGCAAAGTGTTTAAGTCAAATAAACCTGAACTTACATTTAATGAATATGCTAATCAATCTAATGATAATTTTGTTTACAAAGAATATAATGACATTCAATTCTGAGAAACTACAATCATTTCTGATGATGTAGATAATCTTTCATTTGACGATTTCAATAATATATCTATAAATTGGTTAAATAAAGAAAAAATTAATAGTATTAATTGAACTATAAAAAAGATAAATTCTATTAAAGAACCCGGAAATATACGTTGAGGAATCAAAAACTATGATGGCAGTATGAGTTCAACTATTGAGGTACCGCATACATTTAGATGGATATTCAATGAACAAGGAATGAGAAGTCCTCAAAGGCATATAAGATATTCCTTAAAATATCGTATAGCTCCCGAGACACATTCAATTACAAGATTAAAGCCGAACGTTTCACCTATTCTTAGGATACTACAAGAAAATCAACCAAGCTATTATGAAATGAATATTAAAGATAGGAACATACTTAAAAAATATGATTTTAATGATTCATTTTATGAAAACCACAATATAATGCTTCACGCATTCAAAACTCCTGAACAAGACGTAGATATACAAATAGAATTATTAAATTGCAGGGAAATGCCCGGAATTGAAACTAAACTTAAAAAAATATCTTATTCTGATGAATATATAAGTTGTATTGACGAACAACATTCCATTTATAAATTTATTTATCCTGAAATTTTAGAATACGATCAAACAAATGACAAAATGATAAAAGTCGACTATTTACCTGGTGATGAATACACAACAAACCAATCCAGAGGGTCTTTAGGTGGGTTTATTATCCCTCCAAAATTCAAAGGCACACTTCATTTTAAATGAAAAGTTATTTTTAATATTGGATCCAAACATAAAGTAGACAATAAATATTGTGTTAACTTTTTCGTAAATAAAAATATAGAGAAATCTTTAATTGGTGGCAATGATTCACTTTTACAACTTAAAATTATTAAAAATATAAAGCCGGATTATTCTAATTTTAGATACAAAATTTCATATGAGCAAAGGGTTGACTTTTTAAATCACAAGTTAATTCCATTAAACAATTAAGTAATTATCTAATTTTATTTGGAGAAGAGGAAAACTAAAATGCGTCGCAAATATAAAAAAATTATTTGGCCAGTAACTTCAATAGCTTTGGTTGCTGCAATAGCAACGCCAATCGCTGTAGTATCAGCTAAAAAATTAAATAATTCAGTTGAATTAGATCCTATAAAAGTTGAGGATAATGATAAAGATGTTATATTCCCAAAATTAAATAATGAAGATTTTAATAAATACATAAGAATAAAAGGGTATAAATACTTTTTAGATAAAAAAATTATTTTAGATTCTATTAACTATGTTATTAATAAAATTAATTTTAATAGTGGCAATCTAGAATTTGATTATCAAATAATAAGCAAAACCAAAATTATCATTTTCTTTAAATGAATAAATGGAGAACTTAATAAAAAAATATCATATACTTTCGAAATAGAAGATAAAACAAATATTTTGGATAATGATTTTATCGACTAAAGTCAATAAAAAAACGTGTTTTAGCACGTTTTTGTTTTTTTATTTTTTGTAATCTAAACCAAGAGCTTTTAAAATTGGGACCAAGAAAAAATTAAATGGTTTATTAAAATGAGGCAAGAAGAAAACATCTGTTAGAGCAATTTGAGGGAGGGTTAAACCTTGTTGTAGAGCTAAACCAAACATATAAATTACTTCAGTGTGATTCGCTTTACCTCATGATCCTATTTGAACACCTAAAAGTTTAAAAGTTTCTCTATCGTAAACAATTTTAATACCAACTTTTTCAGTACTTTTCATGAACTCACATCTATCATTATCTTCAAAATATATAGAAGATATATTTTTCATGCCTTTGCTTTTAGCAACTTCTTCTGTGAATCCTGTTGAGGCATAATGGCAGCCAAAAACATTAATAGCATTTGTACCTACAACTCCAGGAAATGGAATATGTAATCTGGCTAGATCTAAAGCCGCTACTATGCCTGATTTTACTGCATTTGTAGCAAGTGCAACATGTTCATTAACTCCCGAAACACAATGTTTCATTGAGGCTGAATCACCTATAACATAGATATCCTTATCTGTAACACTTTGTTGGAATTCATTTACCTTAATAGCTCCATTTGAGATTTTTTCAAAATTCGAAAGTGGACCAGTTAAAGGTTTAAATCCAACACTCATAATAACTAAATCTGCTTTAAATGATTGTTTATCAGTAATTACTTCACTAACATTTTCTTTGTCTTTAGATTTAAATTCCTTCACCGTTTGTCCTAGTGCAAGGGTTATTTTTTCTTTTTTGATATTTTCTTCCATCTTGTTTGTGAATTCTTTATCAAGATAATTAGCAACAACTCTGTCTTGAGTGTCTATAAGGGTAACATTTTTACCTTTCATTCTAAATGCTTCAACAAGCTCTATACCAATATATCCAGCCCCAACTACAACAACATCTTTAATTTTCTTATCATTTGCTTTTTCAACTAAAATTTCAGCATGTTGAAACAGTTTCGATAATACAATATTTTTATATTGTATCCCAGGTATTTTAGGTTCAATTGGCCATGTACCTCCTGCAAAAATCAACTTGTCATATTTGTCAACAAATTCTTCATTTGTTTTTAGATTTTTAACTAAAATTTCTTTCTTTTTATTATCGATCTTTAGAACTTCATGTTCTGTTTTTAGATTAACGCCATAATCAGTTTTGAGTATTTCAGGTGAAGAATAAAATAACCCGTCGGGTTGTTTGAATTCTCCAGCCACTCAAATCGCAATGCCACAACCTAAAAATGAAGTGTTTGTATTTCTTTCATATGCTGTAATTTCAACGTTAGAATCTAATGTTTTAATTGTACGTAAAAATGAAGTTCCAGCATGGTTAGCTCCAACTACTATTATTTTCATATAAAATCTCCTAAATGTATATTTTTTATACAATTAAATTTTATTACTTGCTATATTTGTTATAACAAAAAAAGAGATTTTAACCTCTTTTCTGGAACTATTTTAGGAGTTTTAAAGCAATTATAAAGCCTATCACCAATATAACTAATGCAACCGCAAGAGTGATTATTATTGTGTTAGCTTTCTTCTTTTGTTTTTCTTTGTCCTTCTTATTAACTATATACATAGCTGTTCTATTTTGAAAGGCCGAAATCCTTTGTTGCTGTTGTTGTCTGGCTCGTGGATTATAGAGAACTAATCCTGTTCCGGGTTGTTTATTCATATTGTTATTTTTAAATTCTGTAGAAAATGATGTTGTTCTAGTTAATCCGATTCCTTGGTGTCTCATAACCGATCCTGGATTTCTTCTATAGCTAGAACTAGGTCTTCCAAATGCTGAATTAGAAAACATTCCAGTAGATCTTGGCTGATAATTGGGTCTTTGAGGCCTCATATTATTGTTCATCATAGAACTATTAAAACCGGGTTGTCTTTGGAAATAACTTCTTGGTCTTTGACCCATATTAAATGGCTTGTTAAAATTAGATGTATTATTCGGATTGTAATTAGTATTTTTAATGTTATTGTTTTTACTATTGTTCTTATTAAACCCCATTATCATAACTCCTTAATAAAATAAATAAATCTACTTCATAATTAAAAACTAATCATTGAAATAACTTTAACTTATTATATAAATAATACTAAATTTTAGTAAAATAACTACAATATTGATAATTAATAATATATATAATAACTTAAAAATGAATATTTTGGTTTTTTAAATAAATAAAAAACAAAATTAACCGTTTGTTGTTCTAAATAGTAAAATCGGGAAAGTTTAATTATTAATCATTAACAAGAATATAGGAGGTATATTATGAGAAAAATATATGTTTGCGGACCAACAGTTTATGACAAACCACATATTGGTAATTTAAGACCAATAACTACCTATGATTTAGTCTTAAAAGCCTATAGAGCTCTTGGAAAAGAATTTCAATTTGTCCATAATATAACTGATATTGATGACAAAATAATTAATAAGGCCAAGGACCTTAACATAAAAGAAAGTGAAGTTAGTGAAAAGTACACAAAAGAATATTTAGAGTTATTACGCTTGTTAAACATAGACACGATAACATCTATTGAAAAAGTAACAGACAATATAACTTTAATTGAAAATTATATTTCAAGAATTATTAATAAAGGGTTTGCATATAAAGATAATGAAAATAATGTTTGGTTTGACCTAAATAAACTTGACAAAATATATGGAGTAGTTTCCGGACAAAAAATTGATAACATGATTTTTGAAGACACTAGATCGCAAAAAAAATACAAAGGTGATTTCGCTTTATGAAAAAATACAACTAACGGAATAAAGTTTAAAACTAAACTTGGGGAAGGGCGTCCAGGATGGCACACAGAATGTTGTGCTTTAATTGACAAGCATTTTGGAGCGGAAGGCGTTGACTTCCATGGTGGAGGAATGGATTTAACATTCCCTCATTTTGAAAACGAAAATATTCAACACTATTCATTGTACAAACAAAACATTGCTAAAAATTGACTTAAAACTGGACAAATAAACCTTGAAGGAATTAAAATGTCTAAATCCCTTGGAAACGTTTTTCTAGCTGAGGACTTTATTCAAAAATTTGGAGCTGTCACTCTAAAATTAATTTTTCTAAACTCTTCTGTTGCCGCACCAATCAATTTCACTAATGATTTATTAGAAAATATCAAAATAATAAAAAATAAATATAAAAAAGTTATTTTCTATTTTCTCTTAAATAAAGACAAAATTCAAAAGCCAGAAGAAAAAAACGAAGAATTAAATCAAATACTGTTACCTTTGTCGGAATTTGATTTTTCACAATTTAACTACTTACTAAACCAAAAAATAAAAGAATTTAATAAGACCAAAAATATTAATATAGCCAATTTAATTTACAAGGTTTTAGATGTATTACTCCCTGATTTAACAAATAATCAACTATATGGTGACTTAATTTTAAAATTTAATAAATGACAACAATTGATAATAAATAAGCAATATAAAGAGGCAGATGCAATAAGAGATTTATTAATTGAAGAAGGGGTTTATTAATGAATAGTGACAAAAAAAATAATTTAAATAAATTATTTGTTTGCGGCAGGAATTCTGTTTTTGATTTATTATCAAATAATTATCCTTTTAAACAAATTATTGTAAATTCTGAAGCTTTAGCTAAAAAAGTTTCAGAATTGAAAAAAAATGAACAATTAAATATTATTGTTGGAGATAAGCTTTTGTTCGAAAAATACAATAATGAAAATCACCAAGGTATTATTGCATTTATAGATAATTTTGAATATAAGCAATTAGAAATTATCAAAAAAGATAAACCTAAATTGATACTTATATTAGATCATATTCAAGACCCACATAACCTTGGAGCAATAATACGTAGTGCTAATGCTTTTGGAGTGAAACATATTATTATAAATAAGGACAGATCGTGTGATGTAACACCAACAGTTTTAAAAGTTTCATCCGGTGGCTTTATTGGAATGAATATAATTAAGGTTGCTAATTTAGTTGCCTCAATAAAAAAACTAAAGCAATGAGGATTTTGAATATATGCTTCTAGTTTATCAAATAAGGCCTGTCCTTCTCATGAAACTTCTTATTCTAAACCAACAGCCCTAATTATTGGAAATGAACAAAAAGGGATAGCATCTCCAGTATTAAATGAATCAGACCAATTAATATACATCAAACAAAATGGAACTGTCCAATCACTAAACGCATCGGTTGCAACTGGTATTTTGCTTCATGATATTTGTAGCTTAAATAACACAAAACAATAATAAAAGTGCCTTAATGCGCTTTTTATTAACTTATTAACAGAAGAAAAAAACGGAAAAATAAATAATAGCAATATGAAAAAATATTTATGTGTAGGTTAATCATAGAATAAATTAAAAAACTATAACCAGCTTACACAAAAAAAGATAAAAATTCAACTACATACATTTGTAAAACCGACTAAGAAAAAAATTAAGCAAAGTAAAAAAGAAAAAAATTTATGATAAAAATAAACCAATTTAAAAAATATTTGAAATCTGATCCAAATAAATTGGAAAACTATTTGAAATCGGCAAGCGACAAGGAACTAGTTTACATAATAAATTATTTATATTATCCAGAAATAATAACAAAATTTAAATTTCTAAATGGTTTAAACTATATCCCATCTATTTCGGCCTTAGATATATATAATGAATTTTTAAGTAATAGTCCAGAAATGGCGAGAAAGTACGACTCAACAAAAAATGCAACATTTAAAACTTATATATTATTATTGGCTGATTATTATGGCAAAAACTACATTAGAAAGTATTCTAGATTAAAACGTTGTTTCACCCCTTTGTTAATAGAAAATTATGACAACATAGAGGATAAATCAAATAATAATTCAATAATTGACAATATAGACATTATGTTATTTCTAAAACATATAAAATCAAATAATAATTCCTTATTAAAAAATATTTTCAATAAAGAAAAAATGAAATTTATATCGTCCCAAAAAATAAACCTATTAAGACAATCTTTTCAAGAAAAATTTAATAACTTTTTCCTTTTAATAAATTCAAAATAATTTAACATTATATTTAGAAAGGCCTTAACGGCTTTTTTAAATTAAAAAAAATATATAATTATGAAATGAAAAAAAGAAAAATTACACTATGCTGCTCAGATTGCCATTCATTAAACTACACAACTTCTAAGAGTAACACAAATCCAGAAAGAATAGTTATTAAAAAGTTTTGTCCTAAATGCAAAACACATTCATTACATAAAGAGGAAAAGTAAATATGAAAAACAAAGAAAAAAAAGTTAAGCAAAAAAGAAAGAGAAAATATTTTTTTAGGCGGTTTGTGAAGGAAATTAAAAGAGTTAGATGACCATCTTCAAAAACAAATTGGTTAACTTTTTTAAAAGTTGTTGTCTTCACGGCTGTATTTACAATTGTTGTTGTTTTATTCACAACGTTAATTGCTTTTATGTTTCAAAAAATGGGTATAAATTAATTTAAATTTGAAAGGAAAATATGGAAAAATTCGCATGATATATGATAAGTACTGTAACAGGAAAAGAAGATTTGGTTGTTGAAGCTTTAAAGAATAGAATAATAAGTGAACAAGTAGAAGATTGTTTTGATAATACAGCAACACCTGAAGGAGCGTTCAAAATCTTTAAGAAACCTTCTCTAACTGCTAAAGAAGCTGAGAAAAAAAGAGCTGGAGAAAACTATAAAATCAAATATATAAATATGTACAGTGGTTACATCTTTATAAAAATGATAATGACCGACAAGGCTTGATTTGTTATCCGTAACACAACATATGTTACAGGTTTAATTGGATCAAGTGGAAAGGGTGCTAAACCAACCCCTGTTTCACAAGCACAAATAAATAAGTGTTTCTTAAAAGAAGAAAAAGTTCAAAATGATTTTGATAAAGGAATTAGTTTGACTAAATTTACTGCAGGGGAAATTGTTGAAATCACTGATGGGCCATTCAAAGGAGAATCAGGAAAGGTTCTTGAGGCCAATGATTCACGTCAAAGAGTTACCGTTGAATTAGAATATTGTGGTAAAAAAGTTCCAACAGATTTCGAATATAATCTAGTTAAGAGTATTGATAAATAAAAAAAGCGGTTTCCGCTTTTTTAAAATAATTTATCTGCTCCAAAATAAGGAATTAATTTCTTTGGAATTGAAATAGTGCCATCGGCGTTTTGGTAATTTTCTAAAATTGCAGCAAGTAATCTATCAATAGCTAATCCTGATCCATTCATAGTGAAAGCATATTTAGTTTCATTATTTTTTTTATATCTAATCATTGCTCTTCTAGCTTGAAAATCACCCATATAAGATACAGAACTAATTTCTCTAAATTTCATTTCTGATGGTAATCAGACTTCTAAATCAATAGTTTTCCTTGATGAAAATCCTAAATCACCAGTGCAAAGTAATAACTCCCTAAATGGCAACTCTAGTTCTTCCAAAACTAATTTTGCTTGATCAACCATTTGATTAAATTCGTTTATAGAATCTTCTTCACTCGTTATTTTTACTAACTCAACTTTTTTAAATTGGTGTAATCTTATTATTCCTTTCATGTCTTTGCCACCTGAACCAGCTTCAGATCTAAAACATTCTGTAAATGCTGTTAATCTTATAGGTTTAGATAGATCAACAATTTCATTATTAAATAAATTTGTTAAAGGCACTTCAGCCGTTGGTATTAAATACTTATTTTCAGATTTTAATTTATACAAATCTTCTTCAAATTTAGGCAATTGACCTGTACCAAATAATATTTCTGGATTAACAATAACGGGAACGTTATATTCCTCATAACCATTTTTTGTATGCAAATCAAGCATAAAGTTTTGTATTGCTCTTATTAATTTAGCAAGTTTATTTTTATAAATCACATAACGAGATCCTGATAACTTTGCTGCTTTATCAAAGTCAAGCAAATTATTGTTTAAGCCTATTTCATAGTGCGGAACAACATTATTAACTAGACCTCTTCCTAATTTATCATGGGTTTTCAAAACCACATTTTGATTTTCATCCAGACCTTTAGGAACATCATCTAAAGATATATTTGGAATCTTGTAAAGCATATCATTAACTTTTTGCTCAATAACTTTTGCTTCTTCTTCAAGTTTTGAAGCTTCAGCTTTAATTATTGAAACCTCTTTTTGCAATAAACTAATTTCTTCTTTACTTTTTGCTTTAGCAAATTCTTTACTAAATTTACTTAACTCAGCTCTTTTTTGTTGTGCTTGAAACATTGCCTTGCCACGTTTTTTAGCAAATTTTAAAAACTTATTGAAATGATTTAAATCAAAATTTCTATCATTTAATTTTTCTTTTACAATCTCTTCGTTGTCCAAAATATATTTAATATTTAACATCTTATTAATTCCTTACCAAACAATATAACATTACAAATAATATTTATCATTTTTGTTTTACTATATATAATATACATTTATATATATAATATTAAAGCGTTTTTATAACAAAACACAATTCATATATATTTAGAAATTATAATTCTAAAACAAAAATTTAATTATAGATTAAGGAGTATTTATGGCAGCAAAAAGAACATACCAACCAAATAAATCAAAACACATTAAAACACATGGCTTTAGAGAAAGAATGTCTACAGCTAATGGAAGAAAGGTTTTGGCAGCTAGAAGAGCAAAAGGTAGAAAAAGACTTACTGTTTCAGATTCAAAATAATTAGAGGTTTGAATGAAAAAATGTTATCGTTTGCAGAAAAGTTGGGAATTTGATTCTGTAATCAAGAATAAACAACAGTTTATAAATAAATATTTAATTATTTATTATAAACAAAGCAACGATTTTAAAATCGGAATTACTGTTCCTAAAAAATTTTGTAATGCAGTGTATAGAAATTTCTATAAAAGACAATTAAAATCAATTATTCACTCATTAGATTTGTACGATTTAAAATACCACTTTGTATTAATTTTAAGAAAAGATTTTTTAGAACAGTCATACTCTACTAAACTAGAAACAACAAGAAAGTTATTTAGCAAAATTAAAAATGAAACAAAATAGATCTGAAAATTTTAATTACTTTACGGGACAAAATGATCCTAACAAGAACAAAAAAACCGTTATAAAGAATGTGTGAAAATGGATAAAGATTGTTCTTTATCTACTTGTTTTTGCATTCACTTTAACAGGTTGCGTTCAAACTATGGTAATCAAAAGTTCAAACTATACAGGAAGTGGAATCGAATTTTATACAGATAAAAAAAGAGTTTCTCCTTTTGTGACAACCTTTAAACCTTCGGATAAATCTATCCAATATGCAGAAACAAACGATGGCAAAAAAGACATAATGTCTAAGCCAATTGAAATTTCAGAAAACAGTGGATTCATTGAATATGAAGTTTCGCCAAACACAAACTACCACGTAAGTTATAAAGATTTCAAACATGTTTTAGATGGAATTCAAAATCAAGTTGGCGAAGAAAATTATGGAGCTTATGATTCAAAAAATTCAGCAATTCAATTAGTTGACGTTAATGATAATTTAGTTAACCCTAATGAAGCTATTTATAAAAAAAATGGAAAATATCTATTTAACAATTACAACAATAGAGTAAAAAATTATGATTCAAATTACAAGAGCATTTACAACGGTTCATATAATACAATATCTATTGTTGACCCTGATTTTCTAAATGTAAAGTTAGATAATGCATTTATATATGATTCCAAAGCAAAAAGAGGGTTCTTTGAAAAAACAATAGTGGCAGGAAAAATACAATACAAATTTGTGAATAAATCTAATGAACTTTATACACACGATAAAAAATATTTTATAAAAAATGCTTCTTTATTTGAAGTTAATAATAATTATAAAAATAGTAATGCTATTTATTCTAGAGATATATTAGAAGCTCTATTTGAACAAACATTTTCTAATAAATTTTATTTAGATACTATGAAATCAATAGACCCCAAATATGACTCGTTAGATAAATTAAATCTTTTATTAAAAGATGTTATAGAGGGGAAAATTGCATCACTAACACCAAAACAAATGTTTATGTTAAACCAACAACAAAGGGTGTTATGAAAATACTTATCTAAGACAGAAAACAACAACTTTTTATTAAATAAGGGTAATTCAATATCACAATTGTATGATCCATCAGACCATTCAAAAATTGCAATAGATAAAGACGGCAAACCAAAATTTATTGGTTTATACTTGCCAACAAATAACAAGTTGGGTAATTTTGATGAAAATCCAAATTTAATATATTCAAGTGATGAAGCGCAAAAAGCAATAACTTCATGAGGAGACTCTTGACGTCTAGGACCTTTCTTTGGATTATTTGTATGACCAATCGCTAAGATAACTATGTTAATTAGACAACCTCTTCCAGCAGCTGCGGGATGAACCACAATTTTTTCTCTAATAATAGCTGTTGTAATTACACGTTTAATTTCATTAGCAGTAACCTTTAAATCAACAATTAATCAATCAAAAATGGAAGATTTAAAAATCAAAAAAGCAAAAATCGATGCAAAATATCTTGAGTTTCAAGGTAATAAACAAATGAAACTTAGACAACAACAAGAAATTGGCCAACTTTACAAAAAAAATGGTATTAATCCTTTCGAATCAATAGTTTCAGTACTTATAACCTTCCCTATCTTTATCGCTATGTGGCGGGTAATCCAATGTGTACCAGAATTTAAGTCAACTGATTGATTGGGCATAGCCTTTTCTGCAACTTCATATAAAAGATTATTAGCAGGAGAATGAGTATACTTATGAATACTTGTAGTATCTCTTGTAACTCAGGTTTTATCTCAATTAATACCAAGATTTTTAGCTAAACAATCAAGAAATAAAAAACGAATGTCAATCGAGGAAATGCAGGCTATGAAAAAGTCTAACAAAACTCAAAATATAATAATGATTGTTTTCGTATTTATTACTATAATGTTTAGCGCCGGTGTTCAAGTTTATTGAATATTTACAAGTTTATGAACAATAGGACAAACAATCGGAATTCATTACTTCAAAAAATCTAATTATTATAGAAAAAAATATATGAATAAAGCAACTGAATAATAAAATTTACAAACCCGCATAATGTGGGTTTTATTTTTATTTTTGTCCGTAATAATAAAATTAATTTTAGTAGGGTTTTCGAGCTATATTATTATTTATTGATATACTTTTTATGTATTTTATTTACTAAGGAGAAATTATGAAAATATTTAATTTAAAACAAAATAGTCCTTATGAAACATTAGCTTTAGAAAATATAATAATGAATGATGAAAGCATTCAAGGAGATGTTTTATTAATATACCAACACACAAATGCTATTGTTGTTGGTAATAATCAAAATACACATGAAGAAATTAATAGACAATATGTTATAGATAACAATATCGACCTTGCTAGAAGATTATCTGGTGGTGGTGCTGTATATCATGATCTAGGTAATGTTAATTTTAGTTTTATTACCGATTACAATAAAAAGGGTGGATATGAAAGATTTTTAGAACCAATAATTAAGTTTTTGAGATCTTTAGGTCTAGATGCTCAATTCAAAGGAAGAAACGATTTATTAGTAAATGGAGCAAAAGTTAGTGGTAATGCTCAATATTTAAATAAAAATAGAATTGTTAGTCATGGAACATTGTTGTTTGATGTGGATTTAACAAAACTTGGTAATGCTCTAAATCCTTCTAGAATCAAATATGAATCAAAAGGTATACAATCAGTAAGAGCCAGAGTAACAAATATTCTTGACGAACTTAAGACGAAAATAACAGTAAAAGAATTTATTGAAAAATTAATAAATTTCTTTGTTAAAAACAATAATGCAGAACTTGTGGAAGTGCCTATTAAAAAGTACCAAGGTAAACTAAATGAACTTAAAACAAAGTTTAGTTCAGAAGAATGAATATTTAACAAAGCAGCTAATTTTAATTTTTCTAATGGTGAAAAATTTGCTGGTGGTATTCTAAAAATTAAAGGTAATGTTGAAAAGGGAATAATACAAAAATTAGTTTTTGAGGGAGATTTCTTAAGCAAAAAAGATGTAAAAGAAATTGAACCATTATTTTCAAATATTAAATTAAGAGAAGAAGACATTTTAAATATTTTAAACAAAATCAACTTTGAAGATTATTTCGGAACAATTCAAAAGGATGAAATAATTAAATTACTTTTAGGTTAAAATGTTTGAAAAAAACTCAATAAATTTATTTAATGAAAATATTGTTTATATAAAAAATAAAGAAGCTGATTCAAATGAAAAACCAAATGTAATATTTTTGCATGGTTATGGCGATAGTTCTGTAAGAGCTAAAAGACTTTTTATAAATGAATCTAAAAATGCTTTTAATATTTATGGAATTGACCTTCCAGGTTTTGGTGAGAGCACTTGCAATAATAATCCAATATCAATTAATTTTTTTGTAAAAGTGGTTGAATCGTTTATTAAAAAAATATTAAACAATAAATCTGTTTTTATAGTAGGGCATTCAATGGGTACTATTGTTGCCCTTAATTTATCTATTGCAAATATTAAGTGAAAGTTTCTTTTAGCCCCTGTTGTCCCTTTAGAAAATATTGATCAAAAAAATATTCAACATTTAAGAAACTTATTTATACCTAAAACTATAAATGATGCTGTTAAAGCACACTTATCTCTATTGACCCCTGATAAACAAAATAATGAAACTAAAAATAGGATTAAAAATTTAATTCTTAGCCAAGAAAATAAAGAATCACTATTAAAAGCTAATAAAAAATTTGAGTGCTTTGTCGATAATGAAATTTTAAATGTTGATTTTATCCATAATTTTGTAGAAGCAAAATTAAGATCTGAAAAAAATTACTCTATAATTTATGGTTCTCTAGATCTAATAACAAAGGCAAAAGATATTGAAGTTGTTATTAAAAAATATAATCCAGAAAATTATTTATTTGCAAATTCTGGACATGCTTTATTAGCTGGACATCAAAGAGAAATTATAAAAATAATTGAAGAAAAAATTAAGGAGAACTAACCAATGCAGTTTTTAGAAAAAGTTTTTTATGTAAATCCTGATAATGTCATATCAGCGTGGTTTGTAGGTGTTATGGGGATTTTAGCCGCTACAATAACAGCTCTTGTAACAATACCTCAATTAATATACGTTTATAAGAATAAAAAAATTGAAAATGTTAATTGAATTTCTTTTTGAACATTCTTTTTCGCAATAACTAGTTGAATATTATTAGGATCGTTTCTTGACAATGATGGAAAAGGACATAAATTTGTCGCCTCTGTATTTGCAAATATTGTTTGCTCAATAATTTATTCATTTGTTTTATTTTTTATGTATAGATATTCAACCGATATTAAGCACCAAAAAAAACAATACTTTATTTTAGCAATAACATTAACAATATCTATAACTGCTTCCATATTAGGAATGATAGGACTTTATTACCCAAATGGAACAAAAATTGGATTTACAATACCAAAATTACTAGGAAGCTTCCTATTGATAATTATTCCTATGGCTACAACATTTGCATTTGCTCCACAAGTAATCAATGATTTTCAGTCAAAAACATTCAAAACTCTAGCTCCTTCGCAACTTATTGCTTTAATAATTACAAACATAACTTGATTAGGTTATTGATTTTCACTAATAGTAAATAGCGGTATACATGAAGGGCTAGTCGCAACAATAACATGACAAATAATATCTCTTTCTCAATTTACATTACAATTTATATTTACAATTAGATATATTAAAAATAAAGCAAAGGAAACAGATAATGTACAAGCCTAAACTAAATATAAAAGAAACCCAAATAGCTATTCAAACAATAAAATTTAGTTTTACTAAACAATTAAGTAAATTACTTAATCTAACCAGAGTTTCAGCGCCACTTTTTGTTGAAACAAATAGTTTAATAAATGATGGGTTAAATGGAGAAGCACCTGTTAGATTTATTCCAAAAGAGTTAAATAAACAATTAGATATAGTCCACTCTCTCGCTAAATGAAAACGTCTAGCATTAAAAAAATACAACTTTGATTCTCATGAAGGCTTATGAACAGATATGAACGCTATAAGGCAAGAAGAAACTTTAGATAATAAACACTCAATTTATGTTGACCAATGGGATTGAGAATTAATTATCAATGAAGAAGATAGAAATATCACTTTTTTAAAAAGTGTTGTTAATAAAATATTTCGCTCAATTAAATATGTTGAAAATAAAATAAACTTAATATTTAGCAATTTAAAAAGAAAGTTACCCGAGACTTTAACTTTTGTTAGTTCTGAAGAGTTATATAACAAGTATCCTGAATTAACTCCCGAACAAAGAGAAAAAGAATTTGCTAAAATACATAAAGCTTTTTTTGTTTACAAAATAGGTTATAAACTTCCTGATGGTGTAGAACATTCTAAAAGAGCTTTTGACTATGATGATTGAAATCTAAATGGTGATTTAATTGTTTATGATGAACAAAATGACGACGCTCTTGAATTGTCATCACTTGGTATTAGAGTAAACAAAGAATCTTTAGCTCAACAGATTAAAATTATGAATATCTCAGATAGTAAATTGTCTACATATCATCAACAAATACTTAAAAATAATCTTCCGTTCACAATAGGCGGTGGAATTGGACAATCTCGCTTGTGCATGTTTTTATTGGAGAAGAAGCATATTGGTGAGGTTCAAGTAAGTGTCTGACCTGAAGAATTCAAAAGTTATCAATTATTATAAATATATTTAATATAAAAAACACGTTAATTTAAACGTGTTTTTATTTTTTTTCATCTATTTTCTCTATTAAGAAAGGTTGATCATTTATGTAAATTACAAAACCTGTAAAAACTTTTGTTGATCTACCGATGGGCTTTTTTCCATTTATTAAAATGTTGTTATTTAATAAAAAGTCTTTTACTTGTCCTCCGGTTGATACAAAACCTGCTTTTTTAATTAACTTACCCAATTCTATAAAATTATCTTTAATTAAAATAATATTTTTCATATTATCTCCTCATAGGAGTTATTAATTGTTTTGTATTATTATTGGATTTAGATAGAATAAGAATTCTTTTTATATCACTATCAATTAATATATATATATCATCATCATAAACAGATAGAGCATCTTTTATAAAATTGTAATTAACATCAAAATCTAAACTTTTACCTTCTAATTCAAAATCACTTGTTTTTGCTATAAAAGAACCTATTTCTTCTAACATGTTTGTAATTTTGAAAAATTCTTTAGTAACATTAATTTCTATTTTGTTATTTTTATCGGAGTTTCCTATTCAAACTTTATTTAATATATCTGATAATATATCTTTTTTAATTGTTATTTTATGTTTAATGTCTAAAACATCAAATAAAGCTTCTACATCATTGTAAGGAAGTTCAACAATTCTTGAGGTTATTGTTGTGTCTTTGTATTCAATTCCAAATTTTATATTGTTATAAAACAAAGTAACATTTTTAGGAGCATCATTTGGTATCAACTCTTTAACATCTTTACCATTTACACTAATATCAAATTCTTCATCTATATTGGTTTTTTGTTTTATTGAATAATGAGCTAATCTATATGTATCTGTTGCAGCTAAATTTATAGAGTTTTTTTTAAATTTAAAATTTATGCATTTATATATCAAACTATTATCTTGGCTTGTTGCAAATGAAACAGATTTAATTGCTTTTTTAAATTCATCTGTATTTATCTCAATTTTTTTTGGACTATATATTTTATCTATTACTGGAAAAGTTGATATGTCTGATGTTGTTAATGTATATTTTGAATTTCCAGCCATTATTAATATTGAAGAATCATTATCATCTTTTTCAATTAATATTTCTCCAGATAATTTTTTTATTATGTTTTTAAAATAATTACTTTGAATTAGAAATGATCCAATTTCTTCAACTTTTACATTTACATTATCAACTTGAATACTTTTTACTATACTTAATATTCCGTTTGTTGCAGTAAAGGTTATTTTTTGGTTGTCAACATTAATTAATACACATCTAAAACTATAATTTGTGTTTATTGAATCAGAATATCTTGAAACAATTTCAAAAATTTCATCTAAATGTGTTTTATTTATTTTAAATTTCATAGTATTTCTCCTTTGTAATTTTTATTTTACCTTATATATTAATAATATAAGTTGTTGAATTGTTGAAAACATATTAAAACTTATTTTTATGTTGTTTTTTTAATAAAATTTAAACTTTTTATATATTTTTAGTGCTAATAATTTGTTTACAATTATTTCCTATTATAAATATCATGGCTTATAGCAGCTATAACATTTTTTGTGTTTTTATCAGGTTCGTAACATTCTTTTTGTATTTTTGCAATTGCACTAGTTATTGTCGAATGATCTCTATTATTGAAATGCGAACCAATTTTTTCTAATGGAAGCTTTAGTTCTTCTCTTATTATATATATTGCAATATGTCTTGCTAGAACGACTTCTTTTCTTCTTCCTCCACCCATTATTTCTTTTTTTGAAATTTTGTAATATTTTGATACGAATTCGATAATAGTTTCTGGCGTTATGTTTTGCTTATTATGTAATAAACCTCCTAGTATTTTGCTAACCATTAAATATGTATATTTAGAGTTTGTAGTTTTAGTTATTTTGGATTTGTAAAACGACATTTTCTTTATAGCACCTAACATGTGTCTTATTGATGATGAGAAGTTTCTTGTTATATAATCTTTTGCTTCATTTTCTCAATTCTCGGATGGCATGCCATATACTCCAGTTAGAAAATCAAGAATTTTATCTAAGTCATTTTTGTCTGGTTTTTTAATTTCTATTGATAATCCAGCACTTAATCTACTAATTAATCTGTCATCAAAAGAATTTTTAAGTAGTGAAATAGGTTTATCACTGCAGATTATGGTCATTTTCTTGTTAAGTCGAGCATCTAATATATTAAAAACAAATTGTAATGTAGATTTTTTATTTCCAATTGAAAAGGATTGGAAGTCATCAAACATTAAAACATCTGCATTATAAAACATATCTTTTAATGCTTTTATTTTAGTTTGGTTATTTTCTTGTAATAGTCTTGAAACATCATTAGTAAATGAATTTGAATTTACATATATTACATTGATGTTTTGTTCAATCAATTTATTGCCTATAGCATGAAGTAAATGTGTTTTACCTAAACCTGATTTAGAAAATATAAATACTGGACTAAATTCGTTAGCCTCTTGCAAGTTTTCAATTATATTTTTACCAATTCTTATAGCATCAGTGTTAAAAACACTTTCAACATAGTTATCAAAAGTTTTATTTTTTTCAATTGTGTTTTTATAGTTATTTTCTAATGTATTTTCTTTTTCTTCTTTGTTATTATTTGTCAATTTAGTTTCAGATTTAACATTCTTAATTTGTGAAGAATTTAAAATGATTTCATATGCTTTAGGTTGTTTAAACACAGCTCTTAGAGCTTCTTCGATATCATCTTTAAAAAAGTTATTAATGTATTTAATTGTTGTTTCAGTTATTCTGCTTCCAGCTAGAAAAACAACACGTTCTTCATCAACGTGAACTATTACTAATTTTGATAGCATATTATCAAATAACATTTTGTCTTGTATTTTGTCTGAAATCCTTTTTCAAAACTCTTTATTTTCTTCAACAAAATTGATTTGTACATTTTTTTTAACACTATTTTTTACTTGCATATAAAAATAATATTAGTATTAGACTTAATTAAAAACATATTGTTGATAAATTTATAATAAAATAAAAATATCCACATGTTTTCCACAATGAATATATCTTAAATATAGTATAAAAAGTAAAAATGTGGAAAACTATATAATGTGGAAAACTATGAGAATAAATTGATTTTTAAGATTATCTAATTATTTATATTTAACAACTATAAAAATAAAATTATAATTTAAAAATATTATGAGTAACAATAATGCACAGTCAAATGACAATCTTATCTCTTATGAAGGCTATTTTTTAAATTCAACAGTTGATTCAGACTTGAAATATAAAGCTATATTTTTCGTGTTAGATAATAAACATAAAACAAGAAAAAAAGTTTATATAAACGGCAAGGAAGTATTAAAAGGTGTCAAATATAAAATTACTGTTGAAAAACCGTCTAACGGGTATTTTCAAACCTTTAAATTAATTAATGTTGAAGTAGTTAGTGAAGATGTTGAAAAAATGAAGAATGATTTTCTTTTTGCTGATTTGCCAATCACTAAAAGAAAAAGAGATTCACTAACAAAACTTTATTATGATAATATCGAAGAATTTAACAAATCTATTGATGAAGAACTCTCATCCGAACTTAAAGATTCTTTAAGAGTAAAATTAGAAATTGTTAATTGTGAATTTTTTGAAAAATTCTTAAAAATTAATAATGTATTACTTTTGATGAAGATAATAACCGTTTGTCCTGCAGAAAGAATAAAAAGAGTATTTAACTCTAATCCATATCTTTTATATACTGATTATAATTTTAATTTTTTTGAGAGTTTGGATTTAAGAAATTGTTTATGAGATGATGATTTAAAAAACTTGAATAGAGTAATAGACATCAAAGGAGTGGTTAACTATTCAATTATTGAAGAATTTATGCAAAACCATACATTAATACCTATAGATTTAGTTGTGAAAAACACCATGAAGAATGCATTTGAACTTCTTAGCATTACCTTAAGTGAGACTGAAATCATAGAAACTATTTATTCAATGATTAATAATAATGAATTAGTTTTTAGCAAGAGTAAATATGCAGTATCAACAAAGAAAATGTTTGAAACTGAAAAGAAAATTTTAGATACACTCCTAGAAATAAATGCTAAATCCACAAAACCAATTAAAGATGTTTCTTTAAAGTCAAATTGAGGAATTGCACAAATTGAAGCCTTTGATATGGCATGCAAAAATAATGTTTCAATTATCTCGGGCTATCCCGGCACGGGAAAATCATTTTTAATTGAACATTTATATAAAACATTTTTATCAAACTATAAAAAGAAGGAGATTGAAATATTAACTCCCACGGGAAGAGCGGCATCTATTTTAAATAAAAAATTTGATGTTGGTGCACGCACAATCCATAGTTTTCTACAAATATCAAAAGATGATGAAATCGCCTACAATAAACAACCCAAAGATACAAAGGTGATAATTATTGATGAATTCTCAATGGTAAACATTCATATTTTTGCCTTTCTTTTGTATATGTGTCCAGAGTTGGAAAGAATTATTTTTGTTGGTGATAAAGATCAGTTAGAGTGTATTGGACCCGGAAATCTGCTTAACGATTTAATTAATTCTAATTTTTTCCATACTACTGTTTTAGATGAATTGTTTAGAACGGATAATAAAGATATTCCTGAGCATTTTTTAGCAATTCAAAAATCTGTTGTTCCTGTTTTGGAAAGTGATAACGTATCATTCACACAATATAAGGATGTTGAGTTTCTAAATAATATTAGTGATATCTATCACGATTTAATAATTAGAAATAACTATGATATAGATGATGTAGCTTTTCTTGTACCAATCAATAAAGGTTCATTGCAAAGCGTCAATACACGGTCACTCAATTCCGCAATACAAAAAGCAAGAATACAATTTTCTGATGAAAAACCAAAACTTTTATTTACATATAAGTATGGAGAGTTTGAAATAAATTATTATTCTGGAGATAAAGTTATTCAAACTAAAAATAACTATGACAAAGATATTTACAATGGAGAAATTGGATATATAAAGAAAATGTCACCAAAAGATGAAACTATAAGTATTCAATTTGGCAATAAAATTATTGAGTATTCAAAAAGTGAATTTAGAGAAAATATTGAATTAGCTTATGCTACAACAGTTCATAAATATCAAGGTTCAGAGTCTAAAGTTATTATTTTTACTATTTTTAATAATTTCCACTTTATGCTTACTAAAAAATTAATGTATACTGCGGTTTCAAGAGCTAAGGAGAAATTATATCTATTTGGTGATCCCATGCTATATAAATATAAAATTAAAAATAATGATAATGAGGAAATTTTAACTAATATGAGCGCGCTTATTAAAACGCATAATAAAGACAAATAAAAAGGAGATTAGTATGAAATTAGTTGTTGGTTTAGGAAATCCAGGAAAAGAATATCAATTTACAAGACATAACTCAGGTTTTCTTGTTATTGATAAAATTTTAGAAAAATTAAATACATCATTAAATAAAGAGAAATTTAATGGACAATTTGTTGTAACTGAAGATGTAATAATAGCAAAACCATTGACCTTTATGAATAATTCCGGTGAGTTTGTGCAAGCTATAGCGAAATATTTTAAGATTCTTTCAAGCGATATAATGATAATTTATGATGAAAAAGATTTTAATTTAGGTCAAGCAGCTATAAAAATTGGTGGTTCTACAGCCGGACATAATGGTGTTATAAGCGTTGAAAAACACTTAGGATCTAATGACTTTAAGAAGATGAGAATAGGAATTGGTAGAGATTCTGCCGTCCCTCTTAGAGATTATGTTTTATCAAAATTTAGTAAAGACGAAATGATAGAATTTGAAGAAATAGCTAATGTTGCAGCTGATGCAGCTATATCATTTGTGTATAACGACATTAAAACAGTAATGGAAAAATTCAATGTTAATAGAAAAAAATAAAAATATATTAGTGGGTGTTAGTGGCGGACCGGACTCAATGTTTTTATTAAATTACTTAATAAGTAATTTTGATCCAAAAAATATAATAGTAGCGACTGTTAATTATAATTTTAGAACTGATAGTTACAAAGATATAGAAATTGTAAAATCATTTTGTGAAGAAAAAAACATTAAATTTGAATTATTAGAAATTAAAACAAGTGTGTTATTTAATGGTAATTTTGAAAATTATGCTAGAAACATTAGATATAATTTTTTTAGACAAATATATAAAAAATATATGTGTAATTCTCTATATTTAGCTCATCATAAGGATGATTTTATTGAAACATATTTAATGCAAAAAGAATCTAAAAGACAACCTCTATTTTTTGGAATAAAAAAGAGTACAGATCTTTTTGGAATGCATATTGAAAGACCGTTGTTAGACTTATATTTTAAGGATGAAATTGAATATTTTTGTAAAGAAAAAAACATACAATTTGCAATCGACTATACAAATAGTGACTTAAAATACACAAGAAATAGAATTAGAGATAATTTAAAAACATGGACTGCTAATGAAAAAGAAAAGTTAATTTTGGAAATAAATTTGCAAAATAAAGATTTGATCCTAAAGCAATCAGAAATTGATAAACAATATAATAAATGAATAAACAATGGATACAATCAAGAATTTATAGAAGACAACAAATTTGCCAATAACCTAGTTTTTAAGTTCATTACGTTAAATTATAAAAATATTAAACTAAGTTCTTCAAAAATAAAATCAATTGTTTCGTGAATTGTATCTACCAACAATAGAACAAGTAAATATTTAATCAAAAAAAATACTTTTTTAATAAAAAGGCATGGCAAATTAATAATTTATAATTAATAAATAAACTTTAACAATATGTTAATGTTTGAATATAGTAAGGAGATTTATGAATAATAAAGGAAAAATTAAATTTAGAATAATTTTTTACTTTATCTTATTTTCAATTATTGCTGGTGTAATTGGCTATATGTTGTGAAAGAAATTTACGCATGTTGATCCATTAACCATTAATGAATGATTAAAAGATACTGCGGAGGCGAAAAAAAATCCGAATGATAAAATATACATTTCAGATTTAAAAATAAATGAGTGAATGAGAGAGATATCTTATACCTTTCATGATGGGAAAGGTGACTCAATTAGTAAAACCTTAGTAATGCCAAAGCAATATATTGAAGACTTTGGTCAAAACCTGCCAACTTTTGTCAATGAAGATTATTTTAAATTTGATGGCAAATCACATGCAAATATTCTTATGAATCCATATCCATCGGATTCGACACCACTATGACAAAAGATATTAGGTATTGTTGGACCAATGATTCTTTATATTCTAATTTTTGTTGGAATATATTGATTCCTTATTAGAAAGGGTATGAACAATATGGTGGGTGGAATTGGAGATAATAAAAATCCTGCCCAAAAAATTAAAAGTGATAAAACCTTTAAAGATATAGCCGGAAACAAAGAAGCTATTGAAGAAATTAAAGAAATAGTCGATTACTTAAAAAACCCTAAAAAATATGAAACAGCAGGTGCTAGAATGCCTCATGGTATATTACTTGGCGGCCCTCCAGGAACAGGCAAAACATTGCTGGCGAAAGCTACTGCCGGAGAAGCAGATGTTCCATTTTATTTCATTTCTGCCTCAAATTTTGTTGAAATGTATGTAGGTTTAGGTGCTAAGCGTGTTAGAACAGTTGTTGAGGAAGCCCGTAAAAATGCACCAGCTATAATCTTTATAGATGAATTAGATGCTATTGGTAGAACACGTGGTTCTGGAATAGGTGGCGGCCACGATGAGCGTGAGCAAACATTGAATCAATTACTTGTTGAAATGGATGGTATGAAAGAAAATACTGGATTACTATTTTTTGCCGCAACCAACCGTACTGATGTGTTAGATCCGGCCTTAACACGTCCCGGACGTTTCGATAGATCTGTTACTGTTGGATTGCCTGATGTAAAAGAAAGACAAGAAATTTTAGAATTACACGCTAAAGGAAAACGTCTAGCTCCAAATATTGACCTAGCTAACGTTGCAAAAAGAACTCCAGGATACTCAGGTGCTCAACTTGAAAATGTTATTAACGAAGCGAGTCTATTAGCTGTTAGAGGTGATTCTTCAATTATTTCTAGAGAAGACATAGATGAAGGTATTGACCGTGTTATGGCTGGTCCAGCAAAGAAAAACAGAGTGATCTCTAAAGAAGAATTAACAATGGTTGCTTATCATGAAGCTGGCCATGCTGTCGTTGGTATAAAAGTTCCAGGTGGAAACAAGGTTCAAAAAATAACTATTATTCCTAGGGGCCAAGCGGGTGGATATAATCTTATGACTCCCGAAGAGGAAAAATACAATATGAATAAAAATGAGCTAGTTGCTATGATTACAAGTTTCATGGGTGGTCGAGCAAGTGAACAAATTATCTATGGTAAGGATAATGTATCAACTGGTGCAAGTGACGATATTGCAAAGGCAACAAGAATTGCGAGAAAAATGGTTGCTGAATGAGGTATGTCTTCTTTAGGACCAATTCAATATGAAAAGGATGAAGGCTCTCCATTCCTAGGCAGAGACGGCTTTAAATCTGCTGGCTACTCTGGTCAAATCGGACACGAAATTGACACTGAAGTAAGAAAAATAATATTAGATGCCGAGAAAAAGGCTATTGAAGTTATTAATAAAAATAGAGAACTTCTTGAGTTGATTAAAACTGCTCTTTTAGAAAAAGAAACAATAGTTGCTGAAGAGATTGAATATATTGCTAAGAATATGAAATTACCTCCTAAAAAAGAAAAAGAAGTTATTAAAGAGTCAGCATTAGACCTAGACAAACTTCTTGAGGAAGAATAATTATATAAGGAACATTTGTGTTCCTTTTTCTTTTAAATTTTAAATACTCTATAAGTTCTTGAAATATTTTTGTATATGTATAATATATGCACTATTTAAAGATTAGGAAAATAAGATAAATTATGTGAAGATTATTTAAAGAAGTTTTTAAATCATTAAGCAAAAATAAAGTTGTTGTTATAGGATTAAGTATTCTAGTTTTTATTACGTCAGCTATTTTTACATTGCTTGCCGGAGTCAAAAAATCAATTAATTCTAAATACAACGAATATAAAAATGTTTCAAAACTACATGATTTGAGTGTGGATTTAAATTTACCAACATCTGGAGATGCTTACAATCAAGGTTATTTTTTAAATGGAAAAACATCAAGTGAAGCAAATGGACCAATTACTTTTAATGTTAGTCAAGGAGAGCTCTCACCTGAATTGTATGATTATAAAAATGAGAAAAAAAATATTTTATACTTGAATGGATTTGATAATGAGTTTATAAAACTAAGCGATCTTGGAATCGACAATTCCTTGGTAAGTAATTATTACATTGCTAAAAAAGAGTTACAAAATATTTACTCAATTTACGAAATAGAGGATAAAAATGGAATTGGCAATGATGGAATAACTCATAAAACATTTGAGTTTAACTTAGGTAATGCCGATAATGCTTATTTTGAATTTAAAAATCCAACTACCTCAAATCAATTAATGGTGCCTTTATATGATAAGTCAGGAAAAAGAGTTTTAAAAGATTTACAGTTATCTAAAGGAGATATTTTCACTTTTGATAAAAGTTACAAAGTTGGAGATATAGCTAATGTTAAGCAGTTTTATGTAAACAATAGCAACGTTATTGATTCGATAATTATTTCTCAAGTAAGTCCATTTTTTATTAATCTAAACACAAAAAAAATTACTTTAGATTTTAATGTTGGAAATAATTGAATGGAGACTGGAGAAGGTTATAAATTAACTTCTACCCAAGTTGCAGAACTTTTTGGATTTGAAGAAAAAACTAAATTTGTATATAAACAAAAGGATATAAATGTAAAAAGTACTTATATTGATTATAAAACCGGGGAACCAACATTTTTTAATGAAAATTTACTATTAAAACCAACAATCAGTTTTACTGAATTTGCTAATAATTTACCTGATTCATTCAATAATAAAGAAATACAAAATTTTGTTTTTAAGAAAAACACTAAATATTCTTTACCAAAAGAATGACTTGCAAAATATGTGAAAATAAATAATTTTTTAAGATGAAATTACACAACTTCTTTTGTTGGTGAATACAAAAACAAGTGAAGTGGATCATATAAGGTTTTTATGGAAACTCTAGGTGATTTGAATTCTAATGAACGTTCTGAGTTATGAGATAAATTAGATTCTTTTTCATATTGAAGAAGAAGAATTGAAACCACAATTACCCCTTATTCTACTCATAGTAATGCTGAAAATTATCACCATACAGTTATATTAAAATTAAGTTCTGATTTTGACTATTCAGAAATTAAAAAGATTAAACTAAATAGCGCTGAACTAAACATCATTGATCAATCCATTCGAGAAATCGAACAAAATACAAAGAATAAAAATAATAAAATTAATTATTTTTCTTCAACAAAATATGAAGACGAAGAGATACTAAAACTATTAAACAATGAAGAAATATTAACTGAAAGATATAAAATAATAAAAGATAATGCTTTTGCTATTACAAAAGAAGAAATAATTCACTCAATTAAGGATTGAGTTAATGGAGACGACAACATAGGTCTTAGACAAACACTAACAATAGATTCTGTGGATGATAAAAATAATTCCCAAAGCACATTTCATTTTATTAACACTGGCGACAGTAATTTTATTATTGATGGTATACAAATGAATGTCGGAAAATTGTTTAATGAACAATCTGATAAAAGTAAATTAAATTCATTTTTAAAAGAAGAATCAAATTCTCAAAATGGAGTATTTCATTCTGATCAAATACCATCATACTTTGCTGCAAAAATAATTCAATCAATTACCAGAAATTTATATCCTGATCCTAATTATATTAAACCAGTTTTGAAATTCGCTAATGTAAAGAGACCGATTGGAAATAAGAAATATCAAGTATTTAATTCATCTAAAATTATTTTTATAAATAAATTAAAGCAGTCAGGCGATTCAAATGTTCCTAATTATAAAGAATTGAATCTAGGTTTAATTTTTGTAAATAACAAATATTATTTTGTTAGCCAAATTAAAAATAAATTCGGAAAAATGATTAATGAATGACAAGTAGTTTCTATTAATGGAAGTTACGAAGGTATGGAACAAAGTTTCTTAGAGTCATATATGAGAGCTAACAAATTAACTATAGCCACCGAATATCTAAAACAAAGTGGAACTGGTTGAGTTAAAATAGATCCTGTTTATAAAAATATATCATATATACCGATATTGTTTTCTTCTCCTAAGAGTGATTTAGTTAATAATGCTTTGGAAAATGGGAATGTAGATTTCTTGGGCGATGCTATTCAAAATTATTTATTAAAAAATAACTTAATTAAAAAAGGATACGTATCTAGTTCAGATGTTTATTATTTAAATGACGCTATTAAAAAAGTATTAAGAGATAATAATTTTGCTGATGTTTTTGTAAATGGCAAAATGGACAATGGTTTAATTCCAAAAATTATATTTGAAATATTATATGAATTAAGTCATTCGAATAATGGCGATGTATTTAAAGACATTATTATTAGAGCCTTGAGACAAGCAAAAATTAATATTCTATCTAAAGGTTCGATAGATGACCAAACAAACTATTTAATAGGTGAATTAAATAATTTATTTATATTAATATCTAATGCATTTAATGTTGATTTCAGTAAATATATAAGTCCTGAATCAATAGTTAAATGTTCTAATGAACCATCTAAAGTTATTGATGGATTTATTGAAATAATAAAATCCGTTGATATAGCTAAAATAACAAGCCAAGCTAAACAATGATTTATAGATAAATCTAAGAAACCATATATCCTACCTAACGGTACTAGAGTTAAAAATCCTAGCAAAGAAACTTACACAGTTCAATTAAGTTCATCAACAATTATTGATTGAATATTAAACTCAATTAATGGTAAGACATTTAAACTCGGATTAAAGCAATTGATATTAAATATTAATTTTGAAAAAGCGCTTGATTTAAATGATTCAAATAGTCTTTTATTTGAATTTCTTTCTTTAGTGGATGCTTCATTAATAGAACCTTTGAAAACTATTGTTAAAAAGATGAATGCCGCCCCATTAAACCCATATTCAAATGTTAGAGAGGGACTATTTAATATTATTGATGACATTGATTTTTCGGTTATAGTTTCTCATATTCATTCATCTAAAAAGATTAAAAACTATATGTATAAAGTTGCAAACTTTAATAACAATACTAATCAAACGGAGGAAATTCAACATAAAATTAGTGTTGAAACAATATCCTTAAAACAAGGCGTTATAACCACTATCAAAGGTTTATTGAACACACCTGGTTCAAACAAAGCATTAAAGTCAAATCTAATAAAAATATTTAATTTGTCAGACAAAACCTCAAATGTAATTGAAGGAATTTACTTTCCTGATGATGACCCAAACAAATTAGGATTTTTTGATTTTATAGGTTTCTTCACAACTCTCCTAAAAAACTCAGATAATAAAATCTTTAAAAATTATTCTTTTGAACTTTTAATTTTAGATTCTAAAAAAGAGATAGAAATGCTTCCGGCCGGAGAAATAATTATTTCTTCATTGAGTAAAAAAGTACAAGAAAACTTGATAAAGTTAGGTGTTTTTGACTCAAAAATTAATAAGGACAAACTATTATCAAAACTAAGTTCGTTAATTAACTTAATTGAGCAAACCAAAGGCGGAATTGATTTAATTTTAGCTAACAAAAAAGAAACCGGGACAGCGCTTATTGCTAAATTATTAAATTTAGAAGAGGGTCAAACAACTTGACTTGTCTTCAAAAAGTTGATTGCCGAATCTGCAAAAGTTATCATTGAGAATGAATATGCTCTTGGTGCTCAAGCTTTTGATATTTATAAACCATATTTTGAAATGTTAGCAAATCAAAATGCCTCTCCAGATGAAGCTATAAAATTTATTAATGATTTTCTAGCCTTATCTATTAATCCAAATATATTGCGATATTCACAAGAGTTATCTTCAAATGAAAATTTACCATTTCACTCATCTACAAAATTTGGAATAAATAGATTTTTAGCTGAACCTTCTACTGTTGATTTGTTTAATAGAAATTCAAGTAACACATTTTTCATAAATAACGAAATAAATGATTTGGTTAAGAATAATCCCAAATTTGAAAAATGAATATTAAATAACAAGAATCTTTTGATAAATCAACTTGGTTTAATTGCATCTAGTAAGTCTTATAATGTCACGTCAGAATATCCGAATGGTGCTTACCACTATGTTATTTCAACCTTTGTTTCAAAATATCTTTCAAAACAAGAAGTAAAAGATAATAGAGATATTATTGTTAACTTAAATAATAAAATGATAGTTAACTTGCCTACAAATTTATTTGGTATTAATAATGCTTTAATTAATCCAGTGTTGCGTTCATTTTTCCCTGAAATAACAATTAGTTATTTAGCAAATCAAAAAAATACACCCGGTAAGATTAATGGTAATTTAGCATACTTATTAATGAATAAAATAATTAATTTAGAAGAATTAGTTGTTGAGGGAAGTGAAAAGAATAATGAGTTAAACAAGATATTAGGCTCTTTTCCTTCATCAACTGAATTTGATGATAAACCATTAGATTTAAAAAATATTCAAAATTTAGTAATAGATGCATCTTATTTTGAAGAATTATTAAAACAAGATAACCCTTCATTTCTAGAGATAGACTTTGCTAAAATGGTTCCAGATCTTTTAAAAGAAATTATTGAAGCCAAAGAAATGAAAGAAATTGTATTTACAAATGCTTCAAGCTATTTAGCAAAAGTCAATTTTGCTTACTTAAATAAAAATGACAAAGAAATATATGCTGGAGAAATACCAAGTAATCCTTCAGAAATATTAGATTTTGTAAATAAACTCGATGACAAATTTACAATAAACATAAATGGTTCGAAATTTATTATTGTTGGACAAGAAACAACTGTTGACTATATGTATCCTGTGATTGATGAAAACCACATACAAGTAAACACTCAAAACCAAGCGCTTGTTTATGTAAATGAATCTGGCTTTGCTCGTATGCGCCAAAACTATCAAGGTAATGTTGTTAAGTCTGCATTGTTAATTAAAAATAATAGCAAATATACAAATAGTGAACTTAAAGAAAAAATTGCCAGAAAAATTGATATTTCAATAACAGATAGTAATAAATTACAAAGAGTATTTTTAGCAACGGAAGTAGATCCAATAAATCCTGAAAGAGCTATTAGAGTTAAAACGGTTCAAGACATCATTAATACAATTAGTTTAGTTTCGACAATTCTTATAAGTGTTTTAATCTTCTTAGTATCAGTGTCAATCATTTTCATTATTCAAAGATACATAAGTAATAAACGTAAAGTATTAGGTATTTTGGTTGCTCAAGGTTATAGTCCATTCAAGATAGCTTTGTCATTTACAGCTTTTGCTTTAGTAACATCCGTTATTGGTGGAATATTGGGTTATGCCATTGGTAATAGGTTGCAATTTGTTACCTTAGATGTTTTTTCAAGTTACTGAACATTGCCGAAGGAAACAATACCTTTTCAAGTCTTGCCTTTAATATTTACTGTTTTCTTACCATTCATAGGAATGAGTTTATTAATAATACTGGTTTCACTAATAATTTTAAGAATTAAGCCTCTTCACCTAATGAGCGGTGTTGATGAAGTACCAAGTGGTTATGCATTTAAAAAATATTATAGTGTTATCAAAAAAAGAAATATTAAAACTAAGTTTGGACTAGTTCTTGCTTGAACAAGTTTTTGAAAATTGATTTCATTTGGAGTAAGTGTATTATTAGTAAGTGTTGCAACTCTATTTGGTATTTCTTCAAATAATATTTTTTCAAGAACGATAACTAAGACATATGAAAATAGAGCATATAAATTTAAAATAGATTTAAAAACACCTACTGCTGAGGGAGGATTATATAAAACATATTCCCCTGAAGATGTTAATAACAATCTTTATGTTCCTATTGGAAACGCAAAAGAAGGTGAAAGACAAACGTGAGATTACTTTAGACCAGGTGAGTCAAGCGTTATAAACGATGGTGGCGCTAATGGAAACCCACAAAATTGGGACAGTCACATTCTAAGTCAATTTTCAACCGATATTTCAGTTGACACTGGTGTAAGCATAAACCCATGAGAAATAGCTTATAACTCTATGCCAGATACTCAAAAAGTAAAAATTGATAGATTAAGAGATAGATTAGCTTATCAATTAGAAAAAACACAAAGTAATGATAATTTAAAATGAATTGTTGATCCTGTTTCTAAAAATTTAAGTTTATTTGATTTATCAAAAAATAAGAACGTATCATTCTTTAAATACTATAAGGCACCATATTCTAAATCTGGCTCATTCAAATATGCTTTTTGGAATGGAACGGAATATGAAATGCATAATATCACGACTGCAAATAGATTAACGTATAGGGAATTTTTAGTGAATGGATATGCAAAAGTAGCTTCTAAAGTCAAAGAAGAACAACATAATCCAAAATTAATTAAAGATAATGCTAATAATTCAAGTACCAACGAAAATAAAAATAATTATTGATTAAAAGACCACGGTGAATTATATGGACCTTCTAGAAATGATTATTTTATAAGTTTTGGTGGAATTTTATTTGATGAAAATCATGATCAAAAATATACTTATATAAATGCTTTATATAACAAGACTGATATCAAAATATATGGATACCAATTTAGCAATGTGAATAATCCGAATATTTATGAAAAAAATAGATATATTAACTTCGAAGACGATTCTGGAACCGACCTATCTAAGCTTCTATTCAACTATAAAGTAATAAATAACATATACCCTGTAATTATTAATGATGTTGTTGCTAAAAAATATAGTTTATCTAAAGGTTCTATATTTAGTGCAGATGTTACAAACCATGTTAATAGATTTAAAAATCAATTGTTAAGGCATAAAAACAAATATGAATATAAATTTGAAGTTGTAGGTATTAACTCAACTTATATTAATGAAGAGTTTGTAACTAAGCAAGAATATGCAAATCTAATGACAGGTTTAGATAAGCTACAACCATCGTCAGGAATTCTACCTTTTAATGGAGTTATAACCAAAAATTCATCACCAATTCAACTTACTGATTCAGCTTCACTTTATGCTATAAATGGCTATTGAACCGGTCTTGAAGGAATTGATTTAGAAAGTTTGGATAAACCTGCTCAAAAAGCCATATTCGAAAATATATTTGGTAAATTAGAAGGTAATCATTTAGACAAAAACTTTGGAGTGTTGCCAAAACAAGTTGGATTAACTCAAGATCAAATAATGAGGATTTTAGATAAAGAGTCCGTTGTGTTTGATGCAAATAAATACAAATCTTGTTTGGATAATCCTGCTACATATATCTCAGAATATATGAAGGTGTACAATAATAAATTATTTGTAATAGCGGCAGATTATGTTGATTCTAAGGATATTGAATCTGGATTTACTCAACAAATAGGTCACACTGTAGAAATAATTACTGTTTCAGTTATTGTTATAACATTCTTAATTTCAATTGTTATTCTTATAATGATTTCATCTATGATGATTAATGAAAATCAACGTAATATTGCAATTTGATCAATTCTTGGTTACAACCAAAAAGAAAAAATTAGGATGTTCTTTGGTGTATTTATTCCATTTATATTGTTGTTTGTTCTTATGGCTATTCCATTGTCTATGTTGTTAATTTTTGGATTTAATTCCTTCTTATTAGTTACATCTTCAATATCGTTACCATTAGTGCTTAAACCATTGTATGTATTTCTAACATTACTATTTATATTATTAATATTCTCAGCAACATCAATATTAACTTGAATAACCATTAACAAAATGAAACCTGTAGATTTATTGAAAGGATAATATGACTAAAAAAACAAAAAAATCTAAAACTTCTCAAATAAGCCAAGATGAACAAACTCTTGAAAAAGAGTTATCAGATAATATTGAAATAGTTTCATTTTCTCGCGAAGAAAAAGTTTCTAAAAAAAATATTGTAGATTTATTAAAAGAAAAAACTTCTAAGAGAAATATAGCTCTTGTTCCAAAACCTATTAAATTTATTAAATCCATAAATAAGAAAAAATTTCCTAAAGATGAAAACAAACTTTTAAAAAACACTGAAGGAAATATAATTGAAGTTCAAAATGTAAGTAAATATTATGTTTCAAATAATATAGCAACTAGAGTACTTAACGACGTTAGTTTAAGTATTAAAAATGGTGAACTTATACTTATTTATGGTATTTCGGGCGGCGGAAAATCAACATTATTAAATTTAATTAGTGGACTAGATAGACCAACAAAAGGTAATGTTATAGTTTGTGACAATAATCTACCATATTTAACTAATTCTCAACTCACTAAATTTAGAAGAAATCATGTTAGTTTTATTTTTCAAAGTTATAACTTACTATCCAATTTAAGTTCATATGATAATGTGATGACTGGAGCATATTTACAAAAAGATCCCGAGAGAAAAGTAGATATTCCAGATTTATTCAAAAAGTTTAATATGCAAGATGAAATAAATAAATTTCCTGCTCAACTTTCAGGTGGTCAGCAACAACGTGTATCAATAATGAGAGCTTTAGTTAAGAATACAGAGTTAGTCTTTGCTGACGAACCGACCGGAGCTTTAGATGAAGACACAACAAAAATGGTTTTAAATGTTTTATGAGATCTTAATAAAAATAATAAAACAACAGTTGTTATGGTTAGTCATAATCCCGGAATGGCTAAAATGGCCGATAGGGTTATTACTATGAGAAACGGTAAAGTAGCAAAAGTTGATATTAACACTAATCCCATTCACCCAGATAAACTTGAATTATAAAAATAGAGCATTAAACGTGGACAAAAAATATTAACATTTTTAATTGATGAACGCCATGGCAAATTGCTGTGGTGTTTTTCAACCTAAATTTGATTGTATTCTATCATTGTTATATCAAAAAATATATTCTCTAATTTTTTCATTTAACTCGCCAAATGTAATTTTTGTGTAATCTAAATCATTCAATAGTTCTGTTTTAATCACTCCGAACCAATATTCAATTTCTCTATTATCTAATGAATTCCCAACTCTAGACATTGAAACTACCCCACCAAATTTTGTAATTCTATCAATGTATTCTTGATTTGTGTATTGAAAACCATGATCTGAATGAATAATAAAATTATTGAAATTTTCGTTTTGAATATCCTTGATGTTATCTAAAACAAAATCTAAATTGTTGCTTTTACTTAACCTAAAACCCACAATTTTTTTAGTTTTGTGGTGAATTACAGCAGATAAATAAACGTAATTTTCATGCACGTCTTTTGGGGCATTTATATATGAAACATCAGTGGCATAAATATGTCTATTTTCCTTGTTGTTGTAATCTCTTTGAACTGTATTTGATATTTCACATTTTGTGTCTTTAATTTCTTTTCTTTTTCTTTTTTGTCTTAATTTGCATTTGAGATTTAATTTATTTAAATATCTACCTAAAGTGCGTTCATTTATGTATATATATTATATTTATAATATATATACATACTTAACTTCTTTCTGCCAAATCTTTCTTTATTTTCCTTAAACGCTTCAATTATTATTTTTGAATAAGGAGTCTCTTTTTCTTTATATTGTTTAGATTTTGCATTAGAAATCGTTTGTCTACAAAGGCCAAAAAACAAAGCTAATTTAATATATTGAATTCTTAGATTTTTAGCTTCTTCCTTCTTCTCTTTCTTAGGCTTTTCATTAGTTATTTCATAGTATCTTTTTGCTATTTCAATTAGATCATCTCTATCAAAAATATCTCAATCCAAATTTAGTTCTTTTCTAGGTCTTCCTGAGCCGGGTTTTCTATCTTTGCCTTTTTTAGTTAATAATTTTTCTTTCATTCCTAAATTATAATAATTAATTATTTTTTGAACCCTTCTTACAAGATGTTTTCTCTTAACAAGTTGTGTTTTTGGAGAAATATTTCAAAATGCTTTTATAGCCCCTATCTTTCCATATTTTTGGTAAGCTTCAAATATTAAATCAAACTCTTCCATTTTTAAATGTCTCGACATATTCAGTAATCCTTTCAGTTTCTGTTTTTAATTTTTTTAATGGGGTACCTCTTATAACTAGTGGTTGTGTACAAAAAAATTAACACTTTGAAATGTTAATTTTTATTGTCCACCTTTAATTTGCTCTTTTTTTATAGTAATTTTTGTCCTGATTCCAAAACAATGTTTATCTTGTCAATATGTTTAGTAAAATTTATTTGAATAACTGGAGTAAGATGTCAAATACTATTAATAAAAATAACAATGCAGGCCTAACTGAAAAAGAAAAGTCAATTATTAAAAATTTATTATTAATTACACCAATGATTTTATTTATTTTAATATGTTTAGAAGGTTTAACATTATTAATTTCAAACGATATAGCCAGAATTATTATCTCTATTTTATGCATCGTATTAATTTTTGTGCCATTATCCTTTGTATTAAGTATTATTTTAAAAGTTAAACCTTGGATGCATGAAGTTAAAAAATTTAGAAATTACTTAATAATTGGTGAAACATTTATATTGCTGTCAATATTATTACTTATTATTCTATATGCTTCATCACTATTTTGATTACTATCAATGTTTCATTCAGTTGGCAGTAAAGATAGTGAAAGTTATGAGCAATCAATATTTAATTTAAGCATGCTTAGAAATATTATTTTTGGAGTTAGTTTGTCTTTTTATTTGCTAGGTACTATTCTAGTGACTATTGGTTCTATCAGAATGTATAAATTTGCTTTGAAGAAATAAAAATTAATAATTTAAAAAGATAATCTTTTATTTGTAATTTATAATTTTTTTTTGAATCAAAATATTATTAGAAATTGATTCAAAGGAGTTTATTTATATGAATAAAAAAATATATATGATAAAAGTACCAAGTCTATTTCTTTATCCTCTGCTATTCTACTTTTAGTTAATTTATTTTTGGGTTTTATATCATTGATTTTTGGTAGTCCCCAAAAACCAACATTATTTAATTTTATTGTTTTTATAGTTGCTATTATTTTGGCAATAGTTTCAACTGTTACTTCAAAACCTTGGATGCCCACCATTAAAAAATCAAGATCTTTGTCAATATCGGGGTTATGAACAATGTTATCTGCGTTAATTTTAATAATATTTTTAGTTGTGGCAATTATCGCTAAGAGCACTATTTTGTCAACGTCATCTTCAATAAACGAACAAAATGCATCGTTAATTATTCGTGATTCTATTTTATTAATCTGTAGTTTTAATAGTTAGTTTTATTGGTCAAATTCTTTTAATAGTTGGCCAATTTTAAACAGCATCAAAAACATCGAAAAATCCTTATGAAAATTCTGAAATTTCAAAGGAAGATTTTCAAAAAGAACAAGCCGAAGAACAAGTCATTTCTACGGATAATAAAAATGATGTAGATGAAACTGAATAGTGTTATTCATTTATCATTAATTTGGTTAATTAAAATTTAAAAAAGTTTAATGCCGGAGCAACAATTTTAAAAGTTATTGTGTCTGTCTTGAACTTTTATTTTTTTATATTAATTTTATTTATTTATGAAATTTAGAATAAAAAATTTTTATAAAATAAGGATGAAAATGAAGTCAACACAAAAAGCCTTTACTTTAACAAGATAGCTATAACGATGTTTGTTTTACTTATTATTTCTTGAATATGAACCTTTTTTTTATTGCAGATCTTATTACTTTTAAAAATTTACCTTTTATTTACGAAGTCATATCATTTTTGCCAATAGGTCTTACCAATATTATTGTTGCTTTTTTATCTATCATTCTATTAATAAAATCAAAGCCATAAGAAAGAATTTTATTGCTGCAACATTAATATGTAGCTCAACTTTACTTATATTTTTGATATATTTTTGTCTATTTTTCTTTGTTGAAAAATCTATGGAAATAAGTAACTCTAAAAATTGAATTATTTTTATGAAAGTATCAAGTTTTGCTTCATTATCTTCATCATGGGTTTTTGTTTATCATTGACTGAAATAGCGGGTAAATTTAAGGTCGAAAAAATGTCTATGATACTAAAGTAACCTTTAAACCTATTAATCCCAATGATGTTCATGAATATGATTACTAAGATTTTTTAATTAAGCAATTATCGCTAATCTTTTTGTATTTCGATAATTTAGGTTTTATATAAAAAAATCAACAAATTTTGTTGACGCGTATTAATATTCATTGGTAGAATAATATTGATATGCATATTTAATTGTGTATCATTGATAATATAAATCCACATCGCCATTCAAGCAAACGCTTTATTCAGATAAAACCATAGCTAGTAATGCCGAGTCAAGATTATTAAAAATATGTTATGCAAATAAATGCAGACACTTCAATGACCAAAAACAATATTCATATCAATAAATACATATGCTTTTTCAAAGCTATATTTCACTATCAACAATATGGAGTCTATATATAATGGCTAATAAAATACTTATTGATCTTCACGTTCATTCTGAAGATTCAAAATACACAGGGAGCAATATATCTCAGGAATCAGATAAAGAAAAACTATTGATATTACAAAAACATTATGTAAAGGCCGCGTGTTTTTCAGATCATGATAATTTTTACATAAACAGTTATAAAAAAAGGTTAAAAATAATTCAAGATAATAGGATAGATTTAGTTCTTTTTCCGGGAATAGAAGTTAATTTGATACGTTTTGATAAGACAATAGGACAAGCGGTTTTTGTATTTGATCCAGAATCTGATCTTGAACAACTAGTTGAAGTTACATCTAAACACTTCCGTTTTAATAACAATAAATATACTTATAAAGAAGCTGTTGAAGTTTTTAATCAGTTTAACTTTATGGTTTTTCCACATGCCGGTAAAGGTAAAGATAATATGGCCTGAGAAGACATTCACATGTCCCAAGTTGATGCATTAGATGTAACGGATTTCAATAGTTCTAATAAAAAAAAGATATTAAAACAAAATCCCAATATACCAGTCGTATCTTTTAGTGATACCCATACATGAAGAAAATATCCGCAATTTTCTAAATACGGAACATACGTTGAAGCTGAACCTAATTTTAATAGCATAAGAGACGGCATAGAACAAAATAAAATCGAAAGGATTAAATTATGTTAAAAAAAATAATTTTTAGAAATGCATTCGAAACAAAAGAAGTTCCACTTGAAAAAGTGAATATTATTTTAGGACCTAAAGGTTCGGGGAAAAGCACTCTTTTAAGAATTATTGCTCAAGCAATAGATAATAAATTAATCTATAAAAACAATGAACAATGGTTAGATAAATCAGCAAACCTAGAGCTTGAAGGTGCTATAGTGGATGAATTAAAAAAAAGAGTTACAGATTATGATTTCATCTATGATAAAGAAACGAAGAACCAAACAATAGAAAACGGGATTAGTCTTATTCAAGAAGATTTACCGGGTTACATAACTCAAGATGATAAAAGAAAGATTTCTTTAGATTCAACTGAACAAGTTGAGGTAACTAAAAACCAATTTGCAATCATGTTTGCAAAGACATTAGCAGCACAAGATAAAATTAAAGATTTAGTTCATTTTGATAATCTTAAAAAAGCGATGAAAAATTATTCAGAAATTGCTGACGGAGATATATCTTTTAACTTAGTTTTTAAAATAGACGAAAACATAAAAAAAGATAAACTTACAGAAAACCTTCATAATTTAGATTATAGGAATGATAGTCTAACTGAAGAACTTGATGCTAAACTAAAGGATTTAGAAAAATCTATTTCGGATTTAAGTCTTATTATTCAATCTAATGAATTAACACTTGCTCAACTTAAGTCATTAAACCATTTTAAAGATAATGAATTAGAACTCGTTTCAAATGATTCAATTGTTAATTTAAATAATTTGTTAGAAAAGTTGAAAAAAACGAATTCTGAATTGATTGATGAATATAAATTCATTTCTAATGATTTAAAAAAGAAAAATAGAGCCTTGTCTTGCTTTGCTATTGAATTTGAAAAAATTAAAAAAGACATAATTAGTAAAGACTCTTACGAAAACAAATTTAAGAGAGAACTTTACAAGATTGAAAGTTATTTTGAAAATATGGCTTCTGCACTTATTGAAGTTAAAAAAGCGCACAATAAATTAATGGAAGAAGATATTAAACTTGATTGATCCATTCAGTCTAAAGAAAGTGACCAAGTAAATTTAAAATATAAAATTAGTGAATTTGTTTTAGATGAAGACGAAAAAAATGAAATTATTAAATATTTTGTTTCTTCAAATAATAAAACTAAAACTATGAAAGATTTTTTTATAGGAGCTCAATCAAAGCAAAATTATGCACCTTTTACTAGAGAAAGATCAGTTGAAATAATTAAGTCAATTATTAAAGATCACATTGATGTCTATGCTGGAGATAAAAAGTATCGAGATATGTCTATGGGTGAAAAAACTTTATTTGGAATTACAAACACAATTAAATCTCTGCCAAATCGAAGAAATGGAAATTATTTGCTACTAGACCAAATAGAGGATAATTTAGACAATAGAACAGTTTATGAGAAGATAGTGCCTTTATTAAAAGCTCAAAAAAGTCTTCCTAACACTCAATTATTTATTGTTACACATAATTCAAACATTGGAACTTTACTAGAAGGCACTTCAATTACAACAAATATTTTTAATGAAAAGCTAGATAATAAGTTTGTTATAAATGAGATTATTAAAAATAATGGACTAAATGATATAGCTGAATCATTCTATCTAGAGGGTGGAACTGATGCTTTAAATAAAAGGCAACAAATAATTAATCAAAAATTAAAAAAAGCAAATAAAGGAGAATAGTTATGATTACAATAGATTTTGAAACAACACCAAATACAAGCTATATCACAATTAAAAATTCAATATCTAAGAAGGCAGATATAAAAGTCGATTTAAACGATACTACTGACTGAAATAAACAAAACATTAATAAATTTTTAATTGAATTAGTTAATAGTGGCGAAAATAAATTAAACTTAGAAGTCACTGATGCTGCGAAAAACAAACAAAAAGAGCTAGCAGCACTAGATTTCATTGTTCAACTTTTCGATAGTTTTGTTAAAAAATACAATAATTAATAAGCTCATGTTTGGTAAAGCCCACTATAAAATTGTGGGCTTTTTGTAATTTGTTATTTTTATAAATAAGTTATTATTTATAATTAAATATTATGAAAGAAAACAAAAAAAATAAAACTAACACTGTTGAAATACAAAGAGTTAAAATTAAGCAATCTCTATTTCGCTTTAGCTCAATGCACAGAGTTAAAAATTTTAAATATCAAGTACTTTTTACAGTTCTAATAGGAATTTTTATGGGACTTACGCAATTCTTGTTTGTTCAAATTACCGGTCTATATGAAATGGGAATTGCTGCCCTATGTCAATCTGTTGCTAGGCTAACATATTATTTTATTTCACCTTATGGATTTTGAAGTAAGTTTATTTATAACTTAATTTTTTGAGGTTTAAATGTTTTAGTAAACATTCCATTATTTATTTTGTCATATAAAAAAATTAATCAAAGATTTGCAATATTAACAGTAGTTTTTATGATTGCTGGTTCTGTGGCGGGTTTTATCATAAGTAATATTCCATCAAGCGATACTTGATTGTTATTTGGCAAAATAGGACACCAAGATAATCCAGAATTCGGTGTATTTGCAGTATTTATTTATGCATTTATTTGAGGACTTATCCAAGCGGTTTGTACCGCGCTTTTATTAATGATTAACAGCAGTTCTGGTGGTTTTGATATGTTAAGCGTATACTTATCGCAAAAAAAATATAAAGATGTTGGAATTATTTTAATGTTTCTTCATTTAGGTTCATTTATTATTGCATTTTTCCTTGGTACATATTTACCCGGAGGATTGCATGAAAGTATTAATATTTCAAGCAAAATAAATAATGAATGATATTTAAGTGTTAAAGGTTGAAGTGTGCAAAAATATTTTTCACCTTCATTTATTGCAGGTTTATTTATGGTTTTATTTAATGGATGGTTATTATCAACATTGTTCCCTAAATTTAAGATGGTAAGAGTTGAAGTTATGTCTTCACAAACAGAAGCAATAGTTAATAAAATTAACTCTTTAAAATCTCATAAATTTACTTCAAGCATTAATACAGTTCTTGGTGGATATTCAAAACAAGAACAAAAGTCAATAATTGTTATTTGTTTATTTATGGATGCTCCGAAATTATTCGAAATAATAAGAGAGGTTGACCCTAATGCTTTTATTACTGCATCAGCGTTAAAAAAAGTTGAAGGATACTTATTTGTTTCTAAATAATTATTTAAATTGATAAATAAAAATTGGCAAAGTGCCAATTTTCTTTTATTTTTTATCTAATATTTCATGTAAATGATTTCATAGAAATTAAGAATAAAGTTACTATTCATAGATATGGTAGAGCAAAATTTAGTGAATTTTCTATACTATTTCCGATTTGTACTAGAGATTTATTTCCGATGCTCCCTGCTGTTAGTTGAATGTATGAGTTCTTGAATTCCGGCATTTTAATTAATACACTTTCTAATGGCTTTAATTCAGAATTAACTTTTTCTAATTCGCTAACTTTAACAATAGCTGGTTGAACTGTTGATAAACCATCAACAGCATAGTAAGTTTTATTAATGTCAAAAATATTATACTTTGAATACTGTAAAGATAAATACCCAACTACTTTTTCTGGAGTTTTTATGCCCTTATCAATATTGCTTATGTAGTATTTGATTTCATTAAGATTGTAAATTGCACTAGATCCATCAATCTCAAGATTATTTAATGTGTACTCATTGCTTAATTTTCCTAATCCATTAAAGGACATTGTGTTTTGCACTATTGCACTTTTAAATGGTGTTAGATAAGAAAGATATCACATGCTTTGAACATTGGCAATTTGAGCAAGAGGTAATACTTGACCTGTCAAGAACATTGTGAATATTAATAATGAGCTTCCAAAAGCTTGAATCATTAAAATAGATTTTGAAATACTAACTAAAAATAGTCCTACGGCAGTACTTACTAATGTTAAAACTATAAAACTATATATATAACCGGCTCATTCTATTTTGGCAAAAATTTCTTTTAAAGAATTTATTTTAATATCTACGTTTCCAACAGAATACATTATTCGACCAGTATTTCAATATTTTCCAAAAATCATCATCGAAAAAATCGTTGTTCAAAGCCCTGAAGCAATCATTATTAAAAAATAAAAACTAGCTGTGTAACTTAAAAAAGTCATAGGTTTAATACTTGTCGTTCCAATTCTTTTAAGAAGTGTTGATTTCTTGAATTCAAAGATGGCTGTTGGCAATGCAACACAAGCCACAGCTAAAGGACCTATTGAAATTGAGCCAGCTAAGACCATTTCATAGTTAAAAATAGTTCCTAAAACAGCCACAAATACAATAGGATAAAGAAATGCAAAGAAAGGTCCAACAAAAGCTTTTCAAAAGTGTTTGTTAATCAGTTGGACAATTCCATTGAAAGAATCAAATTCTGAATGAGATATTTTTTTATTCATTTTAAGCCTCCATTAACTTATATAAAATGTTCAAGACATTTTGAAACATTGCCATATTTTTTTCTAGTTTCTTCAATTGTGTTGTCGTAAATTAGCACACCTTTGTCAATTATTACAATTCTATCTGCAAGAGTTTCAATTTCATTTATATCATGAGATACAAGCAATAAAGTGCTATTTGTCTTTTTGATGAATTCCTTTAAGAAATTTACTAATCTTGATTTTATTTTTATATCTAGTCCTGTACTTAGTTCATCTAATATTAATAGTTCGGGTTTATTTACGATTGCCAGCAAAGCATTCAATCTTTGGTGTTGACCGCCGCTCAATGAAGATGCTTTGTTGTTAATGAATTCATCAATTCCAAATATTTTTGTGAGCAACTCCATTTCTCTGTCGTTTGTTAAATTGCCATAAATTTTATTCACTGACTTAATAACATCTTTTACTGTAAGACCTTGTGGATAAGATGAATCTTGAAATTGGATACCTATTTTAGAGCTTCCATTAGTTGCTGTTGAACTATCACTAAAGTTATATGTAATTTTGCCACTAGTAGGTTTTAAAATACCCACAATCATTTCAACTGTGGTTGTCTTTCCTGCGCCATTTCCACCTAAGAGTGCAACATTTTGCCCTTGGTAAATATTAAAACTTAGGTTATTAACAACAGATATTTTTTGCTTTTTGATCTTATATTCTTTAACTAAATTGTTGAGCTCGATAAGCTTTTTTAAACCTGAATATTTAACCTTTTTAATTTCATTATTTTGTTTTATTTTTTTATTGTGTAAATTTAGATTCTCAACAAATTTTTCAATCGTATCACTAACGTCTTTTACATTTTCTCTCATAATAATTCTCCTAATAATTTAATTATATTATTTTTAAATATTGAGTGATGATTATTCATAATAGTTATTAGTTAAAATGACTTATTTCGTTATAAAACAGTTAATTAAAAACATTAAATTAAAGCTAAATTTAATCTAATGTTATATTTGATGCTTCTCTTATGTAATTAATAAAAAATGTATATGCTTGATTTAAATTGTTAATATCGCCTTTAAAACCTTGGAGTTTAAAAAGCTGGGCAAAAAAGTTATGTGCCATATATTCATTTATTTCTTCATTTGGTAATTGAATTTTTAAATCATTGAAAATTTTTTCATTATAGTATTTATTAAATATATTTAAATAACTATTTGCGAGAAATCTTAACGGCAAGCTTTTAGTATCAATAGAACCTATCATTGCTAATTTTGTTGCCGCTTCTTGATCCTCAAGCTTTGGCAATAAAATTCCTGGAGTATCCATGAAATAATAGTTATCAACATTAACTCATTGTTTGCCTCTAGTAACACCTGGATAATTCGCAACTTTTAATGATTTTTTTTGTGATAATAAATTGATCAATGTACTTTTTCCGGCATTTGGGACACCCAACACAAAGATTTTAATCTTAGATGACATAAATCCCTTATCTTTGTCCTGTTGTTCTTTTTTTGCACTAAGTTTTTTTATATTTTTTAGTATTAATTTTCTTGTGCTATTTTGTTTTAGGTTCGCTCAAACCAATATTTCATTTTTAAATCTAGACTGTATTAAATTTTTTTTAGTTTGATCCATCATATCAGATTTTGTAATTACAAATAAACGAGGTTTATTTGGTTCAATACTATCAAAATCTTCGTTATAAGAGCTAATTGGACACCTAGCATCTAAAACAATAATAAAAATATCGCATAAAGAGGAATTTTCTTTTATTTCTCTCATACCTTTTGCCATATGTCCGGGATATCAATTTATTAATGTCTTACTGTAATTCATTATTAATTATGACTGCCTTTCATTTCGGCAATAAAATTATTTTTACTAAGCTCCATTTTCTTCTCTTGTATTTCTAGTTTTAGTTTTTCAATCGTTTCGCTAAGAATTTCATTTTTTGATTCTAATTCTATAATTTCTTTGTAAACTTCTTCTAATAAAGCGTCTACTTCAATAATTGAGTAGCCATTGAATTCCAGATTAATTTTTTTATCTAATATTTTTTCTTTTATTTTTTTTGTCATATTTATTCTTCTCCGTTTTTTAGTGTGTAAAGACATATTCCAGCTGCTACAGCTACATTAAGACTTTCAAATTCTATCGGTATATAAACTTTTATATCAGATAAATTTTGAACTTCTTTCGACAAGCCTTGTCCTTCATTTCCTAACAAAAGAACAATTTTATTGTGGTTTTGGTTGACTTTTTTTAATTCAATGCTGTCTTTATCTAATGTTGTTGCAATTATTTTGTAACCTTTGCTTTTTAAAAAAATTACTTCTTCAATTGAATTATTATATTTTCTAATATCCATTTCAAATAAAGAGCCTTGAGTTGCTCTTAGTATTTTAGGATTATATACATTGATATTAGTATAGATAGTATTAAAACCAAATGACCTGGATGTTCTTATTATTGTTCCAACATTGCCGGGATCTTGAACATTATCTAGAAAAACAATCTTATCTGATAAATTAGCACTTTTGATTTTCTTTTTGCATAAACCAATTACACCTTCAGGTGTTTTGGTTGTTGTGATTACATTCAAAACTTTATCCGTGATTTTTATTGAATCAGGATAATTGTTTTGGCTTTCAACTTCATATATTTCCTTAATTAAGTTGTTTTTAGTAGCCTCTTCAACTAAGTGATGTCCTTCAACAAGAAAATAATTTTCATCACCTTTTTTCAATATTTTTTTCAATATTTTTACTTTAGGGTTATTTACACTTGATAAAATTTCTCTTTTATTCATGTAAAAGAAAATCCTTTCCTTTTTGAGTTTCAAATTTATTTAAATTTTCTCAATTAAGTTGTCTCATAACTTCAAATCCAACAATTGATACGGTATTAGCTAAATTGATTGAACGCATTTCACTAACCATAGGTATTCTTAAGCAATTTTCAATTTTGCTTTTCAAAATTGGTTTATCAATTCCGGTAGATTCTTTTCCAAACATTAACCATATTTCGTTTGATTTCTTGTATTCACTTTTAAAGTCAACATCAGTATACGTTTTCAAACCATACCTAGTTAAATAAAAGATATTTTTATCTTTATATTTTTCATTAAATTCTTTATAAGAATTATGAACTTCATGTTGAATATCTGAAAGTAATCTTCCAGCCGCGGGGCGAGATAAGTATTTTGGGTCAAGGTCAAATGATATTGGTTTAATAATGTGCAATTTTGCTCCTAAAGCAAAACAAGTTCTAATTATATTTCCTGTGTTAGGCGGTATTTCGGGTTCAAAAAGAATAATATTAAGCATAGTTTCTCCTAAATTGTTATTTTTTATTATTATCAAAATCATAATATATAATTACAAATAATAATAAATTATAGTATACATATATAAACAAGCATTAAGAAAGGCGTGTTATGAAAACAATTATAGATATATTAGTTGAGTACATTCAAGAAAATTGTAGTCAATATGAGTATGTTAAATTTGACGATATTTTCGAAAGTGTAGAAAGTCAATTAAAAACTAAATGAGAAAAAGAAGCTAATGATAGAGATTTAAGCTATGAAGAAATTAGAGTAAACAAAATAGGAGAAACATATCGTTTATTAACTGTCGATTCTCGTTTTAAAGGCGACGGAAATAACAATTGAACAGCAAGAGAAGGATTTATTCAATAATGAAATTGGTAAACGCAAAAGATATGGTTACAAAAGCATTTGAAAATCAATATGCTGTGCCACATATCAATATTAATAACCTTGAATGGACTAAAGCGGCACTAATAACTGCACAAAAATTAAATTCACCATTAATTCTTGGAACTAGTGAAGGTGCAATAAAATACATGACTGGTTTTAAAACGGTTTATGGTATGGTCAGTGGTATGATGGAAGATTTAAATATTACAGTGCCTGTTGCATTACATTTAGATCACGGATCATTTGAAGCATGTTTAAAAGCGATTGAAGTGGGTTATACATCCGTTATGTTTGATGGTTCTCATTTTCCGTTCTTAGAAAATATCAAATTAACAAAGGAAGTTGTTAAAGCAGCTAAAAAAAAGAATGTAAGTGTCGAAGCCGAAATTGGAACTATAGGTTCTTCAACAAGTGACAATGATGTAACTCCAGGTGAGCTGGCAGATCGTTTGGAAGCTATTGAAATGGCGAAGTTAGGAATTGATTTTTTAGCGGCTGGAATAGGGAACATTCATGGTCCTTATCCTAAGTCATGAAAATCCCTAGATTTTGATAAATTAAAAGAAATAAAGGAAGCAACCAATATTGGTCTTGTTTTACACGGCGGCAGCGGTATTCCTAAAGAACAAATATCAAAAGCTATTAGTTTAGGTATTTCAAAAATCAATATTAATACTGAATTGCAACAAGCAAATCACAAAGCGATTAGACAATATATTGAAAGCGGAGAAGATTTAAAAGGCAAAAACTTTGATCCAAGAAAGTTCTTAAAACCTGGATTTGACGCTATGTGTGATATTGTTGAACAAAAAATATTGGAATGCGGTTCACAAAATAAGGCTTAGTCCTTATTTTTTTTCTTTTTTTTGATTTTTGACTAATAAAAAGCAAACAAGTATTATGAAAAAAATGAGTTTTTATTTTAAATCTTTATTACTCTTAAGCACTGGTTTTCCGATCATTTGCTCTTCGTGCAACGATAATACAATGCATGCTTTTAAAAGTCAATTTTCAATTGAGTGACCTTTTAGGATAATTGATGGTGATACTCTTGATTGTATATTTTCTGGCAAGAAACAAAGAATAAGAATTTTTGGTATTGACACTCCAGAAACCTATAAAAATAATAATTACAAATCTTTAGCTTCTTTAGAAAATTATTATGCTCAAAAAGCAAAAACTTTTTTGACTAATATTACAAGAAAAAAAGAGTTAAATCTTCAATATATAACCACTGATAAATACAATAGATTAGTTTGCATAGTAAAAATAGGTAAATTAGATTTAGCAAAAGAACTTGTAAAGCGTGGTCTCGCTAGAGTAAAGTATATTTCAATTTGGACAGATAAAAATAAATATTGAGTTAATGATTCTCAATTAGTTAAATATTACAAAGAAATAAATAAAATTGAAATTGATGCACAATCACATTTAAGAGGTTTTTGAAAGGAACCGATTCAAGATGTTTTTCACAAAAAGTAAAAAAACACTAGAATATAGTGTTTTTAAGTATTAAATACTTGTTGATAAAAAAACAATTGTTCCTATAAAAATTATAATTGTTGTTAAAGGGATTGCGATCTTATAAAATGCTGATTGTGTTTTTACATTCAAGGAAATGGTCTCATTTTGAATAAGTTGCATGTTTTTTCTTTTTGATTTATATAAATCTTCTCTTTTTTCACCAATAAATACAAGTAATAAGTATAGGCCAGAAATTAATGTTGGAATAATTCTTGTACCTAGTGTTTTAATTGAAGAAAGTATTGCGGCACGCTCTTGTGGTGTGCTTAAATCATCTACACTTTCTAAGACACCGCCCAATAATATCGATTTATAAATTTCTGTACTAAATAAGTCTGATGTTCCCATACCTCCAGGAAGTATAGAGATTGCGTTTGCACTTCGTACTAGTATGCCTGAGAGCACAATATTAAAGTATCATCCGCCCCTTAAATTTGGTTGAATAACTTCGGACGCATAAGCAAATATAGCTATTGGACTTAACATTCAAAGAGCAACTTTATAGAATAATAATTCTATTAAGTAGTACCACTTATGAATTATTTGTTTTGAGTTAGTTTTTATTTGATAGAACTCATATTGATATTTCGCTTTTTTTGCATCAACATCATATAAATGTACAAATGGCATTCATTCTAAGAATCAAATAATTATGTTTATGAATCATTTTTGAATTTTTGTATTCATCGCAATTACCAAGAATAAAATAACAAGGCCAGAATCTAAAACTAAACCTATTATTGTTGTGACTATAAAAGTAACAACTATTCCATTATTGATTTGGCCAACAAAAAAGTTATCCCAATAAAAAGCAATACCGATTGGTACAAAAACACAAATTAACAAGACATTAGTCAGCTGCCATAAGAATGTGTTCATTATAACGGCTGATAATAAAGGAGCTCTTTTAATTCCTTTTCTTCTCAAATATCAATAGGTAGCAATATCTCCACCGATGGACTTAGGAGTAATATTTTGTACAAACACACCGATAAAACTACCCATTAATAATTGTGAGTATTTTACCTTTTGGCCTTGAATTTGTAAAAGTCTTTTAAAGATTAAAGCGCTTACTGCAGACTCTAAAAAAACAGATATAAATAGAAAAGCAAAAGCAAATTGTGTTCCAGTACTATGATATATTGCAATTCCAATATGCCTAAATGTAGTGGAGATGTTAGCTTTACCAATATGACCCTTACTATCTATGTTATATATTGAATATAGCAAGAAGATAAGAGTTGCTATAAGAATTCCTATAAATGACAGATATTTCAAAACATTTCAAAAATTTATTTTTTTAGTTCTTATGTCTTCTTTAAGTTCAAAAACACTTTCAAAAATTTCTTTTTCTCTAACAACATTTGCTATTTTTTCTTCTTCAGTTTTACTATAATCAATAGTTTCGCATGATACATTAATAGTTTCATCTACTACTGAGTAATTAATTATTAAACTTTCACCCTTTTCAAAGAAAATTTTAATAAGTATTTGGCTAGAAAATAGAGAGTTTATTTTGTATTCTTTACGGTTGACAACTTTATGACCATTAAAAGAATCTAATTTAAGAACATGAGAAAAGAAATTATTTATTTTATCACTGCCTAAATCAAATGATTTGGTTGTTCAAAAATGTTTATTGTATTTGCTATTAATTTCTATTAATTTATCATATAGAGTTTTACCTTGACTTAAATAAAAATTAATCATCCTCATAACTTCAAGCATAAATATTGTTGAATCATAACCTTTAAATAAATTTCTAGAGGTAGCAAATTTGCTATCGCTTGTATATCCCAAAAGAAGATTTTTATCTGTTTTTTTATCAATAGTTCAAAGATGTTCAGTTTCAATAAATTCTTCAACAGAGATATTGTGTGATAGAGCTATTTTTTTAGTTAATGAACCTAAGTCAACAGATTTTCCAATATAGTATTTGTTTAGATCTTGTTTTTGAAAGCATTCATCATCTTCCAGTAAAAAGTTAAGATACAATGCAGCAAGTTCATCGACTTTAAAATATTTATATGTTTTATTATGTTTAATATTTAAGTTTAATCCCTCACCTTCTTCATCAATTAAAAAATTAGCAATAGGTTTTTTAATTAAAGAGTTTAAATGAGTTGATTTAAAAAGATTTTGATTTGTAACATCATGTCAACTTTTTTTCTTATTTTCATGTAGAGTAGCATTTATGTTAAGTTGTTTAAATAATAAATCATAAAATTTAACTGTTGACTTTCTTGAAATTGATACAGCAAATTGATTAGCATTTTTTATTGATTGTCTATTTGTAACTAGCGTCTTTTTGTATTTTTCATAAAGAACACTAGTATATTTTTTATAGCTATGGTCATATTTAAAACTAATACATTCTTCAGGAATATCTATTGTTAGATAATTCATAAAATTAAGTTTTGTACCAATTTTAATCATTTCGGTAATGTCAAATGGAGATCCGTCCCCTCAATCAAAACTTATTTGCATTACATTTTTTTGATTTTTATAATGATTTATTGAAATACAAACAGTTGAATTATTTTCTTGAACTGCAAGTTTTTTAAGAACTTTGGGAGTTTCTGCTGAGTTGCCAAAAACAATATTTTCAAATCCTTTTTCACTGAACACACGAGCCAAAATGTTTGAATATAAGATTCCGTGGAAAGATTCATCATTAGATATAAAAATAGATTTCTTGCCTCTATCTAAAAAAGATTCATTAAATACTTCACAGAATGAATATCCTAGAGCAGTTATTGTATATTCATTTAACAAGTTAGTACCAACTCCAAGTGATGCAATTATTTTATTTCCTATAAATTTTAGTTGCTCACTAAAAAAGTTATTAATTTCTTTTACTTGCTTTGTACTATCTAAATTAAACATCTTATTCATAAATGTTCTATCAGATACTGGCTTCTTTTTTCACTTTGTAAATATCGGATTAATACTCATTTTTCTCCTAATAATTAATATTAATAGAAATAATACTTTATTAAATATTAAATTATACATTAAAAATATACAATATATTTTGTTCACTCATTTATAGAGACTATTTCAAATTTTAATTGTAATTTTTTAGTGTTAAAATTTTGAATGAAATTTAAATCATTCTTTTTATATGTAACTTTATTTAGGAGAGGCTATGAAAGAAAAATTCGATAAAGAAAAACATAAAATAAAAATGCAAGAAGTTAAAAATTTGCTAATTGAAGTAATGGAAAATATTGACAAAATGAATGGTAAAGGTGCTGTTGCGTATGGCAGCTTATTAGGCATATATAGAGATGGTAAATTAATAGAGCATGACTATGATGGAGATATTATTGTTGACTATGATACATATAAAAAACTTAAAGAAAAATATCCGGATAGAGTTATAGATACCGAAAATAGTTTAAATCCTTATTTAATTCCTAAATGAGTTAATAAAGATTGGGATATAAATAATAGATATGAACCATCAATAGACCTTTTTGTAATAACTCATACAACATTAGAAAGATTTAAAAAGTGATGTTGAGATTATAAGGTCAAAAGATGTTGTGATGTTAATTTCTTCAGAAGAAAGAAATACTTTAAATACAATTGACTATATAAGATAGCTAGATTTTGACACATTATTTTATTTAGAAAGAAAAAAGTTTACACAGTAGATGATGCTGTGTCTTATTTAGAAAATGGAATTAAAAACCCAACCGTAACCATGATTTTGCATAATCATAACTACAATAAGAAAATATTTAAAGAAGACTCAATGCTTTCACATGATGCTCTTGACCATTTAGATTACATTGATTTTGAAGGACATAAATTATTAACTTTTAAAAATATTGAAGAATATCTAGTTCATTGATATGGCAAAGGGTGAAAAACACCTGTAAAATTTAAAAACTCAAATTATTTTGGGTTATTTGAACAATATAGACTTGCAAAATAGTTTTAATATATTATTTTGTTAATTGATTATTGAGTTTTTTTATTAAGGCTAAACCTATTAATTTCATTATTTTAATTTTCTATATATAATATATTTTCAAATGGCGATTGTGGTGAAGCGGTTAACACAGCGGGTTGTGGTCCCGTCATGCGAGGGTTCGAATCCCTTCAATCGCCCCATTTTTTTTATTACTTTTTAGTTATAATCTATAATATGGAACTCCAAACGTACACAGTTAAAAAATCAAAATTTTATAGTATTGCAATTGAAATTTCCAATTCTGAAGACATAAAATCTATATTATGTCAGCTTTGGCAAGAAAATAAAAAAGCAACTCATATTTGTTATGGATATAGTTTTATAAATAACAATGGTGTTGTTAATGCCGGTTTTGATGATGATGGTGAGCCGGGCGGGACTGCTGGAAGACCAATAAGAGATTTGCTTTTAAAAACTAATACAAACAATTTAGTAATTTTTGTTATTAGATATTTTGGAGGTGTTAAATTAGGTGCAGGCGGACTTGTTAGGGCGTATATAAAAAGCGCTAATTTAGCTTTAAAAAAATTTAAAGGAGAATCATAAACATGATAGCGATTATAGGAAAAATTGCTGTTGGCAAGACTACTTTTTTGCGGGAACTCGAAAAAACAGGTTCTAAAATTTTTATATCTGATGAATTTGTTAACTCCATATACAAAAAAGGTCAAGATGGATATAAATTAATTAAAGACAAATTAGGCAAATGTTTTGTTGACGAATATTGTGTAAATAAAAAAGTTTTAGTGAATTGGTTAAATAAAGATAAAGCTAATTTTAATTTGTTAGAAAAAATTATTTATCCTTTAATTGAAAAGGAATTAATAGACACAAAATATGATTTTGTTGAGCTTCCAAATCTAAATAGTGAAGTATATCCTTTATGAAAAAATTTTTCACATATCGTTTGTTTAAATACATCATATGAAAATTGAACAAAAAATATAGCAAAAAGAAATGTTGATAATCATTTTATTTCATTAATAAGTTCAAAAAACAACCCAGAAAGCATTAAAAATAAACTTTTTGGTCTCATACCAATTGTGGATATTTATGCTAATAACTTTAAGTTAAATGCAAATAACATAAAAAAAATTTTATATGCTCTTGGTATTAGATAAGATAAGAATACCGGAATTCAAAACGGCATTTTTTTATAAATAATTAACGACTGGGGGCAAGATGATTCAAAATGTAAATTATCCTTATTTTTCTGTGGAAATTGATAGTGAAATTTCAGAGGCAGATTTAAAAAATTTGCGTAAATTTTATGCTCCAATTTTAGGTAGTGAAGCAATTCTTTTATATGAATATTTGAGAGACCTTGGTAACAATAATGAAGATGCCGGATTTTTTGATTTTGATAGTTTGACTTATTTTTTAAATTTGTCAAATAAAGAATTAAATTCAGCAAGAATTAACTTAGAATCAGTTTCTTTACTATCAACCTTTGTTGATCATGTTAATAGAAAAACATTTTTTATCCTTGAAAAACCATTAAATAAAGGTGCTTTTAAGAAAAATTTAATTCTTGCCAATAAGCTTATTAAGATAATCGGAGAACAAAATTTTCAAAATTTAATGGGCAGAGAGCGTAATGCTTTTCTTTCCAAAGTTGGTAAATATTTAGTGAATGTCAGTGCTAAATATGATGATGTTTTTGAATTTGATGAATTTGATTTGATGTACAGAGACGATCAACCAGGTTCTCATGAATTAGACACTTCAGACATCAATACTAAAGAAATTAATGAAGAATTAAATGAAAAACTTGAATTTAACACTTTTGATTTTCCAAATCCTTATGAAGCTATATTAAAAACAGATTCAAGATATTTCTTTTCACAAATTACACACAAGATGCCAACTGAAGAATTAATTAATTTGATTAAAAACTCTCGTGAAGCTGGATTGAATGACCCTTGCATTAATTTAGTTTTCTTTTATGCTTATGAGGTAAATAATAAAATTAATTTTAAATATGTTGATAAGATAATTGTTGATTTGATTAAAAAGGAAATTTTTTCTTTTGACTCAATTGAAAAATATTTAGATAATATGGTCAAAATTAAAAATAATGTTGCTGTAACTAAAAAAGAATTATATAAGGCAACATACCTCGAAAATCTTAAAAAGCAAGATAGTTTTTCTGATTATTAGAAAGAAGGGAATTTGAGATATTATGAATAATAGAAATGATTCTGAAATAAATTTAAAAGAATTACACCAATCTAATGAAGAGTACATGGAAAAAGCATTAGATTTAATTTTTAGTAATGATGAAATCAAAAAGTTAATCGACGTTTTTAAAATAACTAAAAAAGAAGTTGAAGATAATATTTTTGAGTTTATTGGTATAAAAGAGTCTATTGAAAGTCCTCAAGTTTATCCGTACATATATCAAGTCAATAGAGCCCCTTCTGGCGAGTTAGTTATAAAAACTAAAAAATCTAATAATGATTATAAAATGAGTGTAAGAAGACAGACTAATTTGTGACTTACAGATTTTTCGGATGTTAGCCTTAAATCAGTATTTAAATTGCCAAAAAACTCATCCTTTCAATATGAGATATTTAAGCAATCATCAATTCAAAGAAAACAAATTTATGAACAAGCTAAATTAATTGCCAAAAAAGTTATTTCTAAAAAACCTGAATCAGTATTAGGGATGTATATATATTCGAAAGAGTCATCTGGTAAAACATTTGCATGTCATGCATTAGCAAATTATTTTGCTTGTGAAAATTTATCTACAATTTATATCAAGTCGGAAGATTTGCTAGCAGAATTAATATCTAATATCAAAAATAAAGACAATAATTCTATAAATGAAATTATTGATAGACTTAAAAAAGCGGATATCTTGATTATAGATAATTTAGGTGAAGAAGCATATAATAATTGATTTCACAATAATGTTTTATTCACAATTTTAAGAGATAGATATCACGACAATAAAAAAGTTATTATTTCATCTCCTTTAGCTATTAGAGAACTTGAAATTTTTTATAGGAAAAATATAAAATCAGAAGCGAGTTTTAAAATAGAAAAAATGTTCGAATTGATAACTAAAAATTCTGTTGAAATTAATCTTAAATAGATTAGGTTTTAGCTTATTTTTTTAATTTGACTAAATTTTAATGGTCAACCTTTTGGTGTTGGCAAGTTTTTTTTAATTACTATCATGTATGAAGTTTCATTTTGTGAATTAATATAACTAAAAACTTGAATATCATGTTTTATTTCGGGATAATTTTTTAGTAAAGTTTGAATTTCCACTTCATAATTTTTGCCTTTCGGAAAGATAAAGTATCCCCCCTTTTTTAACAAGTTATTAGAAATCATATACAACGTATTTAAATTAGCTACAGCTCTAGCTGTTATAAAGTCAAAGCGATCGTTATTTGATTTTACTTCTTCAACTCTATTATTGATTAGATTAAATTTAATATCAATATTTTGCGATAAATATTCTAAAAAGTCGCATCTTTTTTTAATGCTTTCAATTATTGTTAAATTAATATCATAGTCTTCATTAATTATAAAAGGGATTGAAGGAAAACCTGCACCAGCCCCAATATCTAATAGCTTCTTGTTTTTAAAAGAAAAACCATTTTCTTTTAAAATGTTGAACCCGGCAATAGAATCTAAAATTCCTTCTTTATAAATTGATTCAAGAGTTTTATAACCAGTTAAGTTCATTAGTTGGTTTTTCTGCATTATTAGTTCAGCATATTTTTTTAATTTGATTTCATCTTTTATCATAGAATCTATTATAGATTAATTAAATTTAAATAAAATATTTAGATTATTTTTTGTAATTAAAAAATAGGAAATCCTATTTTATAATTTTTTAGCAATATCTTCATATAGATCACTAACTGATCTACCATTTATTTGGCATTTAATTACCTCGCTTAAAATATTATCTAAACTAACAATCTTAAGTTTTTTAAATTTTTTAGCCAAATCATAATTGTCAATAGAATCTGTAATAATTACACTATCAATTTCGTCACATTCTTCAAATATTTCAAAACCTTTTGAAAAAATACCATGAGTTGCTGCTAAAACAATTTTTTTTGCGCCATGTTGTTTTAGTGATTTTGCAGCTTTAATTATTGTTCCACCAGTATCAATAATATCATCAATAATAACTGCATTTTGATCTTCAATATTACCAATTAGTCCAAGAACCTCAGTTTCATTCGGCCCCGTTCTACGTTTATCAATTATACAAATTTTAATGTCATCACTGATAAGTTTTGCCAGCATTCTAGCTCTAACTGCACCACCGTGGTCTGGTGAAACAATAGTAAATTTATCGTTGTACTCTTTAATATTTTTAGCTAATGCATAAGCTCCTTTTAAATCATCACTAGGAATGTTAAAGAAACCTTGAATAGCTTCATTGTGAAGATCAACTGCGATTATTTTTGTTGCTCCCGCTACTTGAAGTAAATCTGCAACAAGTTTTGCACCTATTGGTTGACGTCCTCCTGTTTTGCGGTCTTGTCTTGCATAACCATAGTATGTTATAACAACATTTATTGACTTTGCGCTCCCTCTTTTTAGTGAGTCAATTAAAAGTAAAAGGTCCATAAGGTTATTATTAACAGGTCTTGAAACACTCGATATAATAAAAACATCTTTGTTTCTTACGGTTTCCTTACTCAAAATCATTGCTTCACCATCCGCAAAAACAGTTTTTTCAACTTCTGATAAAGGCATTTTTAATTTGTCTGCGATTGATTTTGAAAGTTTTAAGCAATTTGGCATTCCCAAAATTATTATTTCATCTTTCTTATTCATCTATTCCCCTTTGATATTTAATCATTCATTTTAATATTAATATACCTATTATAATACCAACATAATTATTTTTTGTTTGCCTTCTTTTAAATTGAATAAAAGTTTTTTATTTATTTTGAATAAAATTAAATTAAAAACCGAACTTATTTATTAACACAAATTCCTTTTTTATAGACATTTATAAAAAAAAGTAATCCTAAATAAGGACTACTTTTCAATTTGTTCTTTTAAGGTAAAGTTTCCTGCAAAAACGTCTAATAGGTATCTTCTTTCATTTTTTATTGAACCGTCAATTATTTTAAGAGCTAATAAACTTTCAATTTTATTTTGAATAAATCTTTTAATAGGTCTTGCTCCAAAATTAGAATCATACGAGGAATTTGCAATAAATAGAACTGTTTTATCTGTGTAATCTATATCAATATCTTTGCTATCTTTAATTCTTTTTATTAGTTTATCTAATTCTAATTTAGCAATTTCTTCAATAACGTCTTTCGAAAGAGTATTAAATTTAATAATTTCATCGATACGGTTTACAAATTCAGGTGACATAAATTTAAGTAATTCACTCTTAAGACTAGGACTATCATTTAATTTATCTAATATTTCCTTTTGTACAATATTAGATGTCATTATTATTATCAAGTTTCTACAATTTATTTGTCTACCATTACTATCTGTAATAAATCCATTATCTAAGATTTGTAAAAATATATTTAATACATCTCTATGAGCTTTTTCAATTTCGTCTATTAATAGAATTGTGTATGGCTTTCTTCTAATTATTTCTGTCAAAGCAGTTCCAGAATCAAAACCTACATAGCCTGGAGGAGCACCAATAATTCTAGCAACGCTATGTTTTTCCATGTATTCAGACATGTCAAGGCGAACCATTTGTTTTTCACTATCAAATAGTGTGTATGCAAGTTGTCTAGCTAATTCTGTTTTACCAACACCCGTTGGGCCTGTAAAAAGAAAGCTAGCTAAAGGTCTATTTGGGTCATTTATATTAGCTTTAGCTCTAAGTATAGCTTGTGAAACAAGAGCTATAGCTTTATCTTGACCGCGAATTTTTGACTTAAGTTCGTTCTCTAAATTGAGCAATTTATCTCTATCTGATTCTAATAATTTATTTACTGGTATATGCGTTCATTTTGAAACAATTGTTGCTATTTCTTCAGAACCAACTGTATCTTTAATCATTGATGAACCATTTTCATTCAATTCTTTTTCCAATGTTTTAATTTTATTTTCAATTTTTGGTATTTCAACATAAAGAAGTTTAGATGCTTTTTCATAGTCAGTTTCATTTTGATAGATGTTTAACACATGCTTTAAATCATCGCGTTTACTTTTTAATGTAGAAAGTTCTTCCAATCTAGCCTTTTCAGAATCTCATTTTTTTTGTAGTTTTTGAATTGAGTTCTTGTTTTTTTGAATTTCTTTTTCGATTTCTTCAATTCGTTTGTTAGATTTTGAATCGTCTATTAAGGCTATTTTCTCCATTTCTAAAGTGGTTACATTTTGTTTAAGTTTTTCTAATTCTTCAGGTTGGAAATTGATTTCAGTTTTAATCGTTGCAGCTGCTTCATCAACTAAATCAATTGCCTTGTCTGGCAAGAACCTATCAGAAATGTATCTTGAACTTAATCTTGATGCGGCTATTAAGGCATCATCTTTAATTTTTACATTGTGAAAATTTTCAAACCTATCTTTAATACCTCTTAATATAGTTATTGTATCTTCTATAGATGGCTCGCTAACATCTACTCTTTGCATTCTACGTTCTAGCGCTCCATCTTTTTCTATATATTGCCTATATTCATCAAAAGTTGTTGCTCCTATTAAATGCATTTTGCCTCTAGCCATTAAAGGTTTAATTATATTTGCAGCATCCATTCCACCGCTTTGATTTTTACCAGTTCCAACAAGCATGTGTATTTCGTCAATAAAAACAATTATTTCACCATTAGAATCTTCGATTCTTTTTAAAACTTCTTTCAATCTTTTTTCAAATTGTCCTTGGAATGAAGCTCCAGCAATCATGCTTGCTAAATCAAGTTCATATACATCTTTTGTTTTTAAATCTTCAGGAACTTGGCCTTCAACAATTTTTCTAGCCAAACCTTCAACTATAGCTGTTTTACCAACACCAGGTTCTCCAACTAACACGGGGTTATTTTTAGTTTTTCGGCTTAAAATTCTGATGATTCTTCTTATTTCATCATCTCTATTTATAACTGGATCTAGTTCATTTCTTGCAGCTAGATCTGTTAAATTACGTCCATATTTTTTCAATGGGTCATCTTCATTACTTTTTGATTTTTGATTTTTTTCTCCAAACAAAAAATCGTCTAAATTTGAAAAGTCCATATTTCCTCCCTATCTTTTTTAATATTTATATTTTAGCACTCTTTGTGTTCGAGTGCCAAAATAAAATATTTTTTGTTTATTTAAAAAGTAAAAAATAAAAACAATTAAAATTGTTTGTATGAGATTAAGAAACGATAGCACAGCATTAGACAAATTGCAAAATTCGGGATTGGTTATAAATCCAGAAGAATATCCTATTAAATTAGATGATAAATCCATTGTTGAAATTGGTATGGGTAAGGGAGAAATGATAGTTGAACTAGCTAGGACAAACCCAGATAAAAAATATTATGGCCTAGAAAAATATCCAACTCCCGCGTCTAAACTAATTAATAAATGTAAAGAATTAAAATTAAATAATTTAAAAATTATTATTGACGATGCCTTGAATTTACCATCAATTTTTGAAGGAAAGTGTAATACTCTATGACTTACTTTTAGTGATCCGTGACCCAAGAAAAAACATGTTAAAAGAAGATTAACATATAAAGATTATTTAAATTTATATAAAAATATTTTAGATGATACTTCTGTTTTAAAACAAAAAACAGACAATGATAAACTTTATGATTTTTCTTTAAATAGTTTTAAAGATAATCAATGAGAAATAATTGCTCACGGAACAGATTTTCATAATTCTATTTATTCTAAAGGTAATGTAATGACTGGTTATGAAAAAAAATGAAGTGATAGTGGTAAGAATATCAACTTCATTTTTGTTAAAAAACCTAAGGAACAATTTTAAAAATTATCTAATTGTTCAATACGAGCTTGGTGTCTACCACCTTCATATTCTGTTTTTTCAAATTCATCAAACATTTTGACTGCATCTTCATAAGGAACATAGCGCCCGCCCATGACTAATACATTAGCATTATTATGTTGTTTAGCTAAATGAGCATCTTCAACTGTAACTACACGGGCTGCTCTTATCTTCTTATGTCTATTTAAGGCATAAGAAATACCTAGTCCGGTACCACAAAAAGCAAGCGATGTTTCAATATTGTTATCAATAATATAATTTGCTAATTTATGTCCTTGTTCAGCGTATGAAATTGATTTAGAATCATCTGAAGGTCCTAAGTCTACCACTTGATATCCTTTAGTTTTTAAATATTCAATCATTTGATTTTTGAGTTTAACGCCACCATGATCACTGGCTAAAGCTATTTTTTTCATAATTATTTTTCCTTTTTTTTAATTTATTAATTATTTTAGTTAATAAAAGTATATGAAAATTATAAAGCAAGAAGATGAAAAAGACTGTGGATTATGTGTAATTCAATATTTTATAAAAAAGTATTATAAAAAGGAAGTTGATATAGACATACTTAAATTTAATTGCAACTACGGCGTAGATGGAATAAATCTATCTGAATTGAAAGACCTCGCATTACTAAACAATTTAGAAATGGAATCCTATTCAGGGGATTTTAAATCATTAACAAGTATTAATAATGAATCCCTGCCTATTATGCTTTTAGTTAACAATAATGGATTAACGCATTATGTAGTTTTGGAAAAAATTAAAAATAATTACTTCTATATTCAAGATAGTTCTATTGGAAAAAGAAAGGTATTAAAAGGAAAGGATCTTGAAAAAATATTTTGTGGAATTATTGCGACTTTCAAAAGGTCGAGTATTAAATCAAAGCCTAGATTGAGGCAACTAAATAAATTTAGCGACTTCTTTTCATTAAACCGTTTTGCCTATATGTTATTTTTAATGTCAATTATTAATTTAATGTTACTTTTTAGTTCAACATTTTTCGTAAAAATCGTGTTTGATTATATTTTGCCTAATTATTTAAAAGAAGAGTTAACCTTATTGTTTTTGGTTTTCATTTGATTAAATATAGTTAGATTTATTAATTCATATTTAAAAAGTTATTTAACAAAGAAGATTTCAAATTCTATTGAAATAGAACTTAAAGATGCTTTTTTTAATGTGCTTCAAAACACAAGTAAAAAAGAACTTTCTAAATTAAAAACTAGTGACTATTATAAACGAACTATGTACATTCAACCGATTGCGGAGTATCAAGCAAATTTTGTATATACACTTATTTCAGAACTTTTTTCTGTTGCTTTTTCTATTTGCATATTAATTTGAATAAATTTAATATTGTTTTTGGTTGTATTTGGCATCCTTTTTCTAAATACTATTTTTAATATTATTTACTATTTGCAAATTGAATCTAAATATAGTGAGCTAATTCAATCCAACGTTTTAAAAATTCAAGCTGATATTGATCTAATTAATATTGCTGATCATTTTAGAACTGATTCATATAAAAATTATTTAAATAATTATCATTTTAAAAACTTTTATAATCTTAAACTTATTGAACAAGAATTTTTTAAAAAGGAGAATATTAAAAAACTATTAAATAATTTGCTAATTGGTAATTTAACAATAATAGTTGTGTATGCGGCTGGGCTCATCTTTTTTAAAAATAGTTTGAGTCCCGGAAAACTTATTATGTTTTTAACGTGCATGAATTTCTTTGTAAATCCCGTGGAATCGATAAGCTCTTTATTTATTCATCAATCATTAATGAAAAGAAATATTGAACAAGTTAATTTTGTTTTAAATTTGAAAACTAATTTGCCTATAAATAAAGGTTTTAAGTTGAAAAAGATAAAATGTATTCAAATTAATAAAATGAATTTTGGATATTTAAAAAATAAAGATATTCTAAATATTAATAATTGGAAGATTGATTCAAATATTCAAATAAAAGGGAATAATGGCTCGGGTAAGACAACATTAATGAATGCTCTTTGCTGTCAATTTGGAATAAATGTTTTAAAACATGTATCAATTAATAATATAAACTTTGAGTCAATTAATTCCAAGGATTATCAAAAAAATATTATTTATATCAGTAATAGTCAATATATACCTAATATACCTATAATTGACTTTATTACGTCAAATGAAACTAGCCAATTGGAAACATTAAATAATAATATTGCTAAATATAAATTGGGTAGTATTATGGATCAATTAAATTTTTCATTAAATGGTAATGTGGTTAATAATGCCTCTAATTTATCAGCTGGGCAAAGACAACTATTGAATTTGTTTAAATTGTTTTCAAAACAATATAAGTTAATTATGCTAGACGAAGCATTTGAAAATATTGATAATAAAGTGGCTAAAAAAATTAAAAAATATATTAAGAGTTTTCAAAAAGACTCAATGTTTATTGAGGTTAGTCATAACAACAATTATATTTTTAATAATAAGGAGGTTATTTTTGAAAAATTTAACAAAAGTAAATAAATACTTTTACATATTTTTATTCTTAATTATGATTTTTTCAATAGTTTTTATTGTTTGAATTTTTTTAAAAGAGGTAAATAAAACTATAAGTGTTTCATTTTTGGTTGACGAGAAAAAGAATTTAGTTTTAGTTTCAAAAAATAATTCATCCTATTTAATTGATGAAGGACAAACGGTAAATATACAAATTTTTAACAAAACATATTCATTAAAAATTGAAAATATAAAAACATATAACAATTTATTGATCGTGGAGTTTGATGGCTTACCAAAAAATATTAAGTTAATCCCAAATACAAAATTTATAGGAACTTTATTTTATGGAAAAACTACTTTTTATAATTTGTTATTTAGTTAATAATCAAACAACCAATAATTAGTTATTTTGTTAAAATAATTAATATGAATAAAGTTAATGTTGTTATAGAAAATAAAGCCGAATTTAATTTTCAAAAAGAGTTTGATGAAATTTTAGAAAATTTAGGTAAATATTTCAAAATTAATAAAGATCTAATTGTTGATGTAACAATTACTGATAATAAAAAAATTCAAAAATTAAATAAACAATATAGAGGAAAAGATTACCCAACAGATATTTTATCTTTTGACTTTGGAGATAAAACAATTTATGATTCGTTGCCGATTTTGCCTATAGGAGAATTAGTTATTAGCTCAGAAAAGGTTGAAAGTCAAGCTGAAGAGTTTAATCATTCTGTTAGAAGAGAATATTGTTATCTCTTTACTCATGGTCTAGTTCATCTTATGGGTTATGACCATGAAACTGAAGAAGAAAGAGAAGAAATGAACAACATAGTTGATGAGATTTTTAATCCATTAAACATTACAAGAGAGGATTAATTATTATGGAATTTAAAAAACTACAAAAATTATTAGAAAGATCATACTGCCCATATTCACATTTTAGAGTAGCTGCAATAGCTATTGATAGCAAAGGTGATGAATACCCTGGAGTAAATGTCGAAAATGCTGCTTATCCTTCTGGACTTTGTGCTGAACGTTCAGCACTTTTTGGAAGTGTTGCTCATGGAGCGAAAGTGGGAGATTTTAAGGAAATTTATTTAATCACATCAAGTGATGATATTGCTTACCCATGCGGAGGTTGTCGCCAAGTTATTACTGAATTTATGCAGGATGATGCAATCATACATATGTACAATTATGACGGTACAAAATATGTTAAGTATAGAGTTGATGAAGTTATGCCGGGCGGCTTTAGATTAAAGGATCTAAAATAATGAAAGTTGCAATGTGCGCAATAATAGGTCGTCCAAACGTTGGCAAATCTACTTTAATAAATAGACTAGTTAATTATGATGTATCTATAGTTTCAAAAACACCTCAAACAACGAGAGATCAAATAGTTGGTATTTTTAATGATGAGGATTCACAAATAGTTTTTATGGATACGCCTGGTATTCATAAACCATTAAATAAATTAGGAGAAAAACTAAATGACAATGCATATTCTGCATTAGAAGATATAGATTTTGTTTTTTTTCTAACACCTGTTAATGAGCAATTAGGACAAGGGGATAAAATTATTTTAGAAAAAATTTCAAACATTAAACATAAAATGGTTTTGCATACAAAATCTGATTTGAAATTTAATAAAGATGAATATAACAAAAAAATAATTGAGCTTGCGAAGTATGGTTTTGATAATCAAAAAATAATTTCACAAGATGATGCTAGTATTCAAGAGGATTTAATTAATATTGTTAAACAATATTCTTATGATTCTCCCCCATTGTATGATGTTGATAATATCACTGATAAAAGTTTGAGATTTATTGCTAAAGAAATAATAAGGGAAGCTTGTTTTGTTTATCTTAAAGATGAAATACCCCATTCTATTGCTGTAGATATAAATGAATTTATAGAAAATAATACAGTTTTTGATTTGCAAGCAACAATTTATGTTAAAAAAGATTCTCAAAAGGGCATTGTTATTGGAAATGAAGGTTCCATGATTAAAAAAATAGGCTCATATGCTAGAAAAAAAATGCAAAAACAATTTAATATAGGTGTTAGGTTAAAAACAAAAGTTAAAGTAGCAAAAAAATGAAATAATGATTTACAATTATTAAAAAAATTAGGTTATTAAAATATTTAAAGGAGAACTTATGAAAATAGAAGAATTAAATAAATTGTTTAATGAACAAAAAATAGATGCATATGTTTCGAACGCACCTCAAACAAGGTTGTGAGTTACTGGCGTTCAAACAACAGATGGTTTTGTTGTAATTGAAAAAGATAAAGTATATTTATTCGTTGACTCAAGATACATTGAATATTGTCAAAAAAATGCCAAGAATGTTGACGAAATAGTTCTTTTACAAGGAACCGCAATGAAAGATTTCTTTGATAAAAAGAAATATCAAACTGTTGCCTTTGAAGAAGATTACTTAATCCATGAACAAGCTGTCAGATTAGAAAACATGATTAATCCAAAAAAAATTGTTTGGACAAGTGGCCAATTAATGAGAATAGCTAAATCAGATGCAGAAATTGAAATTATGCAAAAAGCAATTGACATTTCACTAAAATCGTACAATGAATTAATTAAATGAATTAAAGAAGGAATGACTGAAAAAGAAGTTGCAGCAAGACTAAACTATTTAATGAAACTTAATGGTGCTGATAAAGAAAGTTTTGACGAAATTGTAGCCTTTGGCCCAAGTTCAGCGGAACCTCATCATCACCCAACAGATAGAAAATTAAAAGAAGGTGATATTGTTAAAATAGATTTTGGTGCTTTATATAAAGGTTATAGTGCAGATATTACTAGAACAACATTCTTCAATCCAAACAACAAGCCTCTTGATAAAAAATTAGAGGACCTTCATAAAGTTGTTTTAGAAGCAGCAAAAGCTGGTAGAGATGCAGTTAAGCCAGGAATTGAAGTAGGGTTAATTGACAAAATTTGTCGCGATTATATTACTGAAAAAGGATATGGAGATTTCTTCCTACATTCAACCGGTCATGGTCTAGGTATTGATGTGCACGAACTACCTTATGTTAGAACAAACGCTAAAGAAATTCTTAAACCAGGAAACATTATAACTGTTGAACCAGGTATATATATTGCTGGACTAGGTGGTTCAAGAAATGAAGATGACGTTCTTGTTACTGAAACAGGAAGATATGTATTTTCTAGACCAGAAGAAAGATCATAATTAAATAATAAGGTTGTTAAAAGCCTTATTTTTTTAATTTAAAGTAAAAAGGAATTTTTTTTGCATTCTAAACTCATTTTTTAAACTTTTTGTTTATATTTATTTATTTCGCTTATATAATAATTTTTATGAAATTATTAGAGAAAATCACACCATTAGAATTAGACTTTCCAAAGTGATATACAGATGTTGTTAAACAGGGTAATTTAATTGCATATGGACCTGTTAAAGGAACGCTAGTTTATAAACCAAACTCTTATGGGATTTGAGAAAATATTCAAAAAGAATTAGATGCTATTTTTAAAAGCAAAGGCATACAAAATGTTTATTTACCATTGTTTATTCCTGAGAGTTTATTTAATAAGGAAAAAGAACATATTGCAGGATTTAACCCTGAATTAGCAACAGTCACTCAAGTTGGCGATAAAAAATTAGAAGAAAAAATCTTCATTAGACCTACTAGTGAAGTATTGTTTGCTGAACTTTTTAAAAATTCAATAGACTCCTATAAAGATTTACCATTAATCTATAATCAATGAGCTAATGTTGTTCGCTGAGAAAAGACAACTAACCCATTTTTAAGGAGTCGCGAATTTTTATGACAAGAAGGACATACTGTTCACAGTGATCCTTTAGAAGCTAGAAAATTAACAAAGAGAATGATTTCAACTTATGCAAAATTCTTAAAAGATTATCTTGCAATTCCAACTATATTAGGCAAAAAAACCCCTCATGAAAAATTTGCTGGCGCTTGTTCAACATATACAATTGAGGCAATGATGAAAGATGGTAGAGCATTGCAAGCTGGTACTAGCCATTATTTAGCGCAAAATTTTACAAAACAATTTGATATAAAATTTAAAAATAAAGATAATGAATTTGAATATGCATATCAAACTTCATGAGGTGTCTCAACACGGTTGCTAGGAGCTATTATCATGACTCATGGTGACAACAGAGGAATAATAATACCTCCGCGTGTAGCACCTAATCAAGTGGACATTATTGAGCTTTTTGCAAACAAAAATGATTTAGTTCATGAAGTATGTCTTAAAGTTAAAAAAGAACTATCAAGCAAATTTAGAGTTAGATTAGATGATAGTGATAAAAACCCAGGCTTTAAAGCTTCAAATTCAGAAATCCAAGGAACGCCATTGAGAATTGAAATTGGGCCAAAGGATATTGAAAACAATTCTATAACTTTTGTTCGCAGAGACACCTTAGAAAAAATTGTTGTTCAAAATGAAAATTTAAAGCAAAAAGTTGATGAGTTATTGAATGATATACATAATAATTTATATAAGAAGGCCAAGGAAAGACTAGATATTAAAACGGTTGAAGTAGATAACTACGAAGATTTTAAAGATAATATTAACAAACAAAATTTTGTTATCGCTCCATTTTGTTGTCCAGATTTAGTTGAAGATCAAATTAAAGAAGAAACAGGTGCATCAACACGTTGTATTCCTAAATACTATGATAAACCTAAGAAACCTAAAAAATGTATATCATGTGGAAAAGAAACAAATAGATATGTTGTGTTTGCAAAGGCATACTAATTTAATAATGAAAAAAGTAGAGCACCAGCTTTACTTTTTTTGGAGGATTTATGATAGCAGACTATGTATATTATGCAACATCAAATATTGAAAAATATAAAGGCGTTAAAGCTATATGTAGAATTGAGCTTTCAAAAGCTAAAGCTAATTGACATACAACCCATTTTCAAAACCTAAATAAAAAACACTCAACCAATATTGAGGATTACTATAGTGAAAACTTTTCAAAAACATTAGCTTGTTTAACTGATTTAAGTAAAAAAATTATTATTGAAGAATTTTTAAGAAAAAATAAAAATCAATTTTGATATGAAGAATACTTTTCAAAATCAACATATTATAAAAGAAGAAGTGAAGCTATAATTGAATTTCTTTCATTATACACAAACTAAAACAAATAAAGCTTAACACGTTTTTCATCGTGGGAAGCTTTATACTTTTTTTACAATTTTTTATATTATAAATTTAATATTTATTACTTATCAACTGTAGAAAATATGTAATAATCTTTATATGCAAAATGAAGTGTTAAGTATAGAAAATAATAGATTTTTAAAACTTTGTGAAAAGTTAAATATTAAGCCCTCAAACGAGTTAAAAAAAACGGAAATGTTTATCGTAAATTATGACAAAGATAAAGATTGTATTGAGGCTAAATTTCACTTCTTGGATGTAATTAAACCAAGTGATTTTTTTGCCTTTAGAAATAAGTTGCGGAAAAATAAAATTGGCCTAAATATTGAACATACTTTTATATTTGATTTTCTTTCTTATAGCAAAGATAATATTTATTCTTACATAAAGTATATTGTTACTAATAAACCTAAATATGAATTACTAAAAAAATTTGATTTTAAAAATAATTTAAAAATTAATCAAGACTTTCAAGCTTCATGTTCAACAACCTCCAAGGAAGAGTTTGAAAAATTAAATAGTGTGTTTGAAAATTTAAATTTAACTCTTAAAAAATGTGGTTTTGACAAACTAAATTTAACCTTAAATTTGAAGGAATTAGATATAGTAGAACTAGATGTTCAAGAAGAAGAAAAAAAACGTATAAATAAAGAACTTTATAAAAAAATGGTTGCTGAAACTAAAGACAATGAAGCACAAAAAGTGGTGATATCTAAGGTGGGAAGAAACAATTATAAATATAAAAAATACACACACTATAACATTTCTGATTTAAGTCAACTTGAAGCTAAAACTCCAATTTCAGCGAGTGGTTTAATTTACAAGAGAGATTATAAACAAGCTAAAAATGGCAAACATATATATACTTTTTTAGTTACTGACTTTAAGGATGCATTTGATTTTAAATGATTTAAAAATGAACCCTTAAACTCTGTTGAAGATGAAGATTTAAAGGAAGGTTCTTATATTAAATTTCTAGGTTCTGTTTCAGACAATAGTTTTAATAATGTTTCTATTGTTTTTATTGATAATTATGAAAAAACCGAAAACCCCTTTCCTACTAAAAAAGATAATGCTGAACACAAAAGAATTGAAATACATGTAAGTTCCAAAATGAATACTCTTGATGGCATTTTAAGGCCGGAAGATATTGTTGAACAAGCTAAAAAATTTGGTATGGATGCTGTTGGAATAATGGATACTGATGGCGTGCAGGGATATCCTGCTTTTTCTGGCGAAAGTATAAAACAAAAAATTAAGCCTCTCTATGGAGCAGCTTTTTCAACACTGAATAAAGAAAATAGCATATTTTTAGGAGGAACCTTAACAGGATTAATTGATGATGTTGATTCAATTATTTCATTTGATATCGAAACCACTGGATTAAGTCCAAAATATCATGAAATTATTGAGTTTGGAGCTACTGAAATTAAAGAAGGAAAGTTCATAAATGAATACCAATTTTTTATTAAGTCCAAAAGTAAACTTTCAGCATTTACAACACAATTAACGGGAATTACGGATAGTATGGTTCAAGGTGGTTTAGATCCAAAAGACGGACTTAAAAAAATCTATGATATTTTGAATAATAAAATAGCTATTGCTCACAACGCTAAATTTGATTTCCATTTTTTAAAAGAACAATTTAGAATACACAGTGTAGAATTTCCAAAATGTGTTGTAATTGATACATTAGTTTTATCTCGTATTTTATTTGATGAAAAGAAAAACAAACTTATTGATGTTGCTAACAGAGTAGGCGTTGTTTATGATACAAAAGTAGCTCATAGAGGTGATTATGATGCTAACGTTTTAGCACGTGTTTGATTAATGTTAATAAATATAGCGAGAGATAATGGCTTCTTAAAATTTGAACAACTAGCTGAGTATACAAATCCAAATCTATATAAGAGAGAATTTACATATGAATTTACTACTTTAGTAAAAAATGATGCTGGACTTAAAGAACAATATAAGTTGGTTTCAAAATCTCACACAGATAATTTTTATGATAAGAATGTGTGTTTTGTGGAAGATTTAATAAATTCAAAAAATTTACTTATCGGTTCAGGTACATTAAAGGGATGCTTAATCAATGATTATTTTTTTGGAAGTGAAGAAAAATTTCTTAACACTCTTAAGTTAGTTGATTTTGTTGAAATTCCTGCTCCACAAGTTTTTGAACACTGAGTAAAATATGGTGATTTTACTCAAGAACAAATTTATGATGGTTTAAAAAACATTATTGAAGCAGCAATAAAACATAAAAAGATACCAGTTGCAACAGGCGATGTTAAGTATGTTTATGAAAATGAAAAAGTATTATATGAAGTTTTAGTTTATGCAAAGGGTATCAAAAATGCCCGTCATTATCTCTATAATTTCGAAAAAGCAAAAAACAATCAGTTAGAAATTCCAACGCAAAGTTTTCTTACAACTGATGAGATGATAAAACAATTTAGTTTCTTAAATGATGACAAGTTAATTGAGGATGTTGTTATTAATAATACTCACAAAATTGCCGATATGTGCGATAATGTTCAAATTGTAAAAGAGGGTTTATTTGCGCCATCTTTTGATAATTCTTCACAAAAATTGAGAGATTTAGTTTACAAAAACGCAAAAGAAAAATATGGCGAAAACCTGCCTGAGTTTTTAAAAAATAGAATTGAATCAGAACTTAACCCAATTATTAAACATGGTTTCGATGTTATTTATTGAATAAGCCATTTATTAGTTAAAAAAGCAACCGACAACGGAGCAATAGTTGGAAGTCGTGGTTCTGTTGGCTCTTCAATTGTTGCTAGATTAAGTGACATTAGTGAAGTAAATCCATTGCCCCCACATTATTTATGTAACGAATGTAAGCGTTTTGAAATTGTTGATAGTAAGGAAATAGGTAGCGGTTTTGACCTTCCTAAAAAGAAATGTCCTTCTTGCAAGGTTGATATGGAAAGAGATGGCCAAAATATACCCTTTGAGACTTTTCTAGGTTTTAAAGCTGATAAAGTGCCTGATATCGACTTAAATTTTTCGGGTGACTTCCAAGGAACTATTCATGATGAAATAAGAAGGCTTTTTGGTGAAAAACACACTTTAAGGGCCGGCACAATAGCCACTGCTGCTTTTAAAACATGCTACGGTTATGTTAAAAATTATTTGGAAGAAACACATAAATCATATTCAGATGCTTTTATAAGTTATATAGCTACTAGAATTGAAAAGGTTAAAAGAACAACAGGGCAACACCCTGGTGGAATAATAATAATACCTAAGGAATTTGAGTTCGAAGATTTCACTCCAATTAATTATCCTGCAAATGACACCTCGAGTGATTGGTACACAACCCATTTTGATTACAGAGCAATACATGATAATGTTCTTAAGTTTGATATATTAGGTCATGATAATCCAACAATTATGAAAATGCTTGAAGAATATACTAATATTAATAGATTAGATATTCCTATGGATGACCCCAAAGTTATTGACCTTTTTACTAACACTAAAAGTATCGGAATTAAACCAAGCGATATAAGCAATGAAGAAACAGGCGCTCTTGGTTTACCGGAATTTGGAACTACATTTGTTAGGGAAATGCTAAAACAATCTCAACCCAAAAATTTTGCTAATTTAATTTCAGTATCTGGATTAAGTCACGGGACAAACGTGTGGTTAAATAATGCACAGGAGTTGATTATGAAAAGAAAATTTACATTAAATGATGTAATTTCATGTCGTGATGATATTCTTGAAAAATTAATTAGAGAAGGTGTTGAGCCATCATATGCATTTAAAATTATGGAAATCGTTAGAAAAGGTAAGACGAATCTTTTCTTAAATGAAGTTCAAAAATTAAAAGAGTACAAAATTCCGAATTGACAAATTGAGAGCATGAAAAAAATTGAGTATATGTTCCCTAAAGCTCACGCAACAGCCTATGTTCTTATGGCTTGATGAATAGGTTGATTCAAAATATATTATCCATTAGCTTTTTATGGTTCATATTTTGCCATACACGCTAAAGCAATAAACATTGAAAAAATGGTTGATATTAAAGGTGGAAAAAAAGTTTCCAATTATTTAACGGAATTAAAAAATATTAATAAATATGAGCGTTCAACAAAAGAAAATGAGTTAATTCCTGTTTTTGAAATAGCTGAAGAATTGTATGCTAGAAAATTTTATATATCAAATATTGATCTACATAAATCATTAGCATCAAAATGAGTTGTTGATGAACAAAATCAATGTTTGATTCCGCCTTTTGATGTTATTGATGGTTTAGGCGTTGCTGCAGCTGAATCTGTTGTGGAGGCAAGGCAAAATAAACCATTTATTTCTGTTGAAGATTTTATAAGAAGAACAAGCGTTAATAAAACACTTATAGGAAAAATGACTGATATGGGGATTTTCAAAGACTTAGAAGAAACTAATCAAATGAAATTATTCTAATTACTTTTTGTAAAGGACACAAACCATTTCTATATGATAAGTTTGGGGAAACATATCAAAACCTTGAATATATTTTATTTCATATCCATGTTCTTTGAATATTTTTAGATCTCTACATAATGTTCTAGGATTGCAACTAATATAACCTATTTCATTAGGTGATATTTTTATTATTGAATTAATAAAGTTTTTATCTAATCCAATACGTGGAGGGTCAACAACTACAACATCTATTTTTTCATTAATATTAGATATTGTTTTAGACACGTCTCCAACAATAAATTCTGCATTAGAAACTTTATTAATAATAGAATTTTGCTTAGCATTTTTGATTGCATTAGGTATGATTTCTAATCCATAAACTTTTTTACTTTTTTGTGCTAAATATAAGGTAATTGTACCAATTCCACAATATGCATCCACAATGATTTGATTTTCATTTAAATCAAGTTTATCTAACAAGCTTTTATACAACACGGGAGTTAAATCTTCATTTATTTGGAAAAAACTGTCATTGTTCATAATGAATTTATAATTATCAATGCTTGCAATATTTTCATCATTACCTATAGTGATTTTTTGTCTCTTTGTATTATTTATAATAATTGAATAATTGTATTCATTAATTACATTTAATGATTTAATCTTTCTGTTTATGTTTCTTATTTCTTTATTTAGATTTATAGTGATTTGTAATTTATTATCAATATTTGATGATCTTAAAATTATATTTGAGCATGAATTGAAAATTTCAAATAAATCAAAGTTTTCATTAATCTTTTTATTTAAAAATTTTATAAATTTTTGAATATTTACATTAGCTAGAAGGTATTCGTTAGGAATAATAATTTCATTCAAGTTTTTATCTTTTATACCCAAAGCCATTTTATTATTATTCAATAATTTAGGAAATAGAGTGATTTTGTTTCTATAAGATAATTGTTTTGGAGATTCCGTTATTGAATCTATCGTTATATCCAGGTTTCGTTTGAATAAGTTATTTATTGTTCTAAGTTTAAAGTTTAATTGTTCTTCATAGCTAATTATCGAAAGAGGAGCCGCGCCAATATATGATTCATCATTGTTTTGTATTCTAATTTGGGAATCTTTGTGTCTTTTTAATACTTTTGCAATTGAGTATTTAGAAAAAGTGTGAGTGATTTGAATTTTAACTATTTCCTCAGGCAATGCGTTGTCTATTAAAATAAGGTGATTGTTTTCATCTCTATATTCACCTCTAGCTTCATATGAAAGATCTCCAATTTTTATATTATCCAAAATTTGTCCAATTTTATACTTGTTATTTGAATTCATAATTTTAATTTTAATTTATTTAAGTATAAAAATAATAAAAAAGCTCAAACATGAGCTTTTTAGATTAACATCTGTTTGTATTTTTACACATAAAAACACAAGAATCATTCAAGTGAAAAGAGAAAATATAACTCCAAGAAGCTAATCAACTACTAATTAGCAATCGTCCGTCATTGGGGACGCATTAAATTCATTATAAACTATTTTTTATTTATTCTCTAAAAATATTTTATAAATTCCAAAAGTAAAGTTATTGCATTTAATAATAAGTTATGAATAAATAAGGAAATAAAAACTTTCTAATTTATTGTCTATTTTCATCACCATTCAAAACGTATTTAGTTGCTCTTCCAACCCCTTTTTTAATAATAACTTTTTCTTGCTCTAGTTTGTTTAAAGCTTTTTCAATTGATGATCTACTTAAACTTGGTACAACTTCCATCATTCGCTTTTTGTCAAAGGAACCTATTTGATTAAACGCTGCTTCTTTTACAAGTTTATAACTTGATTTATTTTTTATATTTCTATAATCTATGTTGTATTCAAATTCTCTGTACGCTCCCAAAATCATCTTAAGGGAAAATTTTATAAAAGGCATGTAATCATTTTTGTTTTCATGTCAACCAGCGCTGCTTAACCTTAAAGATTCATAATAAAGAGTTTTATTACTTTCAATTTGTTTATCAACACTTATATATTGAGAAATCATAAAATTATTTTTATATAAAAGGAGACTATTTAAAAGTCTAGATATTCTTCCATTTCCATCATTAAAAGGGTGAATACATAAGAAATCTAAAATAAATATAGGTATTAAAATTAACGGGTGTATCTCATAAGAATTTAGTTCTTTAATGAACTCTGTGCAAAGTTCTTCCATTGCCTCTTTTACTTCATATGGTTGCAAGGGGGTAAATCTTACTTTCCTTTCACCATCTTTAATTTCTTCAATATGATTTGGAATAGATTTGTATCTACCTCCAAAATTTTTTTTCGTGAACTTATATAAATCTCTATGTAATTGAAGGATAATATTGGAAGTTAGGCCAATGTCTTTGAAAGAATTATTTATATTTTTCAGGACATAACTATATCCAGCAATTTCTTTATCATCCTTTGTTTTAATATTCTCATTTGAGTTAAGTATTTTAACCAATCTTGATCTTGTTGTTATTATTCCTTCAATTTTATTTGAACTTTGAATACTATTAACCAACGATTGTGTTTTCAAATAGGAATAATCATCATCAGGTTTTATAACAAGTTCTTCTAAGCGAGTGTTGTATTCCATTATTTGAGAAACAAGTAAAACAAGTTCATTGTCACACTTTATTTCTCTAATTTTTTTATAGTCAAAAACCCTCATGAATACCCCTTTATTCTGATTTATAACATAATTATATAGTGTTTTTATGTGATAATAATAATATTATGTGATAAATTGATTGATAAAAACCATATATTGATATGGGATTTATCTATGACTTGTTTATATTATTTTTGATTAAGAAGATATCTTGCAACATAAACGCCAGAAGCTGAAGCATGGCTTAATGAGTGAGTAACGCCAGATGTATCGCCTATGCAAAATAAACCTTCAATTGATGTTTCTAAGTTATTATTAACATCAACCTCCATGTTGTAGAACTTTACTTCAACTCCATATAATAATGTATCAGCATTAGCTGTGCCTGGAGCAATCTTATCTAATGTGTAAATCATTTCAATAATGTCATCAAGAAGTCTTTTTGGTAAAACAAGAGATAGATCGCCTGGCGTAGCGTTTAATGTGGGTTCTAGAAATCCCTGGTCAATTCTAGACTTTGTACTTCTATGTCCTTTAGTCAAGTCTCCAAATCTTTGAACTATAACCCCGCCTCCTAACATGTTACTTAATTTTGCTATTGATTCGCCGTACTCATTTGAATTTTTAAATGGTTCAGTAAATGCTTGTGAAACTAATAAAGCAAAATTTGTATTAGCTGATTGTAGTTCTTCGCCATCATAACTATGACCATTTGCGGTTAATAAACCATCTGTATTTTCAACAACAACAAAACCTTTAGGGTTCATACAAAAAGTTCTTACTTTGTCTCCATATTTCTTAGTTTGATAAACTAATTTTGATTCATAGAGCTCATCTGTTAAGTGTCTGAAAACTTCATAAGGAACTTCAACTCTAACGCCAATATCCACTCTATTGCTTTTTGTTTTTAAGTTTAGTTTATCACTAATTTTTTCCATTCATTTGCTACCGCTTCTGCCTGTGCTTATAATTACTTTTTTAGATTTATAGATTTTATTTTTTTCATCCGTAACATAAAAAATACCATCAACTTTTTTTATTGATTCAATAGCATTATTGAAATGAATATCAACTTTATTTTTTAAAAATTTATATAAGTTTCCAAGAACAACTTGGTTTATATCTGTACCTAAATGCCTTACCTTAGCACTTAATAAGTGCAAGTCATTATTTAAGCAAACTGTTTTTAAGCTTGAGTTAGTGTTAACATAAAGTTTAGCTTTAGAACCTCCATATTCACAATTAACTTTATCAACATATTCCATTAATTCGGTTGCTGTATCTTTGCCTATGTGCTCAAATAGTGTCCCTCCAAATTCGTTTGTTATATTATATTTTCCATCGCTAAAAGCACCTGCCCCACCAAAACCATACATAATTGAATGGCCACCTTTACATCTAGTTTCTAGATCTGGCCCTTTTTCAAATAAACCTATTTTTAATTTATTATTTTTTTTAGTTAATTCATAAGCTGAATAAATTCCTCCAGGCCCAGCTCCTATAATTAAAACATCGTACATACCTATTCTCCTTTAAACATTAATTTCTTCATCTTCACTAATAATATATTTTTTATTTTTTAATATAATCCTATTCACTTCATTTAAAAAATCATCAACTTGTTGAATTGAAAAACCTATGTAATTTTCGGGATTTGAAATATCCTTTAAATCCTCCTCAATAATTTTTAATCTTCCATCTTGAATTATTGAATGGATTAAATTATTTTCTTTGCCTTCCATTTTAATTTTTTTAATTTCTACCATTGAAAGTTCTCGGATTATTTCATGGACTTTCTGTCTATCCATTCCTTTTTCAACAGCTCTCATAATAATATTTTCAGTTGCTATAAAAGGTAATTCTTTTTCTAGATTCTTACTAATAATTTTTGGATAAATAGTGCCATCTTTAATTATTTTATTTAGTAAAACTAAGATAGAATCAACAGCTAAAAAGCATTGTGGATAAGATAATCTTTTATTAGCTGAATCATCTAAGGTTCTTTCAAATCATTGACTTGAACTTACTAGGTGCCCATTGAGTTCGTTTGAAATAACAAATTTAGATAAGGCGCTAACTCGTTCGCATTTTATTGGATTTTTTTTATAGGCCATTGCGCTTGAGCCTATTTGTTTTTGGCCAAAAGGTTCTTCAAATTCATTAAGGTGTTGAAGCAATCTAAGGTCATTAGTTATTTTTGCCGAACTAGCAGCTATATTAGCTAGTGTTTGCAAAATAAATGTGTCTTGTTTTCTATCATATGTTTGACCTGAAACAAGTTGTCTTTTTTTGAATCCTGCTTTTTTAGATACTAATTCATCCAATTGTCTAACTTTTTTATATGATCCTTTAAACAATTCTTTAAAGCTAGCTTGCGTGCCTGTTGTACCTTTTACCCCTCTAAATTTTAAGTTGATTATTTTGTTTTCAATATCCTCTAGGTCAAACATAAATGATTGCAATCATAGGGTTGCTCTTTTGCCAACTGTTGTTAATTGTGCTGGTTGGAAATGTGTATATCCTAGGCAAGGAATATCTTTATATTTATTAGAAAATATAGCTAACTCATTGATAACATTGAGTAGTCTTTGTTTAATTAGCAACAAACCTTCTTTAATTTGAATTAAGTCAGTATTATCTCCTACATAAGCACTAGTAGCGCCTAAATGAATTATAGGTTTTGCTAATTGAGCGTCCATACCAAACGCATTTATATGAGCCATTACATCATGTTTAAATTCTTTTTCAAGTTTTCTTGCTGTATCAAAATCGATTTTTGATAAGTGTTTTTTTAAATCGTCTATTTGATCTTGAGTTATAAAAGACAAGCCTAATTCCTTTTGACTTTCTGCTAAATATAGTCACATCTTCCTTCAACTTTTAAACTTGAATTCTGGTGAAAAAATGTACTTCATTTTTTTGCTTGCGTATCTTGTACAAAGAGGGTTTTCATAAATATTCATTATATTTCACCTCTAAATATATTTTGATTTCTATCAGGTCCAACACTTATCATTTTTATTTTTGTGTTTAATTCTTTTTCGATATATTCAATATATGTTTTGCAATTCTTAGGTAAGTCTTCATATTTTTTAATATGTGAAATATCTTCTTTTCATCCTTCAAATTCCTTGTAAATAACTTCAACTTTAGAATCATTTTTAAATGAGCTTGGAAAAATACTATGTATTTTATTATTGATTTTGTATCCAACAGCAACTTTAATTTTGTCAATTCCGGTTAAAACATCTATTTTTGTTAGCGCTATATCAGTTAAGCCGTTTATTAAACATGCATATTTAGCCATAACTAAATCTAGTCAACCACATTTTCTAGGTCTTTTAGTTGTTGCGCCAAATTCATGTCCTTTAGTTCTAATTAGTTCTCCTATTTCATTTTTTAATTCTGTAGGGAATGGTCCGCTTCCAACTCTCGTTAAATACGCTTTCATGACTCCTATTATTCTATTTATTTTTTTTGGAGAAATTCCGGCACCTACACAAACTCCACCTGCTGTAGGTGAACTAGATGTTACAAACGGATATGTTCCATAGTCAATGTCGAGCATTAGTGCTTGAGCCCCTTCGAATAAAATGGTTTTACCTTTTTCTATTGACTCATTTAGTTCAATTACGCAATCACAAAGTTTATTTTTTAATTTATTAGCAATTTCTAAGTATTCTGAATAAATTTCATTAAAAGATAATTCCTTTAATTTATTAACTTTTAATATTTTGTTTTTATTTTCAATATTTCATTTTAATTTTTCTCTTAAAACTATCGGATCAATTAAATCAGCGAAGCGAATTCCGTTTCTAGAAATTTTATCTTCATAGCAAGGACCAATGCCTCTAAGAGTTGTTCCAATTTTATTTTTTCCTAACTCTAATTCCTTTAATCTATCAAATTCAATGTGGTAAGGCATAATAATATGAGCTTTTGCATCGATTAAAAGATTATTAGTCTCAATTCCTTGACTTTTTAACTCATCAATTTCTTCTAATAAGACTTTTGGGTCTACAACAACACCGGATCCAATTATGCATTTTCCTTTTGAAGTTATAATGCCACTTGGTAATAAATGCAAAATAAATTTTTTATCTCCAGCGACAACTGTATGACCCGCGTTATTTCCCCCTTGAAATCTAACAACATAGTCAGATTTAGGAGCTAGCACATCAATTATTTTTCCTTTTCCCTCGTCTCCAAATTGCGTTCCAACCACAACATATGTATTATATTTTTTCATTATTTATCCTCCACAACTTTTCCTAAGTACGGTAGTGTTCTATGTTTTTGAGCATAATCTAAACCATATCCAACTACAAAGATGTCTGGAATTTCAATTCCAACATAATCAACTTGAATATCACATTTTCTTCGTGAAGTTTTGTCCAATAATGTAGCAATTTTTAATTTATTTGGCATTCTTGATTTTAATATTTGATAGATTTTAAATAAAGTAAGACCGGTATCTATAATATCTTCAACTATGATTACATTTTTGTCTTTAATGTCAACATCTAGGTCTTTTAGTATTTTAATTTCTCCAGATGTTTCGGTTTTATCTCCATAAGAGGAAACTGACATAAAATCTATTTCACAGTCGTTTTTAAGTTTTCTAGCCAAATCCGCTAGAAAAATAGTACTGCCCTTCAATAAGCCAACTAGCAAAATAGGCTTATCTTCAAATTCATTAGATATAGTTTTTGCAATCTTGACAATTGCATTATTAATAGTGTTTTCATCTATAAATTTTTCAATATGGTATTTCAATATGCACCCTCAACTTTTCTTAATAATTTGTAAAAGTTGAAAAGTTCATCCTTTTACTTTGAAAGTATATATTAACCAAAAAACACATTTAAGATTTTTAGATTATTTTCATATTTGTGAAAAAAATATGGAAACTAGTTTTTATTGATAGAAACAAAATAAATTATCTTTTAAAAATAAAACACTTTTTTGTTTAATATATTGTTGTGAACAAAAAAATATTTTTCCTTTTTTCTAGCGTTTTAGCAATACCATTTACTACTACATCTTGTGGTTTTTTGCACAACTCTATTCAAGCTCCTAATTTAGATAAATATAAAATAAATAAAACAATTATTGCAGAAGGATCTTCATCTGTTTTACCAATATTAAAAGATGTTGAAAATATCTCAAAAGGAAAATTGCAGTATACAAGTACCGGAAGCGGTTCTGGCATTAAGTCTATAAATAAAGAAAAAGGCAAGAGTAATAACAATATAGCAATTACATCCAGCACTAAAACACCCGTTTGATTAAATAAAGATTTAAGAACAATTACATGAGCAATTGATGCTATTGCAATTATCGTTCATTTACCACACAATTTAAAAACAAAGGATCAGAAAGCACCGTTAATGGATATGCAATCTTTAATTAAGCTTTATAAAGGGCAGGTTGTAACGTGGTCAGAATTAATTTTTAATCTTGATAAAAAATCAAATAGTAAAGTTATTGCTTTAGGAAGATTAGGAGGAAAGAAAAATTCTGGCACGGCACATGGATTTATGCATACACTTTTAAAATACGACAAAAGTATTTTGTCAGAATCTGAAAAACAAGATATTGAAAATCATATTGTTCTTCCTGAAGAAAATAAAATAAGTAAAGAACCTAATTCAAGTGCTTTTCAAGTTGTTGAAGATAAGGAAGGTTCTTTAACATATGTTTCACTTGATTTTGCATTGAAAAATAAAAATAGTTTAGTAAAAATAGCAAACATTAGAGTAGATTCTTCTACAATTTGAATTCCAACAATTGAAAATGTTATAAATGGTAATTATTCTTGAACTCGTCCTTTTAATGCAATTTTCGATACCAAAGATGAAGAAGCAAAATTATTCATTGAATACATACTATCTGCAGATTTTCAAAAATATATTGAGAAGAAAGGGTTTATTCCGCTTAACACAGAACAGTTATTATTACAAAATAATCTTAATAAATCCGACGAAGAATTGTTTAATGCTATTAAAAACGATTCTTTAAAATTAAATAAATATGTTTCTAAGCACAATTGCGTTTATGGTTTAAATTTATAAAATAAGATAAGGAGGTATAGTTATGATATTAAGTCTTGCTTTAATTTTAGGTCTAGGTTTTTTAGTTGGTTTCCTTTTTAAAAAAATGTATCTTCCACCATTGATTGGAATGATAATTGTTGGCGTTGTAATTGGGCCACATGAACTTAGTTTAATAGATTCTTCCGTTTTAGATATTTCCTCAGAGTTAAGATCTATAGCATTAATTATTATTCTAACTAGGGCAGGTTTAAAACTAAAAACCACAGATTTAAAACAAATTGGTAGATCAGCCATTTTAATGTCGTTTCTACCCGCCACATTTGAAATAATAGCAATAACATTATTGGCTCCGGTGTTATTTCCTAACTTAAACTATACAAGCGCTGCATTAATGGGCACAGTTTTAGCTGCCGTGTCTCCAGCAGTTATAGTACCAACAATGCTTAAAATAATTAGAGAAAGATATGGCGAAAATAAAAAAGTTCCGCATTTAGTTTTGGCTGGAGCTTCAGTTGATGACATATATACAATTATTATTTTTTATACATTATTAAGTTTTTTAACAAATAATTCAATTGATGCTTGAACAATAATAAAGGCACCTTTGTCAATATTTATAGGTGTATTCTTAGGCATTTTAGTGGGTTGGATTTTTGGGTTGTTTTTTAATAAATTTAATATTTTAACCATTTTTAAAGTTATATTAATGATAGTTTTTTCTTTTACGGTGTTCGGCATAGAAAAAGAATGAGGTTATTGAGTTCCAATTTCATCATTACTATCTATCATTAGCATGAGTATTGCTTTGCAAAAAACATCTAAAAAAGGTGTTGTTGATATCGAAAAATCATATTCAAATATGTGAGTAATAGGTGAAATTATTTTATTTACTCTTGTTGGAGCTACTGTAAATTTATCTTCTCTAGAATCTAACTGGTGAATGTTAATTATTTTAATTACTATTGCATTATTAGCAAGAGGAATAGGGGTTTTATTATCTCTTATTAAAACAGGTTTAAATATCAAAGAAAAAATATTTTGCCTTATATCCTATATTCCAAAAGCAACAGTCCAAGCTGCTATAGGTTCAATAGCATTATCGGCAGGTTTGTCATCGGGACAATTGGTTTTATCTGCTGCCGTTATTTCTATATTATTTACAGCACCGCTAGGAGCATTACTAATTGAATTTTTATATAAAAAATTACTAGCAAAAGACAATATAATCGAAGAATTTAATAATAATCAATCGCCACCAAGTGAGATAAAAAATTTCAATATGCAAACAACAGTAAAAAAAGAACTGTAATTTTGTTTTCTAGAAGATTTTTTTGTTATTATTTTTCCATGAAAGCCATTCACATTAATTTAAATATTAATAATTTAACTTAAATAGATTTTCTATTTAAGTTTTTTAGAAAGGTCTTATGGTAAATCAGAAAAAAATAGATTCCAAAATTAAAAAAGACAAGCTTGTTAAATTTTTGATTCACCTTATAGCATCTTTTTCTATTGTTATGTTAGTATTAATGTTTGGATTTATTTTATACAATTCATGACCAGCAATAAAAGGTAAAAAATTTATTAAAATATTTTTTTCTAGTGATATAAAAAACTTTGGAATTCTATCTGCTTTGTTTGTTACGTTGGTAACAAGTTTTGGTGCTATTTTAATAGCGCTTCCTATTTCAAAAAGATTAGCGATATTAATTAGATATAGAACGGTTAAATTTAGTAAATTTTTTAGAATAATTATAGATATTTTAGCTGGTGTCCCTTCGGTTATTTATGGTATTTTTGCCATAAATTCACTAGGCAAATTATCTTCTTTCATAACACACACAACAAGTAAACTTACAATATTTAATGCAACACTAATGCTATCGATAATGATAATACCCACCATGGTTTCACTAATAACTAATCAACTTTATTTAGTTAAACCAACGTTATTAGAGTCTTCTATTGCGTTAGGCAATACCAAAACGAAAGCTATATATTCAATAGCTTTAAAATCTATTAAGCCAGGAATTTTTGTTGCCATGATTGTATCTTTAGGAAGAGCTATTGGAGAAACGATGGCAACATCAATGGTTTTGTCCACTTCTGTACCTAAAGATGTTTTAAAAGAGGGATTAGGCTTTTTTAATCAAAGTTATAACACTTTAGCATCTGCTATTGCTGGGTTTATGTTTACTGATAGCAATGATCCAATAATTGTTCATAATGCCTTCGCGATGGGTTTAAGTTTATTTATCATAATTATGCTTTTGGTTTTGGTTATGACTTACATTTCTTCAAAAAAGAAGTTTTCAAAACCAGCGCCATTTAAAACTAAAAAATGTTTCCTAATTGTTAAGGATATATTTATATTGCCTATTTATGTTATTTATTATTTACTTTTTTATATAAATTATGTTTTTAAAAAAATGTTTTCCGCAGTAAAAACAATTTGTATAAGTTGCTTTTTAGCAAAAGGCAAACGTCAAGAACGTTTTAAAAGAAATTTATTTTTAAAAAAAATAAATACGCTATGAATGATTTTTTGAGAGATAATTTGTGCTATTTCATTAATTTCAATAATATTATGAATTATGTTTGACATATTTATTATAGGATCGCAAGGTTTTTATTTATATGATTTTAATCCAAAAAAACCAGGCTTAATGAACGCTTTATTATGAACAATTTTGTTAGTAGTTGTAACAATTGTGATTGCATTTCCTTTAGCACTATTCACAGCAATATATTTATCTGAATATGCTAAAAATTCTTTTTTTGGGAAAGTCGTTAAATTTTTCTTAGATTCATTAGGTGGTACGCCATCAATACTATTTGGAATTTTCGGAATGATTTTATTTCTTGATTTAATAGGTTTAAGAGCAACAGGAAAAACAAGTTTGCTAGCAGGTGCTTTAACAATGGTTTTGGTGATCTTGCCAGCTTATACAAGAAGTATTGAACAAATAATTTCTAATATTCCTAATGAACTGCGAGAAGCATCATTAGCTCTTGGCGCTTCTAAATGAGAAACTCTTAGAAAAATAATTTTGCCCAAAACAATTGCGGGTATCGTATCAGGTACAATTATATCTATAAGCAGGATAATTTCGGAAACTGCGCCAATTTTTCTAACTCTCGGTATGAGTTTTAATCCTAATTTTGGACTATTAAATCAAGGACAAACCTTAACAACATGAATTTTAAATAATCAAATATATGGAACAGAACCAATTAAATTTAGAATAATTCAATCATATAAATATGCTTTAATAACAATTGTTATAATAAGTATATTAATTTTAATTTCATATAGTATTGAGCCTATATTTAGATTTATAAAACGTAGAAAGAGTATTAAAAAATATAAAAGGATTAAATATGATTAAAAATATCTTCGAGGTAAAAAACTTAAACTTTTATTACAATAATAAAAAAGTTCATGCATTAAAAAATATTTCAATTAATATTCCGGAAAATAAAATTACTGCTTTAATTGGACCGTCAGGGTGTGGCAAAAGTACTTTTTTAAGAAATCTAAATTTAATGAATTTGCTAATACCAAATACTGCAATTGATGGTGAAATTATTTATAAAGGCATTAATATTGCAAAAAGAACCAAATCCAATAAATTTATGAATTTCTTTAAAGAAAAAATTCTAAAAAAGAAAAACCTAAATGAAGGAAATTCGATGTCTGATATAGAAATAAGAAGTAGAATTGGAATGGTTTTTCAAAAACCCACTACATTTCCAATGTCAATTTTCGATAATATTGCATATGGTCCTAGAAATAGTGGAATTAGAAATGAAGAAGATTTAAAAAATATTGTTAGAGATTCTCTTGAACAATCCGCTTTATGAGACGAGGTTAAAGATAGATTATATGATGATGCTTCAGGATTATCAGGAGGTCAACAACAGCGCTTATGTATAGCAAGAGCAATAGCAATGAAGCCTGATGTACTATTAATGGATGAACCGACTAGTGCACTAGATCCAATAGCAACATCTAAGATTGAAGAACTAATATCAAAACTTGGTAAAACTTACACAATAATAATCGTGACACACTCAATGCAACAAGCTGCGCGTATTTCTGATTTGACAGCGTTCTTTTATATGGGAGAATTAATAGAATTTGATACAACAAAAAAAATATTCACTAATCCTAAGTTGTCACTAACTTCGGACTATATAAATGGGAAGATGGGGTAATTATGTCAAACACAATTTTAACTACTGATATCTTAAATATTAAGAAGCGTTTAATTAAATTATCTGAACAAGTTGTTAGCCAACATAAATTAGCAATAGAGGCTCTTTTAAATAAAGATGATACATTAGCAAATAAAATTATTGATTTAGATAGAGATATAGATAATGAGCATTGAGAAATTAAAAAAGAAATCAATTTCATCCTGACTAAAGAACCTTTAGCTAAGTATTTAAGACGTGCTATTTCTTATTTTATTATAACTAAAGAGCTTGAAAGATTGGGCGATTATGCAAAGCATATTGCTAAATTTACTACTAGGTTCTGTGAACCTAGTGAGTCTTCGATTAGAAGAATTAATGAAATGTATAATTTTATTTTAACAATGATGAAGTCGCTAGTAAATCTATTAGATAAAGAAGATATACAAATAATTGAAAAATTGTCTAAAGATGATGACTTAGTTGATTCTAAAACAATTGAATTAAATAAAGAATTAGTTGTTTCTTTTGCGAAACACAATCATAATGAAAAGGAAATAGGAGAAAGAGTATATCTTTTAAATTTAGTAAATAGTTTAGAACGTGCTGGAGATCACATTATAAACATTTGCGAAGAAGTCTATTATATAATAACAGGCAACTATACAAAACTATAGTTCAATGTATTTAAAAACACTAATTAATCTATAAAACAATCTAATTAGTGTTTTTTAGAAATATTGCAATATCCTATTTTCTTGGGTCAAAACCTTCAAATATAAAATTATTACAATCCTTATTATGTTCCTTCATTTCTTCATAATTTGTAATTATTCAAGATAAAACAGGAAGGTGTTTTTTTATTTTTTTAATATATTTTTGTTTCAAAAAAGTTTTTTCATAGTTAATAAAATCGGGCTTTGTTTTTTTATTCATTATCATTCTCTTTAAATAATATTTTTTAAAAATATTCATTTTTTCACCCAAAAAGCCCCCAGAAAGTTGACCTCTTATTACATAGGGTGCATTATTTTTGAATCAGAGCAGTGTATATGGATTAAATGATTGTATTGCAAATTGACCTTTGTAATTTTTTAAAATTTTTCATGATTCTTCTTCTAAAATTCGAGATTTAAATTGTCTAGTTTTATATTCAATTAATAAAGGCACTTTACCATTAACTAAATTGAGCACATCTGATAATAACGGAATTTTTTCTTTTGAATTTTTTAATGATAAAGATTTTATTTCTTCATAGTCGCATTCCTCAATTATTTTGTCTATTCCAGTCATTCTTTTTAAAGAATCATCATGGAAAACAACGATTTTATTATCTTTTAGAATATGAATATCTAATTCAATTGCAAAGCCATTTTTAATTGAATTCTCAAATGCTTTAATCGAATTTTCTGGACATATATCATTGTGATAACCTCTGTGTGAAATATATTGAGTTATTAGTCAATGCTTATCATTTATTTTATTCATTTAATCTCCTTGTTCTATTAATATCTAAATTATAAATTAGTTTTTAATATACAAAGTTGGCTCAATAATAATTCTTTAAAAATTTAATTTTCAAGTTTAAATTATTAATTAATTTAATACAATAAATATTTATATGAATAAAACTAATAATAAAATATTTGATGCAATAGTAGTCGGCGGCGGTCACGCAGGGTTAGAAGCCACCTTTGCTTTAGCTAAAAAAAATCATAAAGTAGCTTTAATTTCGTTAAATTCAAAAAGATTAGGAATGATGCCATGTAACCCATCAATAGGTGGACCAGCAAAAGGAATTATAACTAGAGAGATTGATGCATTAGGAGGCATGCAAGGATATTGGGCTGACCTAGCTATGATTCAATTAAAAATGCTTAACCAATCTAAAGGCCCAGCAGTTAGAGCATTAAGAGCTCAAATTGATAAGGAAAAGTACTCAAAAATTATCTATAAAGATGTTATGGATAATCCAAATATTACTCTAATTGAAGAAATGGTTGTTAAAGTTAACACAAACAATAAAAAATTTCAAAGCGTAACATTGAGTAATGGAGATGAAGTATTTGGCAGTGTTTGTGTTATCACCACTGGAACCTATATGGACTCAAGAATTCTTAGAGGAAACCAAACAACAAAAAGTGGTCCCGATAATGAAAAAACAACTAATCTTTTGAGTAAATCTTTGATTGAAAATGGATTTGTTTTGCAAAGATTAAAAACAGGAACCCCTCCTAGAATTTTTAGTAATTCAATTGATTTCTCTCAAGTCCAAAAAGAAGTTATTGAAGATATTAATTTAAATTTTAGTAGTAGAAGTAATGTAAAAATGCCTAAACAAATAGCATGTTATTTAACCTATACAACACCAGAAACTCATAAAATTATTAATGAAAATTTAGACAAGTCAGCTATGTACTCTGGTTTGATAGAAGGTATAGGTCCAAGATATTGCCCTTCAATAGAGGATAAAATCGTTAAGTTTGCAGATAAGGAAAGACACCAAATATTTTTTGAACCTGAGACAGCAGATGGAGAGATCACTTATGTAAATGGTTTATCAACTTCCATGCCAATTGAGATTCAAGAAAAAATAGTAAGAACAATACCTGGTTTAAAAAATTCAGTAATTCAAAAATGAGCATATGCAATTGAGTACGACGCAATTGATCCTCTACAACTTCAATTAACTCTTGAAACCAAAATAGTTGATGGTTTATTTATGGCTGGTCAAATTAATGGAACCAGTGGATATGAAGAAGCTGCTGCTCAAGGTTTAATTGCTGGTATTAACGCTGGTCAAAAACTAGAAAATAAAGAACCTATTGTTATTTTAAGAAATCATGCTTACATTGGTGTCTTGATTGATGATTTAGTCACAAAAGGGACAAAAGAACCATATAGAATGCTTACTTCAAGAGCTGAATATAGATTATTACTTCGCAATGATAATGCTGATATAAGATTAGCGGAATATGCCTTAAAAACAAATATGATTTCAAAGCAAGAATATGATTTAGTTACTAATAAGTATGAATTAATTGATAAGAAAATTGAAGAACTATCTAACCAATATCTTTCAGGTAAGACTGATTTGGCTATCAAGTATGAAATTTTTGATGGAAGTACTTTGTTAAAAGTTTTATCTAGACCAGAAGTTGATCCTAATGATGTTATTCCCGGCTTTAAATATATTAGTGAGTTAACAACAATGGTTAGACTTCACGGTTATATTAAAAAACAAGAAAGTAACGCTAATAAAATGATAAGACTTGAAAGTTATAGAATACCCGATGATTTAGACTACAATATTGTGACAAATATTGCAACTGAAGCTAAACAAAAATTAATTAAAGTTAAACCCAGAACAATCGGTCAAGCAAGCAGAATAAGTGGTATAAACCCAGCCGATATTCAAATGCTAATGTTTTATTTAGAAAGCAAATTAAAAAATGAGACAAATTAGGATTATTGCTGTAGGTTCTCTAACTTCAGATTTTAAATCTATATTTGACGATTATGCAAGAAAAATAGGATATATGGGAAGTTTAAGTGTTATTGAAATTAAGGAACTTTCCAGTGAAAAAAACATAGAAATAAAAAAGAAAAAAGAAACTGAATTAATAACTAAAAAAATAGATTCAAAATCATTTAATGTTTTATTAAGTATAGATGGGAAACAACAAGATTCTCTAAAATTTTCGAAAATATTTGAATCTATTAATAACATCACTTTTATTATTGGTGGCTCAGATGGTGTTGATGAAAACCAATTAAACGTAGACATGAAATTATCATTTTCAAAAATGACATTTCCACACCAATTATTTAGAGTTCTTTTGGCAGAACAAATATATCGAGCATTAAGTATTTTAGGAAATCAGAAATACCATAAATAACAATTCAAAAATAAATCGTTTAATAAATCCACTAGTTAAAAACGTGGTTTTTATTTAATAATTTTTCTTAATAATTACTACTTCAATAGAATTTCCGGAATAACTAATATTATTGAAATAAGAATATCATTAATAGTAATTATTTGAAAAAAAACGCATTTGTTTTATAATTTCAAATATTATTTATATACATTGAAATAAGATTATAAATTTTCAAACAAAATAAAATAAACTTAAGGAGAAAACATGGCAGAAAAACAAACAAACATTTTGCTTGATAAAGATATTTACGCATCTAAAGAGGTTAAAATTAATGGAGCAGAATGAGAAAGAGCTACAAAAAATGCTAAACAAGAAATTGTAAGTAATTTAAAAATTGATGGTTTTAGAAAAGGTAAAGTTCCTGCTCACATAGCAGATAAATATGCACCAAATGAATTAGTTTGAGACAAAGCATTAAAGTCATATATCAAAGAACACGCAAAAGAACTTAGAGAAGAAGTAACTAAAATAGATAGTAATATTGTTGATGCTCCAACATATGACGTTACAAAAATTAGTGATTCGGAAGTTGAATTTTTAATTGCATATCCAATTGTTCCAACCGGAAAGAATTTAAAATTCGAAAACATTAAGACAAAATTTAAATTAACAAAAGTTGATGATAATTTTGTTGATGAAGAAATTAAAAAAGTTTTAGAAAAGAAGGCTTTATTAGCTCCATTAAAGGAAACAGAAAAAACTAAATTAGGCGACACAGTTGTTATAGATTACAAAGGTTTTGTTGATGATACTCCTTTTGATGGCGGCGAAGCACAAAATTATGAATTAAAACTAGGAAGTAAAACCTTTATAGACACATTTGAAGATCAATTAGTTGACAAAAAAATTGGATTTAAAGGGAAAATAGAAGTTAGATTTCCTGAAAAATATCCAGTTGAAAAATTAGCTGGCCAAAAAGCTCAATTTGATGTTGAAATTAAAAAAGCATCTAGACCTGAAAAAGTACAATTAACAGAAGATAACTTCAAAGACTTAAATTTACAATCTGCACAAAACGCCAATGAAGCTAGAGAAATTTTTAAATTAATTTATCAACAAAATCAACCTTCTATTGATTTAACTAAATTTATTGATGAAGTTGTTGAAGAAGTTTCGAAGAAAGAAGAAATAAAAATAAACCCAATTTTTGTTGCTCACTATACTGACTTACGAAAAAAAGAATTAACCGATCAATTAAAAGCTAATAACATTAAATTAAAAGATTATATTGAACTACTTGGCAAGACAGAAGAAACTTTTGACTTAGCAATAGCTGAAGAAGAAATTGTAAAAATTAAAGGTTCTGTTGTTATTAATGCATTGGCAGATAAAGTAAAAGAAACAACCTTAGTTACAGATGAAGACGTTGATAATCACATTTTATTAGTGTCATTTACTACAGGAATGTCTCAACAAGTTATTAAAGATTTATTAACTAAAGATAATGCAGCGTCAATTGAATCTCTAAAAGCCAACTTAAAAGAACAAAAAATAAGATCACAAATTTTGAAATTTTTAGATGAATCGAGTTTTGCAAAATATACAAGTTCAGTAGATAAAGCAACCAAAGATATTAAAAATTTTGTTGCTAAAAAAGAAAAAGAAAATGCAAAAAAAACAGAAAGTAAACAAGATACAAACCCTAAAAAAGAAGACAGTAAACCTTCAAAGAAAAGTGCAAAAACCTCTAAATAATCGGTAAAAAAATAATTTTACGATTATTTTTTTATTTACCTTGGTTCTTTCCTATAAAATAGTTGCAAATAAAAAATATAGGAAAGGTTTTTATGATTTTAAAAAATAAAATTATTATATCTGGAAGCGTTCTTGGGGGTGCTTCTATTGTAGGAGGTGTCACAGCAGGGTCAATTATTGGTTATAGAATGAATAATCATAAAAATAGTGATTCCGAATTTTCGCTAAAACAATTTAATAAGAATAAGAAATATCCTTCTAAAAAGTATAATTTTGAAGTTGAGGAAGCTAATGGTTCAATAGCAGAATTGAAAGATAGTGATTTAATTACAAATAATAGAAATGTAGTCGATTTAGTTGATTTTGCAGATATAAATTTATTTGGAATTTCAACAAGTGTTCAACCATTTTGAGATCAATTACGTTTAGCAATGATGTGTAAAGGAGAAGTTCATTTTTCACAATTTGTTGGGAACGGAATTATGTCTGTTGATAAAGACTTATTTGAAAAATGATTAAATAATAATAGAAAAGAAAACAAAGATATTGATAAAAAGTCTTGTGTTTATAATTACGACAGAGATTTTCAAGATAAAAGAACAATTATAAAAGACTTTCAAAAAATTATTGAGCAAAATCCAAACAAAAAAATAAATTTATGAATATCATCTTGTGAATTGAACTATATTAGACCATATGTTGAATTAGCTGGATTTAATAATGTTAAGTTACTATGTTTAAATGAAGCTAATTCTATTATTTCATCATATGAAAGTAATTTTAAAAAAGATATAGATGAATATTTAAACAACAAGGCAGAATTTAAGTTTAGCGATATAAAAAGTGGACCAACAGGATGAATTCCACTGTCAACAATGTTGACTAATGTTTATTTCTTTTTTGAAGAAACTCAAGGTTCTAAAGATTTTAAAAATCAAGGTCTTAAAAGAATTTATACTTACTCGACAAATAAAGATTGAAAAATTAAAAATGATTTTTTCTTAGTAAGAGATAAAGATAATAAAAGAATTCCATTTACTGAAAACTATTTTAAGATAACTGGACAAGATTGAAGGGTTGAACGTGACAAGGTTTATTCTAATCAAGAAAAACATGGTAAAAAACCAAAGATTATATTTTTAGGAGGCAATCATCCAGAAGCTGAAAAAAACTCTCTTGCTCATTTAATTAGTAAATATCAAGATGAATATAATATCTATTACAAAGGTCATCCAAATTTCTCAATTATTGATAATTGAATTGAAAATGTTGTTAACGAACATCAGGAAATTAAATATATTGATAATATAGAAACCACATCTTTATCAAATCCTGTTGGTAAAAAAGTGATTCTTAAAAAAGATAATATAGTATGTATATTAAATAATCAAATTCAATCTGAAGAACTAACAACTAATCACTCGAAAGATATGAAACCTCTTTGATTTGAAAAATGAGCTACCCAAGATTACCATACAGGCGCTTTGAATGTAATTGCTAGCAAAGAGGGGTTAAATACAAAGAATGATTTAATTTATACAGGTATTCCTATTTTGGACCCTGTGGATAAGAAAACTGTCATTGGTTGAAGGGCAGCATCACCTAAAACCGAAATTGATACATCTATAAATAACAATTTATGGGATCAATATGTTGCGCCATATTTAGCAAAATTAGGAGAATAAAAAATATACCTTTTAAAGGTGGACAATAAAAATTAACATTTCAAAGTGTTAATTTTTTTGTACACAACCACTAGTTATAAGAGGTACCCCATTAAAAAAATTAAAAACAGAAACTGAAAGGATTACTGAATATGTCGAGACATTTAAAAATGGAAGAGTTTGATTTAATATTTGAAGCTTACCAAAAATATGGAAAGATAGGGGCTATAAAAGCATTTTGAAATATTTCTCCAAAAACACAACTTGTTAAGAGAAAACATCTTGTAAGAAGGGTTCAAAAAATAATTAATTATTATAATTTAGGAATGAAAGAAAAATTATTAACTAAAAAAGGCAAAGATAGAAAACCCGGCTCAGGAAGACCTAGAAAAGAACCAAATTTTGATTGAGATATTTTTGATAGAGATGATCTAATTGAAATAGCAAAAAGAGACTCCTTATTCAAAAATAATAATTGAAGAGTTTAAGGAAAATAAAGAAAGATTTTGCAGAAAGAAGTTAAGCATGTATATATATTATAAATATAATATATACATAAATGAACGCACTTTAGGTAGATATTTAAATAAATTAAATCTCAAATGCAAATTAAGACAAAAAAGAAAAAGAAAAGAAATTAAAGACACATAATGTGAAATATCAAATACAGTCCAAAGAGATTACAACGACAAGGAAAATAGATATATTTATGCCACTGATGTTTCATAAATAAATGCCCCAAAAGACGTGCATGAAAATTACGTTTATTTATCTGCTGTAATTCACCACAAAACTAAAAAAATTGTGGGTTTTAGGTTAAGTAAAAGCAACAATTTAGATTTTGTTTTAGATAACATCAAGGATATTCAAAACGAAAATTTCAATAATTTTATTATTCATTCAGATTATGGTTTTCAATACACAAATCAAGAATACATTGATAGAATTACAAAATTTGGTGGGGTAGTTTCAATGTCTAGAGTTGGGAATTCATTAGATAATAGAGAAATTGAATATTGGTTCGGAGTGATTAAAACATAACTATTGAATGATTTAGATTACACAAAAATTACATTTGACGAGTTAAATAAAAAAATTAGAGAATATATTTTTTGATATAACAACGATAGAATACAATCAAATTTAGGTTGAAAAACACCACAGCAATTTGCTATGGCGTTCATCAATTAAAAATGTTAATATTTTTTGTCCACGTTTATTTCGAGGTTATTTTTTTATTCTTCATCTTCGTCATCGTGGATATCATCTTCTAATTCATCTTTATTGCCAAACATCGCTGACTTAATCTCTTTAATTATGTTAGAAGCTTTTTTATGTTTAATTTCTTTAGAAGTATTATCTTTTTTGCCGAATTGGATTGGGGTATCTTCAAATAGTTTTTCACTATCTTCATCCTTATATAAAATTGTTGGAATAATAATTGGTCTTCTTCTTTTTTCTTTGTAGAATAAATTTTCGAGGCGGTCAACAATTATTTTTTTAAGTTCAACAACGTTTCAATTTTCTGTATTTTTGATGTAGAACAATGCGGCTCCATGAGCTAATCTTTTTGCTTCTTCTACTAATTTAAGACTAGTCTTAACATAAAAACTTCCCCGACTAATTAGGTGTGGTCTTCCAATTATTGCATTTTTATTTCTGTCAATTGTTAAAACTATGTTTACAAAGCCACTTTCACCTAAACGAACTCTTTCTTTTAATATATTAGCTGAAAGATTTAATGTGTTAAATCCATCTATATAAATTGGTCCATAATCAATTTTTTCATTAGTTTCCGTTATAACTTCATTTAGCATATTGTAAACTCTGCCCATTTCAGGAACCATTACATTTTTTGGATTAACACCATTTCTAATTGCGCTTTGTCCATGAACTACGGACATTCTATATTCACCGTGATAAGGTAAGAAATATTTAGGCTTTGTTAGTTGGAAAATTTTATCATGTTCATGTTTATAAGCATGTCCCGAAGTATGTAAGTAGCCATCTATTCCATTTTCTTTAATAATTGCCCCAAGTTTGGATAGTCTATTTACTAAAAGTTCAATTACCATTCTATTTCCTGGAATTGGACTAGATGAAAAAATAATCATGTCGTCTTTTTCAATTTTTACACTTTGGTGTTTTCCATAACTCATTCTATTTAGAGCTGCTAATTGTTCACCTTGACTACCAGTTGTTAATATAACAAGCTCGCTGGAATTAACATTTTTGATTTCTTTTTTATCTACAAATACATTGGAGTCAACATCTATATAGCCTAGTTTTCTACCAATTTTTACTCCATTTACCATTGAACGACCAAAAACTGCTACTCTCTTTTTTAATTTTGCAGCTAGCTCAATTATGGCTGTTACTCTAGTTAAGTTTGAAGCGAAAGCTGTTATTATTGTTTTTTTAGTTGCTTGACGCATGTATTTTTCAATATCTGTAAGAATATCATTTTCACTAGGAGAGTGAAAAGGACGCATGGCGTTTGTTGAGTCACTAAGTAAAACAGTTAATCCTTCTTTTCCCATTTGATCTAAACGGGCAAAGTCTGTATATGCCTCACCAATAGGGTTATAATCAAATCTAAAGTCTCCTGTACACATTACTGAGCCATTTGGAGTTCTAACTCTAATACCAAAGGCATCAGGAATAGAGTGTTGACCTGACCAAAAATCTACGGAGCAGTCACCGAATTTCCATATTGCCGATTTTTCAATTTCAATGAACTCATGTTCACTCTTTATTCTATGTTCTTCAAATTTTAGTTTAAGGTACTGAATAGCAATTCTTGGCGCAAAAATCTTTTTAATAGGAACTTGTTTAATCAAGTGAACAACTCCTCCTATATGGTCTTCGTGGCCATGAGTTATAAAGATACCTTGAACGTTATTAATTTTGTCTTTTAGATATGAGTAATCAGGTATTATTCCCTTGATTCCAGTTTGAGCTGTATCAGCAAATTTAATACCAGCATCAATAATAAATATTTTATCTTCATGTTCAACAATTAATGTTGATTTACCAATTTCTTGTACTCCACCAATTGGTATTAGCCTAGTTGCGGTCATTTTTCTCCTCACTATTTAATATTTTGATTAATATTAATTATTATAAATATGAATTTATATGTATTTTTACTTCAACTATATTACCAAAAATAAAAAATAATTTCTATAAATAAATTTAGATTTTTAAAAGAAAGTATATAAAATAATTGATTCATTTCTTCTTTATGTTTGTGTATTAGACTATTTTATAGACTTTTATGTAAAAAATATAAATTATCAACAAAGCATTACATTTTTTATATATTGACATTCAATAAAATTTTATTATAAAATTATCCTTATATATAATTAGAATATTATATGTATTTATATATATAATTTACATATCAAAATTATGACTATTGTTAGGTATATCCAAGATTATATATGCATTCAATTTTGTGTATTAAATAAATAAAGGCACGGTGTTCTCTTATGAATAAAAAATCAATAAATATTAAGAAGATAATTGAAAAGTTTAATATCACTTTAGCTAATAAGTCTAAAAACATTGTTTATCGTGATGTATTACATCAAAATATTAAACGTTTAGGATTAGTAATAACCGAAGAAGTTGAAGATAAGCAAATAAATGAAAATATTATTTATTGAGGACAAAAAGAAAGTGAATTTTTTACAAAAAAAGGTAGAGAAAAAACTCTAGAAATAGTAGATAAAATTCTAAAGAATGAACCTCCTATGTTGGTTTTGTCAAAAAATTTTGATCCTAATATTTCTAAATTTATAATTGACATTGCTGATAAACACAAGGTTCCATTATATATTGCTCAACCTAATGGAGTTTCGATTACTGCTGGTATTGGAATATTTTTAAATGAATTTTTTTCGAAGCAAATTCAAATTCATGGTTGTTTAGTTTCAATAAACGGACTTGGAGTTTTAATTGTTGGAAAACCTGGAATAGGGAAGTCTGAGGCCACATTGTCACTAATTCAAAAAGGTCATATATTTATTAGTGATGATTCTGTAGTTGTAAAACAAATTAGTGAGAATTTTTATGGTGAAAGTCCTGAAATAACACAAAATTTAATTGAAATAAGAGGTATTGGCTTAATAGATGTTAAGTATACATATGGCATTAAATCAATCACAAAAGGTTCGATGATAAAACTTGTTGTTGAATTAGTTGGGGAAGAAGACTCACATCATATAAACTTTGATAGACTAGGTATTGAATACTTAAAATATAATGTGTTGGAAGGTTCGATTCCAAAGGTTCAAGTGCCAATTAAAGGAGGTTCTTCTGCTGCATCACTTATTGAAGCAGCGGTAAGTGCATATTTAGCTAAAAAAGATGGAATGGATATAGCAAAAGAATTGACAAATAGATCAAAAAAATCAAGAAAGGAAATTTAGTATGGATAAAGTAGGAATTAAAGCAAATACACCTGGAATATTATTTACTGTCCCAATATTTAAGTGAAATTATGAATTTCACACATATTCATTAACACTAACCATGGGTATATTGGCGTCTATATTGACAATTGTTATTTTTTGACAAAGAGAAAAGTATAAATGAGAATACTTAATGACCTTAATTTTATTAACAATTCCATTTTCACTTATCGGAGCTCGTTTATGAGACTTAGTTGAAGAAGCACAGAAACCGGAATTTAATATGGCTCGGGATTGGTATAAAATTTGAGAAGGTGGATTAAGTATACAAGGTGGTGTTGTTTTGGCATCAATTGTTGATTTCACTTATATTTATTCAAAACGAAATGAACTTGATATAAGAAAAGTTGCTTCAATAATTATTCCAACTATTTTAATTGGTCAAGTTATTGGACGTTGAGGAAACTATGCTAACCATGAGTTGTATGGTAAGGTTGATTGAGATGGTTCAAGTGTTACTTGACTTGGAGATAAGATAGCTGACAATATGTTCATCGCTGATAAAATAAGTGAATCTTGAGGTGAGCCCGGATTGTATCGTTATCCATTGTTCTTGTATGAAGGTATTGCAAACTTAATAGGATATTTAATTCTAGTTTGAATTATTAATAATTTTGGATTATTAAAACCTGGTGGAACAGGCGCGCTATATTTTGTATGATATGGTACTGTTCGTGCTGCGATGGAACCATTGCGGGAAACTTCATATCAAATGTATACAATTGCTTCATATATATTTGTTGCAATTGGTGCTCTTGCCTTTATATATCTTCAATTCTTTAGCAAAGTTCACTATGTTAGAGAATGAAGAAAATGAAGATATGTTTATGATTATGCTCACCCAGAGGAATACAAAGCTTATGTTGAAAAAACAAAATTTAGTATTTTCAAGAAATCAAAAAATAAAGATTTAATAGTATCTAAATAAAAAATAAATAAATAATAGATAGGAGTAATTAATATGATTAAGACAAATTATGATGTTGCAATAATTGGAGCGGGTCCTGGAGGTTTAAATGCTGCATTATATGCCTCAAGAGCAGGTCTAAAGGTAGTTCTTATCGAAAAATATATGGTTGGTGGAAAGGTAATATATTCAAGCAAAATTGAAAATTGACTTGGAGATACTTTAGTTGAAGGTGCAGAATTTGCTGATAGAATTTATAATCACTCTGTTAAATATGGTGCCGAAACTATTTTCAATAATGTGAAAAGTGTTGAAAACCTTTCTGATAAAAAGAAAATCATTCATTTTGAAGATGGTTCTAAGATAGAAGCAAAAACAGTTATTATTGCTTCAGGCACAAGAAATAGAGAACCTAGAGACATAATTAATTTTGATCGCTTCAATTTACGTGGAATATACTATTGTGCAACTTGTGATGGCCCTTTATTTAAAAATAAGGAAGTTGCTGTTATAGGTGGCGGAAATAGCGCTATTGAAGAAACAGAATTTTTAGCTAAATTTACAAAAAAAGTTTATCTAATTGTTAGAGATAATAAATTTAATGCAGAATCTATGCTTGTGGATTCGCTTAAAAAATACGACAATATTGAAATACATATGAACTCATCAGTTAAGGAAATAAAAGGAACTGATCAAATTGAGTCAATAGTTGTTCAACAATCTTCAAAAGAGATCGAACTAAATATTAGTGCAATTTTTGCATTTATTGGTTTGATTCCTAATAGTGAATTTGTCAATGACTTAAATATAGTTGGCAAAAATCACTTCATTCCAACTAATGAAAAAATGGAAACTAGTGTAAATGGAATTTATGCAATTGGTGACGTAAGAGATAAATTAATTCGTCAAATTATTACGGCAGCTAGCGATGGTGCAATTGCTGCAAAGCATATACAGGAGTATTTATCATAATTTATGATTGAAAATAACTTTAACAAAATTGTTAATAAGTTAGATGAACAATTTGATAATACTAAGAATAAGTTTTTGTGAGGATTAATTCCTCTATGTGTATTAGAATTCATAACATTTTTAACATTTATTTTTTCATTCACTCCTTATTTAATATTTCCTATAGTTCTTCTATTTTTTGAATTGATATTTTCAATATTTCAATTCTTAATTCTTTTTAGAATTATTAGATTAATAAAAGAATTTAATAGATTTAAATTTGGAAAATATATACAATTTTTTAATTTTGTAAGTTTAATAATTCAAGGTGTTATATTTTTAGTTGGATTAATTGTCTTATTTGGGCTAAGGTCAGGTTCCATTTTCTATCAAGCTAAATATTTATTAGTAGGATTTCTAGCCTTAGGTGAATTAGTTATTGCTGCGTTATTAATTTGATTTTGAGTTTCTACAATGAAAACACAATCTAAAATAGATATTTCTGAAAATTCCTTTGGTAAATATTCAAATGAACATGAAGAGGAATTATTGACTGAGGAAGCAATTGTTGTTGAAGAGGATACTATAGAAGATAAAAAATAATGTAAAATAAAATTCAAAATATAAAAAAATATATTCTATTGTATAATAAACATACTTTTTATACCGAAAACAAAATAAACATTGAAAGGAACGATATGGCAAGAAGAGATTATCTAACTGGTAAAGGCCCTATGACAGGTAACAAACGTTCACACGCTTTAAACTCGTCAAAAAGAAAATTTAACGTTAACCTTCAAAAAGTTAACTTTAATGTTGATGGCCAAAAAGTAACCTTAAGAGTTAGTGCAAAAACACTTAAAACTATTAAACGTAAAGGTGTAGTTCTTTAGTATTATAAAAAACCTAGCTATTTAGCCAGGTTTTTATTTTTTGTTTAATAATGTTTCAATATTTTCTCTTGTTGGTTCTTTTACAATATAAGTTCCAGCAACAAGAGCATCAGCTCCAGCTTTTCAAGCATCTTTGCATGTTTCGTTATTAATCCCACCGTCAACTTGAATTATGTATTGGTAAGAATATTTACTTCTGATATTTTTTAGCTTTTTAATTTTATCAATTGCTGTTGGAATGAATTTTTGTCCACCTTTTCCCGGTTCAACAGACATAACTAAAACTAATCTTAAATAAGGCAGAAAGTCTTTAATTTCCTCCACTTTTGTATCAGGTTTAATAGCTATTCCTAGAGAGTAGTCGTGTTGATTTTTTTGTAAAAAAGACATTATTTTTTTAGGATCTTCCGCTTCATAATGAAATGTAATAAAATCAACTAAATCTTTATATTTAGGTATTTCTTCAAATGGATTAGTAATCATTAAATGAGCATCTTTTAAATGTTTTTTTCCATTTTCATTTATATTTTTAATTTCTTCTAATTCAATTGCGTGATTAGGTACAAAGTTTCCATCCATAACATCATAGTGGATTCATTTTATACCATTATCGATCAAATTATTAACCATGTCTAATCGTTTATTTTTGTCTACATTTAATATTGATGGTGTTATGTATTTTTGATTCATTCTTTTTCACACTCCTGTAATAATTTTATGTAATTATCATATCTAAATTTTGGGATTATATTATTTTTTACAGCGGTCTTAACTGCGCATAAATTTTCTGGTTCCTTTTCATGTAAACATGTTTTAAACTTGCATTGTTTTGATATCTCTCTAAACATAGCAAATGATTTAGAAAACTCAATTTTATTCATAAATAGATCTATGTTGCTAAACCCAGGAGTATCAATTAAATGTCCTCCTGCTATGTCATAAATTTGAACAATTCTTGTTGTATGTCGTCCTCTATTTGCTTTTTTAGAAATAGTATTCGTTTGAAGGTTTAGATTAGTAATTTGATTAATAATTGTAGTTTTGCCAACGCCGCTTTGACCCATTAATGCAAAAGTTTTTCCGTTTAGCTTTTCCAAAATATTTTTTACTCAATCTTTTGTTTTATAGCTTATTTCATAAATTTCATAACCCATTTTTTTATATTGATTAATTAAGTCTGTAGTTCCTAAATCACTCTTTGTTAGTAAGATAATAGGTTTGATATTTTTTTCTTCAACTATCGATAAATATTTATCTATTAATATACTTTTAATTGTCGGCTCCTTAATAGACATAACAACAATGATAGTATCAATATTCGATATTCTAGGTCTTATAAATTCGTTTTTTCTAGGTAATATTTTTGTAATTTGTTTATTTTCTTCAAATTCAACAAAATCTCCTACAAGTGGAACTATATCTTTGTGTCTAAAAACACCAGCAGCTGAGATGTTGTGGTCATTATTATTTTCTCTAATGTGGTAGATACCACTATTTATTGAGTATATTCTTCCTTTCAAAAAATCTCCTAAACTAGTAAAGCTACAGTTATTAATAATGCAATGAATAAAACAGATAATATTACAATAGAAGAAATAATAAATTTTCTACTATTGATTATTGAGGCTAACGTTTTCTTTCTAGATACTCTTCTGATATCAAGAGGCTTTTCAATATATCTTTTTTGACTTAAACATGTTTTTAAATCTTCTTTCATTTCATACATTGAAGAATATCTTTTATCAGGATTTTTGGCAGTAGCCTTAATTATTATATTGGCTAATGATTGAGGAATTTCAACAATACTTTTAATATCTGGGATAGGTTGAGTTTTTTGTTTTCTTATTGTGTCAAGCGGGTCTTTTCCTCTTATTGGATACTTACCAGTAAGCATTTCAAAAAGCATAATACCTAGTGCATATATATCTGATTGAACAGAAGGTTGTGAATTTGAAACACATAGTTCAGGTGCCATATAATAGACAGAACCAACAACTTTAGCTGTTTCAGTTAGTCGTTGTGTATCTTCATCTAGCGCTAAACCAAAATCAATTATTTTTACATTTCTAGTTTTAGTAATCATTATGTTATTGCTTTTAATATCTCTATGAATAATATTTAATGAATGCAACTCTTGTATGCCCTCAGCAATTTGTTCTGCAAAATATACAGCTTCTTTAGGAATGAATCTACCGTTTTTTCTTAAACGGTCTTTCATATTTTCGCCTTCAACATATTCCATAACAATAAATTGTTCATTACGACTCATATGTGAATCGATATATTTTGCAATGCGGTCGCTTCTTATTTTTTTATAAACTTCTATTTCATGTCTAAAACGGTTTAGAGTTGTTTCTGGTTTGCTATTTGAGTTTTTGTCGATTGTTAAATATTTAAGAGCATAGAACTCGTTTTGTTTGCTAGGGTCGTTTGGCTGAACTTTATAGACAACACTAAAACCTCCAGAACCTAATTCTTTAATAACTTTATATTTTTTAAAAACAATACTATCTCTTTTGATATTCATATCTTTCTCCAATGTTATTTATTATCTAAAACAACAATTCCAGCAGTGCAGTTGTCCGTAGATTGATTTGTTAAAGCTTCAAAAACTAATTCTTCACATTTAGCTTCTGGCTCAAGTTCGGATCTTAAAATTTGTTCTAAAATTGGTAAATCGATAAAATCATGTACCCCATCACTTGTGGCTAGGAATAAAGATATTTCATCGTAATGTTTTGATACGTCAAAAAGTTCAATTTTGGTTGTTTTTTGAGGACCGAGAGCAGAAGTTAAAGCGGCATGATATCTATTCATTTTAGCTTCAACTGGTGGAACTCCCTCAGCTATTAATTTATTATATAAATTGTGATCAATGGTAATTTGTTTTATTTCACCGTACCTAGTTAAAACATATGTTCTTGAGTCACCAATATTAAAAACATAAATAATTTTATTTTCTTTGTCAATTATGGTAGCAGTAACTGTTGTGCCCATATCTAGTTTAGCTTCATCATTATGGCTTATTTTTATCATTTCATTTCTTGCTGAATTAACAGTTGATCTAAATCAATCCGATATTACATATGGATCATTAATTTTATCTACTGGGAAATTGGTGCTAAATTTTTTATCAAAAACATTTAGTGTTGTACTAGAAGCTAATCCACCACCAAAGTGGCCTCCCATACCATCACAAAGAATAAGTAAAGTAATATTTTTATTGAAAAAAATACCAACCCTATCTTGGTTTTCTAATCTAACTCTACCTACATCGCTTTTCATTCCATATTTCATTATTTTTTATCCATTTCCTCTAATAGTTTATCTCTAATTTCTTTTGCAGCTCTTTCAGGTATATCATTGATAATTACATATTGGAAAAGATTTGTATTTGACAACTCTTCCTTTGCTTTTTCTAAACGTTTAATTAATGATTTTTTGGTCTCGGTATTTCTTTTTTTGATTCTAAGTTCTAGATCATCCACGGTCGGAGGAGTTACAAAAATAGAGATAACTCTGTATTGATCGCTAGATTTCAGTTTTTCAAGAATTTGTTTAGTTCCATTTGTTTCTATCTCCAAAACCGGAACATCACCTTCAGTATGTATTTTATTTATTTCGGAAAATAGAGTTCCATAGTAGTTGTCAAAGTGGAAACTATATTCAAGTAGTTCATCGTTTTCTATATGTTTTTTAAATTTTTCCTTTGAAACAAAAAAATAATGTATTCCATCTATTTCACCTTCGCGAGGTTTTCTGGTTGTCGCGGAACATGATAATCTTAAATGCAGTTCTTTATACTCAAAGAGTATTTTTTCGATTGTGCCTTTTCCTACGCCACTTGGCCCTGTTATTATCACTATTGGTTTTAATGTATTATTCATATTCAAAATATTATATTAAAAACAACCTAAAATTGTAAAAGTATAATTTAAAGTCTAATTAAACTAATATTTTTCCAAGAAGATTTCATTAAAACTCTTGGTATTAAATTGTTTAATTTGGCTAAGTGGATCTATTAGATAATAGATGATAGGATAAACATGGGCGATTACGTTGTATTTGCATGTTGTAAAATAATTTATAAATTTATCAAAATTTTTAACTATTAAATAGTTTGGAATTGAGGTGTCATCGCTTAAATCTTTTTCGAATTTATTTTCACTTACTACAGGAGTTATGTCATTAAACGGAATTGAACCATCATAGTCAAACTCAAAATCTGAAGGCATAGCTAAAATTGCTTCAACGACATTATTGTAATAATTAATACTTGAATTTTCGGGAACAAACATTTTATTTATTGCTGGAGAGCAAGCATATTCTTCTAGAGCAATCTTAATTTTTGATAAATCCTGATTTATTGATTTAAATTTGAATAGTTTATCTATGTTCTTATCAGAGAATGAAATATCTTGAAATTTTTGTTTGTAAAAACTAAATTCATTGAATATATGGAAAGGAATAAATGCAGTATTAAATTCACTATTTAATAGATTCATATTGATTACTTTTATTTTTTTATTTGTTGGAGTCAGAATAGTTTCAATTTTATTATCATCTTTATTCTCTGTTGTATCAACTTGTACTTCTTTATCTAAGTTAACTTTATTATTTATTTTTTGTTGTTCTATTAATTTATCTAACTCTTCATTAAATTCTATGTTTTCTGGCTCTTGTTTATAACTTAATTGGATATTTTGCACGTTAATTGTTATCCCTTTGTAAGAGTACAATTGGGAATAAGGGTCATAAGCAACAGTTGTGTCTTCAGGTAAATCAGGAAATTTCATTTGAGAAATTATTTCAATTTTATTTTTATTACCTAAAAATTTTAATTTGCCCGAATTTTCAAAAACTATTTTTTTTAAATCTTCAAGTTTAATTGAATTTGAATAGCATTTTGCATAATATTTATTTTTAAGTAATTGCACTTTTCTAAGTGCTAAAAAATAAAATATTGCTGAAATTACACCACCAACGACTGATGCGAAAGTTAGCACACTTAAGATGATTATCAGAATATCATTAGTTTTTCCTGAATAGGCGAAAGGAATCATTATAAAACTAAAGACTAGAGAAATTATTAAGAAAAAAATAATAACTGGAAAATAAGTGTATTCAACTTTTTTTACTCTCTTTTTTAAAATATTATTTTTTTTAGAGTCTGTTAGGTTAGAAATATATTCATATAAACCTTTTGAAACTTCATATTTTGATTGTTTTCATAATTCTGAATAAGCTTTATTATTGGATTCGTTTTTAATAAAACGTTTATACAAAATAGGCTTAAATGTAAATTCATCATGAACATCACTAATTTTATTTTTTATATTTTTTAATTTATCAACACTTGCCATGATTGCTCCTCATAAATTAAGTAAATTATTAATTTAATTAATAGTAATATTATAATGATTTTATTAATCTTACTAAAATCTTATTTTCAAATTTATCATTTATACTTATTTATACTTATTTATAGTTAAACATTTTAAATATAAACTTATGCATTTAGAATTTTGATTATAGTGTATATTGTTTATAATATTTTAGTTATATTCATAAAGGGGTTTACATGCTAACAGTAACGGTAATTTTAGTCATTATTTCATTTATTATAATTGTTGTTTCATTAATGATGTCACCTGATTCAAACGGTTTTTCAGGTGCGCTTGTTGGGTCAGGAGACCTTGAATTATTTAAATATTCAAAAGAAAGGGGAATGAAAAAATTCCTTAAATATTCAATGTTATCTTTAGGCATTATTTTAATAGTATTGACTATAGTTTTAAGGATTTTCATTAATTAATTACATGATTAAAAAAGAAGAAATATTAGCATATATCAAAGGTAATCCTAATTCAAGATTTATTGATATTGTTAAAAGAAACAAAATACACCCAAGTAAAAATAGAGAACTAACTAGTATCTTGAAAGACCTAGTTTTTGAGCATAAAATTTATAAAAGTAGAGATGATTCTTATTCTTTACTTGAAAAAATTAATACTATTACAGGTGAAATTAGATTTGCTGGTGAAGGCAAATTTGCTTTCGTAGATTTTAAAGTAAACGATTCTGAAACTGAAGGAATTTTTATTCCTAATATTTATTTTAATAAAGCCATGAATGGAGACACGGTTAAGGTTGGCATCTTTAAACCTCAAGGTGATAAAAATGGGAAAACCTTCGGAATTGTTGAATCAATTATTAAGAGTCAAACAACCACTTTAACTGGTGTTTTATTTCTAAAATATAATCAATTAGCCTTTAAACCTCTTAATGCTAATTTTTCAATCTATGAGTTTGTTATTAATGATAATTATGTTGATGCTAGATTAGAAGATGTGGTTGAAGCTAGAATAATTAGTAACAATGGAAAATTACTTGAAATAAATATTGTTAAAAAGATCTCTAATATAGGCGATCCTAATTGTTACGTTAAAGCTCTTTCTATTGAAAAAAACATTCCAAATGATTTTCCTAAAGAAGTTTTAGATGCTGCCAGTTTAATTCCACAAGATATTAAAGATGAAAATATTGATGATAGAGTAGATCTAAGAAACGAACTGATAGTTACAATTGATGGAGATGATACAAAAGATTTTGATGATGCAATAAGTGTAAAAAAATTAGATAATGGCAATTTTGAATTAGGTGTTCATATTGCTGATGTTTCATATTATGTAAAAGAAGGCGAGAGCATTGATAATGAAGCACTAGAACGCGGTACTTCAATTTACATGGTTCACAAAGTTGTTCCAATGCTTCCAACCAGTCTTTCAAATGGAATTTGCAGTTTAAATCCAAATGTTGATAGATTTACTTTAAGTGTAATTACAACAGTTGATAAAAATGGAAAAAGACAAAATACTAAAATAATTCCTTCAATTATTAATTCAAAATATCGTTTAACCTATGATAGGGTTAATAAATTTATTTCAGAAAATTTAGTTTTTGGAGATAAGAAACTAAATGAGATGATGACTCAAGCAGTAGAGTTAGCGGATATTATTAGAAATTATAAAAATGAGCAAGGATACATTGATTTTGAAATTGTTGAGCCTTATATAAAATGTGATGATAAAGGTAATGTAATAGATATTCTTGCAAAAGAAACAGGAAGAGCTGAATCTTTGATTGAAGACTTTATGGTTTGTGCAAATGAAGAAGTAGCTACATATTTGACAAGAAAAAAGATACCTATGATTTACAGAATTCATGATAAACCCGATGAAGAAAAAATTGAATATTTTAAAATGGTTTTAAATGAATTAGGTATTAAAGTAAATATTAGCAAAAATGAAATAACTCCTAAGTCATTCCAAAAAATTATTAGAGAAATAAAATCTCAAAGAGATGATGAGTTCCTAAAAATGCTGTTTTTAAGAACTATGTCTAAAGCAATTTATTCACCAGATAATGTTGGTCATTTCGGATTAGCTAGTGAGGAATATTGTCATTTTACAAGCCCTATAAGAAGATACCCTGATTTAGTTGTTCATAGAATATTGCGAAATTATATCTTTAATAATAAAAAATTTAATCGCTCTGAAGTTATTGAAAAACTGGAAAAAATTGCTATTGCAAATTCAGAATCTGAACAAAAAGCTCTCCAAGCTGAGAGAGATACAAATGATTTAAAATATGCCGAATATTACAAATCTAAAGTTGGTCAACTATTAAAAGGTCAAATTTTAAGTATTTTAAAATTTGGAATGTTTGTTGAATTTGAAAATAAAACTGAAGCCCTAGTTCATGTAAGCACAATGATTGATGATGAGTATGAGTTAAGCGAAAGTCAAACAGAATATATTGGTAAGAACAAAACATATAAGTTGGGACAAGAAGTTGAAGTAATTATTGTCAAAAGTGACCCAACCAATGGTAAAGTTGATGCAGTGTTAAAATCATGCTATGGTAAATATTTACAAAGTTTAAAGAATAAATCCAAATACAAAAATAATTTTAATAATGGAAATAGTAAAAAGTACCATGATAAAAAATAATGAAAAACTTGTTAAGAATTCTTTAGGTTTTGATTCTAATTTGTATGTTTATCAAGATAAAACAATGTTTAATTATTCCGTTGATACTATATTATTAGGTAATTTTGTTTTTTTAAATCATAAAATAAAAACAATGTTGGAAATAGGAACAAATAATGGAGCACTATCAATTTTTATAAGTGAAAGAAGCAAAAAACTAAAAATCGATGCTATTGAAATTCAAGAAAGAGCTTTTAACTTAGCTAAGAAAAACATTGAATTGAATTCAAAAGAAGAACAAATAAATTTAATTCATGAAGATTTCAATATTTTTTACAAAAATTTTATAAAAGAGACTAAAAATAAAAAGTACGACTCTATTGTATGCAATCCTCCATTTTTTATGGTAGACAAAATTAAAATTAGTAAAAATACTTCAGATGAAAAACTTATTGCGACTCATGAAATCAAAATAAATTTAGAGCAAATAATTTTTGGAAGTTCTAAAATAATAGAACAAAAAGGTTATTTAACATTGGTTATTCCAGTTGAAAGACTAGTTGATTGTTTTGAATATATGCGTAAATATAAATTTGAACCTAAAAGAATTCAATTCATCATTCCTAGAGTCCAAGATAAGCCTAAACTTGTTTTAGTTGAGAGCAGGTATCAAGCTGGATATGGTGTTCATTTTATGCCTAATTTATATTTACATGATCCCACAAATAAAAACGACCATGTTTATTTAGATGAAATAAAAGAACTTTATAAACCTATTAAAATATTTAAGGAGAAATAATGTCTAAACAAAAGAAAACTTTTTATATTACAACACCTATTTATTACACATCAGGCCCTTTACATATAGGTCATCTTTATTGCACAACAATGGCTTGAACAATTGCTAATTACAAGAGGATTATGGGTTATGATGTTAAATTTTTAACAGGCAGTGATGAACATGGTCAAAAGATAGAAAATAAGGCTCAAAAACAAAATAAATATCCAAAAGAATTTGTTGATGAACTAGTTTCTTCTTACAAGCAAATGTGAAAAGATTGAGGTATTGAATTTGATTATTTTTCAAGAACAACCAATAAATACCATGAAGCCACAGTTCAAAAAGTATTTTCATATTTTTTAAAGCAAGGACTTATATATAAGTCTAAGTACGAAGGTCTTTATTCAATAGAAGATGAAGAATTCTTAACTAAAAATCAAGCAATTTTTAAAGATAATGAATATTTCCACCCTTCTAGCGGTCATAAATTAATCAATATGGCTGAAGAAAGTTACTTTTTTAAAACTAGTCAATTTGCTAATTGGTGACTTGAATATTCACAAAATCACCCCGAATTTCTAGAGCCTATAAAAAGTGTTAATGAGATGAAGAATAATTTTATAAAAGAAGGACTAGAAGATTTATCTGTTACCAGAACTAATGTCAAATGAGCAATTCCGACTTTAGATGATCCAAAACACACATTATATGTATGAATGGACGCTTTATTTAATTACATAACAGCATTAGGTTTTGATTTAGATAATCCTAAAGAAGATTATCTAAAATATTGAAAAGAAGGTGACGAAATCGTTCATATACTTGGTAAAGAAATAGCAAGATTTCATTTTATTTATTGGCCTATTTTCATTAATGCTTTAGGTATTAAGCAACCAACTAAAATATATAGTCATGGATTACTAAGAGATGATATTGGACGTAAGATGTCTAAATCCCTAAATAATGTTATAAGTCCAAATGATTTGATTAAGTCTTTTGATCCAGAAATGGTTAAATACTATTTTGCATCTCAAATTATCTTTGGCGAAGACGGGAATTTTAGTGAGCAAAAACTTAAAGAAGTCGTTAATGCAGATTTGGTAAATAACTATGGCAATTTAATTTCAAGAACTCTCAAAATGATTTCTACTTCTTTTAAAAGTGGGTTAGTTTATAAGAAAAGCAATGATAATATTCATATTGAGATTGAAAATTCTATTAAAGAAATGCCATTAAACTTTATTAAATTTATGAACGACTATAAAATTGATAAGGCATTTCATGAAGTTATTGAATTAGGAAATAAATTAAATAAGTATATAGATGAAACAAAACCTTGAACTAAAAAAGATAATCTTGAGGAATTAGAAAATATCTTGGTAAGATTGTTAAATGGAATATATGCTGTTTCATGAGCGATGCAAATTTCTTTACCATCTAGAATAAAAGAAGTTGCAAAAGCTTTACGCATGAGCGGCTTTGAGTTAAATCAAATTAGTAATTTTGATAAATTTAATAAACTAGTCACTAGTGAAACATTTATGTTATTTGAAAGATTAAAATAGGAGAAGAAATGATTTATTTAGTAATTAAACACTTAAAAGTAAAACCTGAACACAAAGACGATTTTGAAACTAAGATCACAAATTGGCTAAAAGAAACCAAGAAGCAAGAATATAACTTATCATTAGACGGAGCCTGAAAAGATAATAATAATTTTTTAATTATGGAAAGATGAAGTACTAAAGAAACATACGATAAATTTACAAGTAGTAAAGAAAGCCAATCTGAGTGATCTTCAATTGCTTCAGAGTGTCAAGATAAACCACTTATTTTAAAATATAACTCTTTAATTTAAGAATAATTATTTACAGCAAATAAGCTGTTTTTTATATTTTTTACTTATTTGTCTTATTTATAGATATTTTTGCTCAAATATTTTTTTTAAAAAAATAATATAAAAAAATATATTATGTGTTAATATTAATGAACATGTGCATATTAGTATTAGTAATAGTATAAATAATATAATATTTTGCAATTAAGTTGATGAATTAACTTAATGTTTTTTATTTATTTAAGATGCTAATACAACATAGGTTTTGTAAGACGGGAGAATATATGAGTACAATTGAAAAATATAAGAATAAATATGAATATAGACTAAAGAAATTTGGACCTAAAACTGAACGTAGAGATTATTCAACTACTAAAAAAATTATGAATGTTCCTGACTTTTTATCAATGAGTAAAGAGTCTTTTGAATTATTCAAGAAGAATTGAGTTGAAGCGAGTTTAAGGGAACATTATCCAATTAGCTCAACAAATAAAAAAGTTGATATTGAATACATTCATAATTCAGCAAAATTTGAAATGCCTGGAAAAAGAGAATATGATGCTGTTAAAGAAGCAAGAGCCAAAGGTATTAATTATTCTGCTAAATTATCTGCAAAATTTAGAGTTAAATTAACTGAAACAGGTAATTTAAAAGAAGATACTGTTTTATTAGGCGAAATTCCATTAATGACTTCTGGTGGAAGTTTTATTATTAATGGTAGCGAAAAGGTTATAGTTAGTCAATTAATTCGTTCACCAGGTGCATATTTTGGACGTGGTGTTCGTAATAAGCAATCTGATGATCTTTTCAACAAGGTTGAAATTTTGCCACACATTGGTTCATGAGTTGAAATATCACACAAGGTTACTTCTAGAACTCAAGACTGAGTAAAAATTAAAATAGATAAGAACAAAAATGTTAATCTTGTTACATTTTTAACTGCATTAGGATTGACAACAGAAAACATTAGAGAGTTATTTGGTAATTCGAGTGCATTAGAAGAAACACTTAAAAAAGAAAAGAAAATCGCTCTTTATGAATCGCATGAAGAATGTATAAAAATGTGTCAAGAAGAGTTATTTAGAATCATTCGTCGTGGAGATCGTGTTACAGATGAATCAACTGCAAATTTAATTCCTGGTCTTTTATTTAATAAGAAAAGATATATTTTGGGTGAAACAGGTCGTTACATGATGGGCAAAAAACTTAATCTTGTTGACCGTATTAGTGGAACTTATTTAGCTCAAGATTTAGATATTGTTGATAAAAAAGGAAATCCAATTACCCTTAAAAAAGGCGATTCTATTTCTCATAAAATAGCAGTATTAATTCAATGAAATTTTGATCAAGGAAATATTTCTAGTGAAGATATTCCTGGAATAAATGCTGAAACCGTTTATGGAAAATTACTAAAAAATCAAGATAATAAAGATTTAAAAAAGAGAATTAAAATGATTTCTATTCTTGTTTATCCTTCTAAAAAATGAATGAAACAAGGAAAAGAAGCTGTAAAAGTAATTGGTACAGATCCAAAAGCAAATGAAACACACTTAATTATTTCTGATATTATTGCTACAGTTAACTACTACTTTAATTTAATTGATGGAATTGGACAAGATGATGATCCTGATTCACTTACAAATAAACGTATTGTTAGTGTTGGTGAATTATTGCATAACCAATTTAATGTCGGTTTATCTAAACTTGAAAAAACAACTCGTGAAAGAATGTCGGCAAAAGAACCAGATAAGGTTACTCCTAAAAATATTACTAACAATAAATTGATATCTAATCAAATGAAGACGTTCTTCAACTCTTCAAAACTTTCTCAATTTATGGATCAAATAAACCCTCTTTCTGAAATTTCAAATGAAAGACGTATTACTTCTTTAGGACCTGGTGGTCTTAACCGGGATACTGCTCAATTCGAAGTACGTGATGTTCACGCAACACATTACGGTAGAATTTGTCCAATTGAAACTCCTGAGGGACCAAATATTGGTCTTATATTAAACTTTGCTTCATATGCAAAAACAAATAAATTTGGATTCTTAGAAACTCCATACTATAAAGTAAATGATGGTGTTGTAGATTATTCAGAAGTTGAATACTTAACAGCTAGTGAAGAAATTGGATATAAAATCGTTCAGTCAACGGTTAAAGTTGATGATAATGGAAAACTTATTGATGACTCAATAACAATGCGTTACAACTATAACTATATTTTAGGTTCAAGCAAAGATGTTGATTATATTGAAGTTGCGCCAAACCAAATGGTTTCAGTAGCAGCTGGATGTATTCCATTTTTAGAAAACGATGATGCTAACCGTGCTCTTATGGGATCTAACATGCAGCGTCAAGCAGTTCCTCTTTTAGAAGCTGAAGCGCCATTAGTTGCCACAGGTTTAGAATCTGAAATAGCTAAATATTCTTCAAGTAACTTTAGTTCAAAAAGCAATGGTGTTGTTGAATATGTTGATGGTGAAAAAATAAAGATAAGAAATGAAAAAGGTACATTAGAAACTTATTTCTTAAAGAATTTTGAGAGATCAAATCAAGATTCAGTTGTTCACCAAAAACCAATAGTTAAAGAAGGTCAGGAAGTTAGCGTTGGTGATTTATTAGTTGATGGATCATCATTTAAAGATGGAGAATTAGCGCTTGGTAAAAATGTAGTTGTTGCCTTTACAACATATAAAGGTTATAACTATGAAGATGCTATTATTTTAAATGAAAGATTAGTTAAGGATGATGTATTTACATCAATCCATATTGAAGAACAAACTATTCAATTTAGAACATCAAGAGCTGGCGATGATGAATTGACATCAGAAATTCCTAATGTTTCTAAGCATTCAATTCGTCACTTAGATCCTTATGGTGTTGTACGTGTTGGTAGTGAAGTTGTTCCTGGAGATATTTTAGTTGGACGTGTTAGTCCTAAAGGCGATGATAATCCAAGTCCTGAAGAAAAAATGCTTTCATCAATTCTTCAACAAAGACAATTAAATGTAAGAGATACTTCATTAAAAGTTAAAAATGGACATGCAGGAACAGTTATTTCGACTGAAATATTAAGTCGTGAAAATAAAGATCAATTGGAAGATGGAATTGATAAAATCGTTAAAGTTTCTATTGCAGTTAAAAGAAAAATTAAAGTCGGTGATAAGATGTCTGGTCGTCATGGTAACAAAGGTGTTGTTTCAATTGTTTTACCAGAGGAAGATATGCCTTATTTAGAAGATGGTACACCAGTAGATGTTATGCTTAACCCTCAAGGTGTTCCTTCACGTATGAATATAGGTCAAGTGCTTGAAATACATTTAGGTATGGCCGCTAAACAATTAAAATGTAAATTTGTAACGCCTGTTTTTGATGGTATTAAAAAAGAAGAAATCTTTGATGTTATCAAGGAAGCAGGTCTACCTGAAACAGGTAAACAAATTTTAATTGACCCTATTACTGGAGATAAATTTGATAATCCAGTTTCAGTAGGTGTTATGTATATGCTTAAACTTAACCATATGGTTGATGATAAAATGCATGCTCGTTCTGTGGGACCATATTCATTAATAACTCAACAACCATTAGGTGGTAAATCACAAAATGGTGGACAACGTTTTGGTGAAATGGAAACATGAGCCCTTGAAAGTTATGGTGCAACAAATGTACTTCAAGAAATTCTTACATATAAATCAGATGATATAGCAGGAAGAAATAGACTATATTCTTCACTTGCTACAGGTCGTGAATTGCCAGAACCTGGAGTTCCAGAATCATTTAACGTTTTAAGCTATGAATTAAAAGGTTTAGGAATGAAATTAGATCTAGGTTATGCAGATGATGAAAAAGAAGAATATCAACAATATTTTGACGGAGGTAACAATGAATAATAAGAAAAAAGCAGCTATTAAAATGATTTCATTATCTTTAGCGACTAAAGAAGATGTACAATCATGATCAAATGGTGAAGTTACTAAACCGGAAACAATTAACTATAAAAGTTTCAAGCCTGAAAGAGATGGACTTTTTGATGAATTAATTTTTGGGCCAACAACTGACTTTAAATGTCCAATTTGTGGTACAAAATATAAGAAAAGTGATGAAAATACAGTTTGTGCCAAAACACCAATGTGTGAAAAGTACGAACCAGTTATTCTTCCTAAAATTACACGTCGTTCAAGAATGGGACATATTCACTTAGAAAATCCAGTTGTTCACTTTTGATTTTTCAAAATTGATCATTCAATTATTTCCAAATTATTAGGTTTACGTGTAGCTAATTCAAGTAAATCTGTTTCAAAAGCAGATTTAGAAAAATTAATTTACTATAAGAGTCATATAGTACTTAAAGATGGTGGCTTAAAATCACTACAAAAGAACTCAATTATTGATATTAATGAAGCAGCAGTTATTTATAGAAATGCATTAACAGAACTTCTTGAAAGATATGAAAAAGGTTCGGAAGAACATGAAACTATTTATGAATCGCTAGTTGAACTTGAAGAAATTGCTACTGATAAAATGGGTAAGGATTATGGTATTGATTTTTATGAATACAATGACATTATTCATGAATTTAGTGATGCAGAAATTTCAACAGGTTCTAATGCTATTGAATACTTACTTAAAAACATCAATTTAGAAGAAGAAGCAAAATATGTTGAGAATCAAATTAATGCTATTTCAAACAGTCCTAAAATTAATGGTGTTTCAAAAACTCAAGAACGTCAAAAGCTTTATAAACGCCTAGCAGTAATTAATGGATTTATTAATTCAGGACAAAGTCCATTAAGTATGCTAATTTATGATCTACCAGTTATTCCAGCTGACTTACGTCCACTTGTTCAATTAGATGGCGGTCGCCATTCAACAAGTGACATTAATGAACTATATCGTCGTATTATTATTAGAAATAATCGTCTTAAAAAATGAGAAGAATCAGATGCTCCTATGTTAATTAAACAAAATGAGTATCGTATGATTCAAGAAGCTGTTGATTCATTAATCGATAATGCGCGTAAAAAACCAAATCCTGTAACTTCAAAAGATTCGCGCCCTCTTAAATCAATTAGTGACGCCTTAACAGGTAAAAAAGGTCGTTTCCGTCAAAACTTACTTGGTAAACGTGTTGACTATTCAGGTCGTTCAGTTATTGTTGTTGGTCCTGAATTAAAAATGCACCAAGTTGGTATTCCACGTGAAATGGCTGCTAAGTTATTTGAACCATGGATTATTAAAGAATTAATTAAAGATGATTCAAATCAAATCAATTCAATAAAAGCGGGTAAAAAAGTTATTGAAAATCTTGACCCTATGATTTGACCATATGTTGAGAGAGCTATTGAAGGACGTCCGGTCCTACTAAACCGTGCTCCAACATTGCACCGTTTATCAATTCAAGCTTATGAACCAGTTTTAATTAGAGGTAAAGCTATTAAGTTGCACCCATTATCATGTACTCCATTTAACGCCGATTTCGATGGTGACCAAATGGCTGTTCACGTGCCTATTAGTGACGCTGCAGTTCGTGAAGCTAGAGAATTAATGCTTGCAAGTAAAAATATTTTAGGTCCTAAAGATGGTGAACCTATTATCAATCCAGGACAAGATATTATCCTTGGTCTTTACTACCTAACAATGGAAGAAAAAGGTGTACAAGGCGAAGGCCGTTTCTTTGCAACATATGATGATATGCTTACAGCTTATGAAAATAAATCAATTAATTTACACGCAAGAGTTGTTTTACCTATCAATCAAATCAATAAACAATGAATAGACTTTAAACCAGAAGATAAATATATAGTTTCAACAGTTGGTAAATTTATTTTCAATAGAGCGTTTCCTGAAGGATTTGAATTTATTTTCGGTAAACATGTTGAATATGTAGAAAAAACTGTAAATGGTGAAAAGAAAACCGATACAAAAGAAGTTGAATATACTTCATCAAACAGAAGTCAACTTGAAAATTTTGTTTTCCCATATGGTACAGATTTTGTAAAAGTTATAAATGATATGCCACTTAATTTACCTTTATCTAAAAAAGATATTGCTAAGATAGTTCGTAGAGTTTATGATAGATATGTTGCAATAGTTAATATGGAAGATATTGCCAAAATTATTAATGATTTAAATTCAGAAAATTTAGATACTGTAGAATCTAGTTGTATGAATTTAACTGATTATAGTGGTAAAGTTATTTCAGATAGTGATGAAGTTTCACATGCTGAAATTCTTACAAAAATAATTACCGAAGAATTTATTAAAAATAATGAATTAGTTTCAAAAAATCAAAAAGTTAGTGAACCAATTTGAACACTTAACGACTATACTAGATTGCTTGAAAAAGTTTGATTTAGATATACAAATATAGTTGCCAATGTATTAGATGCTATTAAAGAATTAGGTTATCACTATTCAACCATTTCAGGTACAACTATTGCAGTTAGTGACGTTAGAACACTAGACAATACTAAAGAAAAAATTGCTGAAGGTGATAAATATATTGAACAACTTAAAGATTTCTTTGACCAAGGTTTAATTACAGATGATGAACGTTATTCATTAACTATTAATAAATGATCAGAAATTAAGAATAGTATTGAGGAAGAATTAAAAAGTGTTACTAAAAAATATCCTCAAAACCCATTATTTATGATGTTCACATCAGGAGCTCGTGGTAATTCATCAAACTTTGTTCAATTAGCCGGTATGCGTGGACTTATGAATAACAACACTAAAACATTAAAAGCCGATGCTGAAAATGAAATTGTTGTTCGTTCTACTGTTGAAATTCCTGTTAAATCATCATTCCTTGATGGTCTTACTGCTTATGAATTCTATTCATCAACCCACGGTGCCCGTAAAGGTTTAACAGATACAGCGCTTAATACAGCTAAGTCAGGTTACTTAACACGTCGTCTTGTTGATGTTGCTCAAGGAATTGTTGTTCGCGAAGAAGATTGTGGAACTGACTATGGTTTTGTTGTTAATGATATTCGTGACACTAAGACAAATACAATTATTGAAAGTCTTGCGGAAAGAATTGAAGGTAGATACACAAATAAACCTATTTTTGATCCTAAAACAGGGGAAGTTATTGTTGAAGCTGGTAAATTATTAACACAAGAAATGGTTGATAAAGTTATTAAAGCAGGTGTTCAAGAAGTTGAAATCAATTCTGTTTTATCATGTTATACACGTAATGGTGTATGTAAGAAATGTTATGGTAAAGATTTATCTCTTAACCGTTTAGTAAATATTGGTGAAGCAGTTGGCGTAGTTGCAGCTCAATCAATTGGTGAACCGGGTACACAACTTACTATGCGTACCTTCCATACCGGTGGTGTTGCTGGTGTTGAAGATATTACTGGTGGTTTTGGTAGATTGATGGAACTTATAGATGCCTACGATTCTCCATGAGGTCGTCCAGCCGTTATTTCTAATGTCTATGGAGTGGTAAAAGATATTATCAAACCAGCCAATTCTTCAGAAATACAATTAATTCAAGTTGAATATAAAGATATTAATGGTGCTGTTCAAACAGAAACCTATGAAACACGTACAAATAGAACTTTAAGAGTTAAAAAAGGTGACTATGTTGAACCTGGACAAAAACTTGTTGAAGGGCCAATCATTCTAAATAATTTATTAAAGGTTGCAGATACTAGAGCTGTTCAAAATTATATTCTTAAAGAAGTTCAAAGACTTTACCGTCTACAAGGTATTTCAATTAGTGATAAATATATTGAAATTATCATTCGTCAAATGCTTTCTAAAATAGTTATTACTGAGCCTGGAGATTCTAAATTCTTCACTGGTAGTTTAGTTGATATATTTGCATATCAAAAAGAAAGTGCAAAATTAATTTCGCAAGGTAAAAAACCTCCATTTGGAGAAGTTAAGATTAAAGGTGCTAAACAAACTCCTTTACTATCTGATTCATTCCTTGCAGCAGCTTCTTACCAAGAAACGCCTAAAATTTTAGTTAATGCTTCTATAGCAAACCAAACCGATAAATTAGAAGGACTTAAAGAAAATATTATTCTAGGTCATAAAATTCCATCAGGAACTAACTGCGATTATGAATTAAAAGGTAAATATGATATTAGAGATCCTAAATCATATTTCACGGGAAAATATGATCCAGATTCCGCAACTGATGAACAATTTGAGAATATCAATTTCGATGATTTAGATGCTGATGAGTTAATTAAAGAAATGACTCAAAATGGTAATGATTCATTCCTTGAAGTTGAAAAAATGGATGACTCATTTGATGAAAATGAATAATTTGTATAAAAAACACACTTATATATAACTATGAGCGTGTTTTTTTAATTTAACTTTTTTAATTATTATTAAGATTTATTACTTAATAAATGTATTTGTTGATACTAAATCTTCTTCATCAAAAAATCTTCCAGAATTAATAAAGTATTTAAATACTGTTCTTCATGTTCCTACATTGTGTTTAAAAGCATCATCAGGATCGTCAAAGTGTTTATCTCTTTTTAATATATCAAAAGAATTAGAAATTGGGAAGTTTTTAATGTTTACAAATTGTTTTGATTGATCTAAAGTAATATCAAACGTTCCTTTTAAGAAAGCCACTGTTGTTGGTATAACAGTTGTTGTTGCTTGTAAACCATAAATTAATGATTTTGTTGAATCTCCTTTAAAATCATTTTTATCAAAGAATACTGATTGATTATCTTGTAATTTTTTGTAATCACTAGAAATAAGATTTTCTCACGATATTGATGGGTCTAGTATTATAGGTTTCTTATCCATTTTGTTCGTTAAAACATTAACATAATGTATTGCTTCATTGCCCTTATATACAGGATGCAATTTGTAAAAATAGTTATATTTATTTTCCGGATATAAAGTTCTAACTTTTTTAATAAATTTATAAATTTCATCTCTTGCGTATTGATGCGAAGCACTTTCTAGTCTTAATTCAGATGTTGGATCATCTGGCTTATATCTTCTAAATAGTGAAGAACCTATAAAAATAATGTTTTTCTTTAAACTGTCATAGTTATCTTTTCCATAAACAATATAGTCAGATATTTCCTTGTTGAACAATTTGTTTATAATTTCATAATCGTCAAAATAGCTATTATTAAATTCGATATCACTTTTTATAAAATTGTAATTGACAGGATAATCAAAGATTTCTGTTTGGAAGTTATCGTCTTTTCTTGTTTTCTGCATTATCTTGTTTAAAGATGCATCATATTTGCCATCAAAATTAAATAATTTAACTTTTTCCTTGAAGTTAATAAAGTATCTTAAATCCATGTAATTCTTTGGCTTTTCAAGGATATTTTTATTTCAAAAATCACGTAGTTCTTGTTGTGTGTAAACTTTATTTCTTTCAACGGCTCATTTGTAATATCAGTCTCTAATAAATTTATATGGTTGATACATACCATCAGACATTATTGATATTTTATTTGCTCTATTGAATATTCATTGCATTGTATCTGGATGATTGTCACATAATTCTCTAAATGTTGCATCTGCAAGGTAAAAATTAAATTGTTCTACACCCTTATCCAAATAAAGTTTTAAATATGATTTAATTTCTTCAACATTGGCTGGATAGTCTTTGTAAGGATTATCAGAACTGGGGTCAATATGTTTTGTATTATTTACAATCATTAATTTACCATCTTCAACATTAAAATCACCTGAGGCAGTTTTAGATAAAACATCACCGTATTTGTCAAGAAGTTTTTTAAAATCAAATCTCTGATTAGTTCCTCTTTTTTCATATTGAAAAACATTGTCATTTATTATGTAAATAGCATCATTAAATTTATTTTTTGATGCATTCTTATAGTTTAAAATACCAGACAATTGCATGAATGTACTATTGAAAACCTGACCGGCATTTCTTCCTAAAAATACAGTTGGATAGTCATTTTTTGCTGAGTCTTTTATATCGTCTATAAAAACTTTATAACTAATTGGCACATTCTTATTTATTTCTTTAAGTTCTTGAACTTCCTCAAGCGACAATTCTTCATTATTTTTTTCTTTTTCTTTAATTTTGTTTCCACAAGAAACCGATGCGGTAAGAAGTGGTATCATTACACTTGTTCCTAGAGATAATTGACTTATTTTTTTCATTTTATACTCCTGATTTATTTTTTTTAGTATACCATAATTATAATTATTTAATATTAAGAATTTCAGGAAAATGACTAATAATTTTCTTAATATTTAATCAATATAAAAAAATTAAAATTATTATTCGTAAAATGCAATTAATCATTATCACATATTACTTTGATTATTTACATTATTACTTATAATAATGGAAATGAGGAATCATTATGAAACTTAAACTAAAAAACACCTTATTAATAATTTCTGGGGCCTTAGTAGGTACAATAGGATTATCTATTGGACTTAGTTTAATTGCTGTTAATGAGCGAAAGATTAAAAAAGTTTATAATGTTGAGAAAAATAATAATAATACTCAAGACAACAAATTGCCTGGACTTCCTAATACTGAAATCATTGAAGAAAAAGAAAATGATAAACCAAAAAGTAATATAAAAAAATCTAAAAGACTAAAAAGTGAACACTCTATTTCTAAAAACCAAAGAGTTAAATATGTTGCTTTAGGAGATTCTATCTCAGCCGGATGAGATGGAAGATTAGATAAGGACTATGAAGGCGAACTAGTAAATAATGAAATACAAGGAATATCATTTCCATCATATTTAGCAAAAATGATTAAAGATGCTGAGGACGGGAAATTAGAAAGTTTTAAGAATTTTGCAAGATCTGGTTCAACGTTAAATGAATGAAATCTTTTATTTAATAACAAAGTTTCAGAACTAAAACCAGAGGAATTAAAAGCTTTGCAAAAAGTTTTTGGTAATAATTTAGAAGAATTTAAAAATAGCTTAATTTCTAAATTGCAAGAAGCTAATTTAATTACTATAACATTAGGAGCTAATGATTGTTTTGACATTATTTTGAAACAAATGTCAAATATCTCTTTAGGCAATTTGATTACCCAGATTATAAATAAGAAGCCAAATTATGAAGAAATAGTTAAGTATTTGAACAATACTTTTGGTGATATTTTTGATAAAGTTCAAGAGCGTCAAATAGAACTAATTAGAAGTATTAAGATTATAAATTCAAGGGCTAACATAAACTTTATTGGTTATCCAGTTATAGCTGGTGCTATTTCAGCTTTAGTGGATAATTATCTACAACAAAATTTTAATGTTCCAGTTAGAGTTGTAGAAACACTTACTAATCTTATAAATAATAAAATTAAATATGTAGCAAATAAGCAAAAAATCAATTTTATAAGTTCATACGAAACTGACTTTTGGTTGAATAATGTTAAGGATTTATCTCCATTGCTTTTTGATATACACCCATCAACCTTTGGCTATAAAAAAATGGCATTTGATGTATTTACTAAATTATCAATTTCTGATAGAGATATAAATGATTTAAAGTCTAAAAATATAAATTGATCAGAAGATTATGTCCAAACAGATCAAGACAGTTTTTATTGACAAATAGAATATAAAAATGACGTTGATAATTTTATAAAAAATATTCACTTAAACTCTAAAAAGTATATTCTCGAGCATGATAAATTATTCAAAAAATTTGAAAATAAAATTTCTATAAATAACTATAAATTACGTGTTTTAGATGATAGAAGATTTGCTTCTATGATTTTTGATAACGCTTTAATGTCATTTTTAAACAGTAATCTTTATAAAGAATTAGACCCATCAGAACTCTTGAAAAAGTTTCTAACTAAAGATAAAGCAAAGAACTTAAATCAATTAAAAAATTGGTTGATCTCAAATCATGTAGTTTCTAATTTTGTAATGGATATTCAGAGATATTTTGAAACATATGATTGAGATAATGATGGCAAACCAGGGGCCAAAGTACAATCTATTAGTAATCTATTTAAAGCTGTTAAAAAAATTATTTTAGATGAAGAAAAAATTATCAAAACTATATCATCCCTATCTAAAATCAATTTCATAAGAGAAGAAAAAGAAGAATTAAAAAACATAATTAAAATTATTTTCAGTAATTTTGTTTCTAAAAAAATTAGTAATGAAACAATAAATAAAATTGTAAGTTTTGTGTACTCAAATGAATTAAAAGAATATTTATCAAAAAATGATTTATTTTCTATTATTAAATTTACAATTAATTCTGAACCTACAAGAACATTAATTGCAAAGCTTCTTGAATCCTTTATTGTTGATGCTGAAAAATATGGCAATGCTAAATCATTTAGTGATTTATGAAAAATTTTTATAGCTAATAGCGAAGTTAAGGAAGCTTTAAAAACATTTTCAAAAAATATAATTGTTGATTTAACTAAAGATTCTCAATTTAAAAAAACAATTTCAAATGTAATTGCAAAAACGATTGGTAAAAAAACTAATTTTCTTGTTGGAGATAATATAGAAAGTGATGTTTCAGAACAAGAATTATCAGAATTACTTTTTGATGTGGTTGGTTTTTATGAAAAAATTGATGATGAATATAAAATAACTGATAAAGTAGTATCAATTGTATTGGGCAATATTTCAGGCTTAGAATTTAAAGATTTAAAGGAATTTGATTATTCTAAACTAGTAAACGATCTTAATAATGAATTTATTTTGTGATTTGAAGGTGTTGATAAAGAAAAAACAATAATTAAGTTTATCAAATTACTATTAAGAACAGACGTTTCAAATCACAAGGAAACAATCACTAAATTATTAACTAATGTTTTAAGAAACAAGGATAAAAATAACAATTCAATATTTAAAAAATTAATTTATCAGTTTATTTATCAGCCTAACAAAAATAAGTTTGAAAATCTTATAAGTGAGCAAGATTTTTTAAAGTCATTAGATGCTATTTCAAATCTTGATGAATATAAACAGTTAATAGCTTCTGTTGTTAATAAATTTTTTGAAATGGACAATACAAAACTTGATGGAATACAAACTTATTTTGATTTATTTAAAGTTTTATCAGACGGTATTGTGAACTCAAAAGTTTATGATAATTTATTGAAAATAAAGAATAAATTATTAGAAATGCCCGCTATTAAAAAAGCCTTTAGGAAATATTTATTGAATTGAAATGCACAAAATACTATTAATTTAAACGTTGACGCAGTAAATAATATTTTGAATAACTTAATGATTGATCAGTCATTTAAAAATATTTTTCAGGATTTTATTGATAACTGTGTTTTTAGAAATGGTGCTACTAATTTTAACCATTTAAAAACTAAAGAAGCTTATATTAATTGATTTAGAAATTCTCAAACTGTAAACAATAATGCATCTTCAATTTTAAATAACTTAATAAACTCAAAAGAGTTTAGGAATATTGTTTCAGAACTTAGTTTATCAGAAATTAAAAAAACAGAATTCTCTCAAGGTTTTTCAAAAGATGATGACGTCAAATTTAAAGAGCTAATTTCTGATATATTAAGAATTTTTCCTAAATTAAATGAGAAATTTAAATTAACTAATTTATATTTAAAGGATCTTAGTCTTGAAATAAATAGTTTATGAGAACAAAAAAACTTAATTGACTTTTCTATTAATTGATTCAGAAAATATTTTGGTAGTTTAGATGAAGAAAAAATATTTAGCCTATTAAAGAATGTTTTATCTAATCATATTATTGATGGAAAGCAAGACACTATTAAAAAAATAATTACAAATAGTTTGAAAGTTACTATTAATTCTAAATGATTAGAAAATAAATACAATAGTTACCCTAGCAGCACAGAAGATAAATTCTATATATTTATAAAGAAATACCTTCCTAATTATAATAATGTAAAACCAATGCTATCGAGAATAGTGGATCAGTCTGCGGGATTTAATAATTTACTAGATAATATTTTAGACTCTCTTTCAAATGAAACAAATAAATATAATGAAGCTAATTCCATTAATGAAGTTGTTAAAATTTTCATTGGTACGAACAATAATGTAGAAAAATTAGAAAAGAACTTTACATTATTGTTAAAAGATATTCTAAGTCAAGAAGAGTTTAAAAACATAATAAAAGGACTATGAAAAGACAATTTAGGACCATATGATATGAATCCTGAAAGTTCAGAAAACCAATCATTACTTGATGATTTAATCAAGGAAGCACCAAATATCGTTCAAAGCTTAGGTATTGTTAAAGAAATGGTAGTTACTATTAGGGACAATATTTCTTCATATGATTCATTTTCTAGTTTTGCAAAAAATGTAGTAGTTGTTTTAACTAATAATCTATCATTTAAAAAGTATGAATTTGTGGCGCAAATTTTAAAATTAAAATTGCTAAAAAAACATAAAACAACAATTCAAATGGATGTTAAACAATTGATCAAATCTATTACTGAAGACTCTTCGGGTGAAAAAATTAAAAAATTTGTTGATGATTACAATTTATCAAACATGTTGATGAAACATGAAATTACTTATGATGATTCTTTAAAATTTTTTAAACATTTATTCAAATCAAAACATTTAAGAAATCTTTTAGATATTTTGATTGATGAAGTAATTTCAAACAGTACAAATAATGAAACTAATTCTTATGGTAAACCATATTCAGAACTTAAATTATGATCGGAAGCTATTAAAAAATTATTTAATACTTCAAAGGTTTCAAATATTAAACAAGAACTTAAATCATGAATGAAAGAATCTTTCACCGATAATAAAGTTGTAGGTTACACAATGGGTTCAATTGTGTTTAATATGTTGAAAGATAAGGGCTATAACTTAGAAGATGATAAAGATAAAGTAATTGTCCAAGAATTTGTTTATGAGTTTGCAAAAAGTTCTTTTGAAGTTAAAGCAAACATAAATGGTAAAAATAAGTTTATATTTGATGAAATAGTAGATATATTATTTAATAATTTAAAAAATATGAATACATTTGATCCAGATGTATTAATAAAAATAGTCACTGAATCTGTTCAAAAAGGAGCATTAAGTTTTATAACAAATCCTGAAACTGGAAAAGTTAGTCTTTCAAGAATTTTTGGACAAATTAACTTTTTTGATAGTTTATTAAGTGAAAAAACTTTGAAACCCGAAACAATTGCTAATATGATTAATTTATTATTTGACAAAACTCCTAATGATGAAAATAAGGGAATTTTTAAGGTAATGTTTAATACTCAAAATGGAAATAGTGATTTTGAAGTTGGAAATGGTTTTTGAGGAATTATTCAAGGAAAATTAACAGATATGATTGCCGCATTTGCTAAACCGTTAGTAAGAAATTACTTTAATGAGTTAAGAATCAAACCTAAATATAATAATATTAATGAGCTAAAGCAAAAGTCAAAAGGGCTGTCGGCTATTTGAAGATTTTATTCATTGTTTGCTTCTATTTTATACGAAAATACGCCAAAATCAATATTTTGAAATGGAACAAGTTTTACAGCTGAAGCATATTTAATGTCTGGATTTTTAAAAGCAATAGATGATGTGGAAGCTCAATATACTGACGTTATAAATAAATATTCAAATAATTTATCTATTATTGGATATGATAGCGCAAATAATTTTAATGAAAACTTTATTTCCGGATATCAAACATTAACAAGTGGTTGATTTGGTAAATACAATAGTCGTTCTAGAGGGTTAAGCAATACTTTTTATGGAAGAGATCACGTTTTAGTATACATATACTATCATGATAATTATGATTCTAAATACAATCCCAATAAGACTAAACGTCAAGTATTAATGGAAGATTTAATTAAGGGATATATGCCCGTTAGAGATAGTTAAGAGCAATTTATGCTAAAATATCAATACTATTTTAAAATAGAAAGGAGAAGTTATGTCACTGGGTGCTTGAATTGGTATATGTATTGCGGTTGGTATAGTTTGTATACTTGCAGGAGGTTTTATTGGATTTATATGAGCTCGTAAATCATTTGAAAAACAAATTAAAGAAAACCCTCCTATTACTGAAAAAATGATTCGTGCAATGTTTCTACAAATGGGAAGAAAAGCTAGCGAATCACAAATAAAAGCAGTTATGCGTTCTATGCAAGGCGAAAAATAATATATTTGAAACAGCAATTTTGCTGTTTTTTTATACAAAAAGCAACTTTATAGTTGCTTTAGATTATTCTGTTTTTTTACTTCAAAATTTCTTAAATGATTTCTTTTGACCAGGTATGCTTCTTGTAAATCTACAATTAGGGAAATTTGAGCAACCAATAAATTTAGTTCCGAATCTATTTTTCTTAACTACTAAATCTCCATTATCTTCAGGACATTTTTCATCAATAACCTCAGGTTCGATTATTGTTCTTTGAAGAGTAACTGTTGCATCATCATATGATTTTGTAAATTTTGAATAGAAACTCGACATAACCGGCTGAACACTTGTTTTATTTTCAGCAATTAAATCTAACTCTTCTTCAACTTCTGCTGTATATCCTTCATTAATTATATCTGGGAATCCATTTAAGAGTTTTTCTAGTACCAAACGTCCAAATTCAGTTGGTTTTAATGTTTTATCAATATTTTCGGCATATTCTCTGTCAAGTACAATTTTAACAGTTGAAGCGAAAGTTGATGGCCTACCAACTTTAATTAAGTCCAATGCTTCAATTAACGATCCTTCAGTATACCTTGCTGGAGGTTTTGTTTCATGATCAGTAATTAAATATTCAACAACATTAATTTCCTGGCCTTCTTGTCAATTAGGATCAACTTTTTCTTCTTTGTCATCTTTTATAACATAATATCCATCGAAATCTATCTTGCTTGCATTAAATTTGAATACAAGTTCATTCTTTACAAGTGTATATGATTTACTTGTTCTAATTGGTGGACTTATTAGACACTGAAGTGTGTGTTCATAAATTAGTTTATATATTTGATAGTCATAGTTATTAAGATCGAATTGTGCCTTTGCCATATCTGGTGTCAAAGAAATATCTGTTGGTCTAATTGCTTCATGGGCGTCTTGGTCTCCCGCGATTCCTTTTATTTCTTCAAGTACATATTCTTTACCAAATTTGTTTTCAACATATTTCTTAGCGTTATTAATAAACGTTTGGCTAAGTCTTGTACTATCTGTACGTGGATAACTAATAAGACCACCTTCGCCATAACCTTCATATAAATGTTGTGCTGCTGATTGTGTAGCTCTTGATGTAAAAGGAGACTTTTTATATAAAACAGATTGTTTTAACGGAGTCATACTTTTCATTCTTCTTGTAACTTGATTGATATCAATTACTTTTAGAATATTAGTTGGTTCGAGAGTTAATTGTTCTTTAACATTGTCTAGTTCATTTAAATATATTCAGTCTTTTTCTCCGCCTTCATGATTTTCAAAATAAATGTTGGCAGAGATATTATTATTAATGACAGCTTCAAGTTTATTGTAGCCAACTGGGACAAAGGCTTCAATTTCTTTTTCTCTATCTACTATTAATTTTAATGCAATAGATTGAACTCTGCCTGCACTAGGGTTAGTTGGAGAGTTTGAAAGTTTTTGTTTCATAAGTTTAGATAGTCTAAATCCAATAATACGATCTAACATACGACGAGCCTTTTGAGCATCTATTAGTGCCTGATCAAGTAGACCAGGTTTTGCAACAGCCTTTAAAATAGCATCTTTAGTAATTTCATTATATTTTATTCTTTTGTATTTTTTTTCAATTTTAAGCTTTTTAACTAAGTGTTCGCCAATTGCTTCACCTTCACGGTCAGGGTCAGTTGCAATAAGAACTTCATCAGCATTTTTAACTAAATCTTTTAATTTTTTAACAACATCTCTTTTTTTAGGATCAAGTATATAGTTTGGTTCTCAATTTTCAAAATCAATTCCTAATCCCATATCTCCTGAGGTTGCTAATTTAGTGATATGACCCACTGAAGCAGCCACTTCATATCCCTCACCAAGGTATTTTTTAATTGTCTCAACTTTGTTTGGAGACTCAACGATAACTAATTTGTACATATTAAACAATTTAGCACAATAATTCAAAATTTAAAATTAGAAAAATTATTTTTTTATTTTTTTCACAAAATTAATTTATAAATTAAAAACTACAACAAGTTAATAAAAAAATATTTGGCCTATATGTATTTTTAATAAAAATATAAAATAAATTAAAATTTAAAAAGAATAATTTAATTATCTATAATATTTATATTATGGGCTACGAAAACACTAAAACAAATTCAATTCTAAATCAAGAATGTTCAATTGAAAATGTATATACTGAAAGAAATATTTTTCAAAGTTTATTAAATCAAAACCAAAAATTGAAAAGCGATTATGAATTTTTTTGCAAGTTGTTGCCAGATAACAAAGTGCTAAATTCTTTATTGCCAGAAGAAAATAAGTTTAAGTTTAAAAATGAAGATTCATTAAGTTATTTCTCAGATATAGAATTTTGAAAAGTTATAAACGAAATAAATTACATTCAAAATAACAATAAAAATGCTATAAATTATTTTGTTAATATATCATTTTCTTCAAATGAATTAAATTATCTAAATGAACAAAACGACGATGAAAAAATAAAATCTGATGAATCAGAATTTATTCAAGAGACATTAAGCATTGATGCAACAAGTGAAGTTGTAATAAATAAAGTAGAATGGGATTAGGAAGGCAATTAACATGAGTGAAAAAACAAAAATAAATATTGCAATTGATGGACCAAGTGGTGCGGGTAAGTCATCAGTTTCGCAAAAAATAGCTAAAAAATTAGGATATATTTCGATTAATACGGGAAGTATTTATAGAGTAATAGCAATGAATGCTATCAATAATAAAGCTAATTTAAATAACGAAAAAGAAGTTATTGATTTATTAAAAAATGTAGTTATCGAACCAGAAAAAAATGATGTTATATATTTCGATGGAGTTAATGTATCAACCTTAATAAGGACAAAAGAGATTTCTCAAGGCGCTTCAGCAGTCGCAAAGCATAAACTTGTAAGAGAATATGTTGTTAATATATGTCAAAATTTAGCGAAAAATAAAAAAGGTTATGTTATGGATGGGCGTGATACAACCTTCAAAATTCTTCCATTTGCTGAAGTTAAAATATTTTTAACAGCTTCTCCTGAGGCAAGAGCAAAAAGAAGACAACAACAAAATGAAGAATTAGGGGAAAAAGATACATACGATAAAGTTTTAAAAGATATTAAAGATCGCGATTTTCAAGATATGAATAGAAAAGTTGATCCCCTTCACAAAACCGAAGATGCCATTGAAATTGATTGCACAAATTTAACTATTGACGATGTTGTTAATAAAATTATAGCATTGGCAAAAAAGGTGATAAATGAGTAATAATGTTATAGCAATAATAGGTAAACCTAATGTTGGTAAGAGTACCTTATTTAATAGACTTATAGGTAAGAAAAAATCTATAATCTTTGATAGGCCGGGCGTCACTAGAGATAGACTATATGAAACTTTTACTTGAAATGGCAAAGAAATAAAAGTAATAGATACCGGTGGTATTCAAATTGAAAATCAAGAATTTCAAGAGCAAATTAGAACTCAAGCAGATGTTGCAATTCAAGAGGCTAATGTAATAATTTTTATGGTGGATGGTCAATCAGACATTACAAATGATGATCAAATGATAATGTCTAAATTAAGAAAGGCTGGTAAACCAATAATTGTCGTTGCAAATAAATTAGATAATATTTCAATGTTTAATTATTCATGGTATTCATTAGGCGTTGATAAAGTTTTTAGAATTAGTGCACAACACGGTAATGGAGTTGGCGATGTTTTGGATGAATGTTTAAAAAATCTCAATTTAGAGGAAGGGTCTGAATCAAAACAATTTAAATTGAGTATTATAGGTAGACCTAATAGCGGAAAAAGTTCGTTGTTAAATTTATTATCTAATGAGGAACGTTCTATTGTTAGTGATATTGCGGGTACGACAAGAGACAGTGTTCAAACAACTGTAGATCTTAATGGTGAAAAATTTGAAATTATTGATACTGCCGGAATTACAAGAAAAAGTAAAATTGAAGATCAAGTAGATCGCTATGCTCTAATGAGAGCAATAAGTTCATTAGATGAATCTAATTTAACAATTATAATGATTGATGCAAGTCAAGAATTAAGTAATTTTGATGCAAGAATTATTGGTTACGCTTTAGAAAATAACAAGCCAATTATTATCGCTGTTAATAAATGAGATTTAATAAAAAAAGATACCATGACAATGGTCAATTTTGAAAATTTAATGCGAGAAAGATTTCATTTTGTCCCATGAGTTCCAATATGTTTTATTTCTGTAAAGTTAAATCAAAGAATTGATAAGTTAAAAGAAACTATAATAAAGGTTAAGCAAAATCTTGAACGTGAAGTTAAACCTTCTGTGTTATCAAATTTCATACGCGAAACGCAAATGATTCAACCCGCGGCACCATACAATGGTGGTAGATTGAATATATATTTAGTTAAAAAAACAAATGATCCAATTCCTACATTTGTATTCTTTGTAAATAATAAAAAATTTGTTCATTTTAGTTACCAAAGATTTTTAGAAAAACAAATAAGACAAGTACTTGATTATTCAGGTTGCCCAATTAATTTAATTTTTAAAAACAAAAATGGTTTAGATTAAAAAATTACTTTTTTATCTATAATATAGTAAAATTAGACATAATGAAAGGAAGTAATTTATGACAAAAAAAGAATTTGTTATTGAATTAGCAGAAAAAATGAATGTTCCTGTTAGAGTTGTTAACGAATTTTTAGATTCATTTGTTTTCTTATTAAAAGAAAAATTAATAGCAGAAGAAAAAGTTCAATTATCACAATTAGGTACATTTGAAACTAAGGTTAGACAGGGAAGAGAAACTGTGAATCCATTCACAATGGAACCTATATCAGTTCCTGAGAAACGTGTTATTAAATTCACAGCATCTAAATATCTTAGAGATCTTGTTAATTTCTAGAACAAAGAAAATAATAATTTATATTAACGAACACAATGTTCGTTTTTTATCTACTAAATATTTAAATTTTAAGTGAAACAAAAAACTTATTTTTATATACAATATTATCAATTTATTTTTATTAGATATTGAAAATAAATTTTACATACATAATTAAATTGATTATAGGGAGAAAAAAATGAAGGCTAAAAAATTTTTATTAACATCTAGTATTCTATTTTTAAATATACCATTAGCAATTTCTTGTACAAATAATGTTAAAGAAAAAGATAATAACATAAATAAAAATACAAAACAAATCAACAAAGAAATACTTGAAAATCAAATCAGTATTTTAAAAAATGTATCGGAATCTAAAAATGATTGAGATTCATTTAAAGCTATTGAATCAGAATACCAAGAATTATTAAATAGATCAAACATTTTTCTATCAAGTGAATCATCAACTCAAGAACAAATAGACAACCTGGTTCAACAAGTAACTTTATTAATTAATAAAATAAGCAACTTAGAACCGAACAAGCATGATGAGGGAAGTGCGGTTGAACCTAAACAAATCAACAAAGAAATACTTGAAAATCAAATCGGTATTTTAAAAAATGTATCGGAATCTAAAAATGATTGAGATTCATTTAAAGCTATTGAATCAGAATACCAAGAATTATTAAATAGATCAAACAGTTTTCTATCAAGTGAATCATCAACTCAAGAACAAATAGACAACCTGGTTCAACAAGTAACTTTATTAATTAATAAAATAAGTAACTTAGAACCAAACAAGCATGACGATATTCAAGATAATAATGAATCTAGCATTGTTTCAAAATTGTTTGATTTTCAAAATAATTCATCTGAAGTGTTTAACTTAATGCCAAGAATCAATTTTAATGATTCATTTCAAAAATATCATTTTTCAAAGCAAAAATACGTATTAGATTTAAACTCTAAGGCAAATATTAAACTTCTAGATAATGATGATAATGAAGTTACTGATGACGTTGAATATTATATTTTAACTAGTGCTCCATTTAAAACCTTATTTAGTAAAACTAAGTCACAAGAAGAGTTAGAACCACTCATTTATAATGACGAAAAATATGAAAGAAGAAGTTTTGTAAAGATTAATAATGATGGCTCACTAACACCTAGATTTCTTGGCGGCGGTTGATTAGTTTCAATTTATAAAAAACAATATGTTAATATTGCTGATATTGAAGTTATGACCAATTACAATGGCTTAAAAGAAAAATATAAAGAAAAGGTTAAAAGTATTTATTGAGCAACCAAAGATATGAGTAATGCTATGAAAATAGGTTATGTCTATAAATATTTAATAGACACAATAACATATGATATGGATTATTCTGGTAAAGGAAAAAATTTAAAATATGCTTTATTAGAACATAAAGCGGTTTGTGAAGGTTACGCTTGACTATTTAATTACTTAATGAAAAAATTAGGAATTAATTCTACATATAAAGTAGGTAAGATGTTAGATAGACCAACAGTAGCTCATGCATGAAATAGAGTCTTTTTAGAAGATGGCTGATATTATATTGATTCAACTTGAGGAGATTCTAATAGAGGCATAGATTGAGATTATTTTTTAGCTAGTCAAGATTATATAGGCAGTTCAAGAGAGTTAAATGAATTTGGAAAACCATTTGAATTAGGCAAAAAATACTTATTAAAAAGTAATAAGGACGATTTAGTAAATAAAGTATCTAATTTAGTTATTAATACAAATCCAGTTACTATACCTCCTGAATATCAAGCACCTCAAGCCAGTTTTATAGGAACCAGTATGAATGAAGGATTATTAATAAATGCCAGAGGCTGTGAATATAATTTAGGTGACAACAATTGAATTAAATGTGACAGTGATTCAGTAAAAATCAAACCAATCGATTATACTAGTGATTTAAATGAAACTTCATCGCATGTTTTCGTGAGAAAAATGGTAGGAGATAATCAATACACAATACCTCAAGAAATTGAAATTGATAGTTATGTAAAAATTTCAATTAATTGAATTAAAAATGAAAATGGTCTTCTTAAAAATGTAAAGGGCTTAGAATATAAGTTAGAAAGTGAAACTGATTGAATTCAAAATACAAGTCGAACATTAAAATTGAAAAAAGGAAGATATCAATTTAGAATACCCGGCGGTAAAAACATTTTTGCATCTGGCTATACCACAGTAGAAGTATAGAGTTACTTAATAATTTTAAAGGTTTAATTTTTAAAAAAGTTTTTAACATTAAGCACTATTTAACTTTTAAAATTTAAGCACAAAAAATGCTGAACAAATCAGCATTTTTTTAATTTTAATTTCATGCTCATCATGAATGTGGATCCTCATTACCAGTTAAGGCTTTAAATCTTACTTTAAGATTTTTCTTACGTCTGTCTGATGATATTGAATAACCTTTTTTAGATGTAAATGATTGTCCTTTATGTGGATTATCTTCTCCAACTTCAAAGACTGGTGCCATATATCATCTATTTCCAAATAGTTGTTTATGAAGTTTTATGTATAGGTTATGTGAATTATCAACTAGTGATTTAACTTGATTAATTATATCTTGATCATCATATGTATTTTCATGTGAAACATCTAGGAATAGTTCAATAATATTTTCTCTACTTGTTTTGGCAGCTATTTCCTTATCCTCTGAAGAGACTGTCCCGTATGTTGATGTGTCAGCTTCAATTAGGTTAATCATTGCCATAATAGAATCGTGTTCAAGTAGTAATTGTGAATTATAACCATCATCACAAATATAGTATTTAAATGAATCAATTGTATGAACTGGTTTTGTAGGTGCTAGATATCTCATTTCCTTTCGTGCTAAATCTCCAGTTCAGTATTTTTCCGCTTCTTCAAGTTCCACTAGACATGCATCTATTTTTCCTTGAAGTTCTTTAACTTTATCCTTTAAATTATTGTATTCAGTTTCATTGTAATCATTATTAGTTGTTGAACTATATTTTTTAGATATTTCCTCAGCTTCTAATGCTATTTTAACTAATTTGTTTTTAACAATAAATAATTTATCACCATTTGCATTAGTTTCAGGTGTGTATTTTCTTCTATATCAATTTGCATTTCGTCCAAATGTAGCCGGATTTGAAATGTTAATTGCATCAACATTAGATATTGCCGCATTTCCGAAGTTTATAATATCCATTATGTTGTTTTTATTAGTAACAGAATTATTCATATCTTTAATATCATTAACGGCCTTATCCATAGCTTTATCTTTTGAATCATCTATTAATTTTTCAAGATTTGTTGAATTTAATGCTTCATTGAAATCTTGGATAGCCTTATTTAAACTATTTAAATCATGATTATTTGCAGAGAGGTTTGAATTTGCATCAGATATTTTTTTATTTAATTCATCAATAGCATGTTTATATAAAACTGGATCTTTACCTTGTAATTCGGTAATTTTATTTTCAACATTAGATTTACCAATTTTGTAGTCATCTATTGCTTGTTTATAAGTTTTAGCTTCTTGAATTAATTGAGTAATTTGATTACTAATTTCTTCAACTTGCTCTTTTGTTGATTCTGATGAAGTGTAAATTCCTTCAGCTTTAGATAGAGTTGTATTTATTTTGGAATCTATATTTAATAAATCTTTGTCTTTATATTCTTTAAGTCTGTCAATATTATCTTGCAATATATTTTTAACGCTTGATATTTCATTATCTCTAGATAATTTATCTTTTTTAGCTTTGTCAATTGCTTCTTCAAGTGTTGTTTTTTCATTTACTAATTGATCACAGCTTGAACTAGATGATTCGGCTATTGAATTAGCATGATTGTAAGCATTTTCCAATGTTTCTTTAATGTCTTTATATTTTTCACCTTGTAATAATGAGTTGGTTTCTGATTTTTTATTTATTGATAATTTTAATTGTTGTTTTGCTTCTTCAAATTTTTTCTCTTTGTTTTGTTTAGACATTCTAATTGAATTTTGCAAAATGGTTATTGCATTATTTAATTCTTCTAATGTTGAGTCTAAGTTATTATTAGCTGTTTTTGCTGTTTCGAAAGATTGTTTAAGTTGTTCTTTTATTGAAGAGTAAGCGTTTTCATTAAATAGTGAAAGTGTTTCATCTTGAGTGTGGATGATTTTAAGTAGTTCTTCATGCTTTGCTTTAAGTTCCAAATCACGTGCATCAATTTTAGCTTGGACTTGCTCAATAGCATTATGTATCGTTTCTTTTGCTGATATCAACTCATCTTTATCAGCTCCATTTTGATTTTGAACATCTTTTGCGTCGCTAAATGCACCCACCGCGAATATCTTAATATCAGAGTATTTTTCTTTTAATACTTTTTGGAGTGTTTCTTCTTCTTTATTCAACTCTTCTTGTAATAAATCTTTAGCATTTTTTATTTCATTAGCCTCAGTAATTGCGTCTTGAATATCTTTAACTGCTTTATCATAAATAGTTTTAGTTTTATCGTGCGCGCTTTGAACATCATTTGTTATCGAACTTTGTTGAACTTTTAGTTTATTAATAATTTGCTCATATAAAGTTTCATTTGAAGATTTCAAACTAGAAATTAATTGATTTATTTCAGTAACTTTTAAATCGTATTGATTTCTTGAATTAATTAATTCTGCAATTTTATTTTTTTCGTTATCAAAGTTTGATAATGCTTCTTCAATTTTATTTTTACCTTGAATATAAGAATTTTCTGAAGGTGTGCCATTATTGTTAGCAGCAACTTCAGCTTCTTGTTTAGCTTGGTTTAGTTTATTAATTAATGATGAGTAGTCACTTTGATTTCCAAGTGATTCTAATTCACTAATTTTGGCGTTAATATTTTCAATAGCTTGCTCATATTGAGTTTTAGCTTCAAAAATCTTATTGTCTAATGCTCTTTTATCATTATTAGCATGGTCAATTGCGCCTTGCAATTGTGTAATAGTTTCATTTAAAGTATCAAGTGTAGAATCATCATTATCTATGCTCTTAGCGCTTTCAAAAGCTTGATCTAAAACTTGCTTGATCTCATTATAAATAGGTGAAACCAGTGAATCGTCTAAACTTGTTTGCTTATTGAGTAGTTCCTTTAGTTGATGTCTCTTGCTTTGTATATCTGAATCTCTTTGACTAATTTTGTTTGTTGTTTCTTCAAGTGCTTCTTGTAATTTTTTAGTAGCATCATTTATATTATCTTTGCTTGAAGTTGCATTATTTTGTATAACGCTGGCTTCATCAAATTTTTCTTCAATAAATTTTTTAATATCTGCATATTTAGATTTTGATACCTTGTTAAGAGTATCTTGTTTTTTATCTATTTCAATTTTTAATGAATCTTTTGCTAATTTTAATTCTTCAGCGTCTGAAATAACATTTTGAATGGTTGAAACAGCATTGTCGTAAATATCTTTAGTCTTTGGTTCAGTATGGTCAACATTATTAGTAATTTCAACTTTTTGTTTATTTAAGATATCAATTATTGGTTTATAAAATTCACTATTTTCTTGAGTTAATGTTGTTATTTTTGATTCAATATTTTTAACAGCTTGTTCATATTTATTTTTAGATTGCTTAATTTCTTCATCTAAATTTGCTTTATCATTTTTAGCTTTATTTATTGCTTCACGTAATGTTTGGATAGTAGAATCTAAAGATGGTTCTGTTGCTTCTTGGTTGCTATTAACATTTCCTGCTTCTTGAAAAGCTTGAGTAACTTTATCTTTTATATTTGAATATATTGGTGAGTTCAATAATTCATTTATTTCATTTTGTTGATTAATTAAATCTCTTAATTCGTTATGTTTGTTTTGTAATTTTGAATCTTGTTCTTGAATTTTATTGTCTATTTGAGATATGAATGTTTTTAAATTTTCTTTTGCATTATCTAAAGCATTCTTATCTGACAGTTCATTTTCTTGAACTTTTTGAGCATCTAAGAATTTAGATTCAATTCACTTCTTAATTTCACTATACTTGTCTTTATTAACTTTTTCAAGAATTGTGTTTTTAGTTAATAATAATTTATTTAAATCATCTTTAGAATTTTTTAATAAGTTAGCCTTATCTACAAAATCATTAATTTCATTGATTGCTGTTTCAAAGGTACTTTTAGTTTTTGGATTTTCACTATTAACTTTATTAGTAATTGTTGATTTTTGTTTATTTAATTCATCAATTATTGGTTTGTATAATTCATTATTTTCGGAAGTTAGTTGAGATATAAGATTATCTAAATTATTTAATTTAGAGTTATATTCATCTTTTTTAGATATTATTTCATCAAGTTCATTTTTATCTTTAGTAAAGTTATTTAATGCTTCATTAATTTTATTAAAAGCATTTTTGTAAGAATCTTCTGATTGGTTGCCATTATTATTTGCAATAGTTTCAGCATCTTGTTTAACATTAGTTAGTTTATGAATTAATGATTGGTAATATTCTTTATCTTGAGAAGAAGTAAGTTCTTCTATTTTTGACTCTAAATCTTTAACAGATTTTTCATAAATCACTTTTTGAATATCTATTTTATTGTCCAAGTCTTTTTTAGAAGTTTTAGCTTTTTCAATGGCTTTTTGTAATTTTTCAATAGCTGAATCTAGGGATGATTCAGTTACTTCTTGATCATTGCTAATATTTGTTGCCTCTGCAAAAGCCTTATCAACTTCGGTTTTAATTTCGCTATAAACATTTGAATTTAGTAAAGAATCAATCTCATTTTTAGTTTTAATTATTTGATCTAATGACTCATGTTTAGTTTGTAATTTAGCATCTTGTTCATCAATTTTAGTATCTACTTCTTTAATTGATTTTTCTAAAACTTCTTTAGCGCTTGTTATTTTATCCTTGTCTGAATCTTTATTATTTTGCGCTTGTTGAGCTTTATAAAATTCCTCAGCAATTCAAGTCTTTATATCATTATATTTATCTTTTGCAACTTTAGAAAGAATATTTTCCTTTGTCTTTAAAACTTCTTCTAATTTATCTTTTGCAGATTTTCATTCATCAGCTTCTTTTAGTGAATTTTGAATATTGCTAATTGCCGTTTCATAATTACTTTTAGTTTTATCGCTAGTTGAAGCAAGTGCATTTGTTATTGCTTCTTTTTGTTCATTTAATTTATCGATAATTGGTTTATATAATTCTGAATTTGTTGTATTTAGATTGTTAATTAGTCCATTTAATTTAGATAATTCTGAATTATAGTTTTCTCTAGTCTCTATTAATTCATCAATATTATTTTTTTCTTCATCATAAGTTGCTAAAACATTTTTAATTTTGTTTGTTCCTGCTTTATATGATTCTTCAGATGGATCACCACTATTTTTCGAAATATTATCTGCTTCATTTTTAATTTTGTTTAGTTTATCAATTAGAGTTTGATAATCATTGTTGTTTGGTGATGAATTCAATTCACTTATTTTGGCTTCTATATTTTTTACTTCAATTTCATATTTACCTTTTGCTTCTTCAATTTTATTATCTAAATTTTCTTTATCGCTTTTAGCTTTATCGATCGCTTGTTGCAATGTTGAAATAGCATCAGATAATGTATCTAATGTAGCATCCGGATTTTTATTAATATTTATAGCTTGTTCGAATGCCTTATTAACTTTGGTTTTAATTACACTATAAGCATTTGAATCTAATAAGGAATCTATTTCGTCTTTAGTATTAATTAATGTATTTAGTTCTTCATGTTTGGCTTGTAATTTAGCATTTTGCTCTTGTGTTTTATTATTCAATTCTTGAATTGATTTTTCTAAAACTTCTGTAGCGCTTGTTATTTTATCCTTGTCTGAATCTTTATTATTTTGAACTTCTTGAGCTTTATCAAACTTCTTAGTAATTCAAGTCTTTATATCACTATATTTATCTTTCGCGACTTTAGAAAGAATATTTTCCTTTGTCTTTAGAACTTCTTCTAATTTATCTTTTGCAGATTTTCATTCATCAGCTTCTTTTAGTGAATTTTGAATATTACTAATTGCCGTTTCATAATTACTTTTAGTTTTATCGCTAGTTGAAGCAAGTGCATTTGTTATTGCTTCTTTTTGTTCATTTAATTTATCGATAATTGGTTTATATAATTCTGAATTTGTTGTATTTAGATTGTTAATTAGTCCATTTAATTTAGATAATTCTGAATTATAGTTTTCTCTAGTCTCTATTAATTCATCAATATTATTTTTTTCTTCATCATAAGTTGCTAAAGCACCAGTAATTTTAAGTATTGCTTCTTTATATGATTCTTCAGAAGGAATACCACTATTTCTAGCGGTTGTGTCTGCTTCAAGTTTTGCTGAAGTAAGTTTTTCTAATAATTTTTGATAATCAGCATCATGATCTAGTGAATTAAGTTCACTTATTTTGGCGTCAATATTTTTTACTTCATGTTCGTATTTATCCTTTGCTTCTTCAATTTTATTATCTAAATTTTCTTTATCACTTTTAGCTTTATCAATCTCTTGTTGTAATGTTGAAATAGCATCAGATAATGTATCTAATGTAGCATCTGGATTTTTATTAATATTTTTAACTTTATCAAATTCTTGATCTAGTTTAGTTTTAATCGAAGCATAAATTGATGGTTTTAATAAATTATCTAGTTCTTCTTGTCTATCTAATAATAATTTTAATTCATTGTGTTTGGATAGAAGTTCTGAATCAGCATCATCTATTTTAGTTGTTACTTGAGATATATATATTTCTAATCATTTTCCGGCATCGAGCAATTCTTTTTCAGTTGAATTTGGATTATTTTGAATATTTTGAGCTTCTTCAAACTCTTTTTGAATTCATTCTTTTATATCTTTATACTTGTCTTTTTCAACCTTTGAAATAGTTACATCTTTGTAATCTAATAAAACTTGTAATTCATCTTTTGCATCTTTTAATTTTTTCGCTTTATTTATGTAACTAAGAATATTGCTTTTAGCGGTTTCATATAAAACTTTTGTTTTATCACTTGTAGTATTTATTTCATTTGTAATAGTATTTTTTTGTTCACTTAATTTATCAATAATAGACTTATATAGATTTGAATTTTCACTCGTTAGTTCATTGATTAAATCATTAAGTTTAGATAATTCAGATTCATATTCAGTTCTCTTAGTTATCACTTCATCAATAGCATTTTTTTCATCTTCTGATATTTTTAGAGCTGCTTTAATTGATTTTACAGCTTCTTTATATATGTCTATTGTTGCTGGAATGCCATTATTATTAACTTTATACACAGCTTCAGTTTTAACAGTTTTTAATTTTTCTATTATTTTTAAATAGTCTGTTTTATTTTGAGATGAGTCAAGTTCACTAATTTTATTAGTAATATTTTTTAACGTTTCTTCATAGAATTTTTTAGCGTTATCAATATTATTTAAATTTTTGTTGTCTTTAGCATTTTCAATAGCTATCTCTAATTCGGTTGTTGCTGATTTTAATTCATCTAATGTAGATTCGATATTTTTCTCAACTTGTTCTGCTTTATCAAATGCTTTAGAAAGATCCTCTTTAATGCTTTCATTACCGGGTTCATTGTATTCTTTAAGTTTTTCATCTTTTTTATTAATTATTGTTTTTAATTTATTATGTGCATCCCTTATTTGATTATCAAGTTCTTTTTTATTATTTGTGATTATGTTAACAGTCTTGCGAAGATCATTTATAGCTTCGATTAAATTTGGAGTTAATGAGTTAACATTATTAGCAATTTTTGTAATTTCTTCAATTTTTAAATCTAAAATAGTTTTAAGATCATTATATTTTTTAGATTTTAAATCATTAGAAAAATTATGAGCTTTTGCTATTTCGATCTCCAACTCATCCAGTTTTGTTTGATGTTCTTTTATAAGCTTTTCTTTTTCAACTTTAGCTTCATTTATTGATTTTTGTAATTCAGCTAATGTTTTCTTAAAGAAATTAGGATCATGTTCTAAGCTATTTTGATTTGTTTGGGCTTTTTCAAATTCTTGATCAAGTTTATTTTTTATGTTATTGAAAGATGGATCAGAATATTCATTAAGTACATCATTTCTAGTTTTTAATAAATTTTCTAATTCTAATTTAGATTGCAATAATGATTTACCTTTTAATAAATTATCGTTAAGAGATTTTGTTGCTTCTTTAAATAAAATTACTGTTGGGTTTGTAGAGGTTTTGGCATTATTTTCCGTAATACTTTTATTAATAAAATTTGAAATTGATTTAACAAAATCTTCATCATAAACAGTTTTAATCTCGTTAATGTAATCTTTTGCTTCTTTAACTTTTAATTCATATTTTGTTTTTTCATTTAAAAATTCTTCAATTTCAACAATTGCCTTTGTAGCATCTGCTAAAGATTCTGATAGTGTCTTGTATCCTGATTCATACCCACCGATAGTTTTGGTGCTAGCTTGTGTTTGTGCAATATCTAATTTATCTTTAAGATTTTTTAGAATAGATTTATAGATATCATCATTTTTATGTTCAGAATTTATAGTTTCATAGAAATTCTTAAATTCGGCTTCTTTAATTTCGTAAACAAATTTGTTGTATTTTAATACAACTTTTTCTAATCTTTGTGTGTAGACTTTTTTTATATCTGAATCCTTGATCTTCTTTAACTCTTCATTCTTACATTTATTGATTGTATTTTGTAGTTCATCTAAAACATTAGTTGAAATATTTTCAACTAATTTTTCTGCTCTCTTAAGAAAAACAAAGTCTTCTTTTTTTGATTCAAAAAGTATATATGCTGTTGGCGCAATAGAAGCTACTGAAACAACAGATAACGAAATAGCCATTATTTTTTGTGGTTTACTTGGCATTATATCTCCTAACATAATTTGCATAAAAAGTACGCAAATTAATTTATTTACTATAAAAATTATACATTTTTAAACTAATATACGTATTTATATACTAATTTATAATATTTATTTTAATTAGTAATGATATATCATATTTGTAATAATAAAAAAGTTTTTTTGTAAAAATAATCTTTAAAAGTGTATTAAATTTTAAATTGTATTTCTTTTTTTGCTACATTTATGATAATGCGCCGCATAAAAAAATATGAATGTTTTTTATTTTAAATTTATGTATAATTTTTTATCAATTGTTGACTATAAACAATTTAAAAAATCTTTTAATACGAGGTGAAAATTATGAGTAGATGAAATTTAAAATTATTAAGTATAGCCCCCATATCATTGCTATCTATTGTTCCTATTGCATTATCAGGTAGTTGTTCTAATGATAAAAAGGGCAACTCTAAAAAAATAGTAGATCCACTTGATAAGAGTAATAGTTCAACCAATTTTATAAAATCAGTTAGTACAGATGAAGCTCAAGAAATAATAGCTAAAAATAAAAATAATGATGATTTTGTTTTGCTAGATGTTAGAACTCAGGGTGAACTTGATGAACAATATATCGATGGAATGATTAATATTGATTATAGAAATCCTGATTTCAAAAGGCTTATTAATCAATTAAACAAAAAGAAAACTTTTTTAGTTTATTGCCGCACCCAAAATAGATCACACGCAGCGGCCAACATAATGAAAGAATTAGGATTTGAAAAAGTTTATTGAATGGACGGCGGAATTACAAAATGGTTGCATGAAAATAAACCGGTTATAAATGTTAATGCCCACAAGAAAACATTATCTATTTCATCAAATAAAAATACTTTTTTAATATCGGATGATGTTGAATTTTTGGTGAATCTAGATGGTTCTAATATAACAGAATCTGAATTTACATTTGAATTAAAAGATGAAAATGATAATCTTATTGCAAAAGATAGTAAAGTATTTCAAAATAAATTTTCAACCTCTCTTAAATCTATTTTTGGAGAAGGATTAACACTTCAAGAGAATAAACAATATTCTCTTTGAATAAAATGTGAAAAATTAACAAACACAAATGATGCCTTATTTAAATTTTCTATTTCTAAATCTCCATCAACTAATCCAGAATTTGAAGCTTACAAATCTAAAGGAGCATATGATCATATTTCTAAACATCCTTCATTAGAAGTTAATGAAGATTTTATAAGAAATAATTTTGGTCATAATGTTTTTCAATACAAAGCAACAAATATTCAAAAAGAAGAAAAAACAATAGATAATTTAGTAGATAAAGAAAAAAACACAATTGTTTTATTTGCTTCGCCAACTTGTTCTTCATGTATGAATTGTCTTGTTACTTTAAGTAAATTTGATTTAAGCAAGTTTAATTATGTAAAAATATTAACTTCAGTTAGTGATAATGTTGATGAGTTTTTATCTTTATCTAAAGAATCCTTCAAGGAAATGAATATCTCTTCTGAATTAGATAATTCCTTGTTAGATAATAAAGATTTAATTTGAAAAACAAAATTTAATTTTTCAACAACACCAAAAATGTTGTTAGTTAATAAATTTGGCAATGTTGTTAATGCAATTGACAGTTTAAGTGAAAATAATTTTGAACAAGACTTTATTGATGTTTTAGATAAAACATTTGATATAAAAATAACTAAAAAATTAAATATTGAACCTAATGAAAATGATTCTGAAAATGAGGGTAAAGTTAATAATCAAGAAGAATCAATATTCAAAAACGAATATAGAACTCTTGAACAAAGAAAGAAAACAGAAAAAGATAAAATACAATATTTAAAAGAACGTGATTGAAATGCAATGGATAAACTATATGGCTTGAATGTTTCAGAATTTAGGGTTTATAAAAGCAATGGAGATTTAGTTCCTCTTAAAGAAGTTTTACCTAAAAATGATAATCCAACCGTTTTAATGTATGGTTCTACGCATTGCGGTTATTGTGCTTATGCTTTAAAATTTTTTCATAACAACCCGCTAAAATATGCCAATTTTATAGATTTATTAACTGATGGTGGAATTAATTGATTTGCCCAAAACAACAGTTCTATAGATAAAATCGACAAAGAAATATTTCAACCATATAAATCTGATTGAAATGTTAATGTGTTTAATAAGTATTCACATTCTGTACCACAAGGATATGTTTTAGATAAGGAATACAATCTAACATATGCATTTGGTTCAAATTACTTTTTAGCTCAAACTATAGTAGATGTAGTTAAAGATACTATCTCTACACTTGACGAAAATAAAACAAAATAAAAAGTGCAAACTAAAAATTTTGATTTTTAATTTAACTGCATTATAATAATTCAAAACATCATGAGGTGCCGAGCCTAGCTAGCTAAGACGCATGCCAACCTGTTGTTAAATAAGGTGGATAGTGAGGGGCAATTTTGAATTGTCTAACATGTTAAAACATATAACTCCTGATGTTTTTAATTAAAAAACTGAAGGAGATTTTTTATGCGAAAGATATTATTTACAAGCGAAAGTGTCGGTCAAGGTCACCCAGATAAAATATGTGATCAAATATCGGACTCAATTTTAGATGCTTTTTTAGAGCAAGACAAAAATTCACATGTAGCTATTGAAACTATGGCTACTGGAAATTATTTAATTATTGCGGGAGAGGTTAATTCAAAAGCTAAGGTGAATTGTCAACAAATTGCAATAAATGTTTTAAAAAAAGCTGGGCAATTTAGTGATCAATTAAAAATAGTTCAAGATATAAAAATCCAAAGTCCTGATATAAATCAAGGTGTTTCTAGAAGTGAAGGACCAACCGGTGCAGGTGACCAAGGTATTATGTTCGGTTTTGCGACAAACGAAACTAAAGAATATATGCCGCTCCCAATAACTTTAGCTAATGCATTAATCAAAGAAGCAGATAAGAGAAGATTAAGTGGTGAATTGAAATGATCTAAGAGTGATATGAAAGCTCAAGTTTCAATAGATTATAGCGATAAAAAACATATAGTCGTTGATACAGTATTGATGTCAATTCAACACGAAGAAGATTATGATGACATAATTTATAAACAAAATATCAAAAACTTAATTATTGATGTTCTTAAAAAATATAATCTTGAAGAACCTAGAACAATATTAATTAATCCAACAGGTAGATTTGTAATAGGTGGCCCAATTGGCGATACTGGTTTAACAGGCAGAAAGATAATTGTTGACACATACGGCGGTTTTGCAAGGCATGGTGGTGGAGCTTTTAGTGGTAAGGACCCTTCTAAAGTTGATCGTTCTGCAGCTTATGCTTTGAGGTGGATTGCTAAAAATTTAGTTGCTGCTAATGTAGCAGATAAAATTGAATTACAAGTAAGTTATGCAATTGGTGTTTCTGAACCAGTTTCAATATATGTTGAAACATTTGATACCAACAAATACCCTCATGTTGAAATAGTCAAATGTATTCAAGATCTTTTTAACTTAACTCCTGACGGAATTATTAGTGAATTAAAATTAAAAGAAACAAAATATGCACCAACTTCATATTATGGACATTTTGGAAGAGATGACCTAGATCTTCCATGAGAAAGACTTAATAAAGTTGAGGATATTAAGAATTTTTTTAAAAACAAATAAAAACAGCAAATAAATAAAAGCTGTTTTTTTATTATTATCATATAAGCTATATAAAAGAAGCACTATTTTTCTAATAAATAAGCGATACCTTTTAGATATTTTTTACTCTAATTTTAGCTTTTTCATCTATTATTGCTTTTAATCTAGATAAATCGAAATTATGATTCATATTTAAATTCACTAGGGTTTGCTTTAACTCTCTCTAGGTATGTATAATATTCCTCACCTTGTCGCTTAGTTATTGTATTTACAGCATCAGCAATTTTATTACCAAATTCTTTTTGAATTAAATCTATATCGACTTCTATGTCTTCGACTATATAATGTGCTGAAGAACTATCTTATAGTTTTCATCCTTAAACTTACTTGCAACTAATAATATAATGAGATCTTGCCTTGTCCGCCTGTCCTTTATGCCGTTTTTTTAGCCTTTAAGTACCTTTATACCAAGTCGTATAATTAAAAATAGTGTTAGATATCCAAGAGTTGAATATTTTTTTACTATATAATTGCATTCTTATTATTTATAAATATTAAATATTTGATTACTTAACTAAATATTATTATTAATATTGATATTAATTAATAAAATTTATATATCTAAATTTTTTAAATTATTTTAATAAATACATTAAGGAGCAATATGCTTGATAAAAAAGTTAAAGAATACTTAAAAAAATATCCTACAAAAGATGGTTATTTTGGAGAATATGGCGGTATATATTTAGATGATGAACTCACTAATATATTTTCTGAATTAGCAGATCAATATGAAGCAATTTCAAATCAAGAAGATTTTAAAAAACAACTTAAGGAACTTAGAAGAGATTTTCAAGGACGTCCAACCGGAATTTATTATTGTAAAAATTTAAGTGAATCAATTGGTAAGGTAAGAATTCACATTAAGCGTGAAGATCAAAATGAAAATGGTTCACACAAAACTAATCATTGCATGGCTGAAGCCTTGTTTGCAAAAATGATTGGAAAGAAAAAACTTATCGCTGAAACTGGAGCAGGAAGTCATGGTTCATCAGTTGCTATTGCAGCTGCTCATTTTGGCTTAGAATGTGAAATACATATGGGTGCCGTGGATATTAAGAAACAAAAACCTAATGTTGATAAAATGAAGATTCTAGGAGCCAAAATTGTTGAAGTCACTGAAGGTGAGCAAACTTTAAAAGAGGCAGTTGATTCTGCTTTTAGAGCTTATAAAGATCAATATAAAGATGCATTATATAGTATTGGTTCAGTTGTTGGCCCTCATCCATTTCCTAAAATGGTTAGGGATTTTCAATTAGTAATTGGAGAGGAATCAAGAGAACAATTTACAAAAAGATATAATAAACTTCCAGATATGGTTGTTGCATGTGTAGGCGGTGGTTCTAATTCAATTGGATCTTTTATACCATATATTGGATCAACCACTAAATTAGTTGGTGTTGAACCACTTGGTAAAGGCCCAAAAATAGGTGATAATGCCTCAACATTGGCTTTTGGGCAAGTTGGTGTTTTGCATGGTTTTAAGTCAGTTATTTTAAAAGATGAAAAAGATTCTATTGCCCCAGTTTATTCAATAGCTCCGGGTCTAGATTATCCTGGAGTTGGACCTGAACATGCTTTTTTAAGAGATAATAATTTGGTAGAATATACAAATATTAATGACAAAGAAGCCATTGAAGCATTTTTATTAATGTGTTGTAGAGAAGGAATTATTCCTGCAATAGAATCATCTCATGCTCTAGCGTATGCAATCAAATACGCAAGGGAAAATAAAGAAAAAGAAATAGATATTTTAGTTACTTTATCAGGTCGTGGCGATAAGGATTTAAACTACATATTTAATGAATATCAAAATGAAATCAATGAGTTTAATGAAAAGAATATATCTAAAATAAAAAAATAAGGAAATTAGTGTATGAAAAAAAATATAAGAAAAATAATTTTAGCAGGTCTCGCAGTGCAATCAATTACTCCTGCTATGGCTATTTCATGTTTTTGAAACAATAAAAAAAGCGATGAACTAAACGTATTGTTTGTAAGTGATATGCAAAATCAAAACGTTACTTCAAATAAAGAATTTAAGCGCAACACATCATTTGGTAATGATTTGATTAAATTAATTGTCAAAGGAAAAGAAAGAGAATTTGTTAATGGTTTTGGTACACACGCCGGAAGTAATATTGACAACAAAAGAAATGTTAATACTGTAATCTTAAATATTGAGAACAAGAATTTTGACTATTTTTCAACATATTTTGGCGTTGATGCTTCTAAGCAAGATCATGGTAATGGTATTAAATTTAGATTTTATGGAAGCAAAGATAACAAGGAGTGAACTGAATTACTTGATGATAAAAAAGTCTACAAAGGAACATCTGAAGCCGGTTTTGCTAAATTAAATATTAAGAATATGAATTTCTTAAAAATTGAAATTGATACAAATGGTAATGATGGGTGAGATCATGCATCTTTTGGCAATGCTTATTTTTATAAAGAAAAATATGAATTAAATTTAGATGAACCGGTTTCAAATATTAAGTCAATAACTAAAGGTGATGAAACCGAAATAAAAAATAAATTATTCTCATCAATTGATGATGTATCAAGTTATAAAAAAGTTATTTTTAAGAAAATCATCGTGGATAGAATTGGTGAAAATAGGCTGAATGATTTAATGCATTTTAACGATATAAAGGAAACAGTTGAGTGATTATTAGGTGATGATGAAGCTCTTGAACTTTATGCAAATGGTGGAGATTTAGATGGATCAAATAGTTCTTCACAATGAATTAAGTCACTTAAGATATTAAGTAAAATTTATTCTAAATTTAAAGGCGATTTTATAGTAAATGACAAAGATCCGCTTTCAGGCATTCCTTTAAAAACAGTTTATAAAAAAATGGCTATTTCTATTTCTTTAGTTTACGTAAATGATGTTATGGATTGATGAAGACAACCTCAAACAATATCTGATCCAATTGTTAGATATTCACTATTTAAAAAGTTGCATAATGAAAATGATAAGCAAGATCAAATTGAATATTTATCTGAATTAAAAAACAATGATTTATCTAAATTAAGCAAAAGACAATCAGAAGATATTAATAATAGAATTAAAGTAATTGAAGATCAATTATCAAAAAATATTTTTCATAGAAAATTAAATGTTAAGGTATTTGATAATTTAACAATTGAGCACATGAGATGAATTTTTAATACTTGAATGAATGATGAAGAAATAAATTGATTAAATTATTATGGACGTCGCCTACATGGTTTCAATGGTAAATTATCAATTGGCGGATATGACTATATGCCATATACAACTCCTGCTGCTCACCATGATTATTTTAAAAAATTTGAATTAAATAATCCAGATTCAGAAAAAGCAAAAGAAGAATTTGCTAGAATGGATAAAAAATGAAATTTAACTAAATTTGGAATAAAAAATAATGGCTTATATAAAGCTTGAGTAGGAATTGAAGTTGGACAAGTGTGTGGTGGAATATCTAAATTAGGGTCAGCAATGACTTCAGCGCTTGGATTACCATCAACTGTTGTTGGTCAGCCAGGTCATGCCGCTTATCTAAACTATAGAGGAAATGGTATATGATCATTAGATAACAATGTTGGAGGGTGATCTACAGCAAATAAGGGCGAAAGAATGCCGTTAAATCTAACAAGTTCTAGATGGGATATAACAGTACCAAAAAAACACGGGAATGTTAATTTTATTTTATTAGCAGAGGATGCCTTAATAAATTATGATGATTATTATGAGTCGGAAAATTTAAGATATTTAGCTAACACATACTTTAAAAATGACGAGTTAAAATATTTATCAATATTAAATAATTCCCTTAAAAAATATAAGGCTAATTATAAAACATTGTATGATATGCTAATGGTTTACAAAGACAAAAACGACTATGAAAAAGTCGAATTTGGAAAAAAAGTATTATCTAATTTAAAGACATATCCTTTCCCATATGCATATATGGTTAAATATATTATTTCAATAATTGGAGATAAAACCTTACAATTCGAGCTAACTAATCTATTAAATAAACAATTAAAAGAAGACGCTAATATCGAAGGTACCAAAAATGATTACATAATAAAACATCAAGCCAATTCATTTTTCTCTGGCGAAGTCGATGACACACTTGGAAAATTTTCATTTGATGGACCTAATGCTAATAAAATTATATTCAACGAAAAATTTACTGGATCTAATCAATTTAGAATTAGTTTTGATGGCGGAGCTGAATTCAAAATTACTAGTGATAGAATCTATACTTTAACAAGTAAAGATTTAGAAAAAATTAATGAAACCAATAATATTATTTTAGGTATCAATGGTACAAACGAAACATTTACAATCGACATTAAGAAATATGAAAATGTTGAAAATGAATTAATTGTTAATGAATATGATGGTTCTTTTGTTGGAAAAAACATAGATAAATATGAATGATCTTTTGACAAACAAACATGACAAGATTTAGCAAACTATAAATTTAATTTAAGTGTTGGCGAAACTAAAACAGTGTTTTTAAGAAAAAAAGCCTCAGCACATTATTTATCTTCAGAAATAATTGAAAAACAACTTACAAAAGCAAATCCTGGAGACAACTTAGTTTATATACCAAATGACAAATATTCGGGTGAAACTAGTTCTGAAGAAACAAGATGAGGAAGAAACCAATATGGCAAATATGCATTTGATTCTGATCCTAGAACATTCTTCCACACTCATTGAGGTGGAGATGACAAAAAGCACATTATTTGAACTTTAAATGAGAGAACTAAAATTGCTGAAATTGAATACGAATCTTCGGGCGGCAACGGAACCTTATTAGAAGGTGACTTATATTATAGTGACGATAAGATTAATTGACATAAGATATCTAGTTTTACACTCGATAGAAATTCTTCAAAATCTAGAATTAAAACTAATTACACAAATAAAATTAAATATCTAAAATTAGTTGCTACTAAGACACATGGTTCAACAATGAATAAATGGCTTTCAGCAAAAGGATTAGAATTATTTACCTACAAATAATTAAAAAATAAACAACAATAAAAACTACTAAACTAAAATGTAGTTTTTATTATGATCAAAATATAAATTAAAAAAAATCAAATACTTTTAAAATTATGTGATTGAGTATATATAATTAATTAATAAAAAATTATTGATAGGAGAATAAATATGGCAGAAAAGAAACCAATAAAAATATTAACAGTTAACGGTAGTGTTAATGGATTAGAATCATTATCATGAAAAGTAAATTCAGCTATAGTACAAGAATTAATCGATTCTCATCCAAAATCATATATTAGTGTTTTAGATTTAAATGATACTTCAGCATCAACAAACTCATTAAATTCTAATAATTTTAAAACTGATTTTTTTCAAAAAAATTCTGATGAATGAATCAATATGTTAAAAAACACTGATGTATTAATAATTAATACACCTATGATCAATTTTAATTATTCATCTCTAGTTAAGAATTTTATTGATGCGATTTGTGTGGCTGATAAAACATTTAGTTATAAATATTCTAAAAAAGGTGGCGCTATAGGTCTACTAGATAACTTGAATGTAATTATTGTTGGGACGCAAGGTGCGCCAACAGGGTGATATGAATTTGGTAATCATGTAAAAATGCTTGAAGGAACATTTAAATTTTTAGGAGCTAAAAAAGTTGAAACTATTTCTATAAATGGAACAAAAGTTGAACCATATAATAAAATGACACATGATGAAATACTTAAAGAAAATGAACCCGCAATTAAAAAAATAGCTAATAAGTTTTAAAAAATATTTATTAATTGTATTAAATTAAAAATGGCATTTTTCAAAAGTGTCATTTTTAATTTATTTTAAATCACAAATAAGTCAAAATTAATAAGTGGGCATAAATTAATTTTAAAAATAAAAATATTCAAAAGGAGATTTTATGATCAAAAGATCTAAAAAACAAATTGAGAAACAATTAAAAACATTAAATATAAGCATTGATAAAAAAATTCATTCTTTCGATGAATTTATAATGGTGTTAAATCTTAATATTTATAAAAAAATAATAAATAGTAAACATAAAATTGAACATTCGCGTACGGTTAAAAGCGTTAATATTTTTTTAGTATTTATAAGTATAATTTCATATTCTTTATTACTTATAATACCGGCAATGATTTGAAAATTATTATTGTCAGGAGAGCAAATTTCTAAATATGTATCTGGAGTATTAGCTATTTATCCGCTTGTTTTTCATATTTTTAAAAAAGGTATTGAATGAACTAAAAATATTATTTACAAATTAAATTTACCGGATGAACTTGTCGATAATTATCCTTGTGTAAATATAGCTAAATATATTAGTAATTTTGTTAATGGAAAATACAAATATTATAAGGGCGTTTTGTTTAAGTTGTCACTAAAAAATGATTTAAACACTAAAGATTTTGAATTATATTTTGAAAAGCTCAGAGATATTGTATCTATATTTACTACTAAATATGACACAAGTCAAATTGATGAACTCTTTAAGTATGAGGTAGTACTAAAATTTGAGCAATCTAAATAAATAAGATATAAGTTAAGTTTATACTGCGGGTGTCACAATTCTATTTCTTATTTTTATTAATTATTTCTTCTACATTTCTATATGTAAGTCTGTGTATTTTTGTAATTCCGAATTTTTCCATTGCTAGGTTATGGGCTTTTGTACAGTAACCTTTATGTTTATCAAAGCCATAGCCAGGGTATTCAAGGGCATATTGCTTCATAATATTATCTCTTGTTACCTTAGCTAAGATAGAAGCACAAGCAACATTAAAACTAAGAGAGTCACCTTTAATAAGGTCTATAACTTTTATGTTATTGAACTCTATTTTTTCAAAATCAGTAATTATTAAATCAGGTTTATTATGTAGTTTATTTAAGCATTTAACCATTCCTATTCTTGAAGCTTGTTTTGGATTTAAATTATCTACCTCTTTATTAGAGATTATTTCTATTGAATACTCTGTAGCATTTTTAATAATATCATCGAAGGCAGTATTTCTTTGTTTAGGAGACATTTGTTTAGAATCGTTAATTGTATTATTAGTATAGTCTTTAGGCATTATTGCGCAAGCAACAACAAGTGGACCTGCGCAACATCCTCTTCCAGCTTCATCTAATCCAGCGATTAGTTTATGTTTACTATAAAGTTCTTTTTCGTAATTTAACATATTATTATTTTACAAAATAAAAATTAATAGGCTTAACCTATTAATTTAAATTATTTTTTATCATCTTCTTTTTTATCTTTGTTTTGCTTTTTATTATCATCATTTAAAGGATTTTTAGATACTTTAGTAGAATCTTCTTTTGAATTAGCATCAGTAACATTAGAGTCTTCTTGTTCTTTTTGTTGTTCCTTAAATTCTTTTCTCTTTTTCTCTTGTTCAATAGTATCTAGAATTTTATTAGCTAATTCTTCCTTAGTCATGCTTTCATAGCCAGAAATATATAATTGTTTAGCTGCTCTAAATAATTTTTCATTAGGAAGATTAACTAATTTATCAAATTTTTCTTTTCTTTCACTTGAATCATTTTCTTTTGATGATTTATCATCTTTTTGTTTTGAATTATCTTCTGATGAATCATTGTTACTATTTTCCGTTTCAGAATTTATATTGTTAAATAAACCTGTATTTCCGAATATTTCTTTTAAAAATGAATTAGGATCACTTGCCATCTTCTTAAATTGTTCAATTTGGGCTGCTCTTATAAATGCCGCTTTAATCAATTTTATAAAGCGTACAAAAGCAAACCATAAAATTATTAGAATAACAGCACCCGAAATTTTAATTCCATAAAGTAGTTTTTCATGAAAAACAAAATTTTCATTTATCCTAAATAGGAAATTAAATGAGAAAACAAATAGTGCAAATGTTGTTAGTGAGATGAAATAGGTTGCAAGAGTATTTAATGTTGAATAGTTTTTTTGTTGTTTTGATTTAATGAAACTTATCAAAAAACTAACTAGTGAAATAATTGAAAGCACAGAAACCACTAATCAAAAACCAAATGGCCATTGGAATGTATCTTGTACTCCCGCTTTGTCTCCTAAGCTATTTTGTTTTGTAACTATAGTATCTCTAAAAAATAAGAGTAAACCAACATTTACTAATGCGAACACAATTAAGAAAATAAATGTAGCAATAGTTCCTCATATAAAGAAACTAAATTGCTTTTTATTTTTATCTCATAGTTCTTGTGTATTTTCTGACTTTAAAAAATCTTTATTGTAATTATTCATATTGCCTTTCTTTAATATATATAATAATGTAAATTATACTAATATTGCATATATTTATTTTTTTAATTGATCTCAATCATAATCAACTATGTTGAATTGTTCAGGAATTTTGCTATAAGCTATTATGTTTTTATTTGAAATAGGATGAGTAAATTCTATTTTAAAAGCATGCAATCTTTGATTAAATTCATCAACATACTTCGAATAAACACTATCTCCATAAATAGGATGTTTTATATATGACATGTGAACTCTTATTTGGTGAGTTCTTCCTGTTTCTAAGTCACATTTAATTAAAGACATTGGTGATTTATCTAGATAAAAAGTTTTAAGTAAAGTCACATTTGTAATAGCTTCTTTTCCGTCTTTATCTACAGCCATAGTTTTTCTATTTGTTTTATTTCTGTTAATTGGTAAATTAATTTTGGTGAAATTATTTTCTAAAACACCGTCACAGATAGCAATATATGACCGTTTTATATCATGTTTTTTTAGCATTTCAACAAGTTTACGATGTGTATTATCATTTTTTGCAATAATCAACAATCCACTGGTATCCTTATCTATTCTATGTACAATTCCTGGTCTCAATAAACCATTTTCATTGCTTAGTTTTTTATAATGATATAAAAGTCCGTTTGCTAATGTATCGCTATGATGTCCTGGTGCTGGATGTACTACTAGACCACTCGGTTTATCAATAATAACTAAATCATCATCTTCATAAACTTTATTAATCTCCATTTTAATTGGTTCCATTTTAATTTCTTTATCTATTAGACGAACTACTTTGATTTTTGTACCTTCTCTAACAATGTAGTTTGGCTTCAAAACAGGGACATTATTTGCAATATAAACTGCCCCCTCTTTAATTAATTCTTTAATATCGTTTCGACTAATTTCACTATTATCACTAATATATTTGTCAATTCGTTCTTTATATTTAACTTCTAGTTCAAGCATAATATTTATTATAATGATTTATAATATTTTAATATGGAAATAAATAACAAAAATAACAACAAAAACATTGTTGATGATAATAATAAAGAAATTATTGATTTAGAAAAAGTTAAAAGAGAGCAAGATAACAATCTTAAAAATGCCTTAAAAAATTCTAAAGTTTATCAACTCTTTTTAATTATATTTTTTTCATTCTCATTACTGTTACTAATAGGAATGATATCTCTTGTTATGGTGTTTTATTGAAAAAATATTTTAATGCCAAATTATAGAACAATATTATTGTGCGGTGGTGCAATGGTATTGTTTATATATATAATATTGGGCACATTGACACAAAAATATAAGAACTTATTATTTAATAATTTAAATGATTTTCTTCAATTAGATCAAGATAATCAATCTATTAGAAATATATTAGAAGATTTAGAATTTAATAAATCTATATCATTAAAAAATATTTTCTTATGTAACAAAATTAGAAAAACAATTTATATGGAGCAAAAAAAATAAGGTCAGCTATATTAAGCGCGGACCTTATTTTTTAAATTATTTTTACTACTTCCTCTTTTGATTTATGTTTTCCTTTCAAGTTATCTCTTTCGGTATGAATTATTTCAACGTTTACATTACCACTTGTATGTTGTCCGTATTTTTGTTTTCTTCTGAAACCGAGTACTAGTCCTTCTATTTCTTCGATTGTATTTGCTTCAGCAATAGTTTCTCTAGTAGTTACTAATCTAGCTTTATATTTATACATAAATCCCTCCATAAGTAGTTTTTTTTATATACTTAAATTATACCAAGTTAACTTTGAAGAATTACTATTTGAATTGTATTAAATGAATAAATTCATTAATTTATTTATTTTTATAATTAATAAACTTTGGATTTAAACAATAATATTAAATAAAAACCAAGCTTGGAATACTTGATTTTAAAGTGTTTTATAAATTAGATTTTTATATTATTTAGGTCTAATAATATAGTCTTCCAAAATTTTAGCAACCCCATAAGGTTTTGTTGGGTACTTAGTTAATTCTGCACCAGCTGATATCAATTTATCTGAAGCATTATTTACTGCAAGTACTCTTCCGCAAATTCCTACTGTCGTGCTATCATTCATACTATCACCAATATGTCAGGTATCTTTTGGGTTTATTTTGTAGTATTCACACATTTTTTTTGCTGCTTCACCCTTTGAGCAACCTTTAGCAGTTATTTCAATATATCTGTTACTATCACCTGAAAAAACAAGTGAAATAGAGTCTCCATATTTTTCTTTTAAAAAATCCATGAACTTTAAAACTTTTTTGCTATTGAAATTTCAAATTATCATTTTGCTTACAACAAAATCATTCTTAAAGTTTTTTGCTCTTTTGCTTTTTCCGCCCTTGTAACGAACTGCAAGTTTTAGAAGAAGAGAGTCTGTATAACAATGATGTTCAAAATCAGAATTTAAGATCACTGAATGTTTTTGTTTTGTTATATCATCAAAAATATTTTTAACTATTTGAGGTTCAATGCCTTTTTGAAAAATTATTTTGTTTTCGGCCTTGACTATTGCGCCATTTCATCCAATATAATTTTCGGTTGAATTAAGCACTTCTAGATAATGACCTAATGACTTTGCTCCTCCACGACCAGTCGACGGAAAAACTTTAATTCCCATATTTTGAACTTTTTTGATTGCCTCAAGGTTCTCTTGACTAATGCTCTTAATTTTCTTTTTTTGATATGTAACAACATCTAAAGTTGTTCCATCTAAATCTAAAAATAGTATTTTAGGTAGGTTATTTGCTGTTTTCATACATAGGATTATAAATTAAATTTGTTTTTAATATACATATATAATTGATTTACTATATTTTTAAAATAGTATAAGGAGAAATTATGGATATATCAAAAAAATTTGTTAGTGAAAAGCTACAACTTAAGGAAACACAAGTCGACACAGTTTTAGAATTATTGTCAGAAGGAGCTACAGTTCCTTTTATTGCTCGTTACCGTAAAAATCAAACTGATGGATTGGATGAGGACCAAATACAAAAGATTAATGAAATGTACACATATAATGTTGAATTGAATAAGAGAAAAGAAGCAATTATTGAAATTTTAAAGGAAAGAAAATTATTGACACCCGAGACTGAAAAAAAATTAAATAATGCTGAAACAAAAGCAGAGGTTGAAAATATATATGAACCATTCAAGGTAGGTAAAAAAACAAAAGCTACTGACGCAATTGAATTAGGATTGGAACAATTAGCTCTAGATATATTCAATGCAACAGATGAAAACTTTAGTCCATTTAACGAAGCAAAAAAATATTTAAATGATAAGGTAGAAACTGTGGAATTTGCTATTGAACAGTCACAATTTATTATTAGCCAAATAATTTCTCAAGATGTAGAGGTTCGTGATTATGTCAAAAATCAAATATTTAATTTTGGTCAAGTTGTCACAAAAATAAAACCAAAGGCAGAAGATAACAATGAAATTTTTAGACAATATTATGATTTTCATGAACAAGTTAAAAGAATTCCTAATCACAGAGTACTCGCAATTTCTAGAGGTGAAAAATTAAAAATTATTTCATATGATTTTACTTTTAACAAATCAAAGATAATGTATGACTTAAATAATAAATTTTTTAAAATAAAGAGAACCGGAAAGATTATTTACGATTCATTAGTGGATTCTTTAGAAAGATTAATATATCCTTCAATCATTCGTGAAATTAAAAAGGATCTTTTTGAAAAAGCTGAAAAAGAAGCTATTGTACTTTTTGCTAATAATGTTGAAACAATGCTTTTATATCCTGCGATAAAAAATAAAGTAGTACTTGCAATTGATCCAGGTTATATAAATGGCTGCAAAATAGCTGTTTTAGGAAAACAGGGCGAATTATTAGTTAACTCTAAAATTTATTTAAAAACTAAGGATTATAGATTGCTTGCAGATCAAAATGATATTGCTAAAAAAATCCTCAATGATTTAATTGATAAATATAATGTAGATATTATTGTAATTGGCAATGGAACTGCTTCTCGTGAAAGTGAGGAACTTGTTTCAATGGTTGTTAAAGAGAGAAAACAAAAAAATGCTAGTGATCAATTAGTATATGCTGTAGTTAGTGAAGTTGGTGCTAGTGTTTATTCTGCTTCAAAATTAGCGCAAGAAGAGTTTCCAGACTTAGATGTTCAAGAAAGATCTGCAATAAATATTGGTCGCCGTTTTCAAGACCCGTTAAATGAATTAATTAAAATTGATCCTAAATCAATAGGAGTTGGCCAATATCAACATGATGTTAATCAAAAAGATTTGTCTAATGCATTAGACTTTAAAATTGATAAAGTGGTTAACTTAGTTGGTGTTGACATTAATACAGCAACATCTACTATATTAAGTTATATTTCTGGTTTAAATAAAAATATTGCAAGTAATATTATTGAAGAGCGTTCTAAATTAAAGAAATTTACCGATAGAAATCAACTTAAAAAAGTTAAAGGTTTAGGCCCAAAAGCTTTTGAACAATCAATAGGATTTCTAAGAATCCACGATTCTAAAAAATTCTATGATAGAACAAGTATTCACCCCGAAAGTTATAAATTAGCAGATAAAATTGTTGAGAAATTAAATATTGATTTAAATGATATCGATATTGAGACACTTAAAAAAGCAGATATAAAGTCATTAGTTAAAGAATTAGATTCTAATGAATTCGATGTTAAGTTAATTATTGATTCCTTAATCAATCCAACAAAAGATATTAGAGATTCTAAAGATGGCTATATTTTAAAGAGTGATATTTTGAAATTAGATGATTTAAAAATAGGAATGATCCTTGATGGATCTGTGCAAAATATAACAGATTTCGGTGCCTTTGTTTATATAGGTCTAAAACAGGCAGCGTTAATCCATATTTCTAATATGAAAAAAAATAAGGATGAAATTATCTCTCACCCAACCGATATATTAAAAACTGGTGATAAAATTAAAATCCAAATTATTGGATTAGATATTGATAGAGGTAGAATTCAAGGCAAATTAGTTTTTTAACATATTAAAATTTATTAATATAATAATAAAATGTTCGGTGGTTGCTTGAGTGGCTGAAAAGGCTGGTCTCGAAAACCAGTAATGGTGCAAATCATTCGAGGGTTCAAATCCCTCACCACCGGCCATTTTTTTATTTTAAATTTCCATTTTGAAAGACATTTTGCAAATATCTTTCATATTAATTTCCGGTCTATTATCCTTTAATTGTTTAGCAAATTCTTTAACCTTATTACTTGATCCAAGAGGAATTTTAATTCCATATTTTTTTTCCAATTCATCTATTTTATAGAGAAAAAAGTCTCTAGCTAAAATTGAAGCAACAGCAACCTCTAAACAAATTTGTTCAGCTTTATTGGCTAGATAAACATCTTTTTTAATTTCTGGAATTTTCGCTCAATTATTTTCGTGAACAATTTTGGAATAATATTTTTGTATAGTGTTCATAGTTGAATACTGATCAATAAAAACAAGTTCGTGATCATTAACAAATTGTTCTAATTTAGTAATTACGTTTAGATGAGTAAACATTTTTAATTCATTGGCATTATAGTTAGCGTTTAATGTATTATATCCTTTTGGTGATAGTTGATGAACAGAGTACTTAACAAGTTTTTTTAATTTACTTGCTAAAAATTTAATTTTTAAATCAGATAGTTTTTTGCTATCTTTAACGCCTAAATTTATAACATCTTGCAAATTTTCTTTCGGTATGTATGCAGCTGCGGAGCATAGTGGCCCAAAGTAGTCACCAACTCCAACTTCATCAACACCAATAATTAATTTTCCTTCTAAATCAAATTCATGATTATATTCATAGAATTTCATTTTTATTCTCCATCATCTGAAATAGCGACAAACTTTTTCTTCATTATTTTTTCAAGAGCATTTTTACTTTTAGCTTTTTCTTTAGTTGGGTTATCTAAAAATTTATTAATAAATTCTCCCACACCGCCTTCATCATTAGCTAATTTTATCTTGTTAGTTACATATTTCTTAACAGCATCAGAAGCATTTCCAACTGCTGCAGATATTTTTGCAACTTTAAACATAGGAACATCATTAAAACCATCGCCTATAGCAATTGTATTTTCTAAATCTATATCATAATATCTAGAAAGTAAACTTAAAGCTCTACCTTTATTTACGCTAACGTTAGTTATGTCAAAAACAGGTGTTTCATTTTTTCCTTTTGACCAATATGAAAATTCTCCCAAGTCACCATATTTAGATTTTAAATATGTTCTTAGTGCTTCAACATCCGTTGTTTTCTTAACGTCAAAAATTATTCCTGTTGGTTTTAGCGGTATTTTATTGTAATTGATACCTATTACAAATTTTTTAGATGAATTCAATCCAAAAACTTGTTCAAGAGCTTCATTTCTTTTATCAAGCATAACTCAACCAGGTCCTTCAATAACAATGTTAGTTATTTCATCTTTTACTTTTTTATCACCTAAAATGTATAGCATTTCATTTAAGTTTAAATATTTGATATAAGGTATAAAGTTTTCATCAGATGGATTATGAATTTGGGCTCCATTATAATTACATACAACTGTGTCCAACCCTAATTTATCATAAATTGGTTTAGTACTTCTTCAAGGACGGCCTGTGAATAAGCAAATAATGTGTCCTTCCTTTTTTAATCTTTGGATAGCATTAAAAGTTTTTTCATGTATTTCTCCGGTAACGCTATTTGCTAAAAGTGTACCATCAAGGTCTACGGCAAATAAAAATTTTTCTTTTTCCATTAATATCCTTTCATGAATTTTAGTTATTAAATAATATCAAATTTATTAAATAGTAAAAAAACTGAGTTTTTATAAGAATAAAAAAAGTTGGATTTCCAACTTAAGTTTTATGAAAGATTAAGCTTTTTTAGAAGATCATCAACATCTAAATCTAAAACACTGTCAACTTCTTTTTCAGCTCTCTCAAATATTTCTTCTTCTTTTTCTAGTTTACTTGTGAATTTATCTTCAAAGTTTTTTTCTTCATTAACTTCAGGATCATTTCCGCTTTCAACATTTATATTAGTTTTGATTGTTGTATTTACAATATTTTGAATCTTTATTTTTGAGAAACCTTCCATTGGGGTTGTTATATCATAATTGACTATTCTTTCCATCAATAGTTCATTTTCTTCATTATGTACATAAATAAAATCTTCAGTATTTGTTGGTTCAATATCTGTAACAATGTAAGGTTTAATCTTCATTTGATTAAATAATTGTTTCCCTAAATTTTTTCTGCTAACCTTTTTAATGTTTGAAACATTAATTCTTTTTATGTATTTGTCATTGGCTAGCATTGTTATTGTGTCTCCATATTCAGTTAGTGCAAATGCAACTATTTCATCATCTGATAACAAATTACATGATTTAGTTCCGGATGATTTTGTACTATAGATTTGAACATCATTTTCAGAATATAGACTAGCCAACCCTTTAGCAGTAACTAGTAATACATCTTTCATTCCATTAGAGTATTTTGCTCCAAGCAGTTTATCTCCGGTTTTTAATTTCATTGCAGTGAATGTTTTATTTGGTCTAGCTACCTCAAAATCTTTGAGGATTGTTCTCTTACCTTGACCCATTTTTGTGAATGTACAAATGTATTTTAATTCATTAAAGTCACTAACAATTAGTGAAGAAACAACCTCTTCACCTGCTTCTAATTGAACAAAATCACTTAAGTGGAGGCCAAAATCTTTTCATTTTGATTCATCAATTTTATAAAGCGGAATCATTGCATAGTTTCCTAAATTAGTGAAAATTAAGACATTATTTGTAGTGTTAGCCCTAGTTATTGAAATTAATTTATCTTCTTCTTTTATTCCATATGAGCTAATATTGTTTGAGTCGAATACTTTAGGAGAAAACATTTTAATATATCCATGTTTAGTTACTCCTAAATAAACCTCTTCGTCTTTGACCAATTCAGCTTCTGAATAAGATATTTTAATATCTTCTTCAATAATTTCGGTTCTTCTTGGTCTACCGAATTGTTTTTTAATGTCTTTTAAAATATTGATCAAATACTTATCAAATTCGCTTGAATCATTCAATAATAATTCGCACAATTTTATGTTTTCTTCTAATTCGGATTTTTCTTTTAAAAAAGCTTCTTTATCAGTTTTGGATAGCTTATATAATCTAAGTTCAGCAATAGCTGTTGCTTGGTTTTGAGTAAAATCAAATTCTTTAATAAGGTTTTCAATAACTCCAGCCTTAGAATTTTCACTTTTTCTAATAACACTAATAACTTCATCAGTAATCTCGGCAACTTTTAAAAATCCTAAAACAATTTCTAAACGAGCCTTATATTTAGCTAAATCAAATTGCAAGGTTTTTGTTTTAACTTCTTTAGCGTGAGTTATGTATGTTCCCAATAGTTGATTTAGATTCATTAATTTAGGGCTTGAATTAACTATGGCAACATTATTGTATGAGTAATAAACTTGCATTTCAGTTTTTTGCAATAGATAATTAATAATGTGTTCTTCACTAGCATTTTTATCTAGAGTTATTAATATACTAATTCCATTACGGTCAGATTGATCTTTAATTTCATTTAACCCACTAATTGAATTATTTACAATTAATAAATCTATTGAGTGGATTAACTTACTTTTAACTACACCATAAGGGATTTCGGTTATTTCTATGAATTTATTATTTTTATCTTCAAATACTTTATATTTTGAAACTAATGTGACACGGCCTCTTCCTCTTTCAAAAGCCTCATAAATGCCTTTTTGTCCATAAATTACCCCTCCAGTAGGAAAGTCCGGACCTTTTACATAATTCATTAATTTTTTAAATTCAATGTCAGGATTTTTGATTTTTGCAATTGCAGCATCTAAAATTTCATTTAAATTATGAGGAGGCATTTCTGTTGCAAAACCACTAGCAATACCTTTTGCACCATTTAAAAGTAGATTAGGAATTAGAGAAGGAAGAACCGTGGGTTCTTTTTCACTGTCATCGAAATTAGGCGCGAAAGATACTGTGTTTTTCTTCAAATCATTAAGAAGAACTTCAGATATTTCTGCAAGTCTAACCTCTGTATAACGCATAGCGGCTGCTGGGTCATCATCTATTGAACCAACGTTACCATGCATTTCTAAAAGAGTATAACCCATTTTTCAATCCTGAGCCATACGAACCATAGCTTCATAAATAGAACTATCTCCATGTGGGTGATATTTACCAATAACATCTCCAACAACACGAGCAGATTTTTTAAAAGGTTTATTATGTTGCAAACCTAATTCACTCATTGAATAAAGTATTCTTCTTTGAACAGGTTTTAGACCATCTCTAGCGTCAGGAAGAGCACGCTGTTGAATTATATATTTTGAATAACGACTAAATCGATCAGCCATAATTGAGTCAAGATTTTCATTAACAATTTTTGTAATAAAATCATCTAATTTTTGTTGTTTCTTTTTATCCATTAGTCCTCTTACTATATTTCAAAGTTATCTTCCATTGTGAACTCAACATTAGCATTGATTCACTCTTTTCTAAGTTCAACTTTATCTCCCATTAATGTTGAAACTCTGCGTTCAGCTAGAGCCGCATCTTCAATTTTGACTTTAATTAATGTTCTTGTTTTAGGATCCATAGTGGTTTCTCAAAGTTGCTCAGCATTCATTTCACCTAAACCTTTATAACGTTGTATCTCTGAACGTTTATAAGATGGTTGCGCTAAAATTTCTTTTAATTCATCTTCATCTCATGCATAGATAACATCTTTTTTGGTTCCTTGAGGTGAGATTTTAAACAAAGGTGGTAAAGCAATATAGACATGACCATTTTCAATAAGTTGTCTCATGTGTCTAAAAAAGAATGTTAGTAATAATATTTGTATATGTGCACCATCGGTATCGGCATCTGTCATGATTACAATCTTGCCATATTGTGATTTCGCTATATCAAAATCATCACCAACTCCAGCGCCTATTGTGTTTATTATTGTTGCAATTTCTTCATTTTTAAGAATCTCAAATAATCTAGCTCTTTCTGTATTTATAACTTTACCTCTTAATGGTAATATAGCTTGATATTTACGATCTCTACCTGATTTAGCAGATCCTCCAGCTGAGTCTCCCTCAACCAAGAATAATTCTTTTTCTGAAGGAATTTTTGATTGAGCAGGAGTTAATTTTCCGCTAAGAATTTGTTTTTCTTTTAGTGCTTTTTTAGTGCTTCTAGCTTCTGCTCTTGCTTTACGTGCAGCGTCTCTAGATTCAGCAGCTTTTCTTATCTTGTCTAGTATTTTTTTAGCCAATTGTTTATTTTCATTTATTCATATTTTAATGTGTTTTGTTACAACTTCTTCAACTGCTTTTTTCGCTTCTGGTGTTCCAAGTTTATCTTTGGTTTGGCTGACAAATTCTAAATATTTTTCAGGTATTTTAACACTTAAAACTACAGTTATTCCTTCACGGATATCTTCTGCATCGAATGTTTTTTTACCTTTTAATATTTTTTCTTCTGCCGCAAACTCATTGAATGTTTTAGTTAATGCTGTTTTTAGACCAATTTCATGAGTACCACCATCTTTTGTTTTAACATTATTAACAAATGACAAAATAGTTTCATTATAGCTATCAGAAAATTGAAAACCACACTCAACTTCTATTTCGTTTTTAGTTTCTTTAAAAGTTTTGATATCACCTAATGTGTTTTTAGAATCGTTAATAAAGTCTATGAAAGCTTCAATACCATCTTCATATTGATAAGCAATTTCTTTATCTGAGATTTCATCCTTGAAATAAATTTTTAGACCGCCAATTAAAAAGCAACTTTCTCTTAATCTTTCTGAAATTGTTTCAAAATTGAATCTAGCTTTTTTAAAAGTATCATAGTTTGGTCAAAATTGTACAACAGTGCCTTTTTTCGTTGTTTCACCAATTACTTTTGTTTTTTGAACAATATTGTCTCCATTTTCAAAAATAGTTTCATATATTTTTTTATCTCTATAAACTGTTGCAATTAGTTTGGTGCTTAATGCGTTAACAACAGATGAACCTACACCATGAAGTCCACCAGATGTTTTATATGCTCCTTCATTAAACTTACCACCAGCGTGTAATTCAGTAAAAACTAATTCAACCGCACTTTTTCCGGATTTAGTCATTCCAACAGGAATTCCACGACCATTATCTGAAACAATAACACTTCCATCTTTTTTTAAAATAACTTTAATTTCACTAGCATAACCAGCTAATGCTTCATCAATTGAATTATCAACAATTTCTCAAATTAGGTGATGTAGACCATTAGTATCTGTACTTCCTATGTACATACCAGGACGTTTTCTTACAGCTTCAAGACCTTTTAACTGTTGAATACTATTTGCATCATATACATTATTATTAATCATATATTTATAATACTATTAAAATTTTTTTGATGAACAATAAAAAAATAAAAAGCACTAAGAGATAGATTAACATAGTGCCCTAATATTTTTGGTTATAAAAATAAACCATTAATTATTTTGTTTAGAATGTAATCAGTTTTAGCTTCAATTCCTTTTTCACTGTCTGATTTCATAAGTTCATGAAGAGTTTCTATTTGTAATTCATTATTTATTTCTTTTTGATTTTTACCGATTACTGATTTTAAAATAATATCTTTAATTTCGCCTGTTTGTTCTTTAGAAAATGTATTCTTTTTAAAAGTTAAGTTTGTAATTTCGCTTAAATCAATTGTAATTTTTTCTAGAGTTAGATTTTCAATAACATCACTTGGTCATGACTTATCTTTCTTTTTATCTTCAATTTCTTTAATTAAAGATGCAACTTTTTCTTGAATTTCTACTTTTTTAACATCGGAAATAAATACTTTAAAGAACTCTTTGTATAAATCAAATGATTCATCAGTTTCTGCAAATTTTAAAGTTATTTCATTTAATTTTTTTAATGATTTTGTAATTTTTGGATCTTTAATATTTGGATTAAAAATTAACTTAATTTTTTTTCAATTTTTTTCATCTTTGTATTCTTCTGGTGTGATTCATGTATCTGCAATAGTAAGATCCATCTTGAAACTAGAATCATCAACAATTGTTTTGTAAGCATCACTTGCAAGAAGTATTTCATTATTGTCTTGTTTTTTAAATTCGTCAGCTATTAAACTTGTTCCAACTATAGCAGGCATATATCTTCCAAGACCTTTTATTCTACTATCAGTAATGCTATTTAAAACCGCGTCATTGGCTCTTATGATAACGTTGTTTTGAGTTGTAAGAGCGGATATATTTGTTCCTAATACTACAAGCGGTATTGATGAGAATGCAGCTGTGACCCCACCTAAAGAGCGGTGGATAATTACACTCTTACCACTATTAACTCTTCTCTTGATAACTTTTTTTAGAATTGAATTTATGAATATGTTAACAATTCCAAAAGCAATATATAAAAGTATTAGTACAATTAAGGCTATTATTCCAATAATTCCAGGCCCTGCACTTTTAAAATCTACAACATGATTATTTTGTAAACTAAATTTTAGACGCTCTTCTAAGTTATAACCTGAGTAAACTTTTAAGGCAATAAAGATTGATAGTGCAAATAAAACAATATTTAAAACAAGTTTATATAAAGCTGCATAAACTCCATTTTTTATGCCAATAATAATAGATATTAAGACGATTGAGGCAACAACAATAATTGGAATTATTGCAGTTCATGCCTGTTCTGTAAAATTTATATATTTTTCTAACATTCTTATTCCCTATTAGTCTCATTCTGGACTTATTATTTCAATATTAGCTGGTTTTAATGTTGGATTTGTTTTATTGATTCTATCAATAAATAACTTCCCTTCAAGATGATCTAATTCATGCTGTGCAACAATTGCTGGATACCCTGATAAATCAAATCTCTTTACTTTTTTTTCTCTATATGAATAAGCTTCAAAAACAATTCTATTTTTTCTAATAACGTATCCTTCTTGTCCTTTTGTATTTGGTCCAACACTTAAACACCCTTCGCCACTAGAAAGCGCTGCGTCATAATTTCCTTTTGCAATGATTTTAGGATTAAAGAAAACATCATTTAAAAAATATGTTTCGTTGTTAAATCTAAAACCATCGATATTGATGTGAAAAACATTTTTTAAAATTCCATATTGAACAGCAGCAACACCAACACCTGGTTGAAATTTTGAATTTGGCTTTTGACTTTCTGATATGTGTCATATCATTTTTTCAGCTAATTGAATATCCTCTTCTGTTAAAGGTATTGGTACATTTTTAGATTTTTCTCTTAAAACTTGATTTGGTAATTTGGGTAAATTTATTTCATATTTCATAGTCATTATTATATTATATGTTTTATACATAATATTAATAAAATCTAATAATAAAGAAAATAAAAAGTCAACAGACACAACACTTCTCGATATGGCTGCTGCATCTCTGCCCTGACCAAGTTACAAGGTTATTGTTCTATTGACTTATCTATTATATCAAATATTTTTCTTATAAAATTAACCATTTTTAGGTTGATTTATTTTAATTGATCAAAAAAATATTTTTGTAATATATAAAATTAAATTTATAATTCTTCTATGAAAAATTTTTCTTATAAAGATATAGCAGAAATAGCAAAAGTTAGTGTAAGCACTGTAAGTAGATATTATAATGGTGGTTATGTTAGCGAAAAGACAAAAACTAAGATTGAAAAAATAATTAACGATAATCGTTGTTTTCGTAGTTCGGACATTGAAAAAAGCAAAATACATGATCCTAACTCAATATTTATAATTGTTCCTGAGTGGGAAAAGAAAACTAATATTGAAGTTGTAAATGGTATCTATAAAAGAGCTTATCAAAAAGGAAGAAGATCGTTTGTATTATATACACCTTCATCACCTGAAGAATATATAAACACAATTAAATATGCTCAAAAATGAAAACCTGGTGCAATTATCTTTTTCTTGCCAAATGATAAAGATGAAGGGATTGTTAATTACATTAAAACAGAAGTTTCTAATGAAACAATTTCAATTGTTTATGGAAGGGAAATTAAGGGAATTGATTCAATTTGAGTTGATTATCAAAAATCATTTTATTCATTAACAAGTGTGTTTTTAGATCTTGTAAATCATGGGAATGATAAAAATGTTGCATTCGTTTATGAAGACAGTATCCCTGAAAATAAAGTTAAAACAAGATGAAATGGATTTAAAGCTTCATGTTCAGTAAAAGGGATAATACCTTTAAGATATTCATTTTCATTAACTAACGTTAATTCTTTAAAAGAAATGAAAACTAAACTACAAACTTCTAAAATTAATAGTATAGTTTGTGCAACGCATAGTGTTTATGAAATTTTAGCTGCAACTTTAAAAGATATAAATCTATGTGATATTGGGTATGCTAACGTATATGACTCATTCAAGACGTATAAAGCAAAATTATTTATCGACTATGTTGAATTAGGATTAAAAATCGAAGAAATGGTTGAAAAAGCATTTCAACATAAAGAAATGAATGAAAATCTTAAAAAAGATGGTGGAGAAGAAATTATTAAAGAACCAGAAGCAATTTTGTATAAACCAAGAATTTTCTATTAAAAAATTAAAGGTACTTATCTTGTACCTTTTTTATGTATTTTTCAGATTCTTTTTTCTTTAAATCTTCTCTTTTGTCTTTTTTATTCATGCCTACAACAAGAGCAATTTCAATTTTAATTTTTGAATGTTCATTAAAGTATATTTTTATCGGTTTAATAGTAGCAGATCCAAGTCTTTCTAATTTGCTCTTAAGCCTTATAAGTTCGCGTTTGTGCATTAGCAGTTTTCTATCTCCAGTTTCATTAACTTTTAGAAGCATAAATTGTTTAAAAGTAGAATTGCATAAAAATAATTCATTTTTACGATTGAAAAAACAATATGAATTAGTTAGATTAACAGTTCCAGCTCTAGCTGATTTTACCTCTCAGCCCTTTAAGACTAAGCCGCATTCATATTTATCAATTATTTTATAACCATGTATTCCGCGCTTGTTATCACTTATTAATTTCATGTAATATATTGTATAAAAAAAACTAACCATATTTAAATAGTTAGTTAATTTTCATAAATTTTGCAATGCAAAATTATTTAAAGTTCAAAACAGTATCCCTAAAAATTGGGTAAGGTTGGTAACCCATACCTTTGTGTATCATTTTTCCATCTTTAAAAATGAATCATGTTGGCATACTTGTTACTCCAAATTCTCTTGCAAGATCAGTGTATTTGTCAACATCTACTCTATAAACTGTAATGTCATCTTTTTCACTTAATTCTAATAATGAATTTTTTAACATTTTACATGGTGGACATCAAAGGGCATGAAAAACTAAAACGTAAAAATCTTTTGAATCTTTAATATTTGAATTGTATTCATCTTTTGAAATTTCTTTAAACATTTTTTCTCCTTTAATTTAATTGTTTGTATTTCTTATTATACATATTGTTGAGTTTTGCAAAATAATATATTTATTTTTATTTTAAAGAAACAAAAAGCGTCTTGATGTTCTACTTATCAACCGTTTTATATTTTTTGATATAAGTTTATTTAAAATAGTAAAATATAAAAATACTGAATAAGTATTTAACTAATATTTATATTATAAATTCTATGGTGCATTTTGTATCACTTCAACTAAAAAATAGTTTTAAGGAGTAAGGATGAATTCAAAAAACTCAGTTTTTCCTCTTGTTGGGTCCATAATTAATGTCCAGGCATATAAATTTGATGGAACACTTTATAGGCAATGAAACGGTGTTAAAGTTTTAAGAAACACTAAACAACATTACGTTTTATTTATGTACAAAACACAAGTTGCAGAATTGAACAAAAGAGACTGAATTTTTAATGAACCTGTTATATGATTCATGCCCAAAAACAGCATGTATAATTGTCTATCTATGCTAAAACCTAAGACTAATTATAACTATGTTAATTTGTCGTCTAGGCCTATTTATGAGGATAATACGATAAAATTTATTGATTTTGATATAGATGTAAAAAAATATGGTTCAAGGGAAATTCTTGTTGTTGATGGAGATGAATTTTTAGAGAATTCAAAGAAATATAAATATCCTATAGATTTAAAAAATAAAATATTGGAAGAATTAGATGAAATTTTGCATAATGAAGTTGACGAAAAATACTTTTTTAATAAAAAAGTGATAAATTACTATATAGATTTAGCTAAGAAAGATAAATCTATTAAACACAATTTTAGAAACACAACTTTTTTTGCAAAAAGGAAATTTTATAATAAAAAAAGTAATTAAAAATAAGGAAAGAAAATGGAAAATATTTTAAGTATTAGCAATTTAAGTAAATCTTTTAAAGAAAAGAAAGCGCTTGATGACCTTTCGTTTAGTGTTAAAAAAGGCCAATTATTCGGCTTTTTAGGTTTAAATGGCGCCGGTAAATCCACTACTCTAAATATCATTTTAGGTTTGATAAAAAGAGATTCTGGAGAAGTTTTGATTGAGGGTGAATCTATAGATAAAGAAATAAGAAAAATTAGAAATAAAATTGGTGTCGTATTTCAACAATCAATTCTAGATCCTGAACTTTCAGTTTATGAAAATTTATATGTTAGAGCGGCACTTTATAAAGATGTTCTTAAAGATAAAAACGTTAAAGAGGCTGTTTCAAATATAATAAGTAAATTTAATCTTCATGATATTCAAAAACAACGTTATTCAACTTTATCGGGTGGTCAAAAAAGAAGAGTTGATATAGCTAGAGCCTTAATTCACAATCCATCAATTTTGTTTTTAGATGAACCAACAACAGGTTTGGATCCAAGCTCAAGGAAGTTAGTTTGAAAAATATTGAGCGATATTCAATCAGAAAATAAATTAACTATCTTATTGACAACACATTACATGGAAGAAGCTAATAATTGTGACTACGCCGTAATTATTCAAAATGGTAAAAAAATTGTCGAAGGTACTCCCGCAGAATTAAAATCAAGATATTCAAAAACAACAGTGGTTTGTTTTAAAAATTCTCACAAAGATTTTGAAAAAGAATTAACTAAGAAACATTTTGAATTTAAGAATTATGGAAATAAAATTGAGATATTCTTTAATGATTTTCAATCAGCAAAAGAGTTTGTGTCAAAATACAATTCATATTTAGAGGATTATGAATTATTAAAAGGAAACATGGATACAGTATTTTTGAATGTAACAAAGGGAGGCAACAATGAGACAAATTAATATTCTATTAAAAAGAAATATGATCAGATTTTGAAAAAGTAAAACAAGAATATTCTTTACATTTTTAAGCCCACTATTTTATTTGCTTATCTACTTCCTATTTGTTAAAAACACGATTTCAAGAAATGCTCCAACTGCTGAAATTGGAAAAATAATGGCTGATAGTTATTTATTGTTCGGGATTGTTTCTGTTACAACATTAACTAGTGCATTATCAATTTGTTCAATTATGATGGAAGATAAAGAAAATCAAGTACTACCTGATTTACTAATTACACCAACTAAATCTTCACACATTAGATTTGCTTATGTATTATCTAACTTTATTATAAACACAGTAGTTTCATTATTTGTTTTTATTATAGTTATTATTTATATGGCTATTAATAAAACACTAATAAACCCATGAACAAATTATGTTGCATTTATTCCATTGATTGTTGTTTCCACATTAATTAATGCATTAATTTTTACATTAATAGTTAGTTTTATAAAACAAAGAACAATTTACACTGTATTAGTTTCAATTGTTTCTTCTGTAATTGGTTTTTTTATTGGTGCTTATACACCTTGAAATATAATGCCAGATTTCATTTTACAAATATCATCGGAATTTCCTCAAACTCAACTTACTAATATATTTAAGTGATTAAGTTTAGGAAGTAATGAGGTATATGGTCCAAAATTTTTACCAGCAAATGAATTTATCTTATTTGGCAAAGAAATTAATATTTGACAATCAATAGCTTATGTTGGTGGGTTCGTTGCTATTCTTGCAATAATAAACTTAACCTACAAATTTAAATTACAAAAATAATCCCGTTTAAAGGATTATTGATAAGGGATTAAAGAGACTATAACCATAGGCTCTTTTTCAAATGTCTTGTATATTTTCTTTCTTAAAACATGACGAACTTTATTTTGAAAATCTCTTAAACCGTCAAAATTTTCTTCTTCAAGAATTTTTAAAATAGTTGATTTAATTATATCTGTAGCTTCTTGTTTTTCTACTTTATCAATAACACCTACATAATTAACATGTAATTTACCCACAAGTTTCTTAGTTTTTTGATTGTATTGAGTTGATACTAATATTACACCATCACGTCCTAAATTTTCACGCTCAGCAATTACTTCTGTTGAAATATCTCCAATTCCAAAACCATCTATAATTGTGTCACCAATATTTTTTATTTTCCCATTAGTTGAGGCTAATTTTCCATCAATAAAATGAATAATTTTCCCATTTTGAACAACAAGACAATTTTTCTTTGGAACATCAGTGAATTGAGAAATGTACATCGCACTATCATTTAGGTATCTATGTAACCCTTGTATTGGAATAACATATTCAGGCTTAATTTTATTTACTAGATCAATTAAGTCTTGTCTAGCAGGACGATGACGATAGAACTCATTTGCAGAAACATCAGCAATTTTTGGAGTAATTCTTGTAATCTCATCAAGCATAAGTGCTTCTAATTTTTCTAATCCATTAACCGCGGGAGCAATCATAATTACTGTGTCACTTTTTTTCATTTTTAAGAATACGTCATTATTGTCTGTAATTCTAAGAAATCTTGCAAATAATCTTTCTGTTGAACTGGTTACTAAAATAACTGCATTATTTATTTTGTTAGCATTTTTATAATCTTCTAGAACTGGCAACTTAAATTCTGGACGGTTATTAGCTATTAATTGCAATATTTGACCATAAGTTTTTCCGTATGTAATTACAGGTCTATTTGTTTCTCTAGCTAAGTCTAAAATCTGCTCAATAGATACCATTTCTTCATCATAAGCACCAACTATTATTCTTTCATTTTTGGGAGTTTGTAAAAAGACATCTCTAACAGTTAGAGGTAATTTTATTTTATCGGCAGCTTTACCTTGGTAATTAGCTCGACCAGAATCAAGTATTGCGGCAAGGACTTTTCGCTTTGTAAATATTTTAGCAACATCATCAAAATCTAATTTTCCATAAATACCTAAATCGCCTTCTACAAAATTAGACATAAACAAAATATCACCATTAGGAGTTATAAAATCTAAACCTATATGTCCAGGCATTGAACCTGCAAGTTCAATCGGTTGTACAAATAGATTTCCTACTTTAGTGGTTTTGTTTAAAATGTGAATATTTCTTTTTTTATTATCTATTTTATATTTTGAAATACGGTCATTTATAATAATTTTATTAAATGCTGATGTGTAAATATTTAAGTTTGGTATTTTCATTAGCAATCAAGGAAGTGCACTAAAACTTTCATTTTTAACATCGGTAATAAAAATACCCTCAATTTTGTCCTTATTTTTTTCCAAATAATCAAAAGTAGGTATTAATGTATCAACACCGTTTTGAGAATTTATAGGTATTTTAGCTCCTGAATTTATAATAAAAATTCTTTCATTAAATTCTAAAACATAGCAGTTTTTACCATTTTCATCTAAACCACCTAAGGCAAAGAAATTAATATGATTCATAATTTTCTCCTAATCTATTTCGCTTATTATTATTGATTTTCGTATTAAAAAGTTAAATATTTTTTTATTATATCTAATTATTCTTTTTATTTTCATATTTATTAACTTTAATTCTTTTTTTAGGTTTTAATTTTAGTACCATGGTGAATTCACCTTTAATGCTTTTAGATTCTAATATCTTTTTAATCTCTTTTGCAGTTCCAGAAAAGAATTGTTCATAAATCTTTGTCAGTTCTTTTGCTAAAAAAATATCAGCTTCATCTCCTAGAACTAGATCAATATCTTCGATGAAATTCATTATTTTATGTGGCGATACAAAATAAATATATGCATAATCCGGAATAATATTTTTTAATTCTTCCTGTCTCTTATTTTTCTTTTCACTAGGAAAGCCCTCAAAGCAAAATTTATTTGATAATGCACTTCAAGAAAAAGCGGTTGTTAATGCACTCACACCAGGAATAATTTCAACATCAATATTTTCATCTCTTGCAATTTTAATAATATTAAAACCCGGGTCACTTATTAACGGCATACCAGCATCTGAAACAACACCTATATTTTTTTCACTTTTTAATAGAGATATAATATTTTTAGCAGCAACATCTTCGCGTATTTTTGAATATGTGATAACTGGTTTATTTATTGAATAATGATTTAGAAGTTTTTGTGTAACTCTGGTGTCCTCACAAGCTATTATGTCAACAAATTTTAATGTTTCAAGAGCCCTTAGAGTTATATCATTTAGATTGCCTATTGGGGTTCCAATTATGTATAATTTACTCATATATCCTCATTACTTTTATCATGGTTTTTTCAGCTTGCAAAAAGAAATTTAATGAATCATTAAGATTGCTTAAAAAGTCCTCCAGTACTATAAAACAAGCTTTTAAGTCAAAATTTGCTTTAATTATTTTATTGTATAATTTCTTTAAATTATCAATAACTTTTATATTTATATTTCATTGTCATGAGTAGACAAACATCAAAGTTTTAATTAATACTATAAATTCATTTTTTAAATCCTTTTTGTTAAATTTAGATAGAAATAAATGCAGTGAATATTGATCATTTATATTATTTTCCATTATTTGCAGCATACTAAAAATATGTTTTATTGATTCCTTACTTGTATATTCTTCTATTTCCTTTATGTCATTAAAAATATAACTAAAAAATCACGATTCAACATCGCTAAATGAATTTTGTTGTAAATATTTTTTAAGTTCTGAATTTGATTGTTTTTTTATGTTTATTATTAATGAACGAGATTTAATTGTCTTTAAAACTTTATTAATATTATTGGTTGTAAAAATAAATATTGTATTGCTATTAGGCTCTTCAATTGTTTTTAATAATGAATTAAGCGCATTAGGGTGTGCATTCTCTATATTTTTTAATATGAAAATTGATTTTTTATTTTCTTCAATATTGCTGTAAAATGAATTCTCAAAAGCGTCATTTATTCCATCTTTTGTAAGTTTGGATGATTCATTTTTTTCGCCTAAAATTGAAACGTTGTATGGTAGAGTTTCACTAGATAAAGTATCAAAAGTAGAGTTATTTATTCTATTAATAATATATAAAATTGATTCGTTAAAGTCAACGCCTTTTTCGCTTTTTAGCAAATAACAATGAGCTAATTTATCAGCTTTAATTGAATTATCAATAATTTTTTCTAAAGTTTTGTCAATCATTTAAATACCTAGCACCTTTTTAAATTTATTATTTTCAATTAGTTTTATATATGTTTCTTCTAAAACTTCATCAATAGATTTAGAAGCATCAACCACTATGAAACGTTTTGGATCCGCCTTTATTAGTTTTCAATAACCTTCATATACCGAATTATGAAACTTATCAGTTTCAGAATCTAATCTATCTTCTACTAATCTAAATTTTGTCCTACGTATTTTGCTTTCTTCAGGCTTTATATCGAAAAATATTGTTATATCAGGTATGGTATTTTCTATAACCATTTCAGTTAATTTTTTAACATAGTCTAATCCCAAGCCGCGAGCAAAACCTTGATAAGCGTAAAAACTATCAAAATATCTATCGCATATAACTGTTTTGCCTTCCTTTAGAGAAGGTCAAATAACACGCTCTAGGTGTATTCTTCTACTTGTTGTAAATAATAATGCCTCAGCTATATTAGAAAGATTGCTTGAGGGGTTTACAATAATTTCTCTAATTTGTTCAGCTTCTTTAATATTTTTTCCACCAGGCTCTCTAGTTAAAATATATTGAAAATCAGGTTTAATTTTTTTAATTTTTTCAATTAACTTATTAATTATTGTTGTTTTGCCACTTGCATCAGGTCCTTCAAAAGTAATAAACATATTTCTCCTACTTATTTTTATTTCTATTAATAATCGATTGCATAATAGTAAATTTATCTAAATACTCTAAATTAGAATTCATAGGCATTCCGATAACAGCTCTAGTTGCAATAATTTTATTTTTTTCAAGCAATTTTAATAAATGAGTTGTTGTCATTTCACCTTCGAGTGAAGGGCTTAGAACAATTATTACTTCTCCAAAATTATTTTTCTTTATGAAATCAATTAATTGTTCATATTCATATTTTTTAGAAGCTAATTGATCGTTTAGGTTCATTAGATATGGAAGAATATAATATGATCCATTATAGAATTCCATATTTATCAATTTTTGACAATTTACAACATTGTCGACAACCATTAAAATGTTGTCTTTGTTTGGTTTCGAACAAATTGAGCAAACATTTTTATCGGTAATAAAATTACATTTTTCGCAATATGAAATATTTTTTTTAATATCTTGTATAAGTTGTGCCAACTCATCTATATATTCTTTATCTTGCAAAACAAAAAAATTAGCCATTTTTTCAGCTTGTTTTTTTGAGATCCCTGGAATAGAAATCAGTTTTTTAACAAGATTTTCAATTGTTTCAATTTGCATTCGAGTTTAGAAAGGCAGTCCCGTTGGCATAGCTGGCATTAAATCTTCTTGTTTTTCATCGATTGTGCTAAATAATTCGTTAATTGTCAAAACTAATAAATCCTCAATTGTTTCAGAATCTTCAGGGTCTAGAAGAATTGAGTCTTTTATTTTTATTGATACTATTTTTTTTGAACCTTTAGCTTTAATTTCTATTCCATGTTTTTCAATTTCGAAAATAGTTTCATAAAATTCTTCTGTTTTTGTTTGTAATTCTTGTTGCATTTTTTGCATTTTTCTTAGTAGTGCTTGATCCATAATTTCTCCTTATAATAAATCTTCAAATATTGATTCAGTCGTTGTTTTCACAACATTAATTGGTACGTTGCCTAGATCCTTAAAGTCTATTTTTTTACCTTCTTTAATCATTGATTTTATTTCTGTTGCTACTTCTTTATACATGTTTTTATCATTAAATATAAAAATATGTTTGTAACTTCCAAAATAATCTTTTATAAATTCTTGAATGTTTGAATTATTTCAATTTTCTTGGATATAGTTAAGTGCTGGTATTTTTGAACTATAAAACAACATAAATTTTTTACCTGCTGCTTTCAATTTTAATAAACTTAAAACAGAAATTATATCTCTATATTTTTGGCTTAATGTTGTTGTTATTATTACTTCTAGTTTTTCAGTGCTATCCGTTCATGAATCAGCATCTGATTGAGCTAGCAAATTAAATAATTCTTTTTTATTCAATTTTTGGTTAAAAGTTGTCAGAGATTTATATTTAGTATCAAAAGGCGGAATACCTGATGTACTATATTTTTTTAAATCTTTTAATTCATCTTGTAATGAGATCTCATTCGTGCTAACCATACCGTTATCATCAATTAAAAAACTTGATTCATCATTAAGTATGTCATTAACTGAGGTATACTCATCTCTAAGCTTTGTATTTTCCACCATTAGTTCTTGTGTTTGGTTTAAAACTTTTTCTAATGTATCAATATTTTTTTCTGTTTTACTTTTTGACATAATCTCTCCTTTATTTTGATTATTTGTAAAATTTGTTTGCACTTCATTATTTTTTGAAAAATTAGTTATCCTTATTAAGGATAATTCAATAAGTTGAAACACATTTTCTGAATAATATAATGATTTAAGTAATTTGTATAATTCTTCACTAGCATCCATAGCAAATTTAGGATTTATTCTGAGTTCATTGAATTCTTGAATAGTTATTTGCTCTAAAATTGATAATTCATTAGTTTTACTATATATAAGGTAATCTTTGAGAATCGTTATAATTGAATTCACAAAATAGTCTGCATCCAAGCCCTGTTCTTTTAACAAATTAAATACTTGTAGAACTTCTCTTAATTCGCCCAAGAATAATTTGTTTATTATTTCAATTGCTGATTTATTTGAAGTTATTCCGAATGCTTGTTCAATATCTTTTAATTTTAAAGTACCATTACCATATGCTATCGCTTGTTCTACAATCGATAAGGCGTCACGCATACCTCCTGAAGCTAGACGAACAATGTAATTAATTACTTCATCATCATACTTAACATCTTCTAAATTTAAAATATTTTTAAGTTGATCTCGCATAACAGTATTAGATATTTTTTTAAAGTTAAATCTTTGAACTCTTGAAAGGATTGTAACTGGTATTTTTTGTACATCTGTTGTTGCTAAAATGAATATCGCATGTGCAGGTGGTTCTTCAAGTGTTTTTAATAAACTATTAAAAGCACCTTTCGAGAGCATATGTACTTCATCAATAATATAAACTTTATAATTACTATTAGCGGGTGTGTGTTGTATTCTATTTTTTAATTCTCGAATATCATTAACACCATTATTTGAAGCACCGTCCATTTCAATAATATCAAAACTACTTTCAATATTTTTGGCACATTCACTGCATAGCTTAGTTAGGTCTTGTGAATGCCCACAATTTAAAACATTTGCAAAAATTCTTGCAACACTAGTTTTTCCTGTTCCCCTTGGTCCAGAAAATAAGTAAGCATGGCTTACTTTATGATTTGTAATAATATTTTTTAGTGTTTTGATAATATGGTCTTGACCTTTAACATCATCAAAATTTACTGGTCTATATTTTCTGTATAATGCTCTATAACTCATGTGTCTCCAAAATTTATATAATTAATTATTACATATAAATATGCATATTAAAATTAATATTCCTTAATTTAATAAATAGTGGATAAAAAAATATTTTTTTACATTTTAGTAAGCTTAAAAATTTGATTTATTTAAATAAATGAAAATTTTCTTAAAAAAAATATATTATTTAAATATGAAAAAAACTATGTTAATTATTTATGATGGCTTAGGAATGAGTAATACAATCAAAGGTAATGCTTTTAAATTAGCAAAAACTCCGACTTTTGATAGATTATTGAGTGAATATCCTAATTCATTAATAAAAGCAAGCGGAGAATTTGTGGGTCTCCCGAATGGTCAAATGGGCAACAGCGAGGTTGGCCATTTAAATATAGGAGCTGGTCAAATTGTTTATACAGGGTTAAGTTTAATAAACCAAGCTATTGTTAAAGGAGATTTTTCTAAAAATCCTGTTTTTATAGATGTTTTCGATAAATGTAAAGATGATAATTCTACTCTTCATTTAATTGGCTTATTGAGTCCTGGGGGTGTTCATTCATCAGAAGAACACTTATTTCAACTACTCAATTTAGCTCATAAAAACAACGTTAAAAAAGTTAGTGTTCATGTTTTAGGTGATGGTAGAGATGTGAAGCCAAAATCAATTATTAATTCTCTTAAAAAACTAATTAATCGTTGTGAAAAATTTGGCTATGAGATAGCAAGTATTGGCGGCAGATTCTTTTGCATGGATAGAGATAAAAATTTTGATAGAGTCGAAAAACATTTCAATGCTATGCAAGGGATCGGAATAAATACATTTGATAATTCCATTGATTACATAAATAGTCAATACAAAGAAAATATAACAGATGAATTTTTTGAACCTGCTTATAACCCTAATACGAATTTGATTAAGAATGAAGACTCAATTATTTTTTTTAATTTCAGACCTGATAGAGCAAGGCAATTAACACACTGCTTCATTGGATCCGACTTATATGATTTCCAACCAAAAAAACACATTAAAATTAAAAACTTTATTTCAATGATGAAATATGAGGGTCTAAAAACAAATGTTGCTTTTGAAGAAATGGTTATTAATAAACCTATCGGAAAGGTTATTGAGGAAAACAATTTAAGTCAATTAAGAATTGCTGAAACTCAAAAATATGCGCATGTTACATATTTTATGGATGGAGGAAAAGATATTGAATATAAAAATTCTAAAAGAATTATGGTTCCATCATTAAAAGTAAAAAGTTATTCTGAAGCACCTCAAATGTCTGCTTATGAAATAACTGAACAAATATTGAATAACGCTTCTAGTGTTGATTTATCAATAATTAATTTTGCTAATGCTGATATGGTTGGTCATACTGGTGATTTAAATGCAACAATTCAAGCTATCGAACATTTAGACAATACATTAGCAAAAATAATTGAGTTTGCAAATAAGGAAAATATTACTATTTTTATAACTGCAGATCACGGCAATTCAGAGGTTATGCTGGACGAAAACGATATGCCTTCAACTAAACATACTGATAATCCAGTTATGTTAGTTTGTACAGACAAAAATATAAAACTAAGTAATGGAATATTAGCTAATGTTGCGCCAACAATTCTTGATTATATGAACATAAAACCAAGTATAGAGATGAACTGCAAATCATTAATTGAGATGAGAAGGGAATATAAAAATGAAAAATAAAAGAATTTGCTTTAGTGATGTTGATGGAACAATATATGAATATCCAAATAGAAATTTACTAGAAGAAGTAAAAAATTCCGTTTTGTTTGCAAAAGAAAAAAATAATATTGAATTTGTTTTGAATACAGGCAATCCTCTCTTACCTAAAATTTTTGATTTAGCAAAAGAATTAAATTCAAATTACATAATTGCTGGTAGCGGAACACAAATTTATGATTGTAGAAAAAATGAACTTATATACAAAAAATTTATTTATCATAATGAAGGAATCAAAGTATTAGAAATTGCTAAAGATTTTAATTTAACTGCATTTTTTTATGATGAAGACAATCTTTATTTGTTTAACTCTGAAGAATCTACGAAAAAATTCTTAGAAAATTTCATGGACTATCATGATTGAAAAATTACTAACAAACTGCCTAAAAACATTTTTAAAATAGAATTGATAAGTTCTAACAAAAACTTAATTGATGCAGCTTTTGATAGGCTAAATTCACAAAAATTATTACTAAATATTGAAAATCTAAAGTCATATATTGAAATTGTCCCTGATAAAACATCTAAAGGTTCAGGTATCAAATGAATATGTGAAAATGTGTTTGAAGCAAATCCAGATAATGTAATGAGCATAGGAGATAACATTAATGATATACCAATGTTTAAGGAATGTAATTTCTCTTATGCTATGGATAATAGTGCCGAAGCTGTTAAAAAAAACTCTAATTTTTACACATCTAGTGTAGAACAAAATGGTTTAGGTGAAGCCCTTGAAGATTATGCGTTTAGAACTAGATTTCTTAAATAAAGGTAACTAATATACTTTTTTTAAAAATTAAATAAATATTTATTACTTGTTTATTTGTAAAAATTGCATATATAATATTACATATACATATTGATAATATTTTCTTAAATATTTATTAGAATATTTTAAATGTAGAAATAACAATAACTATTTTTAAAAGAAGAAGGAAGAACCTATGAATATAGATAAATTTAATGAAGGTGAAAACAGAGAAAATAATATGTTTAATTCTAATCAACATGATTTAAATAATATTGATCATCAAAAATCACCATATTCAATGAATCCAATGCAAAATGCACAACAAAGAGGACCTATTCCTCCCAGACAAGGTCAAACTAGAACAATGAACATTCCTCCTTTTGGCCCACAACAAAGAGGACCTATTCCTCCTAGACAAGGTCAAACTAGAACAATGAACATTCCTCCTTTTGGCCCACAACAAAGAGGACCTATTCCTCCTAGACAAGGTCAAACTAGAACAATGAATATGCAACGAACAACTAGTGTCGCAAACCCTCAATCATTTTTAAGATGAGTTGATTGAAACTTATTCTTATGATTTAGAAAACCTTGATATGCAGTTATTATTTTATGTTTAATAGCTATTTCATGTGTGTCAGGCATTGTTTTCCCATTGATAAGTATATTTAGTGACTTAGAAAACATACCTAATTTATTAGTAAATTTATTTGCAACTCTTATTTGTTTATACCTATTAATTGGTTCATCACTAATGGCTATTCATATTACAAATGTAACGCTAGCAAAAACAATGCCACAAGTAATTCAAAAAGTAGAGTTTCTAAAACTAGCATCAGTTATGCTTCCATTTATGTTTATTGCATTTATGATAATGAATACTAAAATTGATAATCCAAATTCCAAATTCTCAATTTGAAAATCACAAAAATTAATAAGCCACCAAAGAGCACGTCAAGCTTCACAATTTAGAAATCCAGCTCAAACTAGAACTTCTACATTGCAACTTACTGGTACAACAACAATTAATAACCCTTTTATGCAACAAAGCAGGCAAACTAATGTTGCTCCAGAACAAGGACAAGATTTAAACTTTAATTATCAAGACTCTATTCAAGATAATGAAAATGAATAATAGTAAATAAGATAACTAAAAATATTTAAGTAGGTATAACCTACTTTTTTATATCTCTTTATATATTCTTAATATTTAGTATTAGTATAAAATATTAAAATATGAAATTATTTAATTTAAAATCAATGGAAATGCGTGTTGCGGAAAAAACACTTAAGAAAATAAATCAATATGAGCCACTTATTTCAAAACTAAGTGATGATGAACTAAAAAATAAAACTAGACAATTTAGATCACGTTTAGCAAGTGGTGAGACAACAGATGATATTAGGCCTGAAGTTTTTGCCGTTTGTCGTGAAGCTACAAAAAGAATTTTAGGAAAAAGGCCGTTTGATGTTCAAATGATTGGTGGAGTTTTATTAGATTTAAGTAGTGTTGCAGAAATGAAAACTGGTGAGGGTAAGACAATCACTTCTATTGCTCCAGTTTATTTAAATGCTTTATCAGGAAAAGGCGCAATAGTTTCAACTGTTAATGAATATCTTTCAGAACGTGATGCTATCGAAATGGGACAAGTGTTCAATTTTTTAGGTTTAACTGTCGGAATTAATAAAGCTCAAATGGAACCACATTTAAAAAGACAAGCTTATGCATGTGATATTACATATTCTATCCACTCTGAATTAGGATTTGATTATCTAAGAGATAATATGGCAGGTTCATTAGAGGAAAAAGTTCAAAGAGGACTTCATTTTTGTTTGATTGATGAAGCTGACTCTATTCTTATTGATGAAGCAAAAACACCATTAATTATTTCAGGCGGTGAAGGTAAAGATGTTAACACATATTTTTCTGCTGATCAATTTGTTAGAACACTAACTCCAGATGATTATGAAATTGATGAAGAATCTAAAGCTATTTCTTTAACATTTAATGGTGTTCAACGTGCTAATCAATTTTTTAACATTGAAAATCTTTATGATATAGAAAACTCTGAATTAGTTCATAGAGTTCAAAATGCATTAAGAGCTCATAAAGTTATGAAGAATAATGTTGAATATATAGTAAGAGAAGGAAAAATAGAATTGGTTGATGCCTTTACAGGACGTATAATGGAAGGCCGTGCATATTCTGAAGGTTTGCAACAAGCACTTCAAGCTAAAGAGCAAGTTGAAGTTGAACCTGAAACAAAAACTTTAGCTACAATTACTTACCAAAATTTTTTCCGTATGTTCGAAAAGCTTTGTGGTATGACCGGTACTGCGAAAACTGAGGAGCAAGAGTTTATTGATATTTATAATATGCGTGTTAATGTTGTTCCTACAAATAAACCGGTTATTCGTGTAGATCATGATGATTCAATTTTTGGCAACTATGAAGCTAAATGAAAAGCAGTTACTGAAAAAGTTAAACAACTTTATGAAAAGGGACAACCAACGCTTATTGGTACAGCACAAATTGAAGATAGTGAAATATTGCATAAACATCTATTAAAAGCTAATATTCCTCATACCGTTTTAAACGCTAAGCAAAATGCTAGTGAAGCAGATATTATTTCCAAAGCCGGTGAAGTTAAATCAGTTACTATTGCTACTAATATGGCTGGTCGTGGTACAGATATTAAGCCAAGTAAAGAAGCGCTAGAATTAGGTGGTCTTTATGTTATTGGAACTGATAGAGCCGAAAGTAGAAGAATTGATAATCAGTTACGTGGTCGTTCAGGTCGTCAAGGTGACCCCGGTGAATCAAAATTCTATGTTTCCCTTGATGATCAATTAATGCAGCGTTTTTCAAATTATGAAGAGTTTAAAGAATCCTATGCCGATAAAGGTGATTCTGAAATTACTAATAAAAATCTTCAATTTGGATTTAAACACGCTCAAAAGAAAATTGAAGGTTTTAACTATGACAGCCGTAAAAGTGTTCTTCATTATGATGACGTTATAAGACAACAAAGAGACTTATTCTATGCTCAAAGAGACCTTATACTAGTTAATGATGATGTTGAGTTTATTCTTAAAAAAATGATGAAAAATGTTTCTAATCAATTAGTTAGTTCGAGAGAATTTAGAAATAATTCAGGTAATTTTGAATATTATAAATTTGTTGATTATTTAAATACATTAGTTTTAGGTGCTGGTGTTAAAGAAAAATTTAATAGAGATGAATTGTCAAAGATTCATGAAACTGAACTAAAAGATTATGTTTATAACAAGTTTATTGAATTTTTTGAAATATGAAAAGGTATAGCTATTAAAAAAACAGATCAAGAATATTTAAAAGAATTTGAGAAATCTTCAATGCTTTCAATTATTGACAGATATTGACAAAGCCATATTGATGTTATGGATAAGCTGCGTTCTAACGTTAACCTTGTTCAATATTCACAAAAAAATCCTTATCAAGTTTATACAACTGAAGGAAGTAATAAGTTTGAACAAATGCTTAAAGATATTGCTTTTGATGTTGTTAAGAAGATCTTTAATGATAGATTAGGACGCGAAAGCATTATTCCCGAGAGTGTTAAAAGCGATCCTATTTATCAACAACTTGTTGCAACACTTGTATTGGATGAAAATTGAACTATTGAAGAGCAAGAAAAGTATATTTTAGATTTTTATGAACAAGTTAAATCTAAAATTAAATCTGAATAGAGCTGTTTTTGTATTTAAGATAGTTTTTGGTAAAATGTAATTATGATTTTATTAATCGTAGATAGCGGAGCAAAATATGAAATTTTTAAATAAACCAGAAAAAGAGATAAAAAAAACAAGTAATGTCTATCATGTTACAACCAAGGGAAATGAATGGCAAGTTAAGAAAAATAATAGTTCAAGAGCAACAAAAATATTTGCTACGCAAAAAGAAGCAATTGATTTTGCTAATGACTTATCTAAAAAAAGTAATGGCACTGTGCTAATTCATAGAAAAACTGGTAGGATTCGTGATAGTATTAAGCATAAGAAAAAGATATAATCTTAAATACCTCACAAGGTATTTTTTTATAAAAAAATTAGCATTTAATGCTAATTTTCCAATAATAATTATTCATTTGATGACTTTTTAACTTCTTCAACTAATTCTTTATTAATTGTATCTTCATATGGTTCAAGAAGTTCAGCCATTTCTTCAAATTCTTTTTGAGAAAATGATGGCATAACAACTCTAAGTGTTATTTTTAAATTACCTGTTCCTTTAGAACTTTTAACACCTTTTCCTGACAAATTTAATACTTTACCTGTTTGATATGAGGATTTCAATTTAATTTTTGAACTATTGTATGGAGTTTGAACAATAACTGTATTTTCTTTAATAATATCTAAAAAAGAAACTGGGAAGTCAAATAGAACATCTAATCCGTTACGTTTGAAATATTTATGTGATTTTACGGAAATAACTACATACATATCTCCTGATTCACCGCCGTATTGGCCTTTTTCACCAAAACCAGTAAGTTTGATTTTGTCTCCATCGTCAGTTCCTTCAGGAATATTAATTGTAACTTTTTTAGTTTTTTTAGTATATGTTGTACCTTTACATATAGTACATGGTTTTAAAATAACTCTACCAGACCCTGAACAATTTGAACAGGTAGAAATTGTTTTTTGATATCCAAAAGGAGTTTGCAATGTTTTAGCAACACTACCCGTACCGCGACAAGTAGGACATGTTGCAATATCTCTTGGAGAATTAGCGCCTGTTGCCTTACATTTTGAACAAAGTTCTCATTTTGGCAATTCTTCCTTAATCTTAGTTCCCTTTATAGCGTCTGCGAAACTAATTGAAATTTTTTTTGCTGTATCTTCTCCTCTTACTTTTTCATGAGCAGGAGCTCTTCTAGCACCACTAGATGTTGAATTAGTAGATGAACGTCTTTGTTGACTAGATGAAGATTTTCTACCTGATGTGAAGTTTCCAAAGAAACTATTGAAAATGTCTTCAGCAAAATTGCTAAAACCACCCATGTTAACATCCATACCACCAGATCTTTGACGAGATGTAGGACCAGCACCACCAGGATATCCTTGTGGACCATCAGGGCTTCCATAACGGTCATAATTTGATTTTTTCTTTGGATCCATTAATACTTCATATGCTTCATTAAGCTCAGCCATTTTTTGATCACTTGTTCCATCCTTTAATTTATCAGGGTGATATTTCATAGCTAATTTACGGTATGCAGATTTGATTTCTTTTTCAGTTGCGTTTTTATTTACGCCTAGTACTTGATAATAATTTTTTGACATAATGTAATTATTTTAGCATATAAGTGCTAAGAGTGCTAAATATTTATTTTTAGTATCTATAGTTTTTTTGTATTTCATGTATTAAAAATATTAATTGAATTATTTGGACTAAATTTCTTTATAAAAAACTTTAATTTGTAAAACTATTTTAAAGAATGAAATCATTACAAAACAACTCTAAAATTGATGAATGTGATTGATTTTTGTATTCAAAATTTCAAAAGTTTATAAATTATTAGAGCTATGCTTATATTAGGCACTTTATCTATTTATAATGTAAATAGATTATTTACAAATAATAATCACTTAAGGAGAGATATGAAAGAACTTGTTTTTAAAAGATTTATTGTACGTAAACCAGGAAAATCAATGGTAGAAGGTATCAATGATTGAGCGGAATTAGAACATTTAGGCAAGCCTGAATATTCTAAAGCTCTTGCTCAATGAGAAGAATATGTTAAAAAAATTAAATCATTAGGAATTGATGTTATTGAATTACCAGCGCTTGAAGAATACCCAGATTCATGTTTTGTAGAAGATCCTGTTGTTGTAATTCCAAATGAATTGGCAATTATGACTAACCCAGGAGATAAGACACGTAATGGTGAAAAATTAGAAATGGAAAAGGAAATCAAAAAACTATTCTCATCAGATAAAATAAAATACATTAAGAGTCCAGGTTTTATGGATGGTGGTGATGTTTTACCAATTGGAGATACATACTACATAGGTCTAAGTAAAAGAACAAATCAAGCAGCAATTGATCAATTTGCTGAATTTGTAAAACCTCTAGGCAAAAAAGTTATTGCAATTCCGGTTACTGAATTTTTGCATTTAAAAACTGGAACAACATATATTGAAAATAATAATTTATTAGTTACGGGTGAATTTGAATTAACAAAGGAATTTCAAAAATTTAACTTAATTAGAATTCCTAAAGAAGAAAATTATGCTGTAAATGTTATTTACATCAACGGAACATTATTTATGCCAGCGGGATATCCTAAAACAAAAGAAATGTTATCTAAATTAAAGGGCTATAAACAAATTGTTGAATCGGATACATCTGAATACAAAAAAATTGATGGCGGATTTACTTGCTTATCCGTAAGATTTTAGATAACTAAAATAATTATCAACATAAACATTTGCAAATTTTAGTAAATGTTTATTTTTATATTTTTTTATTTTTCTTATAAAATAAGAATTATATCAATGATATTTTAATAATGCCGCCATAGCTCAGGGGCAGAGCACATCCATGGTAAGGATGGGGTCGTTGGTTCAATTCCAATTGGCGGCACCATATGTTAATTCACCAAATATAAGTAATAGAAAATTACTTTTTTTATTTAAGCAAGAAAGGGATTGTGATGGGCAACAGTGTAAAACAAGATCAAGCTGAAAAAATGTTTGGTAAAATGCCTGTTAAGAAAGCAATTTGACTTGTTGTATTACCTTCTTTAATGATTTCTCTCATGGTAGGTTTATATACGTTTATAGATTCAATTTTTATTCAACAATTTGTTCCTAGAACAAGAATGATTTTTGATACTTCGAGTGGTATTAAAGGCGAAATATATTCGTTTTTAGATTCAGGTATTCCAAGATACTCACAGGAACAATACAATTCATTTTTTAATTTATATAAAAATGTAGTTCCTGAATTAAATGGAAATTTAATAACTTCAACTTGTAATGCATCATTTCAACCAATTGTAATTTTTTCCAATTCAATCGTTTTTTTAATTCCGATAGGGGGTAGTGTTTTTTATTCTAAATGTATAGGTAAGAATCTTGAAAGAAGTGGAAAAGACTTGTGAGCAACATTATTTTGAACAACATTAGTTCTTTCACTTATAGCCACAATTATTTCTTTTATATTTGCAAGTTCAGGATTACTTGATTATATCGCTGGAACAACTCACCTAAAAAACACTAAAATTCCAGAAGCTGATGCGGCAAAATGACAACCCTATTATGATGCGGCACATAGATTAAGTGTTTCATGAGCTAAACAATACATTTATCTCTATGCAGCTGGAACTTTTATGCAAGGTTTAAGTTTGTACTTATCTTATTTTATTAGATCTGAAGGTTATTCTAACTATGCTATGGGCGTTAGCATAGTTTCAAACATAATAAACATTGTTTTAGATGCGATTTTAATAATTGTTTTTAAATTAGGAGTAATGGGCGGAATAATTGCAACTTTAGTTGGTTGATTCTTCAATCTAGCTGCATTTTTGATTTATTTATCTTATATGAACAAGAAGCAAAAAACTTGACTGATGTTATCTCATTTATTCAAATTTAAGTTTAATAAAAAATTATTAGGTCCAACTATTTTAATTGGTTTAGGCGGATTTTTTAGAAGTTTTGGAATAGCTATTTCTTTTGCAGTATTAAATATACTATTAACGAAAACATCATACCAATTGGCTGGTCAATATCAATTTCAATTAGCAAAAGCTTCTCCTATCCTTTCTCTATTGATAATTTCAATATATGGGATAAATGATGGGGCAAGACCTATGCTTTCATATAATTTTGCACGAAATAAAATAAGTCGTTGTAAAGAAATATATTGATGAACAATGCTAGTTGCTATTGTGTATGCAATATCTAGTTATATTTTTGTTGCAGCTACTGCTCAAGCAATGTTTGTTCATATTCTAAACACCGCAAAAGCTGCGCAGCCGGGTGTTGCTAAGTTTATTAGAGTCATTACTTTAAGAGTAATATTTATTTCATTTTCAATTAGTTCAGTTTTAATTTTTCAGGGGACAAATGATATTGGTAGAACAATGATTGCATCAGTTATTGAAAGTTTACTTTATGTTTTAATAATTGCTCCAATAAGTTATTTTATTGGATTAGCAGTCTTTAAATCAACGGGCGGGGGTAACGGTTTAAATGAAGCAAGTAATTATGTAATTATTATCTCATTTGTTGTTAATTGTTTATTTTCATCAGCTATTTTATTTGGCTATTCTTGGTGATATATTAGCAAAAAAATGCCTAATTTATCTAAAGAAAAATTATCGTGAGGTCGAAAAATTGAAAATCAATTTATCGAGGAAGCCATTAAATATGAGAAAGAATTTAATCCTGATTTTAAACTAACTTTCTAACATTTTTAAGAGTAAATATTTTTAATTATTAAGTCCTAAATGTATTAAAATATTATGTATAAAATTAATTGGAAATAAAGGAGTACTTATAATCAATTCTTGAGACAAATATAGCGATGATGATTGATTTTTAGATGATTTTGATGATTATACTGAAGAAGGAAATAGATCAGTTATAAAAAAATATCAAAAAATCAATAAGAAAAAAACTCGCAAAACACGTGCTAAAAAATATGATGATTTCTATGAGGAATAATTTCCAACTAATGTAAGCAACCTTATGGTTGTTTTTTAATCTAATTTTATTCTTTTTTTACTTTCAAATTGGTATTCAGTTGCAAATAATTTTCCATCACTAAAATTAAGTTCTAGTGAATTTGGTTTCTTGTCTTCGGAGGCATAATATATTTTTACTCTTTTATTATTTATAAATGTAAATGCTCCAGGGTTAGAAGAAAATGCTCTTATTATATTAAATGCTTCTTGCTTCTTTAGTTTTGGTATTAGTTCGCCATCCGCTTTGTTTAATTTAGGACTTAATATGACTAATGATTCATCTTGTTTTTGGGGCGTTAATTTATTGTCTTCAAGATCTTTAATTCATGTAACAATATTATTTTTGGCTAATTCTTGTAGTTTTAAAAATAGAGAGTCAGAAGTGTCTCTTTTATCAATTTTTATTTTTGCACATGAAAATACATCACCAGCATCCATTGATTTGATCATTTCCATCAAGCAGATACCAGTTTCTGCATCGTTATTCAATAATGAGTATTGAATAGGCGCTGCACCTCTATATTTAGGAAGCAATGAACCATGTATATTTAAGTTCTTTTTTTTAGCTAGTTTTAAAACACTTTCTGGTATAAATTGACCAAAAGCACAAGTTATTAAATAGTCATATTTTAAAATTTCTAGTTCTGAATATATTTCCTTTATTTTTTCAGGTTGAAATAATTTTATATTGTATTTCCGAGCTAATAATTTAGTTGGAGTTGGTTCTAAATGATTTCCTCTTATTGCTCTTTTGTCCGGTTGACTAACTATAGCAACAACGTCAAAATTATTGATTATTTCTTCAAAAATTGGCACACTAAATTGAGGGGTTCCTGCTAATACTATTTTCATAATATGATAATTATAAAGTTAAATTGTTATTTAAAAAGATGATTTTACTCATCTTTGTTAATTGAAATATTTTGATTGTTTAATTCATGGATTTTATTATCAATGTATTTAACAACTTCATCTGCATTTTTTATAAAGAATACTTGTAGTGGATTTTCGAGATGTTTAACATCTATTGATATTGTTTGGTGTAAGCCTTTTCTATTAGGTTTCCCAAATGTATCTATTGAGGATATATCTTTGTATTCATATAATTTTGTACCTTTATGAGTTTTGATTTTAATACCTTTTTCTCCAACTGTTAAATTTGTCATTTTTATTTTAACTCACATCCATGTAAATGATAATGTAAACAAAAAACAAGCTAGAGATAATATTCCAAAAAGAATTAGTTCAAAACTTGGTTCGTATTTAATAAAAGATATTTTTTGGTATTTATCATATTCATCTATAAATTTAATTAAAGACACAACTGAACAAATGAACATTCCAATAGATAAAAAGACTAAAATTGCAATGCTTTTCTTAATTACTTTCATATATATTTTTCTCCCGTTAAAAATGTTGTTCAAATTAATTGTTTCATAAAAAAAAGAAAACCGCGGGAAAATTTTGGTTAACAATCACAAAAATTTTAAAAATAAGATAGAAAAAGTATAAGAAATTAAAATAAGGAAGACTTTGATCGCCCTTATTTTATGTTTTTTATTATTTAAAGTTCTTTAAAACAGCTTTGTAATTGGGTTCTAAACCTACTTCTTTTACATATTCGACATGTGTTATTTTTTCATTTTCATCAACTACAAAAACTGCTCTAGTTAATAAACCAAGTTCTTTAATTTTAGTTCCTGTTTTAACTCCAAAATCATTGTATTTAAACTCGCTTAATGGTTGCACATGTTCATTGCCACTAGCCGCACATCATCTACCAAAAGCAAATGGCAGATCGTATGAAATTACTAAGATAGGTGTATCTTCTTTTTCTTTGAAGTAATTCATAAATTTAGTAGTTTCTATTTCACAAACGCCAGTATCAATTGAAGGGATGGAAAAGATTAATTTTTTCTTTCCCTTAATTGAAGAATAGTCAAAGTCACTTAAATTTAGTCCTACAGCTTTAAATTCAGGGAATACATCTCCAACTTTTAATTGGTTTCCAACTAAGGTAATTTCATTTCCTTTAAATGTTATTTTCATATTTTTATCTCCAATTCAATATACCTTTTTATTATATTATGGTTGTATAAAAGAAACAAAAAACAGGCTTATGAGCCCATTTTGATTAAAATTTATGAAAAATTATTTCCAAACTGATATTGCATTTTTAGCTATTAACAATTCTTCATTGGTTCTTATTACATACACCTTAATTTCACTATCTTTAGTTGAAATAAGTTCATATTCACCTATTTTTCCTAAGTTTTTATTTTTATCTAAAACAACTTTTTTATAGGTGATTTGGTCACAAACCTTTTGTCTTAATTCAGGTGTATTTTCGCCAACACCAGCCGTAAAAACAATAGCGTCTACATTAGGTCCAATTTTATTTAAATATAAAGCGGTGTAGTCAATTATTTTTTGTGCATATAAATCAAAGGCAAACTGAGCTTGTCTATTGCCGTCTTGAATTGCTTGGATGATATCTCTCATGTCATTTGATACACCACTAACTCCTAGCAATCCTGATTTTTTATTTAGTTCTGATGTTATTTCTTTGATATTTAATTTTAATTCATTAGCAATAAATTCATGAATTGAAGGATCAATATCACCCGATCTTGTTCCCATCATAACCCCTGCAAGAGGTGTTAGGCCCATTGTAGTATCAATTGATTTCGAATCCTTAACAGCACATAAACTTGCTCCATTTCCTATGTGTAAATTAACAAAATTAACACTTTCTTTTTTAAGAATTTCTTCAAGTTTTTGGGTTATAAAATCATGACTGATGCCATGTGCACCGTATCTTTTAATACTAAATTTTTTAGTTCACTCATATGGTATTGGATATATTGAATTAACTTCAGGAATTGTTGTATGAAATGATGTATCAAATGTTGCACTTAATTTTGCATTTGGCATTACTTCTTGAAATGCTCTAATTGCTTGAAGTGAACCAGGATTGTGAAGCGGAGCATATATAGATGCTTGCGTTATTTTTGTAATTTCATCTTCACCAATTCTAATAGCTGATTTGAAGAAATCGCCACCATGAACAACCCTGAAACCAATTATTTCAATTTCATTAATATCAGTAATTAGTTTAATTTCTTCCATTAATTCTAATATGTGTTTAACACCAATTTTGTGGTTTGGCATATCGACATTTTTTATGTGTTCGTTTCCATTATACTTTATTTTAATCAGACCATTTTCTAAACCGATTCTTTCAGCTAGTCCGTTTGCGATTAATTTTAAGTTGTCTTTCTCAAATAGTGATAATTTAATGCTACTACTACCAGCATTAATTACTAAAACTTTTTTATTCATTGTTTTCTCCTTGTGTTTGTAATGCGGTTATTAAAACAGTATTAATAATATCATCAACTGTCGAACCTCTTGATAAATCATTTATTGGTTTATTTGCTCCGACAATTATTGGGCCTATTGCTCCATAGCCGCCAAAGCGTTGGACTAATTTATATCCTATGTTTCCTGAGTTTAAATCTGGAAATATTAAAGTATTAGCAGTTTCTTCGTATGAATTATCTTTATATTTTGCCTTTCTAATATTTAAATCAATAGCTGCATCTAATTGAATTTCACCCAAAGCTTTAACACCGATATATTTCTCGTTAAACTGATTTGTTGCTAATTTAACTATAGTTGTAGATTCATTGACTGCTGAACCGCTAGTTGAGAAAGACAAAAATGCCAATCTTGGATCAATTCCAAATGATTTTGTAAATTCAGCTGCATTCAATCCGATTTGAGCAAGATCATCAATTTTTGGTTTTGGATTTACTGATATGTCGCTAAAGAATGATGTTTCTTCATCTTTATGCATAATCATGACAGATGATATTAAAGATTGATTTGCCTTAGGTCCCACAATTTTAAAAGCAGACATTAAAATATCACTTGTAGGGTATAAAAGACCACCAACAACTCCATCCACATCATTATTTGCTAACATTGTTGCTGCAAAGTATGGTCTAGTTGCAATCAACTTTTTAGCTTCATTTCTTACATCATTTTCAGATTTTCCTTTGGCCATGTCTTTTGGCGCTCTTATTTCAAAGTATTTATTTTCTAGATCTTGTATTCTAGTAGAGTCGTTTTTTATATTGATAAAGTTTAAACCAGATTTATCTTTTATTTCATTTTCAATAAGTAGTGTTAACTCTAAAAATTTATATTTTTTAAGTTTTGTTGCTGCTTCTATCATTCTTGGATCATCACCATCAATTAAGGCTATTTTAATTTTCTTATCAATTGTGTCTATTCTATTTTTTAAGATTTTTATGAAATTCATATTATTTTTCCTCCATTTTTTATAAAAAAATTTTAATACAAAAACACTTTTAATATTTTTAATAAGACCATTTATGAATATATATTCTTAAAAAAAGATATTTTTTAATTAACGTTTTTGCTCTATTTAATCTAAAATATGTATATTAATTTATATACATAATACTATAAGACGAAAGTAAGGAGAATTTATGATTAATGTAAACACATTTAAACCAGGAATTACATTCCAAGATGAAGATGAAATTTTTGTTGTTTTAGAAGCACAACACTCAAAGCAAGGTCGTGGTCAAGCGAATGTTAAAGCTAAAGTAAAAAATTTAAGAACAGGAGCTATAACAATTAAAAGTTACACAGGCGGTGTAATGGTTAAAAAAGCTCATATAGATAAAAGACCTATGAATTTTTTATATAACGATGGAGAAAACATTGTTTTAATGGATAATGAAACATATGAACAAATTGAAATACCTCTTTCAAAACTTCAATGAGAAATGAATTTTTTAGTTGAAGGAATGAAGGTTCAAATTAGAAAATTTGAGGAAGAAGTTTTAGATATCGAAATCGATACAAATATTACTTTAAAAGTTATTGAAGCACCTGATGCAGTTAAAGGAAACACAACAACAAACCCTCAAAAAAGAATTAAAGTTGAGACTGGCTATGAATTAGACGCCCCTATGTTTATCAAGGAAAATGACTTTGTTATTGTTTCAACTGAAACCGGTAAATACGTTGGTAAAGGAAATAAATAACAATGCAATATGTAGCTATTAATTGTGGATTAAATCAAACAATTAGTGTTAATAAAGAAACTCTTGTTCAAATAGCAACCGATGCTGTTAAAGAAACAAAATATGTGAAGATTCATGGGGAACCTAGAATCAGTTTTAACAAGGATCAAAGTAACTGCTCATTTGCTATTGATGTAAAAATAAAAAGTGGAGCAGCACTAGGTCAAACTATTAATAGTTTAATAAACGAAATTAGCAAAAGATATGAAACATTATTAGAAATGAAACCAGAAAACATAAGTGTTAGTTTCATATCTAATTATTAATAATTTTTAATAAAAATTAGATAATAGAAAGTAAATTATTATGTCCAAAAAAGTCATTTTAGGTATGTCTGGAGGTGTTGACTCTTCAGTTGCAGCATATTTATTACTTCAACAAGGTTATGATGTTGAAGGTCTTTTTATGCGTAATTGAGATAGTTATGTAAATAATGATTTTCTTGGAAATGAAAATATTTCTCAAGATATTTGTCCTCAAGAAAAAGACTATCAAGATGCACTAAGCGTTGCTAATAAATTAGGGATAAAATTGCATAGAGTTGATTTTATTAAAGAATATTGAGATAATGTTTTTCAAAATTTTATTGAAGAATATAAAAAAAGTAGAACTCCAAATCCAGATATACTTTGCAATAAATATATTAAATTTGATGCATTTGCAAAGTATGCTTTCAATAATTTAAATGCTGATTTCATTGCTATGGGTCATTATGCAAAAGTAAAAGATGGACAATTATATAGAGCTAAATACCAGGAAAAAGATCAAACCTATTTTTTAGCTCAATTAAGTACTGAACAATTAAAAAAAGTTATTATGCCTCTAGCGGATTACCCTAAATCTGAAATCCGAAAAATAGCAAAAAAATTGCAATTATCAACCGCCGATAAAAAGGATTCTACAGGTATTTGTTTTATCGGAGAAAGAAATTTCACGAAGTTTTTACAAAATTATATTCCAGCAAAAAATGGAGATATTTTTTCAATTGTTACGAATAAAAAGGTTGGTACTCACATAGGCTGTTTTTACTATACATTAGGTCAAAGAAAAGGGTTAAATTTAGGTGGCATGTCTGAACCTCATTATGTTTGTGGACATGATGTTAAGAAAAATATTTTATATGTGGCACCAGCAAGTGACATGTCTTATTTAACAAGCGATAGTTTGCTTGCTTCTCATTTAAATTTAAATACTAAAAACTATAACAATGATAATTTATCAGCTAAATTCAGGTATCGTCAAAAAGATATTAGTGTAAAAATTGAAATTTTAGAAAATAATGATGTAAAAGTATATTATCCAACTACTTCACAAGCGGTTACTCCAGGACAACAAGTTGTTTTTTACGATGGAGAAAAATGTATAGGTGGAGCTGTGATTGAAAAAATTTTTAATAAAAATAAAGAAATGAAATATGTTTAAGGAGAAATATATGAAATCTAAAGAAATAAGACAAAAGTGAATTGATTTTTTTAAATCAAAGGATCATTTAGAAGTTGAAAGTAAATCATTAATCCCGGTTAATGATCCTTCTTTGCTTTGAATAAACAGTGGTGTTGCAACCTTAAAAGATTTTTTTTCAGGAAAAAAACAACCTCCTAAAAACAGATTAGTTAATAGTCAAAAAGCTATTAGAACTAATGATATTGAAAACGTTGGCGTAACCTCAAGACACCATACATTTTTTGAAATGTTAGGTAATTTTTCAATAGGTGATTATTTTAAAAAGGAAGCAGTTGCATTTGCATATGAGTTTTTACTAGATGTTTTAAAACTTGACAAAAACAAATTGTATATAACATATTTTAATGAGGACACTGAGGTTAAAAAATACTGAATGGATTTAGGTATCAGTGAATCGCACTTAATTGCTGGAGATAGAGATTCTAATTTCTGAGATGTTGGTATGGGTCCCTGTGGTCCATGTACTGAAATTTATTTTGATAGAGGTCCAAGATATCACAAAAAAGGCATTGAGCTTATTAAAAAAGACATTGAAAACGATCGTTTTATAGAAATATGGAATATTGTATTTAGTCAATTTAATAATGATGGTGAAAATAATTACACTGAGTTAAAACAAAAAAATATTGATACAGGTGCAGGGTTAGAAAGAATTGCTTCAATTTTACAAGATGCTCCTACAAATTATGATTCTGACTTATTTCAACCAATAATTAAAGAAATTGAAAAGTATACAGAATTTAAATACGATATTGAAAACTATTTTTCAAAAAATAAAAAACAAAGAGAAATTAACACAAATTTCAAAATCATTGCTGACCACATTAGAACAGTTGCTAATGCAATTGCTGATGGAGAGAGAGCATCTAATGTAGGACGCGGATATATAATTCGTAGATTAATTAGAAGAGCTATCTATAAGGGGATGCAACTAAATATTAAAGGTCAATTTCTTTCAAAACTAGTTAAAGTTGTTAAAAAAACACTTCCATTTGAATATGATGTAAAAGAAGTTGAAAATGCTATTAAAGAAGAAGAAAAACTATTTCATAAAACAATTGAAAAAGGCAAATTACTTTTAGCTAAATCTATTGATAAAAAAACAAAAATTTTTGATGGTAATGTTGCATTTAATTTATTAGAAACATATGGTTTTCCAATTGAGCTAACTATCGAAATTTTAAAAGAACAAAAGATTGATGTGAATCTTGAACAATTTGAAGAAGCAAAACAAAAACATATTGAAGCATCAAGAGGTAAACAAGAAGCAGGTATGTCTCTAGTTATAAATTCTTTAACCCTAATTAAAAATAAGTGTTCAGAATTCACTGGTTATGAAAAACTTGATGGAACTGCTAATGTATTATTTCTACTTGATAATGAAAAACAAGTTGATTCAATTAATGGGGAAGCTTATTTAGTTCTAGATAAAACTCCTTTTTATGCAACAAGCGGTGGTCAACACCATGACCATGGATATATGTTACAAGGCAACAACAGGATTGAAATTGTTGATGTATTTAAGGACAAGTTTGGCAATCATATTCATAAAGTTAATGGAGTTATTAATTCAAAAGATAAAATTGAATGTTTTGTAGATAAAGATATTAGATTAGCTTTAGCAAGGGGTCACTCTGCGACACACATTACTTTTAGTGTGCTTAGAAATGTTTTAGGGCACTTTGTTGAACAATTAGGTTCAGACATAACCGCAGAAAGGTTTACATTTGATTATCCAGCAGAGCAAAAACTAACAGATGAGCAAATTAAAACCATTGAAGATAAATTTGAAAAAATAATAAAAAATAATGTTAAACGTGAGTACATAATTACAACAATAGAAAAAGCAAAGCAATTAAATGCAATTATGACTATTGAAGAGAGTGAATACATGGATCCTAAACATGTCCGTGTTGTTAAATGAGGTGATATTACAACTGATTTATGTGGTGGAACTCACCTTGAAAACAGTTCTCAAATTGAAAGATTTAAAATAGTTGGAAATGAAAAAAAACAAGCCGGAATATTTCGTTTAAGAGTTGTGACTTCAAAGAAAGCTGTTGAAAACTATTATAAAGATGCCTCATCATCTCATCTTGAGGAATTAAATAACATAGTTAACAAAATTAAAACTCTTGATTCAGAATATAATTTAAGAATTGAAAAAGATGAAAATTATGAACTTTATGATAAGAAGTTAGTTAACTTAATTGAGCAAGCTAAAGAAGATTATAAAAAAGTTTATAAAGAAAAATCAGTAGTAACATTTGATTTTGATTCAATAGAATTAAGTGAATTAAAAGATAAAAAAGTTTATATAAATTTAAATGTTGACTCATCACAAATAAAAGTTATTGCAAGTACAATTCGTGAAAAATTTTCAGATGCTTATGTATTTGTTGGTGCACCTATTGGCAATCAAATATTATTGGCTGTTGCCACTAAGAATGAAGACTCTAATAAAATTTTTCAAAAGCTTGCAAAAGAATTGAATGGTCGTGGTGGTGGATCCCCAATTTTAGCGATGGGTAAAATTTTAAACAGCAACATCCGTGAAGCTATAGAAAAGGTATTATAAATGCGAAAAATAGCATTAGATATCGGAACTAAAACATGTGGTTTTGCTGTTAGCGATGAAATGGCAATTATTGCTTCGCCATTAGAAACAATCTATTTTGAAGAAAACGATTTAGATAAAATAAAAGAATATTTAAGAAATTATTTTGCTAAAAATAATGTCGACTCTATTATAGTTGGTTTTCCAATGAGAAGTAATGGAGAGCCTAGCGAAAGAACAATAATGATTGATAGATTTTCTCAATCTTTAAGAAAAGAGTTCGATAAGAAGATTTTTTTAGTAAATGAATATGGGACAACAATAGCGGCCATAAACATTTTAAAAAATGCCAAATTATCTATAAAAAAGCGTAAAGAGAATAAAGATACATTATCAGCTGTTCTAATTCTAAAAGAATTTTTAGAATATGGAGGAAAGGAAATTTAATATGATTGAACTATTAACATTTGATAATGTTCTTAGATCTTCTTTGTTTTATTCAGCTATTGCTGTTGTTTTAATTGCAATAATCATATATATAATATTGGTTGTAGTTACTAAAAAGATTAAAAGTAAAGTAAGAAATGAAGAATTGGAAAAATTAAAATTTAAAATACAAGAACAAAGAGCTGGAAACTTGAAGAATATTCCTCTAGACATTAAAGAGTATTTTAAGTCAAATTTAAATAATGAGGATTTAGAAAATTTAGTTAATACAATTTATTTAAATGATGCAAATAATGTTTTGCTAGTTGGAAATAAATTGGAATATCCAGCATTACTATTTTCATACCAAAGTGAAGCTAACATTAAGGTTTTTAATTATGATTTAGATGCTAGATTATGAAACAATGCTGTTTTAGAGTTTCCTGAATTTTTTAAAAAGAAAATTGATTTAATAGATAAAATTGATGAAAAATTTAAATTAATTTTTGCCATAAATTCAACCCAATTAAGTCAAACAATATATGAAAAATATTATGAACATTTAGAAAATAATGGAATGTTAATAATATTAGAAAACGTTAATACAAAACGAGATGTAAAAACTTTAACTAGTTTTTTAAAAACTAAGAAAATAGTTTATGAAGTTTCAAAAGTAAAAAGTAATTTTGTTTATATAGTTAAAAAGGATATTTAAATTTGCATAAATTTGAATAAGTAAATATTTTATTAGTTAGTTTGGACTAACTACTTTAAAATAAGTATTACATTAATAATTTAGGAGTTAGGAGAAAATTATGCCAAATAAAAAGAATGAAACAATTTATATTTCTCAAGAAAAGTTAAATGAATATAAGAGTGAATTTGACAATTTAATCAATGTTGAGAGACCAAAAATTCAGTTAGAATTAAAAGAAGCAAGAGCTCAAGGTGACCTCTCTGAAAATGCTGAATATGATGCAGCGCGTGATAAACAAGCTCAAGTTGAAGGTAGAATTAGTGAACTTGAACGTATTTTGGAAAACGTTAAAGTTATTGATAGTAATTCAAAAGATAAAACAAGAGCTCAAATTGGATCAGTAGTTAAATATAAAAATTTGGAAAATGGAAAAACATATGAAGTAAAAATTATGGGTAGTTTTGACTCAAACCCATTTGTTGGAAATATTTCAAATGAGAGCCCAATTGCAAAAGCAATTCTTGATGGTAAATTAAATGATGAAGTAGAAGTTGATGTGCAAAATAAATATTTAATAAAAATATTAGAAATTAAATAATAAAGAGATTGAATTATTTATTATGTTAATAGGTATTAGTGGAATGATAAGCAGTGGGAAAAGCTCACTCACAAACAAGTTAGTTAAACATTATTCAAAAAGTATGATGCTTGAAGAGTTTGAAGAAAACGATGAAGTATTCAATACTTTTTTAAAATGACTTTATGAAAAACAACCTAATTTAACAATTGGTTTTCAATCATATGTAGTTGAAAACCACACATCAAAACTTCAAGACGCTTTTAATAAATTTAAAAATAAGGGATACTTACATAAAAATAGTTACTTATTTTTAGATCGTTTTAGTATTGAACATTATATATTTGCATATGTTAATTTACAATCTAAAGGTGAAAAGTATCTAAAAGGATATGACCAATTATTTTCAAATTTAATAACAAAAAATGAAACCCCTGATTTAGCTATATATCTTGATATTTCTTGAGAAACATTTAAGGATAGACTTTTTTCAAGGGGACGCAAGGTTGAAATAGATAACTTTGAAAAAAATGAAGTGTATTTCAAACAACTTTACGATGTTTACAAAGACTTATTTATTAAACAAGCAAAAAAATTTAATTTAGATTATGTAGTCATAGATACAAATAATCTATCTGAAAAGGAAGTTTTTGATAAAGCTAAGGAAGTTATTGATAATTTTGATTTTTCAAAGAAAGAAAGGTTTAATCAATAATGGTAATTGGTATTAGCGGAATGATCGGCTGCGGTAAAAGTACATTAAGTTCAGAGCTTCATGATACTTATAGTAATTCATTATTGCTTGAAGAATTTTCAAATGATGATGTTGTGTTTAATACTTTTTTATCATGAATTTACAAGAAAAAACCAAATATTGATATTGGATTTCAAACCTATATAATTGAAAGTTTGTCTGATTCATTTAAAAAAGCAATTAATTTATTTAATAAAAAAGGTTTTACCATGAGTAAAAATCATATTTTTTTAGATAGATTTAATCTTGAACACTATATTTTTGCAAAAGTTAATTTGGATAAAAAAGATTCCAAATATTTTAAAGCTTTTGATGCACTATTTAATTGCATTTTAAATGAAGAGGAAAATCCAGATTTAGCTATTTTTTTAGATATTGATTTTGATACATTTAAAAGAAGAATTTTTCAAAGGGGTCGTAAGAGCGAAATTGACAATTACGACTTAAATGAAGCGTATTTCAAAGAACTCCACTCTGTATATAAGGATGAATTTATAAAATTAGTACAAAGGTACAACATTCCTTACAAAATTATTGATTGTAACAATAAAACAAATGATCAAGTTTTCGATGAGGCGAAAAATATAATTGATAATTTTGATTTTTCCAAATCTAAAAGAAAATAATTTTTAGGTCCATGGAAAAAATATTAATATTGATAAAATCATATTTCCTATTATTAACCAAAAAATAGGAATTTTTTTTATATATAAAATTAGTGAAAAAATAATGCCGATTGGAACATAACAAAATAGAACAATTTTTCTTATGCCTTGGAAAAATTCTGTTTTCTCACTCTTAATTATTTCAATGTATTTTCCAAACACTTGATTGAAACTTATGCTTGGATTAATCAAAGGAATGAGTAATTGGATAGCTAATGCACCGATTATTCCTGCAATAATAGGGTTAAGTATTTTTAGTAATTTGGCACTTTTATTAGCCCCTATCTTTCCTATTTTTTTCTTTGCATATATCATCATAAATATCGCAGGTAAACTTAATGTCAAAAATAAAAGAAGCATAAAAGGAATACTGAGTCAGTTATCTTTTAAAATGAGATAGCCTGAAATAAATGCTAGTTTTGGACTCAAAATACCTGGAGTTGCATTTGAAACTGTAAATGTTGTACTAATATCATTTTGTGTTATTAGTTCGCTACTTGTCATGTGATTAATAGTATTTCAAAATCATATGAAAATAGGCATAAATACTTGTCCGCCTCCAAAAACTATTAATGAAATAAAAATTACAAAGAGGAGAGAAATTACTACTATAAGTAAGATTGACATTATTGATCCTCCTTACATTTACCTTTATTTATTTTGTTAAATATAAAGAATATAATAATTGCAATTACTAAAATTATTGCTGGCAAATTAAAAGGAGCGGGAATAAATAAGCAAAACAAAAAACTTATAAAAAACAATGTTAGTCATAAAAAATAATTGGCATTACTTAATTTTGCTTTATTAAAAAAACTAATGACAAATCCAATTAGCGAAGCAATAATTGCGACGAAAGCACCAGTTTCAATAGCATATAAATATTTTGTAGGAATTCATTTAGAAAAATAAAACAATAGAAAAACTACCACGATATGTGGCAACACACCTAGTAATACTGCAAGAGACCCTTTTAAGTTACCTAGTAGTTTTGTTGCTATATATGTTAGTGATTCAATAACACTTGGTCCTGGTAGAATATTAGTTAGAACTACATTTTCTTCAAATTCATCTTCACTTAGTCATTTATATTTATTAACGCAATACTTTTTAATTGTTGGGATTAAGGCGTTTCCCCCTCCAAAACCAATAAAAGTAATTACTATAATAAATCATCAAATTTTTCAAAATGAAATATTATTTTTATTTTCCATAAGTATTATTATAAAAAACAAATGAAAAACACAACAAAAATGGTTGTGTTTAAGTTTATTTTAATAGGCTATGTATATTGCATGTTTTGCATTATTACTCTTTATTCCATCATTATATTCAACAGTTGTTTTGCCTAATTTAGTTTTTCCACTTTGTCCGGTGAACATTTTAACTATTGATGCAATGCCAACAGCTGCTTCTATAGCAACCGGAATTAATGATATTATTGCGGATACAACACTGCCGCCAATAATTTCAGACTCCTGGCTATTGTCTAATTTAGTAAATTCATTCATTGTCCTCCTTTCCATATCTATATAATTATTTTTTTTAAAAATAAAAAAAAGTGGAAAAAAACGCCGAAATCGGCAAATTACTTTTTATTTTTTTCTTTAGCTTTGGCGGCAGCTTTTTTAGCAGCTTCAGCTCTAGCAGCAACAGAATTCTTTTTGATTGGCTTAGCTTCTTTTTGCTTGCTTATTTCTTTATTTGCGGCTTTTTTGTCCTTTTCAACTTTGGTTGAATCATTTTTTATTTTTTTGGTTTTTGTTTCTTTTTTAGTATCTGATGTTTTTTTAATTACTTCTTTTTTAACTTTAGAAGTTTCTTTTTCTTTACTATCCTTTTTTTCTTTTTTAGTAATTACTTCTTTTTTATTTTCGGGAGTTTGAGTAGTTAAATTGTTAGTATCATCTCCATCTTCTATTGAAATATTGCTTTTCATTTCTCCAGGTTTCTTAGAAACACTTACTAAAGCGGTTTTAATTAATCTATCATGTAATTTAAAACCAATTGAGTTTACTGAAACTATTGTTTCTGGTTCTAATTTTTCATCATCTATTAATTCAAGAACTTTTTGAGTATTTGGATCAAATTTATCACCTACATTTGGAATAACTTTAGTAACACCGTTTGATTTTAAAACTTCATCAATTTGACTAGTTATCATTTTGAATCCAATAACATAATTTTTAACTGATGAGTTTTCACTTCTACCACCAGCTTCTATTGCTGAGATAAGTGTTGAATAAGGAACGGCAAAATGTTCAATAAATTTTTGAAGTGCATACATTTTAGCTTTTTCTTTTTCTTCGGTTGAAACTATAAGAGTTTTAGTAACTGTTTCTTCTTTTTCTACTGCGGCATCTTTTTTTAGTTTTTCAACAGTTTCTTCTAGGTCTTTTAGGTATTGGTTTTTCTTTTCTAATGTGCCTTGAAGTTGCAATAATTTTGCTTCTTTTAATTTTGCTCCTTCTTGATATTTTTCTATTTCTTTTAATCTATTACTTTGTTTGATATTTTTAGCTTCTTCATAATCTAAAACTTCTATTATAAAACGTATAGTTTTTCCTTCAAATTCTTTTACTCTATAGCCTTTTTTAAAAACTTTGATAATATCAATTATTTCTCCGAATGGTTGTCCAATAATTAGTTCGTCAAATTCTGGAATATAATTTTGCTCGCCTAAAAGTAAAACAACATTATTTCTTGATAATGTTTTAACAAAAGTAGAGTTAGCATAGTAAACATTAATATTTACTCTAAGTAAGTCACCTTTGTGGTATCTGATTTTCTTTAAATTTGTAATCATAAGAGCCTCCTAGTCTTGATTTTCGTTCTTTTCGTCGTTCTTATTTGTTATGAGATCTTCAAACATTTGCAATGCTGTTAAACTTTTTTGATAATCCATTCTTTTAGTTCCAACAAGAGAAATTTCTTTAATTTTATTATCATATTTTAATTTTTTAGTAATGAATGTACTATTATCATCGTGTATAGCTATTTTTATATTTTCCTCTTCATTGAACTCAGCTTCAATTGTTTGTCAAATTGATTTAGTTTCAATCAAATTCAAAATTCTATTTAAATCTGGCCTTGAAATATCGTCAGCTAGAATAATTTTATCTTTTCCATAAACTATATTGCAATTTTTAATTTCAAAATCAAAAATATTATCAACAAAGTTTTTTAGTAAATACTCATAATTTTTAATTGATGCTGATAGTATTGGCGAAAGAGATTCAGCGGTACTTTTTAATTTAAGAATTGGAATATTTGTCAATCTTTCTCTAAAAATCCTTATAGCAATTCTTAAATCATCAGTATCAATTTTTGATTTTTCAAAGTCCAAAGTTTTTGATGTAACATCACCATCACTAGTTACTAAAACAACAGTGCCCTTTGAATCTGAAAGAGGAACAAATTGAATTGTTTTTAATACTGTATTTTCATTGCTTGTTGTTGTAACTAAGGTAATACCTGCTATATCGCTTATAACATTAGCTGCTTCATCAACCGTTAAGTCTATATTAACTCAACGCTTTGCAAATAATTCGTTTATCTTCTTTCTTAGTATCGATTCGTCGTGAGGAATTAAATTTTTTGCATAGTATGAGTATCCTTCTGTTGATGGTACCCTTCCACTGCTGGTGTGTTCTTTAGTTAAAAAACCTAACTCTTCCAAGTCGTTCATAATGTATCTCACTTTTGAACTGGACATAGATAAGTTATATCTTTGAACTAATGCCTGCGATCCTACAGGTACACCATCTTCAATGAAACTTTCAATTACCATTTTTAAAATTTCATCTTTTTCTTTTGTCATTTCTTTATTATTTTTCATTTCAAATAATTATACTAAATAAAGTTGCTTATTTTTAAAGAGTGCTAAATTTAAAGTCTTTTTTAATTACCTATAAAATAGGCATATTCATTAAAAAAAGCACTTTCACAATTTATTTATTGTGATAAAGTGCCAATTAATTATAATTTTATGATTTAATTTTTAGATTGTATTTAACGTTAATTTTTGACATTAATGATAGAGGAATAGGTTTTATATTAATGTATCCTGCTCCATCAACTGAATATATTTCTGATGCATCATTATCATTTACAATCATATTACTGTCTTCATCTCAATATTTGAAGTAGTGTTTTTTTATAAAATCATATTCTACTTTATATACTGGTGTATAGTTTATTAAATCAAAATTGCTTAAAAATTCTGTAGCTTCATAATTTATTGAAATTTCTTTTATTATTTTTCCGTTTTCATTTATTTCATCAACTTTATAATTTGTCATTTTTTCAAGCTCTTTTATAGATTTATCTTTGTCATATTCCTTAGTAATTTCATCAAATACTGTTACGTCTTTATATGTTTTGCAAAAAGCATTAATTATATTTTCTATTGATTTATCTGAATTTGAAGATTTGTCAATAGCTTTATTTATCACAATACCATCCATTGTTAAAATTCCATTTTTAGGTTTAACAATAGTTATACTTCCTTCTTGGTCAGCTAGTTCTTCAAAATTATCACCTGAATAATATGCATCTAAAGCATCTCCATTAAATAGCAGCGCCATATCACAATCTGATTTTAAGTTAATTAAAGATTCTAAAACTATTTGTCCATCACCATTAAAAATAACTTTATTTGATTTTTCGCCGATTTTTCATTCTAATGAATCTGATATTAAATTAAAGAATGAGTCTATTTGTTGTTCATAGTTATTAATTGTTGCGTTGCCATTAAATTCATTAAATTTATTGATATACTCATTTTTACCATTAATTGCTTTAGTTTTAAATCTAGTTGATCCTATTGCTAAATTATTTCTAACATCATCTAAAACTTGTAGATTTTTGTAACCCTTTTTGTGTAATTTTTGGAGTATTTCAAAATAAGAATCTTCTGGTTCTACATTAATATACTTGTTATTATTTTTTGAATGATTATAGGCAATTACACAACTTTGAATGTAGTATGGGACAAAGTATTCTCACAAGTGCCTTGGTCCATCTTTAAATGGATTCCCATTAATATCTGTTTTTAAATAATCGTCATATGAAGTTAAAAAGTTTCAAGCAACCGGGGTTAAAAATTTTTCAGGACTTGTGATACCTTTACCAAGTATTTTTTCATAGTCAATTTTTTTAAGCTTATCTTTTTTTATTAAAGTAACAGCTTGATTGTCTGTACTAATTCCACCAATAGCTTGATTTCTGTCTAGAGCATTCGTAAATTCTTGAATTGTTTGAAATTCTTTGTAATCAAAATCCTTTTCAAGTTTTTTTCTATTTGTTTGACTTATGTATGAAGCATAATTGTAAAAAGATGGTTTGTAAGGTTTGTTTACTTTAATGCCAATAACTATTCCTATTATTGTTATGAAACCAATAATTGAAAGAATTCATGATATTAATTTTCAATTTATCTTTTTAAATCAAAGTTTTATTTTATTTTCTTTTTCCATAAATTCCCCTTATTTTTATAAATTACGTAAATCAATGATCCGATTAGTGTTGCAATCATTAATGCACCGCCAACAACTAAACCTCAACCTCTAAAACGAGATTCATATAATTTAGTTCCAAGTGTCGAAGTATTAGAAACTAGACGCGTAATAATGAAATCATCAAATGAGAAGAAGATTGATATTACTGCTGAAAAAATAAGTGTTGGTAACATGTGGCGTACATAAACCCTAAATCAACTTGATAATTTTGAATAGCCTAGATCTTGACATGCTTCAAATAAACTTTTATTAAATTTGTCGCTTGCTGGAAGCATAATTGATATTGAATATGGAAGAGTAATTACTGTATGTCCGATAACTGTTCTTAAGATACCTTCTCTACTTAGAGATAAAGTGCCGAATAATAAACCATAAATTAATACAAGACCCATAGCTGTAATTATGTCTGGGTTTATTAATGTTGAACTATATAAAGTTTTTGTAACTTTTTCATAGTTTTTATTTTTTTGTTTTCATAAGGCATATACAGTTAATAAAGAAATTGTTAATGTAAGTATTGTTACTAAAATCGCAATAAGAACTGAATTTATTAATGCAACATCTCTAGATTCACTAAAAAATGTTGTTCATGATTCAGTTGTGCCTCCATTTCAATGAAATGAAAGAAATCCTCTATGATTTGGCTTATTAAATGAAAATATAAAAGCAAATATTAATGGTATATATGTGATAATAAGTATTAAATAAATATAACTTTTACCAATAATTTTTTTAATGTTGTTCATAAGACATTCCTTTCATTTTCATAATCAATTTAGGAACTAAATATATTAAAATAGTTATAGCATATAGACTTAATGACACGACTATAACTATTGTTGAAGCTATTGATAGATCAACAGGGTTTCCTGGATTTGCATAATCATAGATTATATTTCCTGCTAATTGAAACTTATTAGGGTTTGGTAGCAATTTATTTGAAATAGTTATTGAAGAGGCACTTGAAATAAAAATTAGAATTAATCCAGAAACTATTGATTTTATGCAATAAGGAATAACAACTTTAAAAAATGATCTAAATTTAGAATATCCTAAACTTTCGCTAGCCTCTATAATATTTTTTGGCATTGAATTTAAGACGCTGTATATAGGAATAATCATAAGTGGTAAATTGATATAAACCATTCCTAGTATCATAAATCATTCTGCATTCAAATTATTTTCGCCAATAATAGATTGAAATAAACCCCTAACCGCATATATTCTAGCAATTGTGAAAATAAGAGTTGGAGACACTATTAAAGCCATCCCAATTATTTTAAATTGTTTGCTATCGCTTAAGTGAATAAAGTAAGCGTATGGTAATCCAATAATTAGAGATATGAAAGCTGCAATAGTTCCTAACTTAATTGAACGTCAAATAATTTTTCATGTTGATAAACTTTTAGCAACTTCTCATGTATTAACATCTTTATGAGGTTCAAACGCAACTGAAATTATTAAAATTATAGGAATTGCAATAAAGACTAAGGCAATAATAATGTATGGAATTAATAAACCTAAACGAGGGTTAAGATTTAATCATTTATGCAACTTCTTCATTTGTTGTTTCTCCAGTGTTAATTGCTAAATTTTCAGTTTTATCTTTTTTCATTAAATGAATAGAATCTAGTGTTCAATCTAGGAAAATTTCTTCCCCCTCTTTTAGATCTTTAATAGTTTCAACATGAATCATAAAATTGTCATTTATTTTAATATCTATAAAGTAATAACTTCCACGATAAACAGATTTTAGAACTCTACCTTTTAATTTTCCTTTTTTTGTTGAAATGTCAAGATCTTCTGGTCTTATTAAAACATCAACTTCTTCGCCTTTTATAAAGTTAGTGTGAATTGTTTTAAATTTGTATCCATTAAACTCAACAATGCTATCACCTAAAAACTTACCGTCATATAAATTAGAATCTCCAATAAACTGAGCAACATATTTGTTTACTGGGTAATCATAAATTGTTTTTGGCGTGTCATATTGTTCAATTTTTCCACCGCGCATTACGGCAATACGGTCAGATATTTCTAGTGCTTCATCTTGATCGTGAGTTACAAAAATGAATGTAAGTCCTAATTTTTGTTGAATATTTTTAATAAGAACTTGCATTTTTTGTCTAATTTTTGCGTCTAAAGCACTTAATGGTTCATCAAGTAAAAGTATTCCCGGCTCAATAACTAGACTTCTAGCTAATGCTACACGTTGTTTCATTCCGCCTGATAATTCATTAATTGATTTCTTTTCATGCCCTGTTAGCCCAACTAATTCAAGTATTTCTTTAACTGCTTGATTTTGTTCTTGCTTTGTTAGTTTTCTATTTAAATATTTATTTTCAAATTTTTCAGTTTGAAGATTTACATAGTTTTCTCACCATGAGTAAGTAAAGTCGGATTTATCTAATCATTTTTGAATTTTACGAGCTTTTCTTTTATTCTTTTTATTTTCTTCAATTTCTTTTTCATATTCTTTTTGAATTTTGTCTAGTTTTTTAAACGCATTATCAGCTTCTTTTTGTCATTTCTTTTGTTTTTCTTTTAATAATTTAACATGTTTAGGATCCATTTCTTCTTTTGGAATTCTCTTTAGTCCTAGTCCATATTTAATATTTCCTTCAACCGTTAAGTGTGGAAATAAAGCGTAATCTTGAAAGATTGTTGAAAGATCTCTTTTATGTGGAGGTAGATCTTTAATATCAACTCCATCAAACATAATCTCACCACGAGTTAATCTTTCAAAACCTGCTATTAATCTTAAAATAGTAGTTTTTCCTGATCCTGATGGTCCTAATAGAGTTACAAATTCCCCTTTTTTAATTTTTAGATCAATATTTTCTAAAACAGTGTGTCCATCATACTCTTTAACAACTTCTTTTAATTCAATAATATTTTCATTATTTTTGTTAAGCATAATTCTCCTTGCTAATATTTTATGTAAATTTAATGTTTAATACACATTCAAACCAATATGTATTTTTGTGTTTTTATATAAAAATATCAACTTAATATTAATAAATATTAAAAGGTTAAAAATTACTAATTATTAACCTTAGAGCAGGGAGGCACTATCAAAAATGTTTTGAACAAATTCAATTACAAAAAACTTTAATGAAGGGTAGTTATCTTCATTAAATTGAATCATAATTGAGTTGTGCTCAATACAAGCATTTTTTAATAGTGATGTTTTCATATTGAGCAATTATAAAAGTTATTTTTTATTTTTAATAAAAATATATTTTTTTATTTTACTAATACTAAATTATTTTCCAATAACGCATAATAAAAAAACTAGATACTATAAAAAGTATCCAATTTTTATATAAATTAAACTACTGCTACGTACGATACGTGAGCAATAACAACTCATATAGGCATTGTTATTAAGCATAATAATGTTGATAATGAGTTTACTTGAGCTGTATATCCTGAGTGTTCGTGTTTGTAAGCAACTGAGAAAATAATTGTAACTGCTGCTGGTGGACATGCTGCTAATAATACAATAAGTGTCATAGCTTCATGTGATAGAACTTTTGTTGGAACAAATAGGAATCCGAGCGCAAACATCACTAGTGGTAATGTTATTAATTTTCTCATTGTTGTTACTCAAACAGAGCCATCTTTTGCTGCTGCTTTAAGGTCTGATGTAGCAAGAGAACCACCAATTACTAATCACGCAAGTGGTGAAATAATTTTAACACCAGGGATTAAGATTGCAGCGATAACAGGAAGTTGTCCTAATAATCCACCTCAGAATTGACCATGAGCTTTTCCTGCATGTTTTGAAGCATCAAAAACTTCTGCAAATGGAGCCTTAGGATTAATTACAAATTGTGTGTTCAAAACAGGCGCAAATTGTAATGCTCATAGAATAGCTGAAACATATAAACAAATCATCATTGGGTGGAATAAAGCTTTCATTATAGGTTTAATTTGGTCTTTAGACATTTTTTGTCCTGAATAAGCCATTTGAACATATGTGAAAGCACCAATCATATAAGGTAAGTTTCAAACTTGTAATAATGCTGTTGAGAAACCGTTAAATACGTTTGTTCCTGTTAATGCTGATACTAATGGTACTGCAAAGAATTGTAGTGATCCATAAGCAATCATCATTTGAGAGGTCATTAATTTTTGACGATAACTTGCAACGTGAGCTTCTCTGAATTTTTCTTGATTTTCAGTTTTATCTGTTTGTTCTCACATTTTATCTGCTTGGTGTTTAATCTTAGCAGATACCATATTTGGAACAAATTTGATAATTGCCCAGTTATAAACAGCAATTAATACATAGAATGCTGTTGATAAACCAAGAACAACACCAACTTCTTTTGCATTTGTTGCATCTGCATTTTTCATAAATGCAACTATACAAAGGAATGGTAATGCTCAGTTTAGAAGGAATTTTGATATTTTTCCATTTGTTTCTTTATTAAAAAGACCTTTTTTTGTAATAAAGAAACCTATCATAACGAATGTAAGTGTAGCAAGAACTGCACCATACAAACCTTGTGAAGTAATTAAGGTTTTAAATTCTTTCATTTGATATTTCCTTTTATTGTGATTCGTATCAATATATTAATATTAATAGTCTTGGTACGTTTGTACCTTAATAATTATATAAAAGCGGTTATAAATTAATGGTTTTGGGGAGTTTTTACTATATTAATTTACAAAATATGCATGTTTTGTTCCATGTTTTTTACTTTAATTTATTCTATTGCCGATTTGTTAATAAATTTCGAATAATATCTTCAAATAAAAAAAATGACAATTGTTTTTAAATATATAATAAAAACATGACTAAATTTACTAACTTATATAACCAAACAAGATATTCATTTGATGAATCAACTTTAAAAATGGAATTATTAATTGAAAATGCTGTTTCTAGAGGGCTAACTAGTGTAGTTTTAGCTGATAGAAATAATCTTTTTGCATATGCTGAATTTGTAAAACTTTGCAAAAAAAATAACTTAAAACCAATTATTGGAATTGATTTGGATGTTCAAGATCACCGTTTTATTTTATTGGCTAAGAATTATCAAGGTTTTCAAAAATTAAATACTTTAGTTCTTAAACAAAGTTTAAATAAAGATCTTGAAATTGATGATATCGTTGATAGAAACTTAATAATAATTGACCACCCTACTGAAGGTTTATTTTCTAAAACGAAAGATAATTCTCTTTTTAATTTAGATAATTATTTTGTATTTTCTAATAAATATGTTGATTCCAAGTCAATTTTCTTTTTTCAATTAAATAAAAACGAACAACTTAATTATGATGAACCTATTGTAGATGAGAAATTGTTAATTAATAACCAAAGAATAATTGATCAATGTAATTTATTTTTTCCTGAAAAAAAATTACATTTAGCGAACTTCAATAACAATAACGAAGATGAAAATAGAGAGTTTTTCTATAAGTTACTGAAAAAAAATTTGCTGGTAAAGAAAAAAGAGTTTCCTAATTCCGATCAAACGTGAAAGGATAGATTAAATTATGAAATTCAAATAATTGATGATTTAGGATTTATAAATTATTTCTTAATTATTCAAGATATCGTTAATTGGTCCAGAGACAATGGAATCGAAATTGGTCCGGGTCGTGGAAGCGCCGCTGGTTCATTAGTTTCATATCTCTTAGGAATTACCAAAATAAATCCGCTTAAGTATGATTTATTATTTGAAAGATTTTTGAACCCAAAAAGAGTTAGTTGACCAGATATTGACATTGATATTCAAGATAACCGTAGAGATGAAGTATTTAATTATGTTCAAGAAAAATATGGCTTTGATAGAGTTGCTAAGATTACAACATTTCAAATGATCGGAGCAAGAAGCGCTATAAAGGATGCTGCTAGAAATTTAGGAATTAAACCATCTGATGCAGATCAAGTTTCAAAAACAATTAATTCATATATTTCAGATGATTTAAAAATATCGTATGAAAAAAATATAGCTTTCAAAGTAGAAGTAGATAAATACCCTTATTTATTTGAGGAAGCAATGGAATTAGAAGGTGCTCCAAGGCAAATTGGACTCCATGCAGCAGGGATAATAATTGCCGATCAACCTCTAGTTAATTTAATTCCAGTTTCTTTATCTAATGATAATAAATTTCTACAAGTTCAATTAACTATGGAAAATATTGAAGATTATGGATTATTAAAAATTGACTTGTTAGGGTTAAGAACTTTAAGTGAAATCCAAGGAATTGAAAAGTATTTAACTAATGAACAAAAATTTGATTATTTAGTTGAACGAAATGAATTAGAGTTAGAGGACCCTGCAACTTTTGCCTTATTAAATACAGGCAATACAAAAGGTATTTTTCAAATAGAAACTAAGGGAATGGATAAGTATATAAGAAAATTAAAAACTAGTAGTTTTGAAGAACTTTATGCATTAATATCATTAAATAGACCTGGTCCTAAAGACTATATTAAGGATTATATTGAAGTTAAAAACAATCCTAATTTATATAAACCTATCGAAAGTCACTATGACAAGATTGTAAAACCAACTAATGGAATTATCGTTTATCAAGAACAAATTATGCAAATTGCACAACAAGTTGGTGACTTATCATTTGTTGATGCCGATTTCTTGAGAAAAGCAATTAGCAAGAAAAATGAAGATAATATAGAAAAGTATAGAAAATTATTTTATATAGGTGCCAAGAATAAAAATTTAAATGATTCAACTATTAAAAAGATATATGACAATATTAAGAAATTTGGAAATTATGGTTTTAATAAAAGTCATGCTGTAGCCTATGCATACTTATCAATGAAGATGGGTTATTATAAAACACACTATCCACATTATTTTTACCCATCACTGATTTCGGAAGCCGGAGGAGATCAAAACAAAATTAAAGATTTTGTTGATGAACTTAGAGGATTGCGCGTTAGAGTAGAATCTCCTAGCATACTAAATCCCACAAGTAAATGTGTTGTAAGAAATAATTCATACTTTTTGCCATTGTCCTTAATCAAGGGTTTAGGCAATGAGTCATTAATTAAAATAAAAAATGATTTAATTGAAAACGGACCTTTTAGTTCTGATTTATTCGATACTTTATTTAGATTAAGATTTTCCGGGTTAAAAGATAATCAAATTTCATTATTAATTAGAGCAAATGTTTTCAGAGACTATGGACATATGAAACAAGTCGAAGCATTTGACAAGCAAATTATTACATTCTATGATTTATTTAAGGATGATTCATACAAAGATGTAAAGGTCAAAATTGAAAAATTGGGTTATAACAAAATAAAATTTGATACAGATATAGATAGAGATATAGATTATGAAATTAGTAACGAGATTCAATTACTTGGTGGAATGTATAATGTTTCTGATACTACAAAACATGAAGCAAACTTTAAATATAAAATGAAGACAATACCGAGTGATGGACAATATTGATGTGTTGCTAAATTAATCACTATAAAGAAATTTACTGGTAGAAGCTATAAATTATATGAATTTCAAGATAGTTTTTCAACTGAAGCAATGTTTATTGATAAGAATTTATTTGATAGGTTTGAGCCATTAAAAATTGAAAGAATTTATAAAATTAAATTAGAATTGGGACGGAATGGAAAACCAAGATTATTAGATTGAGATGAGGTATAAAAATGAATTCAAACGATAGAAGTGTAGATGAAATTGATTTTCAATTAGGTTTTGATAGAAAACGATTTTTATTAATTGATGGTAATTTTTTGATGTTTCAAAGTTTTTATGCATCATCTTATTCAGGGCAACCTTTAATGACGAATAATGAAGGAACTCCAGTAAATGGTGTTCATGTTTTTCTAATGACTTTACATAAATTGATAAGTATTACAAATCCTAACTATATATTTATAGCATTTGATGCTTTTGGTAAAACAAAAAGGCACAATGAATATGAAGATTATAAAGCAGGAAGAACAAAAGCTCCAGAAATCATTTTCCCTCAATTTGCATTAATTAAAGAAATTTTAACAAAAATGAATATACCTTGAAAAGAAAAATTGGGAGATGAGGCAGATGACTTAATTGCCACATTAGCCTATAAAACAAATGAATGTAACAATATAATTTTTTCTAAAGACAAGGATTTATTGCAACTTGTAAGTGGAAATACATTTGTATTAAGAAAAAGAAAAGCTAATTCAACTAGCTATTTTGATTTAATTTCAAGCAACAACTTTTTGGATGAATATGAGTTAAATCCATCGCAAATTGCTGACTATAAAGGTATAGCTGGTGATCCATCGGATAATCTAAAAGGGATTCAAGGAATTGGTCATAAAACTGCTATTAAGTTACTTCAAAAATATGGTTCACTAGAATCAATTTTTAATAATATTAATGAAATAAAAGGAAAAACTAAAGATAAATTACTTGAAGGCCGCGAACATGGTGAGTTATGTAAAAAACTAGCTATTTTGAACACAAATGTTGACATGGACTTGAATATTGATTTATATAAATTAAACATTAACAAGGAAAGTCTAAAAGAAATTTTTGACAAACATAGTTTGGCATCAACAAAAGAAAAATTTTTAAAACTTTAATATCTACTTAAATTCAAAATGAAATATATAATATGTGTAAATACATATTTTTATAGATATTAAGGAGAAAAATATGACTTGAATTATTGTTGTAAGCGTTCTTGTTGGAGCATTATTACTATTTTTATTATTTGGATTTAGAATCGTTCCTCAAATGAAATTTAAAATTGTTGAAAGATTGGGTAAATATAATAAAACTCTAGAAGGCGGACTTCATTGAATTATCCCTCTAATTGATAGAGTAAAATTAACCGAAACAAAACAAGAAAAAGTATTCGATTTTCCAGAACAAGCGGTTATTACAAAAGATAATGTTACAATGCAAATTGATACTGTTGTTTATTTAAAAATCTTAGATCCTAAATTATTTGCGTATGGTGCAGAAAATCCATTTTTTGCAGTTGAATCTTTAACAGCTACAACTCTTAGAAATTTAGTAGGTGATTTAGAATTAGATGAAACTCTTACTTCTAGAGATACAATAAATGAAAAACTAAGAGAAATCTTAGATTCAGCAACAGATGATTGAGGAATTAGAATTATTAGAGTTGAGTTAAAAAATATTCTTCCTCCTCAAGAAATTAAAGAGGCAATGGAAAAACAAATGAGAGCTGAACGTGAAAAACGTGAACAAATTCTTATTGCCGAGGGTATTAAACAAGCCGAAATAACTAAAGCACAAGGTTACAAAGAAGCTAAAATACTAAATGCAGAAGCTAAAAAACAAGCATTAATTCTTGAAGCTGAAGGTAAAAAACAATCTATTGAATTAATAAACGAAGCAAAGCCTTCAAAAGAATTTATTCAACTTCAATCGCTAATTGCACTTAGTGAAATATCAAATGGTCAAAGCAATACTTTAATGTTTCCAACAGACATTGCACAAGCTGTAAGTTTAGGGACATTCTTTAATCAAGGAATGAAATTAGGAGAAAAAGCAGGTGATAAAACACCAACTAAAAAACCTGAATAATGCTTAGTGTAAGTTTTAAAAAATTCGCGGACCTTTTTTACCGCGATTTTTTTTATTAATTATCAATATTAGAATTATTAATAATATAATTAAGAACATAATATGAATAAAATGAAGCTAATAAAAAATAAAAATCTTATTTTTAAAAATAAAGAACTCAAAAAACCTAGTGATGTTGTGGGCGACGTTAGTTTTAACTATTCAATTGAATTTTTAAAATTTATTATTATTCTTTTACTAAGTGCCGCAGTTATGACAATTCATTATCAACATAGTCAAGAAAAAAGCAGTAGTGTTTTCTTTAATTTTTTAAGAAAAATATACATTTATTCTTTTGGCCAAGTTTTTGGTGACTTAGTGATTTTTATTCTTGTTGGTTCATATTTTACTTTTGCAACAAGATGGTTGAGTGTTGTTTTTAAAAAGTATTACTTTAGATGATTTAAAAATTACACGAGAGTTGATTATTGAATTTTGAAAAAAAGAATAATAACTTTTATATGACTTAATTTACTAGCTTTTGCAATTATTTATCATGCTGTTTTAGTGAGTTTAAGAGTAAATAATGCCTTTTATTATAAACCGAATGAATTAAAATTAATTTTTACAAAAGGTTGAGTATATTCTTTTTCAGGCTCGGGAAAAGATGTAATTAATTTTCCTATTTGTTATGGGAATGTAGGTATTGTTTTTGACACAATATTTAATATATTACATTGTGCTGTGCTTTCTCCGTTTTTGAGTATTTTTATCATAATATTAATAATATTATTATCATGATTTTGATTAGTCACTTTAAATCCAATTAAATATTTTAGGGAATTAAACACTAAGAAAAAGAACCTAATAATGATTGAAAATTACCTAAAGAAACCTAATAGTATTTTCTATTACACTGATGAATCTAAAAAAATTTTTGATTTTTATAAGAAGGCTTCATCAATTTTAAAATTAGATCATTACAAATTTAGTTTTGATTACATAATAAAGCAAGTTAATAAAAATATAGATTTATTTGCTAATCATAATTTAACCAAAGACTTCTTTATTAAGAAGAATATTAAAATTTCAAAAGATGAAAGAGATGAACAGGAATTTACAAAAATTTTGTTAACTAAGCAAAATGGTGCCAAAGATGCAGCTAATGTTATGATGCCAAATATTAATTTTGAATCGTTAGTTAATGGCAACGGAAATGAATCTGTTATTTTTGATACCACCGAAAAAACATTAGAACAAAGTGCTGAGTTTTCAAATAGCTATGAATATTCAATAAATGAACAAGGAAATGTGGTTAAGACATCTACTACAACAATTAATCTTAATTTAGGTAGCATTGAAAATGTTGATAATAAAAATAAGGTCCAAATTAATCGAGATGATATCATAGAGGAAACAAATATAGTAACTCCAAATGAAACAAAAGAAGTGAATTTAGGATTTGAATTAACCGATACTAATGAAATTGATGAAAAGACTAAAACGATTAGTTTTAATGAAGATAATTTAAAAGAAACATCAGAACTTAACATAGGTTTTGATGATGATTTTACAGACGAAAACACAATTAGTAAAACAATAAATATTAAATATCAAGATAAGGAATCTAATGATATGGCTAAAACTGTTGAAAGTTTTATTCCATCTAAATCAAATAAAGAAAAAGAAGATAATTTAAATATATTATTTGAAGATTTTGATCAAACCGATTCACAAATTATAAGCAACAATGTTTTATTAACTAAAACAACTGAATTAGCTACGGAAGATGATAGTGATGAATGAATTAGTCCAATTCTTGAAGATAACAATTAAAAAGGAGTTATGTAATGATTAGGATACTATTTAAAGATGTATTAAATATTTTGCTAGAAAATAAAAATTCTGATATTTTATATGTTTTGTATTTCTCTAAAAAAAATTGTTTTAAGTTAAAACAAATGGAAGTAATTTTAAAAGAAATTAGTAAATTGTATTCTAATAATAAAAATATTGTTTTCTATGAAATTGATGCTGAAGAGGCTGGAGTATATAGAGATCCTTTTGCCGAATTTTCAGTTCTTGAAATCCCGACTTTTATCTTTGTAAAAAATAACATTATTAAAAAGAACATTTCTAACTTTTGACCTAAAGACATCTTCATAGACATTATTGAGGAGTTTTTAGATTAAATATGACTTATGAAGAATTAATAAAAAAAATATCAACAATATCTACAAAACCAGGTGTTTATATTTGAAAAGATTCAGCTGGTAATATTTTGTATGTTGGTAAAGCTAAAAATCTTAGAAAAAGAATGCAGCAATATTTTAGAGGTAGTGTAAATAGTTACATGACTTCTACATTAGTTAAAAATATAGACTCATATGAAATATTTATAGTGCGCAACAATAAAGAAGCTCTCTTACTTGAAAAGCAATATATTGATAAATATAACCCGCCATATAATTTACTTTTGTTAGATGATAGAAGATATCCATACATTAAGATAGAGTTACAAAAAAAATTAAATATTTCTTTATCAAGAAATTTGAATAAAAAAGAAAATAAACATTTATTTTATTTTGGACCATTTCCTAACGGATACGGTGCTAATGTTATTTTAAAATTATTGCAAAGAGAAGCATTCTATGAAAAAGGTTTAGTTATAAAAAATAATGACTATCAATTTTGATTGGATAAATTTAATAATATTAAAAGTATTTTAAAATTTAACAACGTTCATTATATTAATGAATTAAAAAATAAAATGGAACAAGCTTCTGAACTAGAACAATATGAAATAGCTTTAGATTTAAGAAATTCTATAAATTACTTAGAAAAATTAAGAGAAGATCAAATTATTGAACTTAAAACATTTAAAAATATAGATGTTATAGATTTCAAATATGATGATAAAACAATTTATGTTACTATACTATTTTATAGATACGGATTATTAATAAATAAAGATAATCAGCAATTTAGTATTAATGGTAATTTAGAGTCAACTTTAGAAAACTTTATTGTTAAATATTACAATTCAAAGTTACTTCCAGAACAAATACTAGTTTCTAATGACTTTATTAATCTAGAATTAAATCTTCCTGATGAATTTAAAATAATCAACCCTAAAATAGGACCACTTAAAAGAGCTTTAGAAGTAGCGAGATTAAACCTAGACTATTTTTATGAAAATAAAATGTCTTCTAAAAATAATGATATTGAAAAAATTCACGCTCTTTTAACGACACTTAAAAAATATGTTCCTAATAATTCATTAGAAAGTATTCTAATCTTTGATAATTCAAATATTAATAATACAAATCCAGTAGGTGTTGCAGTTGCTTATATAAATGGAGTAAAAAACAAAGATCTCTATCGAAAATTTAATTTAAGTATTAATGTTTCGAGGTTAGCAGATGTTGAATATATGAAGCAAACCTTCACAAGATATTTTACAAATGAAAAGCTCAAAAAAGACTTTGATTTAATAATAGTAGACGGCGGAAAGGCACAAATTAAGGAAGCTAAAAAAGTTTTAAATAATTTAAATTTTAATATTCCGATTATTGGTTTAGTAAAAGATGGTAACCATAAGACTAGAGCTATTGTGGATTTAAGTCTTGAGGAAAGGGAAATAAAAGAAAAAGAATTATTTAATTTTCTTTCGGAAATTCAAATAGAAGTGGATAGATTTGCAAAGTCACATTTGAGAAATAGACAAAAAATTATATCTCTTGAAGGCAAATTACAATCGATAAAAGGGCTAGGGCCAGCTCTTGAAAACAAGTTATTAAATAAGTTTAAAACATATTCTAATATCTATAACGCATCGGAAGAAGAGTTGAGTGAGATTGTTCCTAAGGCTGTTGCGAAAGAGATAAAAAAACGTTTTTAGAAGAATTTTATTTAATAATTTAATGTTTATTTATACTTAACAACTAATTATGGTGTTTGGTATTTTTTTGTTAAATTTAGTTAATAAAAAACACTTTTATTTTTAATTAACTCATATTTTGTTTTTTACGCAAAAAAGTCGATTTTTAACTATGAAAATTGCTAAAAAAGAACTTTTTACTATTTTTTTGTTGATGAATATCTATTTACATATATATATTCTTAGGTTAAATGAAAATATTTACATACGAAAAATAACTTTTTATCTATAATTGAAAAGCAACTTTTACGTTGAAGCATAAGGTTGTTGATACACCAAATTTAGTTGTTGAGGATGTGTCAAGTAATTTATGTGGAGTAAAGTTCAGATAAGAACAAAGGAGACAACGATGAATAAATTAAATATCAAGGTGAAAGGTTTTGAACATCAATTAGTTGATTTCGCTGCTAAAAAACTTGTTGAATTAGCAACAAAAAATCAAACTAAAGTAAGTGGACCTATTCCTCTTCCAACAAAAAGAGAAGTAGTTACCATTTTAAGATCAGTTCATGTTAACAAAAAATCACGTGAACAATTTGAATCAAGAACTTTCCAAAGATTAATTGTTTTAATCGATCCAAATGAAAAAACAATTGATCAAATTAAAAGATTTGAATTTCCATCAGGTGTTGAAATTCAAGTATCACAAAAATAAATCCGACTTGTATGACAAGCGACGGTTCTCAAACAAAAATTATTAAGGAGACATTATGAAAGGAATCTTAGGACGTAAAGTTGGTATGACTCAAGTCTTTTCAGATTACGGTAAAGCTATTGCTGTTACTGTTATTGAAGTTAAACCAAATGTTGTTTCAAAAATTCTTTCTACAGATAAAGATGGGTATGTTGCAACTCAATTAGCTGTTGAAGATTTAAAGAAAAACAAAGTTAATAAACCTCTTAAAGGTCAATTTGACAAAGCTAAAACAACACCTAAGCGCTACATTAAAGAAATTCGTGATATGTCAGGTTACGAATTAGGACAAGAAATTTCAGCAAATATATTTAAAGCTGGAGAACTTGTTGATATTACTGGCATTTCAAAAGGTAAAGGTTTTGCCGGAACAATTAAAAGATGAAATCAATCAATTGGTCCTAAATCACATGGTGGTGGTGGAGGTAGTCAACCAGTTAGACAAACAGGTTCACTTGGGGATATCTCAGGTAACAAAGTTGTTAAAGGTATGACAATGCCTGGACATCTAGGTTCTGAACAAATAACAATTCAAAACCTTGAAATTATTAAAGTTGATATTAAAAACAATCTTTTACTTGTAAAGGGATCAATTCCTGGACCTAAGAAAGGTTTTGTTGTAATTAAAGAAGCTGTTAAAGGTCTTGCTAATAAACAAGCTACAGTTTTAGTTGACGTTGAAGAAGTTATCAAAATGAATGAACTTGTTGAAAGAGCAAAAAGATATGGTATTGAAGTTGTTGCGGGTATGCACTCAACAGACTTAGAACCTTTAATCTTAAAAGCTGAAGAAGATGAAGCTAAAGAAAAACAAGCTGAACAAGACAAAAAAGCTAATGAAGAAAAAGTTGAAGGAGATAAATAATGGCTGAAGCTAAAAAAACTACTGCTGACAAAGAAAAAGAAGCAAAAAAGAAATCTACAGCAACTAAAAAATCTGCATCAACTTCAAAGGCTAAAACAACAGCTACTAAAAAAGCTACAACTTCTAAACCAAAAACAACAGATTCAGACAAAAAAGATAAAAAAGTTCAAACAACAACAATCAACTTGACAATTGATAGACCTAAACGTAAAAAGGCTACTGAATTAGAAAAAAGAGCTCAAGAAGCTAGAAAAAGATTAGCCAAAGCTAAATCAGAAACAGAACGTAAAGAAATTATGGCTGAATTGGCAAAATTAGAAGCTGAAGTTAAGGCGGAAGCTGAAGCAAAAGCAAAAGCTGAACTTGAAAAATTAGCTAAAGTTGCTAGCGAAACAAAAGCTAAATCAGAAAAAATTAAATCTTCAAAATCTAAATTAGAATCAATGAAAGCAAAGAATGTTAAAGTTGATGCTAAAAACAAAAAAGAAGAATCTAAATTAACTAAAGTTGTTATCTTAGACTTTGATAACAAGAAATTACCAAAAGAACTTTTTGCAAGTTCAAAAATTTACGAACAAGCAATTTTTGACACAATTATTTCAGAAAGAGCAAGTCTTCGTCAAGGTACACACGATGTAAAGAATCGTGCAGAAGTTAGTGGTACAGGTAAGAAACCATGAAGACAAAAGGGTACGGGTCGTGCTCGTACAGGTTCATTAAGAACTCCAGTATTTGTTGGTGGTGGTAGAGCATTTGGTCCTACACCTGAAAGAAACTACAAATTAAAAGTTAATAAGAAGGTTAAAAAAGCTGCTTTTGTGTCAGCATTAACATTATTAGCTCAAAATAAAGCTGTAATTATTGATGATTTAAAATTAGATAAAGTATCAACTAAAGAAGCTGTTAAAAAATTAACATCATTAAAAATTAATGATTTAAAACATATATTAATTGTTTCTAGTGATGAAACAGTTGCAAAATCTGTAAATAATTTACAAAATGTTATTTGCGTACACCCATTTAGTGTAACTGTTGAAGTATTAATTTGAGCTGATGCTCTAGTATTATCAAACGAAGGTTTAAAAGTATTTGAAGGGAAGGTTAAATAATGGAATTAACAAATATTATTAAAAGACCAATTCTAACTGAAAAAACAAACAACCTTCAACAACAAAACACTTATACATTCGAAGTTGATTGAGCGGCAAATAAATTTCAAATTAAAAATGCGATTGAATTTATTTTCCAAGTTACAGTTACTAACGTAAATACATTAAAAGTTGATAAGAAATTTAAAAGAGTAGGACGTTTTGAAGGTTTTGAAAACCGTTATAAAAAAGCGATAGTTACTCTTAAAGAAGGGGATGTAATTAACTATTATCCTCAAGATGCAAATGTTAAAGCAGATGAAGCTAAAAAAGCAACAAAAGCTAAAGAACAAGCAAAAGCCGAAAAAGATGCAGCTAAAGAAAAAGAAGCTAAGTTAGCAGAAAAATTGGCAGCTAAAAAAGCTGCTAAAGAAAAAAACAACGAAAGCGAAAAGAAATCAACTGCAAAAGCTGAAAAACCTGAAGTAAAGAAAGAAGCTAAGAAACCAGCTACTAAAAAAACTTCAGCCCCTAAAGCAAAATCAACAGCTACTAAAAAACCAGCTGTTAAAAAAGAAGCAACAAAAAAATAGAGGAAATTAAATTGCTTAAAAGACAAAGTCCTCAAATATTTTTAAGCAAAGGAGATATTAAAAATGGCAATTAAACATTACAAGCCAACTACAAATGGTCGCCGTAATATGTCATCTATTAACTATCTTGAAACTTTAAGCGGACATGCTCCTGAAAAATCTTTATTAGTATTATTAAAGAAAAATTCAGGTCGTAATAACCAAGGTAAAATTACCGTTCGTCATAAAGGTGGAAGAGTTAAAAGATTTTACAGATTAATCGACTTTAAACGTAATAAAGATAATATCCCAGCAATAGTTAAGACAATTGAATATGATCCAAATAGGTCAGCAAACATTTGTTTATTAGCTTATGCTGATGGAGAAAAAAGATATATACTTGCCCCTCAAGGCATTAGTGTAGGTCAAACAGTAGAAAGTGGAGAAAAGGTTGATATTTTAGTAGGTAATTCATTACCACTATCGTCAATTCCTGAAGGTACATTCGTTCACAATATTGAAATGCAACCTGGCGGAGGCGGAATTGTCGCTCGTTCAGCCGGAACAAGTGCTCAAATACTTGGTAAAGACGATGATGGAAAATATGTTGTTTTACGTCTAAAATCTGGTGAAACACGTAGAGTATTAGCTCGTTGTCGCGCAACGATTGGTGTTGTTGGAAATAATGAATATTCATTAATTAATTGAGGTAAAGCCGGACGTAACCGTTATAAAGGTATTAGACCAACAGTTCGTGGTTCAGTAATGAACCCTTGTGATCACCCACATGGTGGTGGTGAAGGTAAACAACCTGTTGGACGTAAAGCACCTCTTACACCATGAGGTAAAAAAGCTCTTGGAGTTAAGACAAGAAAAACTAAGAAATCTTCAAACAAATTAATTATTAGAAGAAGAAAGGATGCTAAATAATGGCTAGAAGTTTATCTAAAGGTCCATTTATTGATGAATCTCTACTTAAAAAAGTAGAAGCAATCGTTGAGAAGAAAGCACCTAAAAAACCTATTAAAACATGAAGTCGTAGATCAACAATTTATCCTTCATTTGTAGGTTTGACATTCCAAGTTCACAATGGAAAACAATTTATTGATGTGTATGTTACAGATGATATGGTTGGTCACAAGTTAGGTGAATTCTCACTAACTAGAACCTTCAATGGTCATGGTGCTGATAAAGGTAAAAAATAATGACTCAACAAGCAAAAGCATTTGTTAAAGTTCAAAGAATCAGTGCTCGTAAAGCACGTCTAGTTGCTGATTTATTCAGAGGAAAAGACGTTAGAGAAGCATTGGGAATTCTTCACAACACAAACAAAAAAGCAAGTGAATTATTTATTAAATTATTAAATTCAGCAGTAGCAAACGCAACAAACAACCATGGAATGGATGCATCTAAATTATTTGTTAAAGAAGTATTAGTTAATGAAGGTCCAACCCTTAAGAGATTCCAACCTCATTCACAAGGTAGAGCATATTCAATATTTAAAAGAACATCACACTTATCAATCACTTTAGAAGAAAAAGAAGGGAAATAGTATTTATGGGACAAAAGGTTAATCCAAATGGATTCCGTTACGGAATCACAAAAGATCACAACACAACTTGATTTTCTGAAAAGAAAAACTATGGTGATTATTTAGTTCAAGATGCTAGAATCTACAAATTCTTTGATAAGTTAGTTCGTAAGTACCAAATCGGTGAAGTTAAAATTACACGTTCACAAAACTCAAAAATTACTGTTTATTTACACACAGCAACTCCTAACAAATTGTTATCCGAAAACGGAGAAACGATTGCAAAATTAGTTAAGGACTTGCAAAAACACTTAAAAGACAAAAACCTTGATATTAATTTACAAGTTGTTTTACTTAAGAAACCTGAGCTTAATGCTCGTTTAGCAGCTGAAAATATTGCGATTAAATTAGAAAATCGTGAAAGTTTCAGAGTTGCTCAAAAATTAATTATTAATGATGCTCTTAAAGCAGGAGCAAAAGGAATAAAAACTGCCGTAGCCGGAAGATTAAATGGTGTTGATATGGCCCGTACTGAAGGTTACTCACGTGGTGAAATGAAATTACATACTTTAAGACAAGACATTGATTATGCAAAAGCAACAGCTCGTACAACATATGGAGCAATCGGTGTTAAAGTTTGAATTTCTAAAGGTGAAAAATTAGATGGAGGTGATGACGATGCTTCAACCAAAAAGAACTAAATATCGTAAACCTTTTCTAGTTAGACACGATAAAAGAAAGGCCTTTAAAGGCAATAAAGTTTCATTTGGTGAATATGGTCTACAAGCAACAACAAGTGCATGAATTGACGCTCGCCAAATTGAAAGTGCCCGTATTGCGATAACACGTCGTATGGGACGTGAAGGACAAGTTTTTATTAGAATTTTCCCTCACTTCCAAAAAACATCAAAACCTATTGGTGTTCGTATGGGTTCAGGTAAAGGTTCACCTGACAAATGATATACAGCAGTAAAAGTTAACACTATGATGTTTGAAGTAAAAGGTGTTAATAAAGAAATAGCTTTAGATGCCCTTCGTCTCGGAGGACACAAACTACCTGTTAAATGAAAAATAGTAGCAAGCGATAAAGGAGAACAAAACTAATGGTTTATAAAAATTTAAAATCCAAGTCTGTTGAAGAACTCCAAAAAATGATTGCCGATTTAAAAGCTGAATTATTTACATTACGCTTTAAAAATGCAACTGGACAACTTGACCAAAGTCATAAAATTAAAGATGTTAGAAGAAGCGTCGCTCAATGTTTAACAGCATTAAAAGAAAAAGAATTAGAGTCTAAAAAAGGAGCTAAATAATGGAGAGAAATACTCGTAAAACTTTAGTTGGTAAAGTAACTTCTGCTCGTGGTGGTAAAACCATTTATGTAGAAGTAGAAAACTATCGTTCACATAATCTTTATTCTAAACGTTACCGTACAATTAGTCGTTTTGCAGTTCATGATGAAGCAAATAAAGCTAGTGTTGGTGACATCGTAAAGATTATGGAAACCAGACCTTTAAGTAAAACTAAACATTTTAGATTAGTTGAAATTAGACATCACGCTACTGAAGGAGAAAAGTAATATGGTTTTAGAACTTTCTAAATTAAATGTTGCTGATAATTCAGGAGCAAAAGAAGTTGGAGTTATTAGAATTCTTGGTGGTTCCCGTAAAAAAACAGCTAATATTGGTGATGTAATTATTTGTTCAGTTAAAAAAGCTATTCCAAATGGTTTAGTAAAAGAAGGTCAAGTAGTAAAAGCTGTTATTGTTCGTTCACGTTATGGCATTCGTCGTGAAAATGGTTCACATATTTCATTTGATGACAATGCTGTAGTTCTAATTAAAGATGACGGTTCAATGAGAGGTTCACGGGTATTTGGCCCTGTTGCTCGTGAATTGCGTGACAAGGGATATGTTAAAGTTGTGTCATTGGCACCTGAAGTACTTTAAGAAATAAGTTAGGATAAATTATGAAATTTAGAAAAAATGATGAAGTTATAGTAACCACAGGTCAATATAAAGGCCGTATGGGTAAAATCATTAAAACTGACGAAAAAGCAAATAAAGTATGAATTAAAGATATTAACATTGTCACAAAACACAACAAACCAACTCAAGGTCAAGATGGTAAAATAACAAAATTTGAAGCTCCTATTGATGCTTCAAATATCGCAGTACTAGTTAAAAAAGCTACAAAAACATCAGTAGCTGTATATTCAAAAATTGGTTATTCATTTAACAAAGACGGCAAAAAAATTAGAATTAACAAAAGAACTAAGAAGGAGTACTAATATATGAATTTACAAGATCAATATACAAAAAAAATTGTTCCTGAATTAATGAAGAGATTTAAATACTCTTCAATTATGGAAGTACCTCGTCTAGAAAAAGTTATGTTAAATATGACTGCCGGTAAAGAAATAAATAATTCTAAAGCTATTGAAGAAGTTCTTAATGAACTAACTCAAATTTCAGGTCAAAAACCTTTTCAAACAAGAGCTAAAAAATCAAACGCATCATGAAAACTTCGTGAAGGAATGCCTATGGGTGGTAAAGTAACTCTTAGACGTTCAAGAATGTGAGATTTCGTTGATAAGTTAATTAATATTGCTATGCCTCGTATTAGAGACTTTAGAGGTGCAAGCCCTAGAGCATTCGATGGTCGTGGTAATTACTCATTAGGAGTAAAAGAAGAAATAATTTTCCCAGAAATACAATTTGATAAACTAAGAAAAATAAAAGGATTAGATGTTCAATTTATAACAACTGCTAAAACTAATGAAGAAGCAAAAGCGTTGTTAGAATTAATTGGAATCCCATTTGCAAAAGGAGAAACTAAATAATGGCTAGAAAATCATTAAAAGTAAAAGCTAAAAAACATCCTAAATTCTCAACTCGTGCTTATACACGTTGTGAATTATGTGGTAGACCACATGCTGTTTTAAGAAAATACAAAGTTTGCAGAATTTGTTTTAGAAATCTTGCTCACGAAGGTAAAATTCCAGGTATGAAGAAAGCGAGTTGATAATTATGTTTATAACAGATCCTATTTCAGATATGATTGTTCGTATCAAAAACGCTAATCAAAGAAGATTTAAAACAGTTAACATTCCTTTTTCAAACAAAAAATCTAAAATCCTAGACATTTTACTTAGTGAAGGTTATATAACTTCATTTGTTGTTAAAGGCAAAGGGAAAGATAAAGTTCTTGAAGTTACTTTAAAATATAAAGGTACTCAAAGAGCAATTATTGATTTCAAACGTATTTCAAAACCAGGTCTTAGAGTTTACGCAGCTGTAAACGAAATTCCTCAAGTACTATCGGGATATGGTACTGCAATAATTTCTACTTCAAAAGGTTTATTAACTGATAAACAAGCAAAAAAGGAAAATGTTGGCGGTGAAGTTCTTGCCTACATTTGATAGGAGGTATTTATGTCACGTGTTGGAAATAGAATACTAACTATCCCCACAGGAGTAGAAGTAAAACAAGAAGGTCTAGTATTTACAGTTAAAGGACCTCTTGGAGAATTAAAAAGAGAATTTAGTCCATTAATAGCTATTAATGTTCAAGGCAGTGAAATAACAACAATTCGTGCTAACGAAGAAAAAGCAACAAAACAATTACATGGAACAACAAATGCACTTATTTCAAATATGCTAAAAGGTGTTTCAAAAGGATTCAAAAAAGAATTAGTAATTAAAGGTGTTGGTTATAAAGCTACATTAAAGGGTAATATCCTAGAAATAGCTGCTGGTTATTCACATTTAGTTAATTTAGAAATTCCTAATGGAGTTAAAGTCGAAGTTCCTAAAGCAACTGAAGTTTCAGTTAGTGGAATAAATAAAGAAGATGTAGGGCAATTTGCTGCTCTAGTGCATGATGTGAGAAAACCTAATCCTTATTCAGGTAAAGGTATTGCATATGTTGGCGAATACATTCGTCGTAAAGAAGGAAAGACTGCTGCTAAGTAGTTAGAAGGAGAATAAAAATATGGCAAATTTAAGTCGGAACGAAGCACGTAAAGTAAAACACTTACGTGAAAGAGTATCAATTATTGGAACTTCTACAAAACCTCGTCTTTGCGTATACAAATCACATCAAAACTTTTATGCACAATTAATCGATGATTCTAAAGGAATTACCTTAGCTAGTGTATCTACATTAGAAAATGGTAAATATAACGGTAACATTGAATCAGCTAAAAAAGCTGGCAAAGAAATGGCTGAAAAAATTTCTAAATTAAAAATTAAAGAATTGGTATTTGACCGTTCAGGTTACATTTACCATGGACGTGTTAAAGCATTTGCTGAAAGCGTAAGAGAAAATCTAAAAGGAGTGAAATTCTAATGGCTGAAGAAATGAAAAAAGAAAATGTAGCTCCTCAAAATAATGAGGCACAAGCTAGTGCTACAAAAGAAGTTACAGGGCCTAAAAAACCTAATACTTCAACTAGAACACAACAAGGTCGCCCAGACTCTAAAAAAACTATTTGAGAAAAGAAGGCTTCAACATCACACTCACAAAACCGTGGCAACAAAGATAAAAACTCAAACTCAAAACAACGTTCATCAAGAAACTTTTCATATGATAGATCTCAAAATGAATTTCAAGAAAAAGTTGTTCAAATTAGTAGGGTTACTAAAGTTGTTAAAGGTGGACGTCGTTTCTCATTCGCTGCTTATGTTGTAGTTGGTGATAAAAAAGGACGTATTGGGTTTGGTCATGGAAAAGCTAATGAAGTACCTGATGCTATTAAAAAAGCAATTAAAGATGCTAAAAATAATATTGTAACTGTACCTATTGAAAATAAAATCACAGTACCTCACGAAGTTCAAGCTAAGTTTTTAGCTTCTAGAGTTTTATTAAAACCAGCTCCTAAAGGTAAAGGTATTGTTGCATCTGGAACAGTTCGTGCTGTTGTTGAGTTGGCAGGATATTCAGATATCTACACTAAAACATATGGTTCACGTTCAAAAACAAATATTGTTCGCGCAACATTTAAAGCATTAGAAGCTCTAAGAACACCTAAGCAAATTGCTGAAATCAGAGGAAAAGAAGTTAAAGACCTTTTAGGTTAATAAACTCTTTTTAGGAAAGGAAATATAATGAATCAAGCATTATCAAATCTTAAACCTACTGAAGGTGCTCGTAAAGATAAACATCGTGTAGGTCGTGGTCACGCTGCTGGTAAAGGTAAACAAGCGGGTAAAGGTCAATCAGGTCAAAATAAACGTAAAGGTCATAGACCAGGATTCGAAGGTGGTCAAACGCCTTGATTCCGTCGTATTGGGAAACGTGGTTTTACAAATGTTAATCATGTTGAATATCAAGTTATTAATTTAGCTGATTTAGAAGCTAACTTTAAAGCAAACGCTAAAGTTAATGTGGAAACACTTTCAGAAGCAAATTTAATTAAAAGAAATTTACCAGTTAAATTACTAGGTAATGGTGAATTAACTAAAAAATTAGATGTAACATTACATGGAGCATCTAAATCTGCAATTGACGCTGTTGAAAAAGCTGGTGGCAAATTCACACTTTTATAAGAAATTTATAAATAAAACAATAAATTTGAAAGACGAGAATGCATTTCTCGTTTTTTTAATTTAAAAAGGAGAACATAAAGTAAAATAAATATCTAGGAGAACAATTAGTTATGAATCAAAAACAAGCTAAAGTTTATGAACTTTTAAAAGATTTTATTGAGATAGCGAATAAACATAATCTTGAATATTCATTATTTTATGGAACTATGTTAGGGGCTATAAGACATAAGGGTTTTATTCCTTGAGACGATGATGTTGATTTAGTTATTCCTAAAAAAACATTAGATTTTCTGATCGAAAATTATCCTGAAAAAATAAAGTATTATAATAACAGCAATAATTTTTTGCACATTCCCAAATATACCAATGATTCAGAAGATAATGAAGATGCCATCTTTTTAGATCTATTTGTAGTTGTTAAATCAACTAAAAAAAGAGTTAAAAAATATTCATCTTTTTCTAAAAAAATCAGGTATTTAAAAAATTTCACAAAGAGAAAAGTGTTTAAATGCCAATGGGGTCTTAAATTTTTAAAAGTTATATTATGCTGAACTTGATTAACTAAAAGATTTACTTTTGATGAGGCACTAGAAATACTAACAGATGAAAGCGGAGATTTGTTTTCAGTAATTAACTGGCCATTTAGAAAAGTTAGTATGTTAAATATTTATAATAATTTAGATTTTAAAAATACTTCATTATATAAATTTGAAGATATTGAAGCTAAAATATTTAATAATTATGAGGAAATATTAGTAAAAAATTACACTAAAAACTGAAGGATGCCTAAAAAAGTCTTTTTAAATGAACACTTAGGTTTATACGACATGAATGTTTTCACAACTAAGAGAAACAGAAATAAAAGTTTTTAAAAAAAATAATGGTTTATTTTTTTAGTTACCATTATTTTTAAACAAATTAATTATTGGTTTACATGAATTAACGAATATTTTTCAAGCATGAATTGAAATTTTAGGTTTTCAATTATATTTTTTAGCAAGAGGAAGAATGTATTCCTTGACATATTCAACTATTTTCACTTTTAGACTATCACTTATTTTTCTGTGGAATAAAACTAATAAAGCTAGTCAGTTATAAAATTTAGCATCAATCAATAAGGTTTTATCTTTTTCATCGCAAACATCTGAGTCTACATATTCAAGAGCTTTTTTATAAGCTTCATTTAAGTATTTTAATTTATTGCTTAGGTTATTATCATTAAATGATGAAAGAGAGTTATCTCTTCTAAAATATCTAATTCCAAAAACATTAACATGAGTGAAAGTTTTTGCATTTATAAATATTTTAGTTACAGGCGCTATATCTTCATAAAGTCTAGTTCCGATTTTTAAGTTTAATGAATCAAAATATGATTTTTTAATAAAATTTCCTCAAAAGTAGACTATGTTATATGTTAAGAACTTAGTTCCACTAGTGATATTGGTGTAGTTATATAATGGCGGTAAGATTGTATATTCTCCACTTTTTTTACTAAATTTAAAAGTGTATTTGCTTGTTAAAATATCCGAATTTGTTTTTAAAGCTTTTCTAGACATTTTATAAATAGCGTTTTTATAAAGATAATCATCATCATCTAAAAACATAAAATATTTAGTATCGCAATGTGAAATTAAAATATCTCTAACTGCTCCTAACCCTAAATTTTTATCTGTTTTGATTACTTTAAATCTAGGATCGTTTGCGACCTTAGATTTTACAAAATCATAAGTTCCATCAGTACTTGAGTCATCACAAATAACTACTTTAAAATTATTTTCATTTTGATTAAGGATACTTAATAAGGTTTTTTCAAAATAACTTTTAGCATTATAAACAGGAACTAGTAAGGTAACTACAGGCTCTTTTAGTATGGCCCTACTTATTTTATTTTTATTATTAAATATTTTATTTCTTCATTCAAATTCACTTTTAACAATTTCATCAATACCATATTTATTTTGAAAATTCATTTCCTTAGCTATTTTACTTGAATCAGCAATTAATAAATCAGGGTCACCAGGTCTTCTTCTACCATATTCGTAATCAATTTTTATATTATTAGCTTTTTCAAAAGCATCAACTATTTGTTTTACAGAGTAACCTTTTTTAGAACCTACATTGAATATATTAGAGTTATTATTATCTAAATATTTTACTGCTTCAATATGAGCTCTTGCTAAATCTACAACATGAATATAATCTCTCACACATGTGCCATCAGGTGTATTATAGTCATTTCCAAAAATCTTTAATTTATCAGTTATATGAAAATATGATGAACTAATAGCAGGAATTATATGATTCACTTTACTTTGATCTTTTGTTAAATATCCTATTTGTAAGCTATCTGAAGCTCCCGCTACATTAAAGTATCTAAAAATAATATATTTAAAGTCATGAACTCTTGCTAAATCTTTAATCATAGTTTCAACAACTAATTTACCTGCACCGTATGGATTAATAGGTTTTTGTTCATCTGTTTCTTTTAGAGGTTTACCTTCACCTAAGCCATAAGTAGCAGCAGTTGATGAAAAAATTAATTTCTTAACATTATATTTTTGAATACACTTTAAGGTGTTTAATGCTCCAATAATATTATTATTATAGTAATCTAGAGGCTTTTGAACCGATTCTCCAACCGCTATTTTGGCAGCTAATAAAATAACTACATCAATTTTTTGCTTTTTAAAAACTGCTTCTAACGAATTTAAGTTAGTAAAATCGCCTTTATAAACTTTTGCTCCTTTTGTAAATTCTTTAAAACCTGTTGAAAAATTATCAAAAATAATAACTTTTTCATTTTTAGCTAATAATTGTTCTTTAATATGTGATCCTATATAACCAGCACCACCTATAAGTAGATATGTCATTATATTCTCCTCTTTATAATATATTTATATAGTTTAATATCATTTTAATTTCTTAATATTATATTAGATAATGATTTAAATTTCAAAATCAAGCATTTTCCCTCTAATTTTGTAAATTTATTATGCTACAAGAGGCTTGAAACTGAATAACTTAATTTTTTAGGCAAAAAATAAAAAAAATATTTCTTATATATAAAAAAATTGATATACTAACTAAGACTATTGTGCTTAAAGTACAAATAAGTAATCTAATTTATTTAAAATTTAAACTGTATTTTCCAGTAAAAAAATATTCGAAAAAAAAGTTTTAATTTTTTCTAAACATTTATTTATTTGTGTGTATAATAGTTCTTGCTATGTACAAAATAGCAACAAAAATGTTCTTTGAAAACTAGATATATAAACATGACAACAAGTCAATTTTTTCGAGAGTTTGATCCTGGCTCAGGATGAACGCTGGCTGTGTGCCTAATACATGCATGTCGAGCGAAGAACTTCGGTTCTTAGCGGCGAATGGGTGAGTAACACGTGCTCAACGTACCCTTCAGATTGGAATAGCGGTTGGAAACAGCCGATAATACCAAATACCCGTAAATTTCGCATGAAGTTTACGTAAAAGGTCCGTTTGGACCGCTGGAGGAGCGGGGTGCGTAACATTAGCTTGTTGGTGAGGTAACGGCTCACCAAGGCGATGATGTTTAGCGGGGTTGAGAGACTGAACCGCCACACTGGGACTGAGATACGGCCCAGACTCCTACGGGAGGCAGCAGTAGGGAATATTCCACAATGGACGAAAGTCTGATGGAGCGACACAGCGTGCAGGATGACGGCCCCATGGGTTGTAAACTGCTGTGGTAAGGGAAGAAAAAGTAGTGTAGGAAATGACATTACCTTGACGGTACCTTATTAGAAAGCAACGGCTAACTATGTGCCAGCAGCCGCGGTAATACATAGGTTGCAAGCGTTATCCGGAATTATTGGGCGTAAAGCGTCTGTAGGTTGTTTGTTAAGTTCGGCGTTAAATTTTGGGGCTCAACCCCAAACCGCGTTGAATACTGGCAAACTAGAGTTATGTAGAGGTAAGCGGAATTCCTTGTGAAGCGGTGAAATGCGTAGATATAAGGAAGAACACCAAAATGGCGAAGGCAGCTTACTGGGCATATACTGACACTGAGAGACGAAAGCGTGGGGAGCAAACAGGATTAGATACCCTGGTAGTCCACGCCCTAAACGATGATCATTAGCTGATGGAGAGTTCGTCGGCGCAGCTAACGCATTAAATGATCCGCCTGAGTAGTACGTTCGCAAGAATAAAACTTAAAGGAATTGACGGGGACCCGCACAAGCGGTGGAGCATGTGGTTTAATTTGAGAATACGCGTAGAACCTTACCCACTCTTGACATCTTCTGCAAAGCTATAGAGATATAGTGGAGGTTAACAGAATGACAGATGGTGCATGGTTGTCGTCAGCTCGTGTCGTGAGATGTTCGGTTAAGTCCTGCAACGAGCGCAACCCTTATCCTTAGTTACTAACATTTAGTTGAGCACTCTAAGGAGACTGCCCGAGTAATTGGGAGGAAGGTGGGGACGACGTCAAATCATCATGCCTCTTACGAGTGGGGCAACACACGTGCTACAATGGTCGGTACAAAGAGAAGCAAACTGGTGACAGGGAGCAAACCTCAAAAAACCGATCTCAGTTCGGATTGGAGTCTGCAACTCGACTCCATGAAGTCGGAATCGCTAGTAATCGTAGATCAGCTACGCTACGGTGAATACGTTCTCGGGTCTTGTACACACCGCCCGTCAAACCATGGGAGCTGGTAATGCCCGAAGTCGGTTTATAAACAAACTGCCTAAGGCAGGACTGGTGACTGGGGTTAAGTCGTAACAAGGTATCCCTACGAGAACGTGGGGATGGATCACCTCCTTTCTACGGAGTACAAAGAAATATAAACACCTTGTTTATATTAACAACTTTACTAGGCCTTATTTATTTTTTGTGTTATGTGCTTTTTTTAGGTCTAAAAAGCTTTATATCTAGTTTTGAGAGAACATTCTCTCAATTGTTCTTTGAAAACTGAATAGTAAATTAAAGATATTTACAACGACATCAAACTAAATTAATTAAATGGTTAATTTGTTTTGATTCATCGAGTAATCAATATTATTTATATAGAAATATATAAACACTATGATTCATTGAAATGTCTTATAATACACATCAACAACTATATAAATATAAACAATAGGAAAATACTTTTAAATAAGTAAGAGTTTGTGGTGGATGCCTTGGGTCTGGAAGTCGAAGAAGGACGTGATTACCTGCGATAAGCCTCGTTAAGCTGGAAATGAGCAATAAAACGGGGATTTCCGAATGGGGAAACCTAACTAGAGTAATGTCTAGTTGCCATAGTACTGAATACATAGGTATATGAGCGAGACACCTTGTGAACTGAAACATCTTAGTAGCAAGAGGAAGAGAAAATAAATAATGATTTCTTTAGTAGCGGCGAGCGAACGAGAAAGAGCCCAAACCACTTTTAGTGGGGTTGTAGGACGGTCTACATAAAGTTACAAAGTTTAATGATAGCAGAAGCTCTCTGGAAAGGAGCGGCGCAGAGGGTGAAACCCCCGTAAGCGAAATTGTTAAACCTTTTGACCGTATCCTGAGTAGGGCGGGGCACGTGAAACCCTGTCTGAATCTGCCGGGACCACCCGGTAAGGCTAAATACTAACCAGACACCGATAGCGAACTAGTACCGTGAGGGAAAGGTGAAAAGAACCCCGAGAGGGGAGTGAAATAGATTCTGAAACCACTTACTTACAATTAGTCAGAGCCCGTTAATGGGTGATGGCGTACATCTTGCAGTATGGACCGGCGAGTTATGTTTGCATGCAAGGTTAACCGGAAAAAGGGGAGCCGTAGAGAAATCGAGTCTTAATAGGGCGAATTAGTATGCAGTCATATACCCGAAACCATGTGATCTATTCATGAGCAGGTTGAAGCTTGGCTTATCCCAAGTGGAGGACCGAACCGTAGTACGCTGAAAAGTGCCCGGATGACTTGTGAATAGCGGAGAAATTCCAATCGAACTTGGAGATAGCTGGTTCTCCTCGAAATAGCTTTAGGGCTAGCGTGTAGTGTTAAGTAGTGGTGGTAGAGCACTGAATATGGAATGGCCGCGCCTAGCGGTACTGACTATAATCAAACTCCGAATACCGCTATGTACTGCTATGCAGTCGGAACCGGGGTGCTAACGTCCCGGCTCGCGAGGGCAACAACCCAGATCGTCGGCTAAGGTCCCAAAATCATGTTAAGTCAGAAAGGTTGTGAGATTTCATAAACAACTAGGAGGTTGGCTTAGAAGCAGCCACCCTTTAAAGAGTGCGTAATAGCTCACTAGTCAAGAGATCTTGCGCCAACAATGTAACGGGAGTTAAACATGATACCGAAGCCACGGGCACGAAAGTGCGTTAGAGGAGCGTTCCTAGGGCATCGAAGCCAGACCGTGAGGACTGGTGGAGCGCTAGGAAGTGAGAATGCCGGTATGAGTAACGATCCGTAGTGAGAATCTACGGCGCCTATTGGGGAAGGTTTCCTGGGCAAGGTTCGTCCACCCAGGGTTAGTCAGGGCCTAAGGCGAGGCAGAAATGCGTAGTCGATGGACAACAGGTTAATATTCCTGTACTTTCTTAAATGTGATGGAGTGACGGAGAAGGATAATCTTACCTCTTATTGGATTGAGGGGCAAGCAGTAACTGGTGATTGTAGGAAAATCCGCAATCTATAACCGGGAGCTGTGATGCATAGCGCAAGCGAATTAGATGATTTCATGCTTCCTAGAAAAGCTTCTAAACTTCAGTTTAATGAAACCTGTACCGAGAACGGACACACGTCCCCAAGATGAGTATTCTAAGGCGAGCGAGAAAACTAGTGTTAAGGAACTCTGCAAAATGACCCCGTAAGTTCGCAAGATGGGGTGCCTACCCTAAGAAGTAGGCCACAGAAAATTATGAGGGGCAACTGTTTATCAAAAACACAGCTCTCTGCTAAACCGCAAGGTGATGTATAGGGGGTGAAGCCTGCCCAGTGCCCGAAGGTTAAGTGGATGCGTTAGCTTATGCGAAGCGTTGAAATGAAGCCCGGGTGAACGGCGGCCGTAACTATAACGGTCCTAAGGTAGCGAAATTCCTTGTCGGCTAAATACTGACCTGCACGAAAGGCGCAATGATCTCTCAACTGTCTCAACACTAGACTCGGTGAAATTATGGTCCCAGTGAAAACGCTGGGTACCCGCATCAAGACGAAAAGACCCCATGGAGCTTTACTACAACTTCGTATTGAAATTTGGTCTAACATGTGTAGGATAGGTGGGAGACTTTGAAGCTAGGACGCTAGTTCTAGTGGAGTCAACCTTGAAATACCACCCTTGTTATATTGAGTTTCTAACTTGCCATCATAATCAGGTGGGAGGACAGTGCGTGGTGGGTAGTTTGACTGGGGCGGTCGCCTCCTAAAGAGTAACGGAGGCGTTCAAAGGTACACTCAGTACGGTCAGAAACCGTATGTAGAGCGCAAAGGTAGAAGTGTGCTTGACTGCGAGACTTACAAGTCGAGCAGGTGCGAAAGCAGGACTTAGTGATCCGGCTGTACATTGTGGAATGGCAGTCGCTCAACGGATAAAAGTTACCCTGGGGATAACAGGCTTATCTTGCCCAAGAGATCACATCGACGGCAAGGTTTGGCACCTCGATGTCGGCTCATCGCATCCTGGAGCTGGAGTCGGTTCCAAGGGTTGGGCTGTTCGCCCATTAAAGCGGTACGCGAGCTGGGTTCAGAACGTCGTGAGACAGTTCGGTCCCTATCTGATGTGGGCGTTGGAATATTGATGAGAGCCGCTTTTAGTACGAGAGGACCGAAGTGGACATACCGCTGGTGTTCCAGTTGTTCCGCCAGGAGCATAGCTGGGTAGCTAAGTATGGAAAGGATAACCGCTGAAAGCATCTAAGTGGGAAGCCTCCTCAAAGATTAGTATTCCCTTGAAATTCCTTGTAGACTACGAGGTTGATAGGCTGGATGTGTAAGCACAGCAATGTGTTTAGCTGACCAGTACTAATAAATTGATTGGTTTAAAAGTAAATGTGTATTTAGGCATTTTAATGAACCATACTTAACTTTAATTACTATTCAGTTTTCAGAGAACATAGCGCAAAGGCGCTTTTTTTTATTCAATTTTTATTTAACAATTTAACAAAAATTAAGAAATAATGAAATTATTAACACTAAATATTTATATAACTTATATTTAATGTAAAAGTACTAATTAATATAAAAAAACTCAAAAATTGATCAAAGTTTTTACCAAGTACATTTTGATTTATTCGTAGGAAAAACAATAAAGAAATCAAAAAAAAAGTTGTAAATTTATTTGTGCGCATTAATTTAATATAATATTTAAGGATGAATAAACCAAAATAATTATCAAAAGGGACCAGTTTTTTATTGTGATATAAAGAATTCTAGTTCAATTAAAAACATTCATGAAAAAATTAATTTATACCAAGAATTTTATACTTGTTTTGAGCATATTAAAGGTGGTAATAATATTAGTTTAATTCATAAATTATATGTTGGCGCTGGTGTAATTATTATTTTTAAAAATGGAATTGTAGATAGTTTTAATAAGAAAGATTATAAGTATATATTTTCAAAATTAAATGAGAATATAAATTTATTTGAAAAAAATTTGGAAGCCACAATATAAAAGTAGGTGTCGGTGTTGCTTATGTTGTAAACCATAATTTAGGTGATAGCATGGAAAGAGAAAGTTTAAACATTGCTATCCGTATAATATCAGAAGGAATTGAATACGCACATAAGGCTTCCAAGATAGCTTCTAAGAACAAAATAAAAAATACTATCTATAGATTTGTATACGTTCAAAATAAAAATCATGAAAAAGTAAATGAATTATTTTCTGAATATATAGAGCAGTCATATTCAGAATGTCATAAATCAATTAAAAATAATATTTTCTTTAATGTTGAATAAGGCTAAAAATGAAAAAAGAATATAACTCTTGTTGATTTAATAAAGATGAAGAAATTTTAGAAATTTGCAAATCTAGAGGATGAGATGTAGATTTAGAATACATTAAAAAAGTTAATTACTCACATTTAGCTTATAGAATAGGCTATCACTATTTAAATGAAAAATATTCAATAGAATTTTCTTCAGTTAAAAATATTTTTGAATTTAGTCTTTTTTTATCTAAAGAATTGTATTTATTTTTTTTAAATATGAACACTATTTGAAATCGACTATTTTGAGAGTATTGGGTGAAGAATTTAATAAAGATGTAACAACATTAACTAAAATAATGAAGGATAGAAAAATTAAACAAAATAGAGATATAAAAATGTTTTTAAAAAAGTTAGAAGTATTTCGAATCATTTAAAATCTGAACAATTTCATTCTTCTTTCAACAATGCTTATTGTGAAGAAAGTAATGAATATCCCTTATGAATAACCATAGATTATTTAACTATTGAAGAATTATTAAAACTAGTCACTGAATTAAATATCAATAAAAAGTTATCAAGTTGCCTAAATATTAAAAGTTTTCAAATTTTGCACAATTTTAATATGTTTAGAAATGTGATCTCTCATATAGGATTATTAAATGATCTAGATTATAAACATTTAAAAATTGGTAAAAAAGAACATTCAATCAAAAATAAGGATTTAGTTGAATTGCTTGAGGTAATTAGTGATAAATTTAATAAGGAATTGAAAGAATTTAAAAACATAGTTAAAATAAAATTTAAAAATGATTATGAAATATTTGAAAATTTTTTTGGTGAATCTCTTATTGAGTATTTTCAATCTGAATAGAATATCATTTTATATAAGTATTTAAAAATATAATGTTTAATATGATTAATATTTTTGTTTTATATTAATTTATAAAAATTAGAATTCAAACTTGATAATTTGCATAAATTGGATTTGATATTTATAGCGAACTATTTATTTTTTTGCATTTATTTTTTAAGAATAAAAATCTTTAGACAATAAAAATTATATGTTGTTTACAATGTGATTTATTGTAAACATTTGGATATTAAAAAAATACAAGTATAATTTATACTTGCTATTTAAAAGTACTTTAAATTAGGTAGAAAAAGCAAATTATTGTAAAACTATTTTTATATCTAATTTGCCTTAAAAAATAATATGAAGGAATTAATTATGAAAAAATTTAATAGAATAATTTTAATTGTTACCGATGGACTAGGTATTGGCCCAGATCGGGATCAAAAAGCCTTTGGAGATAAGGGCGCAAACACTATTTTATCAGCTTCAAAAAGTGCAATGTTCTTTATTGATACATGAAAGAAATTAGGTATTGGAAATATTTCAACTTTGGAAGGCAACTACCATGTCAAAAAGCCATTAGCTTATATGTCAAGAATTCAAGAAGTTTCTAATGCAAAAGATACATTAGCAGGTCACTGAGAAATGATGGGAATTAAGACAACTGTTCCATTTCCAACATTTACAGAAACAGGTTTTCCAGAAGATTTAGTTAATGAACTATCGAAAGCATTTGATAATAGAAAGATAATTTGCAATAAATCAGGAAGCGGTACTGAAGTAATTAAAGAGTATGCTGACGAACAAAAGAAAACAGGAGCTATTATTCTTTATACATCAATGGATTCAGTTTTACAAATTGCTGGACACGAAGAATGAATCGGTCTTGAAAATCTATATAGATATGGTAAAGCTGCTCGCAAAATTTGTTCATCAAAACCTGAATGAAATGTAGGACGCATCATAGTTCGTCCATATGTTGGCGATAATGGCGAATACACAAGAACCTTTAATAGACACGACTATGCAAACAAACCAAATAAATTAATTCTTAATAAACTACAAGATAAAAATGTTGAAGTTATTGGAATTGGTAAAATAAATGACATTTTCGTTGGACAAGGCATTTCTAAATATATTCATACCGAGGGTGATGCTAATGGAATGGATGAAACTATTAAATTGGTGCAAGAAGATTCAAATGATAAACTTATATTTGTAAATTTAGTACAATTTGATAGTCATTATGGTCATCGAAGAGATGTTAATGGTTATGCTTCTAATATAGCTTTATTAGATTCTAAACTCGGAAAACTTATTAATGTTATGAAAGAAGATGACTTATTAATAATGACAAGTGATCATGGTAACGATCCACTATATCCAAATTTCAACCACACGCGTGAGTTATTACCATTAACAATATTTTCAAAACAATTTAAGCAAACAAAAGTTTTACCTGATGTTCTAGGATTAGGAACAGTTGGAAATATAGCGGCTCGTAATTGAGGGTGTGAAATTGTTAAAGAAACTGGAGATGATATTTTTGAACAACTAGTTTAGTTCGAAAATATTTTTTTATTATTTTCTATTTTAATTTCTATAAACGTACTTATTGTTGTGAATACGACAAATATTAATAATGAAACAACTGTGGCAATTCTAGAAATAATGAGTTTTGTTTCGCTAGCTAAATTTTCAACTTGGTATAACAATACAAGATCTATAAACGGAAGAATAATAACCACAAAGAGAGATAAAAATATGATGATTATAGATATTCATGCTGAAGCTTTAAAATATTTAGTTTTCTTTGTTGCAATTTTGTTAGTTTTCCTATTTATTAACCCCCCCATAATAGCAAGTGTCACAAAAAGAAACGAAAATAATGGGCATCAATTAGTTATTAATTGTAAAAAATTATATAAGCTATCCATCCCTTCTCCATATTTAGAAAGATTAGAGTCAGGAAGATAAGCATAAACGCCAATTAAAGTAAAGATAGTTATAACCGGAATAATTATCATAAATGAATACAATAATCCAGCTATTGGTTTATTTTGGCTATTAAATTTTCTTTTAAAATATGATGAGAATAGAACTTCATTTCTGTTAATTAGTTTTTGAATAAATCTAGGTGTTCACATTGATAAATTATTTAAAACACCAATTATGCCTATTGTAATTGTTAGGTTAATTATTCCTAGTGTTATTCTTGCTGATTTTTTACCAACTAGTTTAGCAAAATTATCATGAAGAGATGATATATCTCCTCCATTAAGCGATAATGAAATAGCTACTGAAAGATATATTATAGTTGTTAAGATTAAACCGGATAATACAACTATAGGTGTATGTCTAGGGTGTTTCATTTCAGATTGCAGGCCAAGCCCTGCATAGAATCCATCATATGTGAAAAACACACTACTTATTGAAATAAATAACCCGAATGCAGCGCCTATTCCATTAATATTAGAAATGCTAGCACCTTTACTTAATTCTTTCACACTTTTACCATTAAATTTCAAGGAAATTTCAGAATGATTATTAGTAAAAATTAAAACTAGACCAATGATAATAACTAATATAATTGGAATAAACTTAATCACAAAAGTTACTAAATTTTGAATACTTCCAATTTTTGCAAAAAAAGTTGTTATAACTAAGAAATAGATAGTTGTTGATAAAGTAATTAAAAATCAAATTAATCAATCAAAATTTGTATTAAATGTAGCTGAATTTGAATTGCTTAGAATTGCAATTGAATTTTGTAAAAACATAACAATTAAAAAAGGAATAAATAGAAAAGTCAGAGGCATAAATAGATATAACATGAAGTTTTTTGACATTTTATAAATAAGTTTATTGTTAAATATCTTATTTCATCCAATAATTGATAAATCTTCATTCTCAACACTTGTGATTTCTACCAATGATAAAGACATTGAAATTACAGCTATTGCTGCAATTATTCATGAGAATATGGCCATAATAAAATTTTGTTGAGAATTATCAGCAATATTTTTGGCTTTAAAAAATATTCCAGCACCAATTGAAGTGCCCATAACAACAAACATAATGGCTATTGATGATAATTTTTTACGTTTATATTCACTTTTTATCATTTTTCTCCTATTATAAAATTTGCTTTTATTATATATAACAATGAAAAACGAAAAAACATTTAGATTAATTAATTAAGCTGCTTAATTTTCTTTAAAAATATAAATATTTTGGTATTATAAAAAAGCATTTTAATATGCAAATTTTATACTTGGTTCAAATGTAATATTTGGGCTAGGTTAAAACATAATAAAGGAGTTATTATGATAACAAAATTACAAAAAGCTGAGTTAGTTAAAAAATATGGCAAAGATAGCAAGGATACAGGAAATACTTTTGTTCAAATAGCTATTCTTACTGCTGAAATTGAAGATCTTAAAAACCATTTTAATGTTAATCCTAAAGATAAACATTCACGCCGTGGTTTTATGGCTAAAATTACAAAGAGACGTGTTCTTTTACAACAATTAAAAGAAAACGATTTCGAAACATATACAAAAGCTTTAGCTGAATTAAATTTAAGAAAATAATGAAAAAGAAGTTAATAAAACTTCTTTTTTTTATAAAAAAAACAACTTGAAAGTTGTTTTTAAGATTAGATTTTAGCTGTGTCTAAATTTTCCTTTATAGCTTCAATTAGTAATCTTGCTTTAGGCATATCAATAACATTAGGTATACCAATTCTTAGTTGAGTATGTTGTCTTCCTTTACGTCCAACCTCAAAATATATGTTTGATTTATATTCGATAGTATTTCTTAACTTTTGTGCATCATATCCTTTAGGAACATCAATAACTAGCAGACCATTTGTCACATTTTTCTTATCTTTTGAAACTTGGTTAAAACCTAGTTTTATTAATTCATTTTTAATGAATTCATAAATTTTAGCCTTATCTTCACGAATTGATTCAAGTGTTTGATTTTTAATGACTTTCATAGCTGCGTTCATAGCTACAAGAATAGAACTAGCTGGTGTATAAGGTGTAGATTTCTCTTCTTTGTAATATCTTACATAGGCCGGAAGATCAAAATAGAATTTAAAATTTTTATTTTCTTCAGCCGCTTTGATTGCTCTTTGTGAAAGAACAACACAACTTAATCCCGGCATTACACAAAAGGCTTTACCACTTGTTGAAATGGCTGCATCTAGTCCTCATTTATCAAATTCAATATTATCGTGAATAAATGAACTAACAGTATCTACAACAAATAATGTATCTGGAGCATATTTTTTAATGATCTTAGAAAGGCTTTCAATATCGTGAAGAACACCTGTGGATGTTTCGTGGTGGGTAACGAAAAGAGATTTGAATTTATTTTCTTTTAGTACTTTTTCAATTTCTTTCATATTTAATGTTTCACCATCCTCATATGAAATAGTTGTAAGAGTTGGACCAACACCAAGTCTTTCGAGAATTATTTTGAATCTCTTTCCAAAATCTCCTGCTTCAATTAAGAGAACTTTATCTCCTTTTTCTGCTAGGTTAGTTACTATTGCTTCCATAGCTCCTGTTGCTGATGATGTTATAAATAAAGGCAAACCTGTTTTAGTTTTAATAAATTCTCTCATTAATTGAGTTGTATCTTCCATGTAGAATTTAAACAATTGTGATCTATGGTGTAAAACGCACTCACTCAAGATATCGTTAACTTCATTGTAATTGTTAATAGGTCCAGGAGTAAACAATAGTGTTGTTGAGTGATTTTTATATCTTGGATCAATATTTTGTAAATCCTTAAATGTATCTAGTTCTTCGATTGTTGAATTTAATATTTCATGATGTTTAAATTTGTTATTTAGTGTTCATAAAAATGTTTCAAAATATTTTTGTTTATTTTCATCATTTTTATAAAAATCTTCAATTTTAGAATTCATTTCCTTTGAAGTTTCAGAATTTAAATATAGTATTCCACTTCAAATATTTTTTAAAAAAGCGTCTTTGGTTAGTGAGTGATTAATTACATTTTGAGATTGATCAGTATTATATACTCATTCAGACTTATGTTCCTCGCATAATTGACTAAAAGCAATTGATTGATTTTCAGATTCTATTTCCTTTATAACTCTTTTAAAAATATTTTCCTTTATATATAAATCCCCCTCAATATAAAGAGTATTATTAAAGTAATTTCTAGAATAAAATAAACTACCTATATTATTTGCTGTTTCATACTCTGGGTTTTCAATAATATTTACATCATATTTATCTTTAAGGTATTGAAATTGTTTCTTTAAATAACCAACAACTATTGTTATATTTCTAACACCTGAGTCTTTAATAAATTTGATATTTCTTTCTATCATTGGTTCACCATAAATTGGAACTAATGGTTTTGGCAAGTATTGTGTTAAAGGTGCCATTCTAGTTCCTTTACCTGCTGCGAAAATAACTGCATTTTCAACTTTGTTCATTTTCTAAATCTCCCTTTATTAAATATTTTTGATATTAATCTAATTTAATAATTTTAATATTAATTTTGAAATATTATATTTTTTATTGTTTTTAAATATATGACTTGCATTTTTATTAAAAAAAGTGTTTTCTTAATAAAAAATAATTATTATTTATAATTGATAATTATGAATATAAATGAAAAATTAAAAAATAATGATATAGAACAAAATGCATTCAATAAAACTAAAACTCAACAAAGTTCAATTATTGCTTCATCGTTAATTTGATTTGGTTATTGTTTAGCAATTGCTTTTGGAACTGCAGCTTTAATAAACACAACTTTATTTACACCATTTCTTAGTTTTCTTCTAAATAATGTTGAAATATTAATTACTATGTCTGTGGGAGCAATAGTTTTATTATTTGTAACCTTCTTCTTCGGCATGAGAATGAATTTTTGAGTGTTGCTTCCAATTGTAACATTTCTTATGTTTTGGTTTGGAATTGGTGCTTTAGGAGCTCTATTGCAATATGCGGCTCAAAACATTAACTGAAGTGTATTATTCTTAATTTTATTAGTGCCGGCAATAATTACAACTGTAACAGGTTTTTTAGCCTTCTATAATAAAATTAACATTGCTAACTTATGAGTTCCTATGATTACACTTGCAATATCAATGTTGATTGTTGGTTTATTAAGCTTTTTCTTCTTGTTTAGTAAATTCTTATATACCGTTTATCTTTTACTTGGTGTTGCATTAATGGTTATATATATGGCATTTGATTGATTCTTAATAATTAAATTTGATTCTGTATATAAAAGACTTGATCCTGAATCACAATCAAAGATCAAGGTTGCTCAAATAGGTTTATTCTTTGGATTTAAATTAGCTTATGACTATATCTACTTAACAATTTATCTAATAAGAATTTATTTAGCATTTAAAAATTAATCAGCCTAGGCTGATTTTTTATTAGTTAATTTATAAAAATGAGTTAATTAATTATTATTCACCTAGAATCATTTTAAAATGTTGTTTTATAATTAAACTAAAATTTTGGAGGTATTATATGAATAAGAAAAGTAAGAATCATCCTTCTCTGCCAGAAAATATTAAAAGTAGACAATTAGGTAACTTGAAATTATTAAAAGAGGTTACAGATATTCTTAGCCATAATAATTTTGATTATTCTCTTATTTATGGTACTGCATTAGGAGCGGTGAGAGATAATAAAATTATTGAATGAGATACTGATATCGACATTGTTATAAAACAAGAAGCATATGATTTTTTATTAAAAAACTATCCAGATAGATTACTTACAAACGAAAACTCTAAGGAGCATTTTTTAACTTTTCCAAGGTTTATAGAATCTAGAAAAAAAGTTGATTTTAAAGACCCTAACTCACTTTATATTGATTTATTTATTGCTATACCTAGTACTAAACAAAAAATCTACAAATATAATAAATCTAAGTTAAATGTTTTAAGAGGACTAAAAGCTTGAACCGGAGTAAATTATTATTTCACTAAAAAAATCTTAAGAACGCTATCCAGAATTTTTGTTAAAGGCTTTTTGTGAACCAAAAAACTAAGCTATAAAGAAACATATAAACAATTACATGATAATAACCCTGAAGTATATGCTTTATCAACTTGACCATCTAAGCATAGCTCTGAGTTATGAATTGAACTAAATGCTTTTGATAATATGAAAAAGGTAAAGTTTAATGATAATGAATATTACATTATTAATAATATTGAGCAACTTTTTGAAAAAGAATATGGTTCAAATTGAAGAACTCCTATAAAGACAAAAGGATGCCATTATTACGGATTTTTTGAAACTGCAAATGATTAACGATAAAATAAAACCTTAAAAATAATAGACAAAAACATAACACTTTTGTAAATGTTATGTTTTATTTTGCCTAGTTTTTTATTTATTATTTTTTTCTTCTTTAAAATCTTTTACATCAGATGGTATAAAAAATATATTATATGAGTCTTCATTAATTTTTGATTCTTCGTCTTTATCATCTTTAAAGAGATAGATAATACCCATAATTATAGATAATGCTAGAGCTATAAAAATGCTAGTGTCTGCAAAATTAAATGTTCCTTTATCGATTCAAGGTAGGAATATAATATCCCTAACTTGAGGAACTCCCTCAATTGTTTTTTCGCAATAAAATCTATCAAACATGTTCCCAAATACTCCACTAAGTATGAGAGCTAATATCGTTAGTAAATATTTATCTTTAAAAATAAATGAGAAATACACAATTAATAGGCATAGTATTACACTCACAATTTGAACAAATATTGCCACTCCAATTGTTTTACTTGGAATTATTGTAACGCCATCATGATAATAGGGTCTAATACCAAATAATCCAAAATCATGAGTTGCCTGTCCTAATTTATTACTGTCAAAAAGTAATCCCTTTGTTAATTGATCTATTGTTAAAAATACAATGAACACCAATCAAAATAGTCCGATACCTAAGAGACGTTTTTTAGTATTTTGTTTATAGTCTTTTACTAAATTCTTATGAAAAGTAATAAATTTATCTGTCGATTCTTTTAGTTTTTCACCAAAAGTTTTTTTATATCCATCAACTTCTTTACTCATTATTTCCTTTAAAAATTATTTTATGACATTGAGGACATAACCCATCTTCAATTTTATTTTTTTGGAAGTGATTTCAACAACGCAAGCACTTATCAGATTCAAATGCAGTAACTTTCATTTCTGAACCAAATTCAATTACACCAACCATTAAAAGTTGTTTCAAATTAATGCTCTTTAAGAATTCATTTTGTTTTAGATCAATAACTAATTTTGCCTCATTAGTTCTTTTAATTAAATTATCCTTTATTGCTTGTTCTAATAAAATATTAACTTCATCTCTTATTTTGAAAAATTCTTTTCATTGAAGTAATATTTCTGAGTTTGCTTTTCTAAATGTAGGCATTGTTTCTAAGTGAACTGATTCTAATTTGTTATTTTTATTGAAATAAGAATAAGCATCTTCACATGTTGTTGGGAGAATTGGAGCCAATGCAATTATTAAAAATTCAACAATTTCATATAGGTTCTTTTGAACCATTCTTCTATTTAAAGAATTTTTTTCTTCAATGTAAAGAATATCTTTTACAACGCTTAAGTAAAAACTTGATAACTCAACAATATAATTATTTAATTCCTTAATAACGTTGATAAATTTAAATTCATCATAGTATTTAATTATTATTTCTTTTATTCTTTCAAAGTCTTCTTTAATAAATTCATGAACGCCTGTTAATTTTAGGTTTGGCTCATATTCATAATCATCTAAATTTCCTAAAATAAATTTAATTGTGTTTCTTATTTTTCTATAAATTTCACTGTTTTGTTTAATTATTGCATCACTGATAGTTACATCATTTGTGTATTCACTATTTGCGATTCAAAGTCTTAAAATATCAGCACCTTGCTTTTCAATAATGTTTAAAGGAGCAACCACGTTACCTTTTGATTTAGACATTTTTTCGCCTTTACCATCTAAAACAAATCCATGACTAATAATTTGTTTATATGGTGCTACAGCATTGTAAATAACTGAGTTAATTAATGATGAATTAAATCAACCTCTATACTGATCGCTACCCTCAAGATATATATCATAAGGTGGTTTTAAGCCGTCAACAATATCAACCGCTATACTTGTTGATCCAGAGTCAAATCAAACATCCATAATATCCATTTCTCTTGTATAACCTTTGCCTCTAAATTGTTCAGGTAATAATTGATCAGTGTCTCTTTCTCATCAAATATCTGTACCGTATTTTTCTATTTCTTCTATAACATAGTCAAATACAGCTTCATTTATGACAGGTTCATTATTTTCATCATAGAAAATTATGATAGGAACGCCCCATGTTCTTTGACGACTAATAGTTCAATCTTGACGTTCTGAAATCATATTGCTTAAACGTTTTTTAGCTCAATCAGGATAGGTTTTTACTTTATCTAATTCAATCAAAATTTCTTGACGACATTTATTTATTGATACAAATCATTGAGGAGTTCCTCTAAATAAAATAGGTTTTTTTGTTCTTCAATCATGTGGATATGAGTGAGTAATTGTGCCCTCTTTTAAAAGTTTTCTACTTTTTAGTAAGTTTTCACAGATTAATTTGTTGGCCTTTAAGTAAAAAAGTCCTCTATAAATGCCACCATACTCATTAATTGTTCCATCATCTTCAATGTGCATAATTTTTTCAAGTTGATTTTTATTGCCTATTAGAAAATCATCTTCACCAAATAATGGAGCAATATGAACTAATCCTGAACCAGATTCTGTTGTAACATGATGTCCTTCAACAACAGGACATATATTTTTATTAACTGGACTTTCATACTTGAGACCTAAAAGGTCTTTTTCTGATAATGATTCAACAATTTTATATTTATTTCATTCAAGCTCTTTTGCTACTTTTTTAATTAAGTCAGTCGCAACTATAAAAAATCTAGTTTTAACTTGAACTTTAGAATATTTAATATTTTTGCCTATAGCAACACCTGCGTTAGCAATTAATGTTCAAGGTGTTGTTGTTCATATAACTAAATTATCTTTTGTGTTTATTTTTTTACTTTTATTATTATCAACTATTTTAAAAGCAACAAAGATTGATGGTGATTTAATATCTTTGTATTCAACTTCAGCTTCAGCTAAAGCTGATTGACTAGAAGGAGATCAATAAACTGGTTTTAGACCCTTATAAACTAAATTACTAAATACCATTTTTTTGAATAATTTTAATTGTCGTGCCTCGAATTTAGGATCAAGTGTTATATAAAATTTTTTAAAATCACTTAAAAGTTGCATTTGCAAGAATTCTTGTTTTTGCTTTTCAACTTGCGTCATAGCATAATCTCTTGCTTTTTTTCTTAATTCAACAGGATTTAAATTATGAAAATTTAGTTGTGCTTCTTCAAGCATTTTGTGTTCAATAGGTAATCCGTGAGTATCTCATCCAGGAACAAAAGGACTATAAAAACCTTGCAAGCTTTTATATCTAACTATAATATCTTTCAATATTTTATTTAGAGCATGTCCGATATGTAAGCTTCCATTTGCATACGGAGGCCCATCATGAATAATAAATGGTTTATTATTTTTATTTTTTTCTAGCACCTTTTCATATAGGTTTATTTTCTCTCAATATTTTCTAAATTCAGGTTCTTTTGTTGTTAAATTGCCTCTCATTTCAAAATCAGTTTTAGGCATATTTAATGTATCTTTATAATTATTGTCTGACATTATTTTGTTTCCTTTTCTTTAATTATTGTTTGGAAGAAATTATCAAATAGTGGGTTTGATTTAACAACACCAGTACTAAATTCTGGGTGGTATTGAACACCAACATAAAATGGATGATTTTTAACTTCGCATATTTCGGCAACATTTAATTTAGGATGTCTACCACTAAAAATAAATTCATTATCTTCTAAAATATTTTTAAATTCATCAGCAATTTCATATCTATGACGATGTCTTGCTTGAAAAATATTCTTACCATATATTTCCTCTGCTTTTGTTCCCTTAATTGCTTGAACATCATCTTCACCTAATCTAAGTGTTCCACCTAATTGCATGGTGTCTCCATTTTCATAGAAAGGTGTTAATATAAATGATTGTTTTTGACCTTTAATTTCAAATTCTTTACTTGTTGGATTAGGTATATTTAGAATTTGAGCTTGAGCAACAGCCATAGCCTGAAAACCTAAGCATATTCCAAGTGTTGGAATTTTATTTTCTCTTGTGTATCTAGCAACATTTACTTTAGCATCAAATCCTCTAACACCGAAACCAGGTAGAATTAAAACTCCATCATAATTATTAATTTTTTCTTTAATATTATTTTTTGTTATTTCTTCTGAGTTAATCAATGTGTATTTTAAATTTACATTTTGATGAGCAGCAGCTATTTTTAAAGAAGAAATTATTGATAAATAAGCATCTTCTAAACCGGTATATTTTCCAACTAATAATAAATTTACATTATGTTTTCTCTCGGCTAGGTATTTTTTTATGAAATCATTTCAAGGTTTATTAGCATTTTTATTAATTGGTTTTTTAATTTTGAAAAAGTCATAAATTATTTCAATTACGCCTTGTTCTTCTAGATATAAAGGTATTTCATAAATGTTCGCTCTATCTGGAATATTAATAACTTGGTTATTTTTTAGAAATGCTTTTTCTCCAACTTTTTTAATTATTGAACTTTCAACCTCACCTTGCGAACGAAGTAATAGTAAATTAGGATTAATTCCAAATGAACGAAGTGAAGCTATCGAAACTTGACTTGGTTTTGATTTATATTCCATTGAAGCTGTTAAGTAAGGTATAAATGCTAAGTGATTGAAGAATACTCTTCCTGGATTGTTATTTGCGAATTGACTAATTGCATAAATGTAAGGATTTGATTCTAAGTCTCCAACAGTGCCGCCAATTTCAATTAACATAAAATCTGGTTTTTTTGTTTTTTCGAGGTTTTCAATAATACTAATAATTTCTTCTACGACATGAGGAACAATTTGAACGGTCTTGCCATTATATTCTCCTCTTCTTTCTTTTTCGAAAATACGTGTGTAGATTCTACCTGTTGTGAAATTACTATCTTTAGATAATTTAACGTCTATAAATCTTTCATAGTGTCCTAAATCTAAGTCAGTTTCTCCACCATCTGCTGTTACATAAACTTCTCCGTGCTCGGTAGGACTCATAACTCCTGGGTCAATATTTAGGTAAGGATCTAATTTAAGTGCAAATACGCTAAATCCTTGAGATTTTAATAAATTACCCACACTAGCAGCTGTTACACCTTTACCAAGACCTGAAAGAACCCCTCCAGTGGTTACAATAAATTTTGTTTTGCTCATTGCGCCTCTCTTCTAATCTAATTAATACATAAATATTAAAATTATAATTCTATATATTGCTCATAATAATACTTATTTAATATAAATACTTTTATATTATAAATAGTTCTATGAATAGAAAAAATACTTTTTTATAAATGTAGAGTTCATAAATCCTAAAAAGCAAGGGTTAATTATTAAATATATTTTTTAATTTATAAAAAAAACTAATATTTTTTCATTAGTTTTTTGATTTTGATTAAAACTTTAAAACAATCTTTTTCATTTGGATGACTTTTACCGATTCCACCCATTTTTTTTATAAAACCATTTGTATCATGTCCCCTACAATAACATGATCCAATATATTTTGCGTTTTTTTTAATTAATTTTTTTCCTAGTGAAGCAACATAATCTTTATATCTTAGTCCGCATGTATAAAAAAGAATTATTTTTTTGTCTATCAAGTCAGTATCATTAATGTATTTTACAATTGATTGATGCATAGACCCGTGATAAATTCCGGATGCAAAAATTATATATTCACTATTAGATAAATCACAATATTTGGTTTTTGTAATATCTAATACATTAATCTCATCGTTTAAATTATTTTTAATATAATCAACAACTTTTTTAGTGTTGTTATGGTGAATTGATGCGTACAACAACGTGACTTTACTCATTTTACTATCTACCTAAATAGGATGTTTATAAAATTATACTATTTTTAATTTCTATATTACTTGACATTTACAATATATTTAAAACAAAATTAAACGTTTTTGTTTTAAATATTTTTCTAGATCTTTAATTTATAAAATTCTATGAATATTTTTAAAAATACAAAATTAAATTTTTTTATTTTTAACTATTTAGTAGTTTTTTTGGACAAAAAACCTAGTCTTTTAAACTAGGTTGCTTAATTATTTAAGTTTCTTTCATTCTCAGTTTTTAACTTCAGGAATATCTGTACCATATTCACGAATGTATTCGTTATGATATTTAATTTTACCTTGCATTTCTTCTTCAAATTGTTTTGATTCAATATGCTTAATAGTTTGTAAGGCTCCTATTGCAATATGGAAACGATCCATATGGCTTAAATATCTTATATCAAAAGTGGTTGTAATATCTCCTTCTTCGCGGTATCCAAATGTTTTCAAATTATGATTATGTCTTTCAAAGAAAATATCTCTTAAAATGCCTTCAAAACCATGGAATGCGAACACGATAGGTTTATCTTTTGTGAATATTTTGTCAAATTCTTCATCTGTTAAACCTCTTTCATGGTGATAAGGATGTCTTAATCTTAGTAAATCAAGAACATTAACAAATCTAATTTTAATTTCAGGAAAATGTTCATTAATTATTGAAATAGCTGCAAGTGTTTCTAGATTTGGTTCTGTACCTGCTGCTGCGAAAACAATATCAGGTTCTTCACCATCTTTGGTATTTGATGCTCAATCAATAATCTTTACACCTTTTTCAACAAGTTCAGCAGATTCTTTAATTGTGAAGAACTGTTTACGAGGCTGTTTTGAAGCAACTATTAAGTTAATTAAGTTTCTTTCTGTTAAGCATTTATTCATTGTAGCTAGTAAAGTGTTTGTGTCTGCTGGGAAATATTCTCTAATTATTTCAGGTCTTTTATCAGCTAAGTGTGAAATAATACCTGGGTCTTGGTGTGTGTAACCATTATGGTCTTGTTGGAAAGCTGTTGAAGTAGCAATAATGTTGAGCGAAGGATAATCTTTTCTTCATGAAACATCATTAGCCTTCTTCATTCATTTCATATGTTGAGTGATCATTGAGTCAACAACTCTTAAGAATGATTCATATGAAGCAAAAATTCCATGGCGTCCTGTTAATACATATCCTTCTAAGAAGCCTTCAGCTTGATGTTCTGATAATTGTGAATCAATTATTCTACCCGCCGGAGATAAAGCCTCGTCTAATTTAACATCTGTTTTTTCTAGTCATTGTCTATTAGTTACTTTAAATAAATTGTATAGACGGTTTGATTTAGTTTCATCTGGTCCAAATACTCTAAAGTTTTCAGGGTTTTTAACAACTACATCTGCTAAGTATGTTCCAAGTTCAACCATATCTTGCGATATTTTTTCACCTGGCGTATTAAATTTTAGAGCAAAGTCTTTTCAAGAAGAAAGTGTTAAGTTCTTAGGGTTAATTCCTCCATTTGTTATTGGGTTCATTGACATTCTTTTATTTCCTTTAGGAGATATTTCTTTTATTTCTTTTAAAAGTTTTCCTTCTTTGTCAAAAAGTTCATTAGGTTTATATGAAAGTAATCATTTTTCTAATTCCTTAACATGTTCCATTTTTTCAGCACTTATTGGAAGAGGGACTTGGTGTGCTCTAAAACTACCTTCAATTTGTTCACCATTTCATTGTTCTGGTCCAGTCCATCCTTTAGGTGTTCTAACAATTAACATTGGTCATATTGGTCTTTTTGCTTCATTTGCGGGTTTCTTTCTAGAATTTTCTTGAATTTTAAGAATTTTTTCAATAGCATAATCTAGTTTTGTAGCCATTAATTGATGCATATCTATCTTTGCAGAATATTCTACAAAAATTGGTTCATATCCAAGACCACTAAAATATTGTGTTAATTCTTCATTTGATTTTCTGCTAAGAATTGTTGGATTTGAAATTTTTCCACCATTTAAGTGCAAAATAGGTAAAACAGCACCATCATTTACTGGGTTGATAAAAGAATTTGAAAATCAGCTAGCTGCAAGAGGACCTGTTTCAGCTTCCCCATCTCCTATAACTGTAGCTGCAATTTGATCAGGGTTATCAAGTATAAAACCTGTTGCGTGAGATAGTGAGTATCCTAGTTCTCCACCTTCATGAATTGAACCCGGTGTCTCGGGAGCAGCATGACTAGCAGTTCCTCCGGGGAATGAAAAGTGTTTACATAAATATTTAATACCTTCAAGATCTTGTGTTACATGTGGGAATAATTCTGTATAACTTCCATCAAGGTATGAATTAGATGTCATGACTTGACCTCCATGTCCAGGACCCTCAATGTATAACATATTTAAATCATATTTATTAATTGCTCTATTTAAATGTGCATAAATAAAATTTTGTCCAGGTATTGTACCTCAATGCCCTATTGGATAAACTTTAACATCATCTGATGTTAGAGGTCTTGTAACTAAAGGGTTATTTCTCAAATAAATTTGAGCGGCTGAAAGAAAATTGGCTGCTCTAAATCAAGCATCAACTTTGTTTAAATATTCTGTTGTATCGTACTTTGTTTGTTTGTTTTTATTCATTTTTTCTCCTTTAATATTCTTTTGTTAAAAATAAATTAACATTAGTTCTAACAAAAAGATATTCCCTAATAGGAATTATTATTATAGTGTATTTAATTTAAAAAAGTACATATATTAAGTAATATTGCATTTTATCTCCAAGATATGAAAAAAAACGCCTAGATGGCGATTTTCATCATATGGTGGCTCCGGCAGGAATCGAACCAGCGACACACGGAGCTTCAGTCCGTTGCTCTACCAACTGAGCTACAGAGCCATGGCGGTCCAGACGGGAATTGAACCCGCGATCTCCTCCGTGACAGGGAGGCGTATTAAACCACTTTACCACTGGACCATATTGGTGGCGGAGGTTGGACTTGAACCAACGACCTCAGGGTTATGAGCCCTGCGAGATGCCTAACTTCTCCACTCCGCGATATTGAGTTTAAAATTGGTGCTTTTCAAGAAATAGAAAAGCGAATGGCGGGTGATGAGGGATTTGAACCCCCGCGGGCCGTGAAGCCCCTGACGGTTTTCAAGACCGTTCCCTTCAGCCAGACTTGGGTAATCACCCGTGGTGGACCTAACAGGATTCGAACCTGTAGCCAACCGGTTATGAGCCGGTTGCTCTAACCGTTGAGCTATAGGTCCAAGAACAGTTAGATCGTAATTTACATATGGTAGCGTCGAAGAGAGTCGAACTCTTGACCTTCCGGGTATGAACCGGATGCTCTAACCAACTGAGCTACAACGCCATAAATGGTGGAGGATATGGGATTCGAACCCACCACCCCTTGCGTGCAAGGCAAGTGCTCTAGCCAAATGAGCTAATCCCCCGTGGTGAAGAAGACAGGATTTGAACCTGCGACCACTACGTCCCAAACGTAGCGCTCTGCCAAACTGAGCTACTTCTCCGTCAGTTTGTATGAGTGCCTAATGTTATTTTAATGCAAAAAGGCAATTAGAATTATAACATAAAGGAAATTTGTAAAAACACTTTTTCTTATAAATTATTGTGTCTTACAAAATAGATTGTATCATATAAATTTAATTAAATATAAATGTATTTTTGAACATTTTTTTATTTTAAATAAAGTAAAATTTTTTTATGACTAAAAAGCAAAAAGTATTTAAAGATTTTTTTGGAGTTTATAAATATAAATTGCTACTAAAACAAGCCATTATTTTATTTTTGCAAACATTAGCTTTAAGTCTAGTTTCCCTGGGGACATCATTAGTTTTAACTTTTTATAATAGAGTATGACACATTGATAATTCTTATAACGGAATGTATTTTTATTCAATATCTAAAGTATATACAACATATAGAATAATTTTATTTACACCAATGATATATCAACTAGGAGTATTAATTATTGCTTCAAATTTATATGGGAAAAATAAGTTAAAAGAAATTGCGATTTTATTACGCAGTACAATATATATTTCTTTAATTATTAATGCTTTATTTTTTAGTATGATGTTCTTTATTATTCCGTATATGTTGAGCGCATCGGGAGTGCGTAATCAACCTATTTATACATGAAATAGTCAAAATGATTTAAATATTTATTTCGATAATCTTAAGGTTGCTAAGCAAAATAATTTAGGGTTGGATAAATTTGATCCACTACTCTTAAATGGTGGAACTATAAATGGCATAAAGTTTAATAATTCTAATGCTTTTAAAGCAATTGTTAATGAATCTAGATTTATTATTCTCTTTACAAGAGTCGCAGGTATAGAACTATTTATATTCTCAATTGGACAAGTTCTTTGTGCCTCATTGCAAGCTACTAATAAGTCTATTTATTCAACAATCGCCTATTCATTAGGTTTATTATTTAGACTTTTCTGAACTTCTATAATTGTATTTGGAATTAGAAATTCCAATCCATTAGCATTAGCTTTTGAAGGTATCATCGGTTCAACTATTCAACTTTTACTAGCATTAATATTTGCTTATATATTTATTTTTAAGAAAGAAGAAAATCATCTTCGCATTTTAAAAGAAAATATTAATTTTAAATTTATTAGGAAAGTTTTATTACTAGGTTTTCCAATTGCTCTTGAAACAGGGGTTTGATTTATAATGCAATTTTTATTAGGAAGAGTTATCCCATCTTCTAATTTGAGTGATAAATATATAGGTCTATACAAAGTTATTGGAAGTGTATTTGGAATTATTGAATCATTTATTTTTGGAATAAGTTATGTAACAAGTTCTGAAATTGCAAAGGAATTAGGTAAGAATAATATCGAAGAAGCTAAACTTGTTGAAAGATCATTATTTAAATTAGCTATTTATGGACAAATTATTTTTGGAATTATTGGAATTATTCTAACTTATCCTTTATTAAAAATTTTCGCAATCGATACTCAGACAATTAATAAATATGGCTATTGGCTAATGTTGATTGTGTCTTTAATAATAATTACTGATACAGGAAATATGGTTACACTAAGAGCATTATGGGGCGCGAATATTGTTTGACTTCCTGTTTTAGTAAGTGTTATCTCTATGATAGGTTTACAAATAGGCGCAACCTCACTTTTGCAATATTCATGATTAAATAATCACATAGATGTTTCTAGTGATTTATATTTCTTTATGTTCTATTTATCAACAATGGTTGATCCTATAACAAGAACAATTACATATAAGCTAATTTGAAATAGCAAAATAAAAAAGGGAAAAATTATTTCCCGTAATTATTTATAGTTTGCCTTGTTTAGTTATTTAAAATGTAAATTATAACCTAATTTCAACACTATAGGCTTAGTTAGTTTAAAGCTTCTTATTTCATTATAGTCATAGAACATGTATGATAGATCAAAAGTGCCATCACCATTAATTTCGAAAAGCAATTTCGAACCAATTGGGTATTTTTCAAGTTGGTTGTGTTCTGGCATTTTAACATCTAGCATTTTTAATATTGGAGCAATGCTAACATCATGACCAACTAATAAAGTTAGGTCTTCAACCTTTGTTAATTCATCTTTTAAAAAGTGATATATGTTTTCCTCACTATTTACTAATACATCTTTATTTGTTCAAAGTAGATCAATAACTCTATCCTTGGTTTTTGAAATAAGTTTTAAATCTTCAATAAAATTATTAGATTGAAATATTTTATTTTGATCAACTCCATCATAATATTTAGATTGTAACAAATCTGAAAATGATGATGTCCAAAATAGTGGGCCCTCAGTATTTAATCAGTCATTTTTTTCATTATGAGAAACATTATTTTTTATATTTAAATAATTTGAATTTTCAATGTTGAATAAGTCAATAATTTTTTGGTAAGCACTTTTAGATTCTTTATCTAAAACATTGAGTAAATTAAAATCTATGTTAGTGATGTCACTAAGTTTAATATCAAATCTATTTTCATGAGTATTTAAATTTGGATCAGTCACAAAAATATCATTATCTTTTTCAGGCTGCATATTTTGAAGTAATGTTTGTGCAGTTTTATATGTTCTATCAATTGAATTAGCTATTGTTTTAATTTTTGTTTGTGAATCAATTTTTAAGAATTCTTTTAAAAATTTTCCAAATTGTTCCTCAATTTTTATTCCTTTTTGGGTTAAAAAGCCATTGCCTAATTTGTCATCTTCTCAATTTACAATGTCTTTATTAAAAATTTTCAATGACTTTGCTCTATCAAAAAAAGTGTATCTTAATCCGTGTCTACTTAATATTAATCTTTTTTTATTCATTAATTGCCTTATTTTTTGAAAAATATAATTTAGCAAATTCAACTAAGGTGTCAACTAATACCCCTTGAGGTTTTAATTGTATGTCAGCTGTTCCTGCTACATCACAATGAATGTATGGGACATTATTAGTAAATTCTTTCAAAAACATTGCTGCGTGGTTTGAATCACATTTACCAGATTCGTTTCAATTTTGTAAATCAGCAACAATAGATTCTTTATTAGTTTTGTTAAATTCTTCGTTTAGAGGCATTCTTCAAATATATTCTTTAGCATTTTTAGAAGCTTTATTGAATATTTCCCAGTTATTTTCATCAGTAGATCACACTCCTGAATATTTAGTTCCAAGCGCTCTTAAAACTGCGCCGGTTAGTGTTGCTACATCAACTAGACATGTTGCATTTAAAACTTTTGCACCATAGTAAAGTCCATCAGCTAAAACCAATCTTCCTTCTGCATCGGTGTCTGTTACTTCAACTGTTATTCCAGACATTGATTCATAAACATTTTCTGGTAGTGAAGCATCTCCATCTTGCCTATTATCAGTTATCATCATAATTATTGAGACGTTTGCTTTTAAGTTTAATTCAGCAATTGATTTTAATGCATAAGCTACAATAACTGAACCTGACATATCATATTTCATTCCTTCCATATGATAACCTTTTGTATTCATCCCACCTGTGTCAAAGGTAATTCCTTTGCCGACATATACTAATTTTTCTTTGCTTTGTGGGTCACCGTTGTATTCTAAAACCACTACTCTAGGTTCATGAGTTGAACCTTTATTCACTGAAAGAATTAATCCCATTTTCAAATCTTCAATTTGCTTTTTATTTAGAATTTTTATATTGACATTTTTAATTTTTTTAAAATCATCTTTTACATATTCAGCAAGCATTTCACTATTGCAGAAATTTTCAGGCATTGCTTGTAAATATCTTGCTCTATTCCTATTATTTGCAATTATTACATATTCATTGAAAGTTTCTTTATATTGATCATTTTTAAACAGTAATTCGTAACTTTGTTTCTTTGCTTTAACGGTTTTTTTGTTAAAAATTTCTCCCTCATAGAATAGTATTTGACTTACAAATGCTTTAAGAATATCTTTATCGTCAAAATCCAATTTTAAGAAGGAATCAAAATCTATTTGATAATCTCTTTCAGAATTAAAAATCGACTTGATTAATTCAACTAAGTCATCATAATTATTTGTATCTTTTGCTGCAAAAATATATGCCTCTTTTTGTTCTACAAATTCAGTTATTTTATTTGCCTTTTTTACAACGTTTTTAAGATTCTTGTTTTCTTTTTCATTAAATAGTTTTAATAAAAAGTTTTCATTTCTGGTTGTTAAATATTCCATATTTCTCCTTGTGCTTATTTTTAATTGTTTAACTATTATATCAATATTGATTTTATATATGTGTATATAAAAAACTAAAAAAATAAGATCTGCATTAACAGACCCTATTATTAGATTAGTAATATTATTTAATAATTTTTGTAACGTTACCGTAACCTACTGTACGTCCACCTTCACGAATTGAGAATTTTGTACCTTCTTCAACAGCGATAGGAGCAATAAGTTTAACTTTTAAGTCAACGTTTTCACCTGGTGTAACCATTTCACGACCAGCTTCAAATTCAATACCACCTGTAACATCTGTTGTACGGAAGTAGAATTGAGGTTTATAGTTTTTGAAGAATGGAGTGTGACGTCCGCCTTCTTCTTTAGTTAATGCATATATTTTTGCTTGGAATTCTGTGTGAGGAACGATTGAACCTGGTTTAGCAAGAACTTGTCCACGTTCAATTTGTGTTCTTTCAATACCTCTAAGTAATAAACCAGCATTATCACCAGCTTGAACTTCTTTAAGGTTTTTACGGAACATTTCCATACCTGTACATACTGTTTTCTTAGTTGCTTTAAGACCAACAATTTCAACTTCTTCGTTTAAGTTTAATCTTCCACGTTCAACACGACCTGTGGCAACTGTACCACGACCTGTGATTGTGAAAACATCTTCAACAGCCATTAAGAATGGTTTGTCAAATTCTTTAACTGGAGTTTCAATGTATGAGTCAACAGCGTTCATTAATTCCATAATTTTTTCTTCGTATTCTGCATTACCTTTTAAAGCTTCAGCGGCTGAACCACGGATAACTGGTGTGTTATCTCCGTCGAAACCGTATTTTGAAAGTAATTCACGTACTTCCATTTCAACTAATTCGATCATTTCTTGTTCTTCTGCACCTTTAAGCATATCGCATTTGTTTAAGAAAACTACCATACGTGGTACACCTACTTGTTTAGAAAGTAGAATGTGTTCACGTGTTTGAGGCATAGCTCCATCTGTTGCAGCAACAACTAGTATTGCTCCATCCATTTGTGCAGCACCTGTAATCATGTTTTTGATATAGTCAGCGTGACCTGGACAGTCAACGTGTGCATAGTGACGTTTTTCTGTTTCGTATTCAATGTGTGATGTATTAATTGTAATACCACGAGCCTTTTCTTCTGGTGCAGCATCGATAGATGCGTAATCACGAGCTTCTGCTAAACCTTTTTTAGCTAGAACTGTAGCGATTGCAGCAGTTAATGTTGTTTTACCGTGGTCAACGTGACCGATTGTACCGATGTTTACGTGTTCTTTTGCACGGTTAAAATCTTGTTTTGCCATATTTTATCCTTTCATAAATTTAATTTTAATAAATATTGTTTTTAGCGCTAAAACCAACCTTAGTGCGATCTTTCAGTCGCATCCTATCCATCAAATTTACTATTTAATTAAACTTATGTATTTAATAAATAGCATTTTATATTTTAGCAAAGAAGTTAAAAAGCGAAGCACATTTTTAATTTACAAGTGTCAATATTTTTAAATTCTTTGATCGAAATAGTTTTTAGTATCTTAAAAACAATTTTATCAATGATAACACACATAATATTTAATTGGTTATATATTAATTGTAATGTTAATTATAATAATATAATATATTTAAATATTAATATTAATTCTTAAATTTTTAGTATTAAAAAATGCATCTAAAAATAGGAATAATATAGTTTGTATTAAATGAGAAAGTTGATTGGTATTATTATGAAGAAAAGAAAAATTTTATTGTCGTCGTTATTGTCAATTACATCCTTACCTTTAGCAGCCGTAAGTTGCAATGAAAAGTTCCCATCATTAAATGAGATTAATCATGCTAAAAAAATTGTAAATATTTTTGCTAATGATTCTTCAGTTAATTTTATCGGTGAAGCTGCATTAAAACAAACTGATGATGTTGAAAAAACAGATTTTAAGTTCAATAATGCAGGCGAATCTTTTGATAAAGAAAGATATGTTTTTGAAATTTCTAAAATTACTAAAAAGGAAACTTCAATTGATATTACATATTATTTACTGGATAAAAAGACCGGGGCTAAAAGTGATTTTATCAATAAAACAATTAGTGGTTTTATGAAAAATCCAAATTCAGAAAGCCACGAAATTAATGATGAATTAATATTGTGTTTATCAAGAGCCAATATTGATATTGATGTTTCTAAAGTCCCTTTTAAAAAAGCCAAGGATTATTTAATTACAACTAATGAAAATTTTTTCAAACTTAATGAAGTAAAAGTTGGAGATTTAAAAAACTCTAATTTTGAATATAGTTTAGCTGAGACAACCCCATTTGAAATTGGTGATTTTTCAAATTCATTAATAATAAAATATTTTGTTCGCAGTAAAAAAGATCATTCTATTAAATCTCAAGTTATAACAACTAAAGTTTGGGGCTTCAAGATGGAGCAAGATAAACTAGATGATCTTGTTAAAAAGGTAGTAGTTGAACCTAATGGTGATAAAGCTTATAATGCTACTACATTAAAAAGCAAAATTGAGGAAATTACTGCATTTAATAAAGCTAATCCAACAAATAAAAAGGAATATAGCTGTCTTAAAGTTAAGAATTTTGACTCTTCTTTATTAGAATTTTCTATTGAAAATGTAAAAATAAAATCTTCAAGTAAAAATACAAGAATTTTGGAGTTAACTATAAAAATTAATCAAGCTAGAGGTAACAAAGAAGCATTTGCTATTTCTACTAAAACAATAGAGCCAACAATTAGAGAGCAATCAAATAAAGAAATTATAAAAAGAATAGCTAATTCATTAACGCTTGAATTTCTCAAAAATAAAGATTCTAAGGAAATAAAGGAAAATTGAGATGCTTATAAAAGCTCAAATTCTAATTCATCTAAAACATATGATTTTGTTTATGATAATTCATCATCAACATATAAGACATCTTGAAAAGGAATATTAAATGTAAGTATTAAAAAAGAAAAAATAAATGAAATATTAAAGAATGCTTGAAACGACACAAGTATTATAAGTCAAGATGAAAAGAAAAATTGAGACAATAATTTAGATAAATATATTCAAAACAACAATAATATTTTAGAAAAAATTACTATTAAATATTCATCAATGATTTTTGATTTATCCTCCGTTGATGTTGAAATAAGACTATTAGATAAAGAATATCCTGGTGATGTTAACATTAAAAAAGTTGTAACAGTTCCCACTTATCATCCAAGCATTAAGGAATGAAAAACTAAAATTGAAGAAATTAAGAGCGATATCGAAAGTAATATAAAAATTAATTGAAATTCTAAAGTTCAATTTAACGATCCTAATGATTCTAAAAGAATTAGTAATTTTGATGCTAATGAATTGAAGCTATCAAATAATTTAATAGAAAATAATGGCATTGCTATAAAGAATTCAATTTTTGATCAAAATGATATAGATATAGAATATGATTTTTTAGAATTTAATAGTTCTTCCTTTAGTGTTGAAGATGCTTTAATAAATGGTAAGGCTTATTTGAAAGTAACCATTTCACCAAAGGGTAAATATTCACTTCCTGATTTAAAACCTGAGACATTTTTAGTGGAAATTAAAACCCATAAAAGTCATTTAGAGATACAAAGTGAACGTCAAAATAAACAATTTAAAGTTAAAAGAACATATGAAGCTTTAGATGTTCTTGAAGAATTACAAGACGGTGCAATCTTATCTGTTGATAATAATTTTAATATTAAGAAAGAATATGGAAGTGATGTTATCTTATTTGATACAGATTATTCATATTCTAGTGGTGTAGTATTTTATTCGGATAAAAATGATACTAATTCTATTAACCAAGTTAAGTTAATTAAGAAATTAAATGCACAAAATAAGTATGAATATGGACTTAAATATTTTGTTGGGTATCACTATAATATGAGTGGTTTAAACTTGATTGATTATAAAGAAAGTGAAACAGTATATAAAGATAATATTATTGACTTGTGAAATTGAGAACAGCTAAATAAAGAAGCTGAAAAATTAAAAAACAATTTTAGAAGTAAAAATACAACACACAATGTGAAACTTACAGAATTTAATCCAGACGATATAAAATTCTATGAACCTTCTAGTGGAATCCCTAAGGGATTAACTGTAAAAATTGATAGAAAAGTTAAAGATTATAGCCAAAATGGTATTCAAGTTGATTTTTGATTAGATGCTATTGATGATAATGGCAAGCATAGAAAATCTGATAACGCTATTAAAGGTTTTTATAAATGAGATGGAAAAAAAGATATTTTAGAAGAGTTGATTAATGAATCAAATTACAATTATTATCATAAAATTCAATCTAATATTTCTCAATTAAAGAAACCTTCTGAAATGAAAGATTCAGATTTCGAATTTAAGGCAAATCACTATAATTCTCATATTATTGATCCTTTGGTAAATAATCCAAATTATAAGGTTTCAATATCAAAATTATTATCTCAAGATAATGATATTTTAGGTGTTACAGCTGTTAAAGTTAAAATTACTTTAGGTGATAAATCTAAAGGAGATATTACTAAAGAAGTTGAAAAAGAGTATAGAGTTGATAAACTAAAATCTTATACTCTTGAAGAAATAGCTGAGTTTATTGATTTACAATCAACAAACTCAACATCTAATTTAAACACCATTGCTAAAGATGCTAAATATGGTAGTTCAAACAATTTCAATGTTATTTTTAAAAAACAAAACATTGGTTCAATAGATAATTTCATTCAATCATCTCTTAATTTTGATAGTAATGATTTTAATACCTTAGCAACTGATTCATTAAGCAATGCTAATGGTATAGCAATAATTACATATAAGTTTTCTAAAATAGACAATATTTCAATCAAAAAAGAAAAGAATAAAACTTTATCTGGTTTTAGAATTTTTGATAGAAATCAATATCTAAATTCAATAATAAAGAATATTAGAACAAATAAGAACTTAACAGTTTCTAATCACATTTCTTATTCGTGAAAAAATAATCTTATTGAGGATGATAATTTAGTTAACTCTAATAACATTCAAAAATATAGAGATTATATAGATCAAAACATTAAATTTGATTTGATATTTGGCAATAATCAAAATGAAGAAAAATTCAATAAAATAGTTGGGAAAGCTGAATTAAAAGTTTCATTCAAAGACACTAGTGATAATAAATTATTTAATTTATCTAACTTTAAAGTGGATGAGTCTTTAGTCAATGAATTAAAGATAAGTGTTGATTACACCGGCAGCATTTCAGGAGTAACAAAATCTAATATTGTAGCAGACAGTGTGCACAATGAAATAGATTCTTTAAATAAGAGCGATTTTGATGTATATGATGATGAAGGAATTATTAAGTCTGCATATAATATAATTTCAAATGATAAAGATAATATTAAGTATAAGTTAGAATTAATTAATAAAAGAGATGGACAAGATATAGTATCAAATATTGAAACTCGTTCAGGAATACTTTCATATAAATTATCATTAATTGTAAATAAGTTTGATGAAACATCATCTTCTATAAAATCAAATATTTTTGAAGTTAAAACAGGTAAAATAGATGGTTTCAAACTTATTGATTTGGATGATTTAGAAAAATACATTGCAAGTAATAACTTCACTTTAAATTACAACTATACTAATTTTAATGAAATGTACTCAGCAGAATATTTTAAATACACAACTAATGTGAATAATATTATTTACAAAAACAACACTACATCTAAATTATTAACAAGCATCAGTGATTTGTTTTATGAGGAATCACAAACAAAAGCTATTGTATACAATGATGTAACTTCAAATCTTTTAGATGGAGAATTAAATATTGGCAATACATTATTTAATATCAAATTAGTTAATTTAAGTGGAAATACAATTAAGCATGTTCTTACTAAAAATACTAAAACATATATTAAAGGTTTTAAAAAGATTAGTTTAAATGCTTTAGCTGAGGAAATTACATATTCATTAGCATTAAAAAATCCAGAAAACTTTTATCCTGAAAGTATTAATGTTTTAAATAATTCAATAAAAGTTAGTTTGAAAGGTGTAATTGATTTTGACAAACATTGCCCTAATTTAGTTCACAATTTTATTCAAAACACTACAACTACTAAAGATGAATTAGATAATACATTAAGATTCAAAATTAGACTCACTCATTCTAATAATGGTTCAGTCGAAAAAGAATTTACTATAAAAAATTTATGCAAACCAAGACCTAAAATAAATATTGATGATTTTGTTTCTAAAATGAAGATTGATTATTTTGAAAAACAAAAAACAGAATCACAATACGCTTCTGAAAATTCAATTATAATAACTCCTAAAAGCAATTTAGGAACTCAAAATTGACCTCTTCCTGAATGATATAATTTAGCATACGAGATTATTAAAAGAGACAATGATGGTGGAAAAATAACTATAAAGGTATTTCTTTTATATAAAGATATTTTAGTTGGTCAAAAACAAGTAGACATTAATGGGTTCGCAACTTCACAAGTTAATACAAATTTTGAGTTAATAAACACAAATAAAAAACCAAGCGAAATAGAAGCCTTCGTCAAAAATTCTGGTAATAATCCATTTGATAAAATAAAACTTAAAAAGTATGAAGAAACAATTAATCCAGAAGTAAAATTTGATTCTCAAAATAACAAATATTATTTCGATAGTAATAATATTAAATATTTTATATCTATTGAAGTAGTTTTGGCAGACGATAATAAAAACTTAATAATATTTAAAGCTGATATATATGAACATAATCAAGTAATTACACCACATCATTCTTATGCATATTTTGAATTTAATACAAATGATAATAAGGTATCTAAAGAATTTTCGATATCTTTAACCGGCGAATCTAATAAATATTATGCTGAAGAATATGAGTATAAAAAACCACTTTCAAGTGTTAGTGAACCTTTCTTTGAAATTCTATCTCTTGATCCAAAAATTGAAATAGTCAACGTTTACAATATAACTTCTTATTTTGAATGAAATAATATTTATATAACGAATAAATCTTTAGTACTTAACGTTTTGTATAAGGAAATACAAAATTCTAAGATAAGGTCAAAAATTGTGAAATATGAAAACAATAAAGCTTTTAAGCACTTTGATTACAACGATATTATTAACAATAAATTTAAAGTAAAAGTAAAAGATAGCAAAAAACAAGAATCTAAAACTTTACTTGAAAGACATATAACTGATGATTTTTTTGAAGCTTCACAAGATCCTAGTATTCCAAATTGAATTAAACCTGTTTATAGAATTGAAAGACAAGATGGAAAAATTTTCATAATTAAAGAATTAAAAAATAAAGAAGAAACAATAACTTATAAGACATCTAGAGAAGAATATAAAGAAATTCTACATTATGAAGACTTTAAAAATAGTTTCGTTGCTAAGAAATGAGATAATTTATTTATCACTTGAAAATATGACAAAGATGAATACTTAAAAGATTTTCAAAAATGAATTAAGGGTGAAAGTTCTACTAGAAAATTTAGATGAAAAAACAATAAAATCGAATATTTTTGAGGTCTTGCGTGATACACATATCTAGATATAGAAACTATGGGTAATTTGTTAAATGAAGAAATAATTAAAATAACTGAATGTAAAAAGATCGGTAAGCATCAACTTTCTTTAACATTTGCATTAATATTAAATAACGGCAATACATATTCAAAAAAATTGACTATAATTACAAAACACTAAAAATAATAATTTTCATCGTTAATTAAAATTAGAAACAATTTGTTTCTTTTTTTAATATTTATCTTATATTAATAATATAAAGATAATACTATATGAATGAGGGGTGCTTTATGAAAGAGTTTTTTATTAATTCAAGTATAGATAACCAAAAGCTATTTTGTGTTGACTTTTCTGAAAAAGTAACTAAACCTAGATTTGTTGTGCAGTTAATCCACGGTATGCAAGAGCATATTAAAAGATATGAAACTTTTGCTAATTTTTTAACTAATAATGGTATAAAAGTAATAGGAATGGATACTAGAGGCCATGGAGAAACAGGTAGATTAATGAAATTTATGGGCCACTTAAGCGATGAAAATGGCAATGAAAAAGTTGTTGAAGATGTTAATGATTTAAATAAATATATTAAGACTAATTTTAAGGATGCTAAGGTCATAATATTAGGACATAGTATGGGTTCATTAATTCTTAGAAATTATATTAATAAGTATTCAGAAAATATCGATGGAGCTATAGTTTGTGGCTCAACTGGTTTAGCTGACATAAATGTAAATTTAGGTTACTTATTAGCAAAGCATTATGTTAGAAGATATGGTAAGAGAGGTAAAAGTCCGTTCTTAAATGTATTGCCATTTAAAAATAATAATAAATATATAAAAGAGCCAAAAACAGTTTTTGATTGATTAACTAGAGATGAAAGTATTTCGTTAGCTTATAAGAAAGATTCAAAATGCGGGTTTTTATGTACAAATCAATTCTATATAGACTTATTAAAATTGGTTAAAAACATGTCAAAAAAGAAAAATTTATTAGATGTTAAAAATAAAAAACTTCCTATTTACTTTATAAGTGGAGAAATGGACCCTGTTGGTAAGTATGGCAAAGGAGTGAAAAAAAGTGTAGATTTTTATCATAAAGCTAAATTTGAAAATATAAGTTTATCTCTTTATCCTGAAATGAGACATGAAATTTTAAATGAAATAGATAAAGAAGTTGTTTATAATGATATATTAGAGTTTGTAAAAAAAATATAGGCCAAACCTATATTTTTATATTAGATTATTTTTTTTAAAAATGTCTTCAAGTGTAGCTATAGCTTCTTCTTCATCAATACCATTAGCTTCGACTGTTATAATATCGCCATTGTGAATATCAAGAGCCATTACATTCATAATTGATTTTAAGTTACCAACAGATTCTTTAGTGTTTGTTTTAATAAAAATGTCGCTCCTAAATTTGTAAGCTGCTGCACTTACAATACTTGCTGGTCCTGCATGAAGACCAATATTGTCTATAATTTTAGCAGTAAAACTTTTCATGTTCCTCCATATGTTAGTTATTCTTTTGATCTTAAATTAATACCATTATAGCAAAATTAATTATGTAAAGATATTTAATAATAGATAATATTAGAAATGTGAAAAACTTTACATAAAATGTACCAATTTAGTCATTTTATAGTTAATTATGAATATTATTTGCTAAGTGCTAAAACCTATGTATAAAAGTTAGTTAATCTATATATTTATTATTTAATATTTTCTTTGTTTATTGGAAAATTAGACAATTTATATTTTAGTTATATGTATAAATTTACAAATTAGCTTATAAATTAGACAATTAAGTATTTAATATTGTTGATTATATATACATATAAAACTTTTTTAAGAGTATATTTTAAAATATATTTTAGTTGTTTTTTTTACTAAAAACTTGTCTTTTAAAAGATTTATTTGCAAAGTTTTAAATATGTTTAAATTTATATTGATTTTGATAATTATTGTACTTTGGCATAAGATATATTCTTGTTTATTTAAATTTCGAAAAATTATGTGAAAATCGCTTGTCTAAAAAGAACTTGATTTTCAAGTGTGCTATAATTCATAGTACTATGAATAAATGTGAAATAAAAGAAAAATTACTTAAAAAATTAGAAGAAATTGCTAAAAAATTAGATATTAAAAGAAAGCCCGTTTTAATTGACTCAAAAGGACATGGAGACCTTACAACAAACATAGCTATGGGCAACAGCCAAAATCCTATGGAACTTGCACAAAAAATAGTTGATGAAATGGAACCTATAAAAGAAGATTTATTTATAAAAGAACTTGAAATTGCTGCTCCAGGCTTTATCAATTTTTTCATTAATCAAGAGTCGATGGTTGATCTGTTAAACAACGTTCTTAAAAAAGGCTCGGATTTCGGTAAAGGAAATAAACAAGGAAATATTAACATTGAGTATGTATCTGCCAATCCAACAGGTTATTTACATGTTGGTCATGCACGTAATGCAGCTATTGCAAGTACCGTAGCAAATATAGTTGAGTTTGCAGGCATGAACGTTACTAGAGAATACTACATTAATGATGCCGGTTCTCAAATCAACATTTTAGCCGAAAGTTTATTTGCGCGTTATCAACAATTTTTTGATAAATCATACCCAATGCCTGAAGAATGTTATCGTGGAACAGATATTGTTTGAGCTGCTAAACAAATGCGCAAAAGACATGGAGATGTCTTTAAAAACAAGAAATTAACTGGCAAAGTTCTTCAAACATTTAAAGATGAAGGTGTTGAATTATTTTTACAAGAAATTAAAAAAGATTGTAAAAAATTTGGAGCAACTTTTGACATTTTCTTTAGTGAAAGAACACTTTATAAAGATGACAACGTTGTTTTGAAAGATACTATTAAAAAACTTGGCAATGCTTTTGAAAAAGATGGTGCAACTTGATTAAGAACTACAGTTCATGGAGATGATAAGGATCGTGTTTTAATCAAGAGTAATGGCGCCCCAACATACTTTATGCCTGATATCGCATATCACAACATTAAGTTTACAAGAACAAACGGAATTGTTATGAATGTTTGAGGTGCTGACCACTCGGGTTACATTAAACGTATGGAATGCGCAATGCAAGATTTAGGATGAAATAAGGATAATTTAGTCGTTCTTACTATGCAACTAGTTCGTTTAATAAAAAATGGCGAAGAATTTAAAATGTCTAAACGTAAAGGAACAAGCTTCTTCTTAAGAGATTTTGCTAAATTAGTAGGCGTTGACAGTGCTCGCTTCATTTTACTAGACAGAACATATAATTCAAAATTAGATTTTGATATAGACATTGCAACATCAAAATCTAATGACAACCCCGTAATACTTGTTCAATATGCAAATGCTCGTGCTTATTCATTGTTAGCTAAGACTAAACAAATTAAAAATAAAAACTTAAAAGCGACAGAATTGACTGAAAACGACCAAAAACTAATTTTAAGTATTTTAGAGTTTCCGGAAATTATTATGAAATCTGCAGATAAGTATGTAACTAACTTACTAACCCAATATTTAATCAAATTAGCAAAAGAATTTAATTCTTGATATTCAAATTCTCCTAAAATTATTGGTTCTGAAAATGAACAAAGTATGCTAGCTATTGCGAAAGCTGTTAATATTGTTTTAGAAAACGGACTAAAATTATTAGGATGTTCAATTAAACATAAAATGTAATTAAAATAATATGTGTTTACTAATTTAGTAGACGCATTTTTATATTATTTTTTTAGCAAAAAAACTTGCTTTTATTTTTGATAATGTAAAATATCTAAATATGTATGGAATATTAAGTAATATCGATTTCTTTAAAGCTGAATATAAAGAAAATATTGAGGGAACTTTATATAAAAGTCATTGAATATCAGAGACTATGTATTGGTCATTTTTCTTTTTAAGTTATCTAGCGTGTATTTTATTTTGGTTATTTAGAATTCAAATAAAAAGTATTTATCAAAATAAAGAAACTATATTGAAAATGCAAAAAAATACTTTTTGATCCTTATTTGGTTGAATTCTCTTAATATCTATTATTGGTCGTATGATACTAGTTACTATGGCAGGTATGGATAGTGAAAGCGGTGAAAGACTTTGAGAAATTTTTCCATTTCATTTTTGTAGATTAATGTTACTTATAATTGCTATTTCATTAATTTTTAAAAAGACTCAATGAGCTAAGTATTATACATTTCCAACCTTTATAACAGTTACTATTGCTGTTTTTGGAAAAGGATTTCATAAATATTCAGGACCAGATAATTTTTGATGATGAGACTATGTTATAGCACACATTTTTCTTTTAATAGTATCTACTTTTCTATATGTGCTATTAAATGATAGTTATAAATTTAAAGATAAATTGATAACGATTCTAGCATTTGTGATAATTGCAATCATTATGTTTGTAATAAATTGAATATTGTTTGATTATGGAAAACCAGGCTGACAATCAAATTATTTCTATTTAGGCAAAGACAAAGTTAATGAATTTTCAGGCGATGGAATATTTAAATTATTATCATGACCTTATCATATATTAACTTGAATTGTAGTTTCATTTATCTTTATGTCTATCACTATTTATGTCTGCGCATTAGGTAGTAAAGTTTATATTCTTAAAAATCTTGAAAATAAATATAGATTATCAATAAAAAAATCCGATTTTTGGTATGAATATAAAAAATCATTTTCGGAATTATTTTCTAAAAGAACTAACAATATTAAGAAAGACAAATAAATATTTTATTTTTGTTTGATATCAAGCGCTTTATTTAGATCATAAATAATATGCTCAATGCTTTCTTGTGATCCATCATAAACTCAATTGCTATCAAAATATCTTGTTGTTAATTTATTTTCTGAATTACCAATAGTTAAGGAGTGAAATCTAACATTTCTTTTTTTGGCTTTTTTAATTTCTTCAATATGCTTAGATTCAAATTCATTAATTATCATATCTGATATAAATATAACATCTGCGTTTTTATATTCTTTTTCATTTACTTTTTTAATAGCTACTTTAACTGCTGGATTAATATCTGTACCTCCGCTGAAGGTTTGCGATAAAAATTTGTATAATCTTTTTCAAGAACTTGATAAGTTAGTAACTTCAAAGTCAATTGTCGCTGTAGAAAAACTAATGATAAAACATCTTCTATTATCCTTATTCGCGATTTTAATAAGTGCTAATGCAAAAGCTTTGGCAAGTGTTTCGGGCTCACCGTGCATAGACCCTGATGTATCAATTACAATAATTATTGGTCCCAATGAGTCTTTTTTAATAATTCTTTGAATTTTATTAACCTCAATTTTTTCTAAATTTTTATCTTTTAAATCAAACATAATTAGTTGTTTTTCGGTAAATAATTTATTAAATAAAATTTTCTGTTCATCTATATTTCTTAGACCTAGTTGATGTGACAGGACAGATGAAATCTCGCTACCAATTGTTACTCCCACGATGTTTGAGGGAGAATAAGATAAATATTTTTTAGAGGGAGTAAAAATATATTCTTTAATTATATTTTCTTCATATTCTTTATTTTTTGAGGCAAGCCTTCCGATAAGTTCGGCAATTTTTGGAATAAATGAATTATTTTTCATTAGGTATTCAAGCTCCCTAATAAAACTTAAATCTAGCTCATGCAAATCGTGAATACTTAAGTCTCAAAACCTACCAAAAATGTTTTGAAAACTTTCAATACCTTTGGTCATTTTTGCTATTAAATCCATTTTTTTATATAGTTCATCTATTTTATCTTTTCTTTTTAAGTTATAATTTTTAATAAATTCATTTAAGGATTGCGTTATTATGTATTTACCTATAATATACTTAAATCTGTCAATTGATGTCTTATTTAAGTTTAATAGTAACGAATCAAGAATATTATTGTAATCACATGTTATTTTTTTAAATTTAAAAATACATTCATTAAGATTAGAAATGTTTATTTTATTGAAATCAAAATTTAGTTTATTAATAATTTTACTCATTGATTTTTTAGCAAATCTAACATCAGAATAGAAAAATTCGTCAATTTTATCATTCATTTCTTTTTGTAATTTTGTTTCACTAATTTTTTCAACTTTATCTTTTATTGTATTTAAAAAACCTCTTTTCACTTTGAAAAGAAAATCTTCAATTTTTTTAGTTAGTTTATTAAGTAATTCAGTATTGTTGGAGGTTATATGTTTCATAATTATTCTTTATCAATTTTTGTATTAATTATCATTTCAATTTTGTCAAGTAGGTGATTTTTTTCAATTTTGAAGTAACTTAAAAAATCAATAATTGCATTATTTGCATAATTCAATGTTTCTAGATATGAGTTATTTAAAATTGAATTAATTTGCCTCAATTTGTCTACTTCTTTTGCAATTTCTTCTTTTAGATATGATGCATGTTTATCAAGAGATAGAAGTTCATTTTTAAGTCTATTCATCTCATCTATGTCAACAGTTTGAACATCTAGGAGTGAAGTTTTATACATTTTTCAACCATTTTTTTCATCAATTATTTCATTTAGAAAATCTATTTTGTCAAGGTATTTTCAACTAGGTCCTTCTAAATAGTTATCGCTTTTTTGAGCAGTTAAATAATAATATGAATTGTGTCCATAGTGACAACCAACATATATATTTCTTTCGTCATAAACGTATTTATTATTGTTACTATTTTTTATTAAAGGAATTCAACATGCTTCATCTTGATCATTATTTATAAATTTGAAGAAAACACTTTTTTTAGTTGGGTCGTTGTATCTATTTTTTTCTAGAGAAATAGGTGTTTTATCAATATTATATGTACTTATTTCGCTTGCAATTTTTTCAAATCCTGTTTTAAGTTCATTAAATGAAATATTAACTTTTCTAGAAACTAAATCAACAAAAAGTTCATCAAAAATATTTTGAAGATATTTTTTTTGTGAAGGGTTTTCTCATATTAAATTAGGAAGTAAGGTTAAATCTGCTATATTAACTTCATTTCTTTCAGAAACAAATGCATTAACTTTCAAAAGCCTAAAAATTTTCTTTCACCTTCGATCTGAAATGTATGGAGCTTTTTGGTTTAGTTCATTAATAATTTTTTTTCTATAATCGAGTACAAAATCGAAAATTGAATTTGGAATATTTACACATTCTGAATCCTTAATTATTTGATTTATTTCCTGAAAGCTTATTTTTTCTTTTTCGGGAATTGATATATTTTCTTTATTATTATTCATTAACTTTATGAAATTATTTTCATTTATAATAGGGTCTACATAGTACCTAATTAAAAATCTATCATAAAGAGCTTCTAGACCCATGCCTTCTTGTGGCAATTCATTAGATGCAGCAATCAATAATTTAAGAGGACATTTAATTTCTTTATCTCCGTTTTTGTATATTTTTTCATTAATGATAGTTAGCAATGTATTTTGAATTGCTGGTGAAGCTTTTCAAATTTCATCCAAGAAAGCCACATTTGCTGTTGGTAAATATTTTTCAATCTTACGTTCAAATTTATCATTATTAAGTTCTGAAAGTTTAATTGGTCCAAAAATTTCTTCTGGTGTTGAAAAGTTATTTAATAGACATTCAAAATGTTGACATTTTTTAAGAGCATTTTTTATTTGCCTAGCTAAAAGTGATTTTGCAATTCCAGGTTTTCCTAATAATAATATAGATTCTCCGGAAAATAAAGCTAAAAACGTTAATTTAATTAACTCATCGCGTTCAAGTAAAACGCTATTCATTTCATTTATTATCTTATTAAGTTTAATTTTCATTTTTTCTCCCAAATCTTTTGTATAAATTTTATATCTTTATTGCTCTAATTATTCATTTTAACTATCTGTGTCTATTATTAGAAATAAAAAATATGCCGAAGCATATTATTTTTGATTTTTAGAAACTTCTATTAAGCTTTCAAATACTTTAGGTTCATTAATTGCTAATTCACTTAGCATTTTTCTATTAATAGTAATGTTTGATTTTCTTAGACCATTAATAAATTGTGAATATGAAACTCCATGAGCTCTAGTTGCTGCATTTATACGAGCAATTCATAATTTCCTAAAGTCTCTTTTAACTTGTTTTCTATCTCTAAAAGCATATGTTCATGATTTAACAACTGCTTGTTTTGCTACTTTAAAACCAATTGATTTGTGGCCAAAGTAACCTTTGGCTAATTTTATTCATTTTCTACGTCTAGCTCTTGTAACTGTTCCGCCCTTAACTCTCATTATGTACTTCCTTCTATTTTTAAATTATTTTTATTAAATTAAGTGTTTAAATCTTTTGAGATCGGCACTACTCATTTGAACTGATTTACGGCTTTGACGTTTTTGTTTTGTGGTTTTATTTTGCGCTAAATGTGAACGATAAGCTTGTTCACACATTACTTTTCCTGTTCCTGTAACTTTAATACGTTTTTTTAACGCACTTTTGGTTTTCATTTTAGGCATATGTCCTCCTTTATGAAATAAATTTTATTCTTCATCAAAATCGGCATCATTGTTATTATCTTCGCTGTCAACAACACTTTCATCTGAGTCAGACGATGTTTTTTTATCTAATATATTATTTTCTTTCTTGTATTTAGCAACCTTAATTTTGTTGGGTTGAATATACATGTCTAAGAATCTATTGTTAACTAAAAGAGGTTCTTTTGTTATTTCAGCAATATCTTCCACTTCTTTGAAAAAGTTTTCTAAAGTAGCATGTCCTAATTCTTGACGTGCCATTTCACGCCCTCTAAATTTCAAACTAATTTTTATTCTATCGCCATCAAGTAAAAATTCACGAGCTTTACGAGCTTTAACTTTAAGATCATTTTCACCTATTAATGGTGTTAATCTTATTTGACGATTTTGAATAATGGTTTGTTTTTCTTTGGCAGCTTTTTCTTTCTTTTTACGTTCGTATTTATATTTTCCATAATCTAAAATACGTGCAATAGGCTTAGGATTAACTCCGATTAGTACCAAATCTAATCGTTGTTCCTTGGCCATTTCTATTGCTTCGCGAGTTAATTTAACTCCGATTTTTTCGCCGTCAGCACCAACCAAGAAAACTTTATTAAATGGAATGTTTTCATTAATGTGATGTTCAGCTTTTGGTTTTTTATTAGGTGTTCTTATAAGATTCTCCTTAAAATTTTATTAGATAAACAAAAGTAAAAGTGGTTCCCCACTCAAACTACATAAAAATATTAAATCTATTTTTAATTGTAGCGAGGACCCAAGGCTATTGGCCATCAGGTGAGAATTAAATCTACTTTCTGCAATTAAATATTGCTTATTCATTGTATCAAATTTTTTAGATTTTAAAATGACTATTTTTATTAATTACTTTTTGTACAATTGTGAACTTTAAAAGTTATATTTTTTAAATAATTAATATATTATTTTTTTATGAAAAAAAACACATATATTTTTAGCTATGGAACACTGCAAGAGGAATTCGTACAAAAGACTATTTTTAAAAGAAAAATAGATATGATTGATGCAAAACTTGAAAATTTTGTAATTTTTGCTGATAGCACTCCTTATTTTGGAATTATTCCTAGCAAGGATAATGAGATTTATGGAAAAATATTAGAAATAACCGAAGATGAATTAAAACTATGTGATTTATGAGAAGATACTCCAGCATTATATCAAAGAGAAATATATGAAGTTTTTGCAAACAATTTATTATATAAAGTTTGAATTTATAACAAAAAACCTAATGGTGAGTTTAAGGTAATTAAAACACCTACCAAAACTAATTCTAACTTGGATAAATTTATAAAGGACTTGCAAGAATTTATAAATAAGATTAATAAATAATTTGTTAAAAAAAATGCCCCTTCGGACAAATGGTGGAGGATGAGGGACTCGAACCCACGACATCCGCCTTGTAAGGGCGACGCTCTCCCAGCTGAGCTAATCCTCCAAAATGGTAGTCTGTACGGGAATCGAACCCGTGCGTGCATGGATGAAAACCATGTGTGTTAACCGCTTCACCAACAGACCAAATGGCGCCGATTATTGGGATCGAACCAACGACCAACTGGTTAACAGCCAGCTGCTCTACCGCTGAGCTAAATCGGCATCTTAAAACTTATTTAAGATATTAAAGCGTTAATATTATATATAGAAAAAAATAAAAACAAAATTATTTTTAAAAATTAAAAAACGCATAAATTAAAATGAGCAGATTTGGATGCTGTATACTATTTTGGAAAATCATAATGTTGTTTTATTTGCTTTGAAGCAAACTGATAAATTATATATATTCAAAGAATATAACTAAGTAATATATTCATTTTGAAGTTGAATAAGGTTTATTTTATTTTGTTTGCAAATGATTAATTTCCGATACTATTATTTTTTATTATTTAATTTTTTTGAATTGACTATTAAATTATTAACTACTAAAAAAATATTTAAATTATTAAATACTTAAAATACAATTTACTAATTTTATTGATAACTTTTTAGAGGTAAGAAAAGAGCATTTTTAAATTATATGAAATTTATTAAACCAACTTTTAATATATAAATATATTTGACTTTTTTAAATATATTAGATGATTTCTATACATTATATTAGTTATTCAGTTCCTTTTTCAAGGAAATATTAAAACGAAAACTATTAATAAACTTATTCAACAAACAAATTATTATTTCATTTACTTTTACTAAATTAGAATTATATTTTAGTTTCTTAATAAAAAAATATCAAGCTCTTCTCAAACCTGATATTAAGTAAATAATATTATTATTGAGGAAAGTAATATTTACTCAATGAAAGTTAGTTTTTCCTTTTTTATAGGAGTTATTTTTGTTAAATCTGAAGACCATTTATATTCATAGCTAGAGTTTAATCAATTTACACCAAAGAAATTAGTTTTATCTGGATTTTTGTAGTAAAGTTCCGGAATATATTTGATTGAATAATCGTCAAATGATAAATACAATACTATAAATAGACTAGTGAATATAGTTTAAGGACAGCATTTCTAAATAAAAATGATAATTGAAAGATATTGCCTATTAAATAATAAAATGTTTTATTAATTATTTTTTTCATAACGCATTCCTTCTAAAACGTTTTTTTCATAAGTTTTAACAAACTCTTTTCCTGAGTTAATTTGTTTGGTTTATTTTATTTCTACGTTTTTTTATAAAAGTAGCATAATTTACAAACTCTTTTACTTCATTTATTAAATGTGTAGATATAAAAACTGTCATATTTTGTAAACCGGGTTCATATAATTTTTATATAAAGTAGTGTTGAAGATGGATCTAGATTAGCTTCTGGTTCTTTCATTATTAATAATTCCTGTTTAGCAAGTTTAGCTAAAATTAAAGTTATTTTCTTTTTTTCTCCAGATAACAAAAAACTTATCATTTTATTTTCCGATCCATCCATTGAATATTCTTTTAGCTTTTTGATAATTTCTGCTTTGTCTATGATTTTCCCATTAAAAATCTTTATTTATTTAACCAAATAATTTATAACATTTAAATGTACTGGATAATTGAATTTAGTTTTAAAAAAAGAGAATACTTTTATTAGTATTATTTTCAAGTTTTTTTCCTTAAATAAAAATTCACCAGTCCATTTTATATAGTTGTTTGTAATGATATTTAAAGTTGTTGACTTACCCGAACCATTTTTTCCAATAAAAACATGGAATCTGTGTTTCAAAATATTGAAACTTACATTTTTTAATATTTTTTTGTTTTGTAATTTTGCTAACATTATTAATTTTTAAAATAATGTTATTGTTTTTTGTCGCTATTATTATTATTATTCATATTATTTAATACCCACCAAACAAATAACTTTATATTATTTAAAATGATTTCAAAAGTTATATTTATGTTTCTAATATTTCTTACATAAATTTATTAAGTGAGAAATATAAATAACCTGGTAATGCAAGAAACAAAAACATCATTTTTGGAATAGTTTTTACATAAATTAAATTTAAAAAAAATAATAAAAAACAGCTTTGCTGTCTATTCGGTGATTTTACTCATTTGGAGCAAATGAGGAGAATCGAACTCCCGTTACTAGCATGGCAAGCTAGAGTTTTACCATTAAACTACATTTGCAACTAATAAAAATATTACCATAAAAATATATGTTTTTAAAATTAAATTATTGACTATTTTTTCGATAATCTTTTTATAAAGATTAGTAAATAATGATAAATAATGAATAAATTTTAATAATTCAATACCAACAATTAGAATTTTAAATACATAATGATATACGTTATTGCAAATGGATAATTTAAAAGTAATTTTTTTTATTTATTTTTTAAAAATGTTTCAATGCTAGAATGGGAATATATAGAAGTAAAAAACATAATAATAAAAAAGATTTATAAAAGGATAATTTATGAAATGAAAAATGAGAAAATCGTTAGTATTATTCCCTTCGATTTTTATTCCGATAGTATCATTAACCTCTTGCAAATTGGTTGACAATTATGATGACAAGAAAGTAAAAATTATTTTTCATGATTTTCTTTCAGATGAAGATGTTAGAAAAGCAATTAAAGATTTAGTATTTGAAGACCTTAGCTACGATAAATGACTTAATACAGAAATCAATGATTTTAAATATAAAGGCTTGCAAAAAGGTTATTATCTAATTATTACTAAATCTAAAGTTGACCGAAAAGCTAATTTAATTCATTGAGAATTTAAATTATTAAAAACTATAAATAATAAAACATATCTTCAAAAAGATTTTGGTTTAATTAGCTCTAAACTAATATTTGACAAAATTAATCACAGCAAAGAAGAAGACAAAGATAATAAGCAAAATGAAAAGATAGAGTTTAAACCTTCAAAATTTGATGTTAAAGATTCATATTATGGAAAAGTAAATAAAAAAATATCTCGTAGTGTTCCTTATGAAACAATTACTCAATATAAACAAGATTTAGTTAAAGTTAATCAAGACAAGATCAAAAGCATTAAAAAATTTGAATCTATTTTTGACAAGGTAAATGAATCTTGAAAAGTAGATAATAACTCTAAAAAAGAAGTTGATCAAGTCTGAAATAACTTTATTGATTTATATTTTGAAGTTGAAAACATAGTAAAAAACAATTTTAATATTTTCGCAAACAATCCGATGTTCACTGAGTCGATTAAAGAATTCCTAAAATCCCAAGAAAAGTCTAATAAATTTGTAAAAGAATATATTTCTAGTGCAACATACTATATTGAGTGAAATGAATTCAATCATTTTAGAACTATAATCAACACATTTATAGCTAAAAACGATAAAGAGAGTTTTGATAAGTATTATAAATTTGTCGGTGGTTTTTATGTATTTAATGTGTTAAAAGATGTTGAAAAATTTGTTGATTTACAAATAAAAAATAGAGATCTAGCGTTTGATTTTACAAAAGATGGTTATGTTCCAAATGTTAAAAATTTAGACATATTTAAAAACGTTGATGAACGAACATTAGATACTAGAAAACTACTATTGGAAAAAGGCGGGTTGGATGACAATAACAAACCAATAAAATTTACTTGAAATTTAAACAGCAAGCATAAATCATTTGTTGAAAAACATATAAATAAAAATATTAATGACTTAAAAATTAGAGATGAAGAAATTCAAAATTCTCTTTGAAAGTACGAATTGTTCAAGATAGCTAGTGATAATAGTTATTTAGGTTATATGGGCGGAAATGCAAGAACGAAGGGAATGACCATTCGTTATGACAAAATAAATAAGGAATGGATAGGCATTGATTTAGGATATAGACATTTAAAAGAAGAATGAATTCCTTTGAAGAATTATGTATTAAAAGTCATTCCCTTTATCATTTCTAAAAACTTTACAGAAGAACAAATAATTAGATCAGTTCATAATTTCATTATTTGAAAAATAAATTATGATTTTGAACGAACGGAAAAAGAAATAAAAACAAGAATACCAGATTTTGGAATAAGAAATCCTTCTGTTTTTTACCAAAGTCCTAAGCTGTTAGATAAAGTTAACGGTGTTTGTGAAACATATGCTAGGGTGTTTGAATTATTTATGACTTTTTTAGATATCAAATCTTGGTATATTACCGGTGATGTTTATAGATATAAATTAAAAGATAATAATAATCCTTATACAGCACCTTTTATGTCTATTGCTAATTCAGAACCTCATGCATGAAATTTAGTTTACTCAAGAACTCAAAATAAATATCTTTGAATTGATTTAACATGGGATGATAATAGCTATGATAATCAGTCAAAAAATCCATTTAATAATAGTTTAATTATTCCATTTAAATATGAGTACTATTTACAACCGTGAGAGACATTTGCTAAACAACATGATCAGTATGGTGGCATATTGAAAAGTAGTTTAATCAACAAAAAATGGTCTGACGGAACAGATGATGTTTTTGTAAGAAATGTTAATTATTGATACTTTCTTATGAATGAGTTAGAAAAAGAGTTTAATAATAAACAGCTTTTTGAATTACCTAAACTTGAAAATATGCATCCTTACAAAAGTACATATGTTACTAAAGACAAAAATTAGGCAAATAGGAGATTAAATGAAATTGAATATTTTTAAAAAGATGGGTTTTATTACCCCTTTGGTAGGATCTATTTTAATATTAGTATCTTGTAATAATAATTCAGCAAAAGAAAAACTAGATCCAGATGTTAAAGAAAATAATGGTTTTATCTTTGAGAAAGTTGAAAATGAAAGCAAAACCAAGCCAATTTTTACTGAAAATAACAATAAGTTTCAAGTAGATTCTCATGGAATTTATAGGTCAAAGAATCCAAAATCCATTAGTTTGCAAAGTAAATTTACTAAAAGATTTCACGATATTTTCGGAAATAGTGATAATTTATTATCCATAACTCCTAAAGAGCTATCTGGAGAAAAAGCTTCTTTGTGAAATGAAGGCATTAACTTATTTAAAAAACTTGAAGACATTTTTTCGCAAAACATTTTAATTTATTATGACTATAAAGATTTTGAATATTTTAAAAAATCTCTTGAAGAATTTTTAAATGCACAAGAGAAAACACCATCTATAGCTAGTGGAGAGTCAACTCATTTTAGATCTTTATACAAGGACTTTTTTGAAAACCCTACTCAACAAAAAATACAAAAATGAATAAATGCATGCAGTCCTAGTGGTATTAAATATTTAAAAACAGTTGTTTATAAACAAATTAATGAATTTATAGATTATCAATTAAGAAATAGGGATTTAGTTTTTGATATATCTAAAGGATATAAACCTAATTTAGAAAATTTACTATTTATTGAAGAGGGCAAAACTGAAGAAATTAAAAAAGTTAGACGTGAGTTAGTGGAAACTGGATTTTCGGCTGCTAAATTTCAACCTGGTGATTTCTATGTTGAAAACTTAATCAAAATAGCAAGAAAGAAATACCCCTCAAACCAACTAGAGTATGGTACAGGTGAAAACTCATACTATGATGCTGTTATTACTAAAATATGATATGACTACGCAGGTAGTTGAGGGGCCTTTTCAGGAGTTGGTGCAAGCTATGAACATGGTGAATGAAATGAGATAGTTCTTGATAAAAACTATAATTTATTAAGTGTTCCCTTTCCAAATAGATTCAGCTCTGTCGAATATAAAGAAATTAAATTATGACTATTAGATGTAATACCTCAAATTATTTCAAATGATTTTAGTGATGAGCAGAAAATTAGAGCTATTCACAATTTTATTTGCCATAGAATCAAATACGCTATTAATGAATTTAATGCTGATCCAAGAGGTATAAATTGAAGAATTAGAAATCCTTACGCGATAGTTGATGGTCAAGATTATAAAGGCGTTTGTGAAACTTATTCAAGAACATTTAATTTATTTACAACATTTATTAATATGAAATCTAACTATGTTATAGGGAACGCATTTCACGCTGGTGGCAATGTTGAACCACATGCTTGATCTAATGTTTGATTAGAAAATAAACAAAAATGAGTATATCTCGATTTAACATGAGATGATAATAACAAAGGCAAGGATATGGATAAATACGGTAATAAAGAAATTATTCCATTCAACTATGAATTCTACCTTCAAGATTGAAGACCTTTTATAACTGATAGATTCAGCGGAAGACTTCAAAGAGATATTTGACCTTTATTGAGACAACAAGAATATATGACTAAAGCATCGAGAGAACAATTTCACTACCCTTTACCAAATCGCTATGAAGTTGGCCACAGATTTTAAAAAGATATCACGTTAATAATTAAATACGTGTTATTTTTTTTATTTTATTCAATAGAAAAATCTATAAATAGTAATTTTATATATTTTAAATATACCTTATATAATCTAATAATATGTAACCTTGATTATTTACCTTATTTAATATATTTATATGAAATCCAATGTTAGATGGTTAGATGTGTTTATCCTTAAAAAAACTTTGTAAAAAAATTAGCACTTATATTTGTTAAGTGCCAAAATAGTGATAAAATTACATTATAAAATTTAAAAACTTATAAAAAGAAAGGGACTAAATATGGCGAAAGAAGTTGTATTAGGAATTGACTTAGGAACAACAAACTCTGTTGCTGCTATAGTTGAAAATGGACAACCGGTTATTCTTGAAAACTATAACGGTAAGAGAACTACACCTAGTGTTGTAGCATTTAAAGATGGGGAAATTATTGTTGGTGATAATGCTAAAAACCAAATTGAAACTAACCCAGATACCATCGCATCTATTAAAAGATTAATTGGTACAAACAAAAAAGTTAAAGCAAATGGTAAGGAATATACACCCGAACAAATTTCGGCTATGATTCTTGAACACCTTAAAAAATATGCAGAAGAAAAAGTTGGACACAAAATTGAAAAAGCAGTTATTACTGTTCCTGCATATTTTGATAATGCACAACGTGAAGCAACTAAAACCGCTGGTAAAATAGCTGGTTTAGATGTGTTGCGTATTATTAATGAACCAACCGCTGCTGCTTTATCATTCGGTTTAGATAAAACTGAAGATGAAAAGAAAGTACTTGTATTTGACTTAGGTGGTGGTACATTTGACGTTTCTATATTAGAATTAGCAGAAGGAACATTTAAAGTTCTTTCTACATCAGGGGACAATAGACTTGGTGGTGATGACTGAGATAACGAAGTTGTTAGCTGATTAGTTGATCAAATTAAATCAAAATACAAAATTGATATTACAAAAACAAAAATGGCTATGGCTCGTTTAAAAACAGCTGCTGAAAAAGCAAAAATAGATTTATCTTCATCTAAGAAAGCAAGTATTATCCTTCCTTTCTTAGCTCAAACATCTTCTGGCGAACCAGTTAATGTTGACTTAGAATTAACACGTGCTGAATTTGAACATATGACTGAAAAACTAGTTGAAAGATGTAAAAAACCTATTCAAACAGCACTTAAAGACGCAAAATTGAAATTATCTGAAATCAATGATGTTCTTTTAGTGGGTGGTTCTACACGTATTCCAGCTGTTCAAGAGTTAGTTAAAGAAATGTTAGGAACTTCTCCAAATAAAACAGTTAACCCTGATGAAGTTGTTGCTTCAGGTGCAGCTATCCAAGGTGCTGTATTAGCTGGTGATATTGATGATATTCTTCTTGTCGATGTTACACCTCTAACATTAAGTATTGAAACTGCTGGTGGTATTGCAACACCTATGATTTCAAAAAATACAGCTATTCCTGCAAATAAATCACAAATATTTACAACATATTCTGATAATCAAACAGATGTAACAATTAAAATTGTTCAAGGTGAAAGACCTTTAGCAATCCAAAATAAATCATTAGGTCAATTTAATTTATCAGGAATTAGACCTGCTAGATCAGGTGAACCTCAAATCGAAGTTACATTTAGCATTGATGCTAACGGTATTGTTAAGGTTTCTGCTAAAGATAAAGATACAGGTAAAGAACAAAGTATTACAATCAAGAACTCTTCAAAACTTACTGAAGAAGAAATTAAAAAAATGATTGAAGAAGCAGAAAAGAACAGAGAAGCTGATGCTGAAAAAGCACAACACATTGAAATTATTAATAGAGCAACAGCAGTTGTCGTTAAATTGAAGAAATTATTAGATGAACACGCTGAAACATTTAATGAAGAACAAGTTACTGAACTTGAAACAAAGATAAAAGAAATTGAAGAATGAATTCAAGCAAAAGAAATTGACAAATTAAGAGATATGTTAATCGAAATAGATGATTATATTTCACAAATTAATGCAACAGTAAGTGGAGGAGAAAACCCTGATGCCCCTGCTGATGAATTTGTTGATGTTGATGAAGAAACTGTTGAAGAAGAATTCTAATTAAAACAAAATTAAAATCCTTAGTTACCCAATTGGGTAACTTTTATTTTAAAAATATTTTCCATTTCATAATTTTAAATAGATAAAAGGCTATAAAAAAATGTGAAAGGAATATTAAATGAAAGAGCTATTAGTTTATTTTAGTTATCTTTATGAAGGCAATTTATCAAAGATAAACAAAGCATTGCTAAATAAAGAGAAAGTATCAAATGAACGAATTGAAGAAGTTTTAACTATTTTAAAAATAAAGAATATAAAATATCTAACAATATTAGATGATAAGTATCCTTTTTTTCTAAAGGAATATAAATATTCTCCTTTAGTATTTTTTTATAGAGGAAATATTAATCTTATTAATAATAGACTTGCATGTTTAACAGGAGATATAATTAATGAATTAACATTGAAAAATTTGCATAAATCGTTAAATAAATTGATTTATACGCACAACTTCATTTCTAGTGGTTTTAAAAATTTAGAGCAAGAAATATTAAACTTTTATCGTAAATACAAAAAACCAGTAATTCATCTTTTAGCTTTTGGACATGATTTTTTTAATGATTACAAGGATTTTGAAAATGAACTTTATATATCTGTCTATCCCCCTAGCACCAATCCAAAGTTACAAAGATTTAAAGATAGAAATAATTTAGCAAGTATGCTAGCTGAATTTTTAATAATCTATAATTCAAAACACGATAGTGGAATAATTAATTTGGCAACAGCATTTGCCAATAACAATAAAGATGTTTATTGTTATCCTAGTTCAAATTATAATGATGGAAACACTTTTTTGATAAAGTCAGGAGCAAATCTAATTACACATGTTGCGGACATAAATTTTTACTAATCTTTATATGTTTTCAATATAATTAATTTTAAAACTTAAACAATAATAATTATTTCTTAAATTTGTTATGTAAAAACCAAAAGTAAACTAAAATATACAAAAACGTATTATTAAGGAATAGTTATGGAAAAAACATTTTTAGAAAAAGAAAATAAATATGCTATTGAAGAAAAAAAACTTATTGTAACAAAACTTGAAGAAATAAATAATGCGGATGAAGCAGATAATGATGAAGACTTAGACGTTAAGAACCTAGAATTATTTATTTATAAAAGCGATAAGAATGTTCAAAATAAAAAAGACATTAATAGACGCAAAAGATTTATAAAAGATATTTCTATTAAATTAACTTATATGTTTATTGCTGCTATTATTTTTAACTTTGGAGTTATTGCATTTTTAAATAAAGCTAATACAGTTCCTAGTGGTATTTCAGGTATTGCTGTTTTAGCCATAATATTGCATCCTAATGTTGAACCTTGATTTGCTGCAATATATTTAGCCACTAATATACCTCTATTTTTAATTTTTAGTTGGAGATCTAAAAAAAGTTTTACATTTCTAACAATAGCTTTCATGCTATTCCAAATAATTACTAATTTATTTTTTACAACAATACCAGCTGTTGAAAATTTCATTAAGGAAAGAATTAATATTTCTCCCGGATGAAATTCGATACTTGAATTCAAGGATCCAGTAACTCATGTTATAACAAAATATGAAAATCCGGATCAATGACCAATATTTCTTAATGGTCTTATAGGTTCAGTATTTTTAGGTTTTGCAATTTCTATTGCTTGAAAACATGGTGGTTCAACTGGTGGGACGGATATAATTGCATATTATTTTTCAACTAAAAAACAAAAAAATATTTCTTCAATCTTATATATTATTTCATTTTTAACAACAATAACATTCTTATTAATATTTGCATTTGTAAAACCTCATGCTCCACATCTCGCAACTAATTCTATTGAAATGATTGGTGGAGTAAAACATGAAGTTGTTACTGTAAAACCTGGTGTTATCTTTGGTCTTAGAGAATATACAAGTTTACAATATATATTTATTGTTAATATAATGATTCATTTCATTTATCCGAAATATAAAAAAGTTGCTGTAGAAATTTGAACTGCAAATCCTAAAAAAACTATTAAATTCCTTAAAGTTATTGAATATTGACATGCATATTCAATTCATACTGCTGAAAGTGGATACACGGGCAAACCGGTATATAAAATTGAAACAACAATGCTTCTTTTTGAGACAAAACCTTTTATTAAAGATTTGAGAAGGCTTGATCCTACTCTTTGAATTAATGTTAAAAAAGTACATTCAATTATTGGGCAATTTAATACTAAATTTGTTGATGAATAAATTAAAAATCAAGTAGATAAAATATTACTACTTGATTTTTAATTAAATTTAAAGGTTTAGAACTTTTCTAAATATGTTTCTTTTGTTAAAAAATCTGTTTAAGTATTTTAAATTATGATTTTTTCTAATTTTTTTTTAAAAGTAGGTAGCTTTCTATAACATTTGATTATAAAATCTTTGTTGCTAATATCATATATTTTCATCAAATGATTTAAGATTCATTAACTAGATTATAGTAGATAAATCTTGCCGTTCTAACATGTTTTACTTTGCTATGAAATTTTATTATACGTAATTTTTTCTAGTAATTCTTTTATTATATTATTTGATTTATCTTCTATATTCTTTTTTAGGTTAATCGCTGCATGAAATTTGTAAATGCTACTTCAATATATCTATGAAAAATATAACTTCATTTTTCATTATTATTTACCAAGATCATATTTTTTAATTTTTAGGTAATTTGATTTTATTAAAAAGTAACACTCAACTGTGTTACCTTTATATTTACATTTCTGATTTTTTATCTTGTGGTTCTTTTTGTTCATCTTCGACTAATTTTTTAGCTTCAGCTAATTCAATTGTGAAGAAAGTTGTCATTCCTCTGTTTTGCATTGTGGCTCCAAATAATGAGTCAACCCTGCTCATTGTTCCATGACGGTGAGTAATAACTAAAAATTGAGTTTTAGGTTTCAATTTTTGTAGGTATTCAGCATATCTAACAACATTAGCCTCATCCAATGCAGCTTCTACTTCGTCAAGTATACAAAGAGGAAGAGGTCTTGCTTTTAATATACCAAATAATAGAGATATAGCAATTAATGATTTTTCTCCTCCTGAGAAGAGTTTTAAATTCTTGATATTCTTGCCCGGAGGTTGAGCTTCAATTTCTACACCTGAATCTAAAATATTTTTAGGATCCGTGAAATATAGTTTTGCATGTCCACCGCCAAACATTGTATTAAAGACATTATTAAATTCATCATTAACATCATGAATAATATTAGCTAATCTTGTGGTTATTATTTTGTCCATATCCGCTATTGCATTTTCAATTGTTTCTTTAGCTTCAGATAATTCTTTTTCACCATCAACGTAGTTGTTATATCTTTTTTCTTCTTCAACCAATGTTTCTAGAGCCTCTAAGTTAACACTACCTAATTTGTCAATTTCTTCTCTTAAAAATCTAACAATTTCTTCCGCTTTATCACGGTTCATTTCAAGTTTGAAGTTTTCAGCCGCACTTTCAAATGTCATTTTATATTGTGCAGCAAGTCTTTCTCTTGATTGATCAAGTAAAAGTTTTGATTTTTCTTTTTCTGCTATTTTTTTAGCAAATGACACTAAAAGATTTCTTAATGTTGTGTCATAATCATTTTTCATTTTTTGTGTTGAATTAATTGTGTATCCAATAGAATCAACACGTTCACTTTTTGCTCTAAATTCAGCCTCTAAAGCCACTTTTCTACTTTCTAACACTTGTAGGTCTGCTTGTTGACTTTGAGCGCTAATTCCTTTATCCTCAAGTTCAATTTGTTGATTTGATATACTCTTAAGTTTAATATTATATTCATCAAATAAAGCTTGTTCTTGTCTTTCATCAACAACTAAATTAGTTTTTTGATTTTTTAATTGTGCATCCAATTCGATTGCACTATGACGGTAGTTTTGGATTTCATTTAATTTAGTTTCATTAGCATGTATATCAGCTTCTAAACCTGGTATTAAGTCTTGAAGTTGTTTAATTTTTTCGTCAAAGTTAAGCATAGATTGAGATGAAGCTTTAGTTCCGCCCATTATAACTCCACCAGCCCTAATTGTGTCACCATCTAATGAAACAACCATGTATCTTCTATCAAGTATTCCGGAAATCTTATTTGCATTTTGAACATCATCTGCAATTATTATGTTTCCTAATAGGAATTTAGATAGTACATCAAAGGAAGGATCAATGTTAATTAAATCACACGCAATGCCGATAAAACCCGGGTGCCCTTGGATCGCTAATAAATGGTCATCACGAATTGATTTGGGTTGGATTACACTTAATGGAATAAATGTTGCTCTACCGCCATTATTTTCCTTTAAGAAATTTACACCTTTAACAGCCGTTTCAGATGTATCAACAACTAAATGTTGACTTGCGTTTGCTAGAATAGCTTCTATAGCTGTTAAATATTCATTAGGAACTTTAATTAAATCAGCGACAGTTCCTTTTAATGAACGACCAAAATATGATTTATTTTCTAGTATATTTTTTGTTCCTTTAAATAGAAAAGTATTATTTTCTTTTTGACTATTTAAAATATTTAAGTGAGTTTCAACTTTAAACAAATCATTCTTCTTTTTATTGAATTTAACTGTAATTAAGTTGATTTCATCATCATAGGTTTGAATATTATTTTGATTATCTTTTATTTTGTTTTCAATATTTTGAATTTCTTTTTTAAGATAATTGATTCTATTACCGTGTGAAATTAATAATTTTTTATAAGCTTTAATTGTTTCATCTTTGTCAACTTTTAGTTGTCCTTCAGCAATCATCCGCTCACGTTCATTTTCACGAGCTAAAGATAAACCTAATTTATTTAATCTTTCTCTTACTGATTCAAGTTCAATTGATAATGTTTTTAATTCAGCCTCAGCTGTGGCTTTGAATGATTGATTTTGATTTATTTTAGCCTCAGCTTCTTCACTTCTTTTCTCAAGATCGCTTTTAGTTTCCGCAACCCCCTCAAGTTCTAAACTTAATTCTTCATATTTTCCACCGAAGTGTTGAATATTATCTACTAGTAAACCAACTTCAACAGATTTTAATTCTTCACTTTTGGCAATGTATACTTTAGCTTTTTCTGCTTGTTTTCTAAGAGGGTTAAGCTTTCTTTCGATTTCTGCTATTAGTAATCTAATTTGATCTAATCCTTCTTGTGTTTTAGATAATTTGCTTAGAGCTTCTTTTTTTCTAAATTTGTATTTTGAGACACCAGCCGCTTCTTCAAAAATTGCTTTTCTTTCTTCAGCTGTTGCTTCAGCTATATCACTAACTGTTCCCTGTGAAATAATAGCTAAAGAAGACTTACCAATCCCACTTTCCATAGCGATTGATAAGATGTCTTTTTGTCTACAAACTTCACCATTTAAATAGTAAACATTGTTCCCGGTACCTCTTTCAAGAACACGAGAGATAACAACAGTTTCATGAGGGATACTGCTCAAACCATCTTTATTATCAAAAGTTAAAGTAACAATTGCTTTATTTAGAGGTTGTGCTGTTTTAGAACCTGCAAAAATAACATCATCCATGTTATTTCCACGTAGTTCTTTTGCACTTCTTTCACCTAAAACCCATTTAATTGCATCATTAATATTTGATTTTCCTGAACCGTTAGGACCAACTATTCCAACAACACCACCATCAAATTTAAGTGAAATTGGTTCAGCGAAGGATTTAAAACCGTGTGCTTCTACTTTAATTAATTTCATAAAACTCCTTTATAAACTAACTATTTAATTTTACATTTCTATTTGTATTTTAACTTTAAACTTTTAATTTTTTTAATGCTTCTTTAGCAGCATTTTCCTCAGCTTCGCTTTTACTTTTTCCTTTGCCTTTACCATATATTTTATTGTCATGTTTAGCTTCAGACTCGAAGTGTTCGGCAACGCTTTTAGTTTCGTAAGTAACAGCAATTTTTGAAAAACTTTGAATATACTCTTGAAATGTTGTTTTATAGTCTTTTAATGATTCCTGCTGTATTAGTAATTCATCTTTCGAGCAAACATGGTGATCAACAAATTTTCTAGTAACATTTATATCTTGATCTAAATATATTGCAGCAACCAATGATTCAAAAATGTCTGCAGCAACTTTTTGACTTCTAATAACATTTTCATACATTCCACCAGGTCCTGTTAGTATATATTTTTTTAATTGAATTTCATTTGTTACATTTGCTAATGCTTTTGTGCAAACTAATTTAGATCTAAGCAAAGTTAGCGATCCTTGATCTAAATTTTTATGCTTTTTAAAAATATAATCAGAAACTAAAAATTGAAGAATGCTGTCCCCTAGGAATTCTAGTTCCTGATATTGACCGACTCTAGAATCTTCTTCTTGCTTGCTATGTTTAATGTATGATGGATGTGTTAAAGCAGTTTCATATAACTGAGGATTATTAACATTAATATTTAAGCTAGTCTTAATATAATCGATTAAGTCACTTTTTCACTTTTTTATGTTATTAAAGTAAATAAAATTATTTTTTTTCATATATACGTTCTTTCACCTTGTTTAAGATATTCTTTTCAAGTCCTATTTTTATTTGGTTTAGAGCTCCTAAATACGCTTTAACATCACTGCCACCATGTGACTTGATCGCCATTCCATTAAGTCCGACAACTCAAGCAGCCCCAACATTTCTATAATCTAGTGTTTCGGCCACATCTTTATATGCACCTTTTGAAAGTAAATATCCTATTTTTCTAATTGACTTTTTCATTATTTTTTCTTTTAAAAGATCTTTAAAACTTAATATTGCTCCTTCTAAACTTTTTAAAACCAAATTACCGCCATAGCCATCAATAACAACAACATCCGCTAAGCCTCTAAGTATGTCTCTTGGTTCGCTAAAACCAATATAATTAAGTTCATTTTGATTTTTTAAACTTAAATTAGCTTCTCTTACAAAGTCTAAACCTTTAAAATCTTCAGTTCCTATATTAAGTAATGAAACTGTTGGGTTATTTTTTTCAAAAAATACTTCAGCAAAAATAGAAGCTATTTTAGCTCATTCTACTAAGTATTCACTAGTAGTATTTATGTTTGCTCCAACATCAAGTAGAAAGAATTTTTTGCCACTTATAGTTGGCATCATGGGCATGAAAGCAGCTCTTGAGATACCTTCAATTTTTTTTAACTTAAAACTACTTAAAGCTAAAAACATGCCTGAATCTCCCGAGGATAAAACGGCATCACATTTATTGTTATTAACCAAATCTATAGCATCATTCATTGCTGTTTTTTCATGCAAACTTTGTCTAATGTTTTTAGGATCTTCAAAATTATTGGGATTATTAATTATAGAAATATTTAATTTTGAAATATCTATTTTATTATTTTCATAATAATTTTTGATTTCTTTTTCAGGGCCTACTAAAGTAATTTCAAAATTTTTATTATCTTTTACAAATTTAGTACTTGCCTCTAGTGCGTTTTTTATTCCGTTGTCATTTCCAACAATATCAAAAGCTATTTTATACATTATGAAACCACCTTTATTCAAATCCTATGATAAAGTGATAGTGTGGTTGATTACCATTTATAATTTCAATTTCGACATCATAATTACTTTCAACAAAATTTTTGATTTCATTAGCATCATCTTCGCTAGCATCATTTCCATAATAAATAGTAATTATTTCACTATCTTCAGTAATAGCTTTTTTAATCAATTCTTTTGTAGCGCTAATATATGAGTTTTTTGCTGCAACTATTTTAGAATCATAAATAGCTATAAATTCACCTTCTTTAATTTTAATGCCGTCAATTTTAGTTGTTCTTATACTTTGTGTTACTTCACCAGACTTAATAAGTTTAATAGCCTCATTTAAAGTATCTTTGTTTTCCTCAGCTGTTGCATCAGCATCAAAATTAAGTAGTGCAGTAAAACCTTGTGCTTGACTTTTTGTTGGGATAATAAAAACTTTTTTGTCATTAATTATTTGCGCTGCTTGTTCCGCAGCTAAAAAAATATTTTTGTTGTTTGGCAAGACAAAGATATTTTCTGCATTAACTGAATTAATAGCATCTACAATATCTTGTGCGCTTGGGTTTTGTGTTTGTCCACTCTCAATAATTGCGTCACAACCAAATTCTTGCATTCTGTTAATTATTCCGTTACCTAAATTGCATGAAACAATTCCGCATTTAGTTAAATTTTTAGAATTTGATTGTTGTTTACTATTTTTCTTGTTTCTTGATTCTGATGCTTGTAAACTCATATTTTCGGATTTAATTTTTATAAACTCTCCATATTTTTGAGCAAAATTTAATAATTCTCCAGGTTTTAGTGTATGTCCATGAACTTTAACTATTTCATTATCTTGAACAATAACTAAACTTGTTGCCTTTTTGTTCAATTTCTTTTCAAAATCCTTTTTATCAAATTCTTCAGGATTTTCAAGCTCGATAATAAATTCGGTGCAATACCCAAACTCTCCCTCAAACACTTCATCGTCCGAAATGAATTTGTTTGGATCATTTTCGATATCACTTTTTTCAATAACTTTTCCAGATTCTAAAAATTTGTACATTCCTTCCAAGATAGTTAAAAATCCTTCTCCACCTGAGTCTGTAACACCCACTTCTCGTAAAACCTTTAATTTATTTGGGGTATTTTTACATGACTCTTTTGCAAATTCGTAAGCTTTTTTAAAAAAGGTTTCGACCGATTCTTTTGCTTCTTCTGATTTTGTTAGTTGTTCCGTTGTTTCGCGTATAACAGTTAGAATGGTTCCTTCAACTGGCTTTAAAACTGATTGGTAAGCTTTTTCAGTTGCTTTTTTAAATGCCTCCAATAATAAATTAGCATCTGCTGATTCTTTTCCTTCAAAACCTAAAGAAATACCTTTAAAAATTTGACTGAGGATAACTCCACTATTGCCTCTAGCACCAAAAAGCATTCCCTTTGAAACTGCAGCTGATATTTCTGCTAGATTAGTTGATGAGTTATTCTTAATTTCGTTTGCAGAATTAGCAGCTGTTGAAGCCATGTTAGTTCCAGTATCTCCATCAGGTACAGGGAAAACATTTAGAGCATCTATTCTATTTTTTTGGTTGAATAAGTTATTAGATCCGGATATAATCATTTGTTTAAATATTTGACCATCAATTTTTTTATTCATTTGTGATACCTCCAATAATTAAATTAATTTTTCCAATAATTGAACCGCTTTCCTTTAATTTGTATCTTAAGTGAGAACTTACAAGGTTTATTATATTTTTTGCTGATTCATTTCTCAAAATTGTAATTTGCGCCTTAAAGCAAAATTTGCCATTAATTTCCTCGACTACAATATCATTTTCACTATATTCGGAATTTGAAATTGATTTAATTCCTGGTGTAGATTCTAAGCTATCTATAAAAAGTTTTTTCAAAACATCAAGATCCATAATATTCCTTTCTCTCGCTTTGCAGCATGTTGATTATTTTAGCATATTATTAATTTAGATTGATATAAATATATAATATGTATTTATAATTAACAATATATATGGAAAATCTATATTTATAAATTTTATATATAACATTTGTAAAATGTTGGAGAATTATGGCTGAAACTATTGAAAAAATGATTGTACTAAGCATCAAAGATAAACCCGAATCAGAATATGATTGCTATGTAGATGTTCTCACAAAAAACGGTACTAAAAGATTGCTTGCTAGAGGGATTAACAAACCTGAAAGTAAAAATAAGGCAAACTTAATGATTGGTTCAATTTCACAAATAGAGTATTTTAAATCTCGCTTGACTAACTCTATTTCAAGACTAAAGAAAGCTACTTTACTAAATGAAGTGGATTACTCTAATCCATTTAATTTAGTTTTTGTAAAAAAGGCAACTAATTTTTTAAAAAACTTTCAAGACCCTTGCCAAGATGTTTTTAAGGCGTACGAAAGAATACTTATTTTTCTAAATAAAGGGGATAAACAAGAATATCTTTTAACTTACTTATTAGGACAAAGTTTAAATTATTTCGGTATTGGAATTAATTTTTCATCATGTTCTGAATGTGATACCCCAAGTAACTTATGTGATTTTAAACTATATAAGGGAGGATTTTTGTGTGGAGAACATAAAGTTGAAATAAGATGAACAAAAGAATTAAAAAGTTACTACTATCTATTTAACAATTTAGATATATTTTTAGAGCAAACCTCCCCTGAAGTTAATCAGATATTATTTACTGAATTAGTAGATTACTTAACAAATAATGGAATATTTATAAATTTTTAGTTTTTACCTATAAAACAGCGTTTTACATAAAAAATATATTTAAATACAAATCTTATTTTTGCATATTTTTTTGGTTTAAATCATCTGGTTTCTTTTATTTATGAATTTAGTTTAAAAAAATATGTTCTTTTTATTTTAATTTATATATAATTACTTAGTTAAATTATTAGTTTTATTAATATACTTTTGTTTAATTTATATTTAAATTTAGTACCTTTAATTAAATGTCGAATAGATTAAATATTAGTGTATTGAAAGTCATAAACTATTTATGCATTTAGACGCTAAAAAGATATAAGTTTGAGAAGCAAAGGAGAACGAATGAAAAACTTTTTTAATAAATTAAATTTTTCTAGTGGTGTTTTAAAAATTAAGAATTGATGAAAAGGTTTTTGACAAAACAAAGATATCACTAAAAAATTTTTATGAACACTTTTGCTTCTCTCAATTTATTTGGTTATGACCACAATAAAAGCTCCATTTGTTAAAATAAAATCTTCTGAGAGAATTGAAGAAGATGTATTCTTCAACACTCTAAATTTAGTCGGCGGTGGAGGACTTAAAAATTTTAGTTTAGTTGCACTTGGGATTAGTCCATTCATTAATGCTAGTTTGATTATGTCCTTACTTCAAACAAGCGCATTTCCGGCAATTCAAAAATTAGGTCAAAGTGGACCTCAAGGCAGAAGAAAATTAAATGTTATTACACGTATCTTAACCTTGTTCATATCTGTACCACAAGCAATACTACTAACAAAGTCATTATCAATTGGACAAAATGGATTTATATCTATTGTTCCCGTTAATGGTGAAAGCACTCTAAATGTCACACAATATTTTTTATTGCCTATGATTCTTATTGGTGGTTCATTGTTTTCATTATTTTTAGCTGAACAAATTACTGATCGTGGAATCGGGAATGGAACTAGTTTAATTATTTTTGTTGGTATAGCATTTGGTTTACCTGCCCAATTTAAAGGTGCATTTAGTTATTTTGTTGGAACAGAAAACAATACAACATTATTTATCGGATCATTAAAACTACTAACATATATATTTGTCTATGCAACAGTAATATTTATTATTGGATTAATTTATAATAGTGAAAGACATATACCTATTCAACAAATAGGCGCCGGACGTAGCAGAAATATTAAAGAAATGGGTAAGTTGCCTATTAAATTAAATCCTGGTGGAATTATGCCTATAATTTTTGCAACTATGTTAATAAGCTTTCCATTAATGATAGCTAGAATATTACCACCGGGTAATGATGGAAAATTATGGATTGAAGCAAATATGAACTTCACCCAGCCAATAGGTCTTTCATTGCTTGTACTTGTCACGTTCTTCTTTAGTTTTATTATGGGTATTCAACAATCTAGAGTTGATAAAATTAGTGAAGATTTTGCCAAAAGTTCAACTTTTATTCCTGGCATTCAACCCGGTGAGCAAACGGAAGATTATCTAGTAAGTATTGTTATTAGACTGTCAATTTTTAGTGGATTTTATTTAGTTATCTTAGTTTCATTTAATTATTTGCAAACAATATTACTTGACTTTCCGCCAATAATTGCTTTTGGTGGAACAGGGATGATGATTTTGGTTAGTGTGTCTATTGAAACTATTCAACAATTTCAAGCACGCCGTAAGTCTATGAAACTTTCAAAACGTAAATCTATTTCTAGAAAAATTAGCGATAATATTTCGTATGAAAAATCATTTGGTGAATTTGGTGAATTTGCAAATGAAGACAAATCGAACAAGAAAACTTCTATTAAGAAAAATGAGGATGGCTTATTATGATAGAAAATAAAAATATAAATATTGTTTTTTTAGGTTCTCCAGGGGTTGGCAAGGGTACAGTTGCTGGGAACATAGCAGATAATGAAAATATCATTCATTTATCTACCGGAAGTATTTTTAGAGCTGAAATTGCTTCACAAAGTGAGTTAGGAAAGAAAATATCAGCTATTGTCAGTTCCGGAAAATATGTTACTGATGAAATAACTAATGAGATTGTTAGAAAAAAACTTATAGAATTAAACAAAGAAAATAAATCTGTAATTCTTGACGGATATCCAAGAACATTAGATCAGGCTGAATTTTTAGATTCTCTAGACTTTTTTAAGTATAGAGTTATAGAATTAGTTGCTCCAGAAGATCTTATTATGAAACGTCTTAATGGGCGTCGCTCATGTCCTAAATGTAAAAAAGGTTTTCACATTGAATTTATGCCAAGTAAAAATGGTGAAAGATGTGATAATTGCAACACAAAATTAATTACAAGAGCAGATGACTCAATTGAATCTATTAAAGTTAGAATGTCTGTTTATAATGAACAAACAAAACCGCTTCTTGATTACTATAAAAATAAAAATAATTTAACGGTTTTTGATGCAAGTGGTAAAGTTGAAGATATTGCAAGTAATATTAAAGATAAATTAGGTATAAAATAATTTCATTTTTATATTAGTAGTTATGGAGATTAATTAAAAATATATTATGATTACAATTAAAAACAAAAACGAAATTGAAAAAATTACAAAAAGTTGTCAAATCCTGGCAGAAGTTAAACAAGTTGTTTATGACTTTATAAGACCAGGTGTTTCATTAAAAGAAGTGGATTCAGTCGCTTTTAATGAAATAATTAAAAGAAATGTTAAACCAGCTTTTTTGGGAATGTATGGTTTCCCAAACACTGCTTGTATTTCTGTAAATGAAGAACTAATCCATGGTATTCCAGGGAACTACATCATAAAACCGGGCGACTTAGTTAAAGTTGATCTAGGTGTTATTTATGAAGGTTACTATTCAGATAGTGCTTTTACAAAAGGTGTCGGTTCAATAACTGAAGAAGACCAAAAAGTAATTGATGTTGCTAAAGAATCATTCTATGCCGGTTTAAATGCAATTAAACCCGGTGCTAGAGTAGGTGATATTAGTTATGCAGTCGGCAAAGTAATAAGAGATAATGGTTTATTTACTCCCGACGAATACTGCGGACACGGAATTGGTAGAGATCTTCATGAAGACCCTATGGTCTTTAATGATGGCAAACCAGGTACCGGAGAGCTATTAAAAGATGGTATGGTTATCTGTATTGAGCCTATGATTGTTCAGGGTTCAAAAAGAGTCAAGGTTAAAAGAGACAGATGAACTGTTTTTTCACCTTCAGGCAAGAAAACTGCCCATTATGAACATACAGTCTTAATTAAAAATGGTAAAGGCGTAGTATTAACGAAAGGAATTTAATTGGCAAAAGATGCTATTAAACTAAAAGCCGTTGTTAAAGAGTCTTATTCAACAGATGAGTATTCTGTCGAATTAGAAAACGGTATGTTAATTAAAGCTCATATATCAGGGAAAATGCGTGTACATCATATTCGTATTCTACCCGGTGACACAGTTGACGTAGAAATAAGTCCATATAATTTAAATCTTGGACGTATTACTTATCGTCATAAATAAGGAGAAATATGAAAGTAAGAGCTAGTGTTAAAAAAATGTGTAAAGATTGTCGCATTATTAAACGTAAAGGTGTTATTAGAGTAATTTGTAAATTACCTAAACATAAACAAAGACAAGGATAGGAAGATATGGCTAGAATTTTAAACGTTGAAATTCCAAACAATAAACGTGTAGTTATTAGTTTAACTTACATTTATGGTATTGGTAGAACAGTAGCAAGTGAAATTTGCAAAAAAGCAAATATTGACGAAAGCACAAGAGTTAAAGATTTAACTGAAGAACAATTATCAGCTATTCGTGAAGTTGCAAAAGCATATGTAACAGAAGGTGAATTACACCGTGAAGTTAGTCTTAACATCAAACGTTTGATGGAAATCAAATGTTATCGTGGTGTAAGACATCGTAAGGGATTGCCAGTTAGAGGTCAATGTACTCAAAAGAATGCTAGAACACGTAAGGGTCCTAGAAAAACAGTTGCAGGTAAGAAAGGTAAATAATAATGGCTAGAAAAACTAAAAAGAAAAATATAGTTAATGGTGTGGCTCACATCCACTCAACTAACCAAAATACTATTGTTACATTCGCAGATGAAAACGGTAATGTTATTGCTTGATCATCATCAGGAGCAATTGGTTACAAAGGTACAAAGAAAAAGACCCCTTATGCAGCAGGTTTAGCAGCCGCAGCAGCTTCAGAATCAGCTAAGGAACACGGAATTAAATCAGTTAGAGTTGAATTAAAAGGTTTAGGAGCTGGTAAGGATGCAGCTCGTAAACAAATTGAAGTTTCAGGAATTACAGTTACTGAAATTAAAGATGTTACACCAGTTCCTCACAATGGAACAAGACCTCCAAAACGTATCTTAAAACGTCTTAAACTTAAGAAATAATCAAATATAAAGGAGAAATTATCTAATGAAAAAAATGACAAAATTAGAATATATTCAAATACCTAAGAATGCTAATAGTGTTGAAAATGAAACTGTTTTTTCAGTTAAACCACTTGAAAGGGGTTTTGGTAAAACAGTTGGTGTTGCTCTTAGAAGAGTATTATTATCAAATATTACATCTCTAGGACTATTTGCAGTTAAGATTGAAGGCGTTGATCATGAATTTCAAACTATTCCAGGTGTTTTAGAAGATGTAACTGCTTTAATTATGAATCTAAGGAAAGTAAAATTTCAATATGATCCAAATTTAGTAGGTGATGACGATATTATCAAAGTTACTCTTAAGGCAAGCAATCCAGGAAGTGTTACATCAGGAAATCTTGAAGTAGCAAACTCAAGTATTGAAGTTATTAACAAAAACCAAGAAATTTGTAATTTAAGTTCTAAAGGTTCAATTAATTTAGAAATGTATCTACGTTCAGGTAGAGGGTTTGTTTCAAATGAAGAAAACAAAAAATTCATTTCTAATCCTTCACTATTTAGCGGAAAAATTGAATCTAAAATTAAAAAAGGAATTTTTATTGCAACTGATAGTAATTTTAGTCCTATTGAAAAAGTTAATTATACAGTTAGTGAATTAAACACCTCATCAAACCAAATTGAAGAAGAGTTATTATTTACAATAATTACCGATGGTACTATAGATTCTAAAATTGCTATTCAACAAGCTTGTGAAATTTTAGTAAGTCACTTTAAATTAATTGGTGATGTTGATGAAATGAAATTAGAAGTTTTTGAAACAGCTATTGAGGAAGAACTAGAAAAAGAAGATACTGATATTGATATCAATTCATTAAACCTTTCAGTTCGTTCATTAAATGCTTTAAGAAATATTGGGAAAACCAAATTAAGTCAAATAGCTTCTATGACTTATGAACAATTGGAACAAACTAAAAATCTTGGTGCTAAATCACTTGAAGAAATAATTTCAAAACTTAAAGAATATGGTTATGAATTAAGTAAGGGAGGAGACGAATAATGGCTAATCCAATTCAAATATATAAAAGAGATAGTAAGTGAAGAAAAGGGGTAATGCGTAATTTAGTAAGCGAATTATTCCTACATGGTCGTATAACAACAACTCTAACCCGTGCTAAAGAACTTAGAAGACATGCTGAAAAACTAATTACAAAAGGTAAAAATAAAACTTTATCAAATATTCGTCTTGTTGCAAGTTTCCTTCGTCCACTTGAAGTTGAAACAAAAAAAGATAAAAAAGATTTAGTCAAATATTTATTTGATGATATTGCACCTAAATACGCAAAAAGAAATGGCGGATACACAAGAATCATTAAATTGCCTAATCGTAGAGGTGATAACACAACTATGGCAATTATTGAACTAGTTTAGCTAAACTTTTATAATAAAGCTTTAATTAATAATAAAAAATAGAACTTATTTTAGGTTCTATTTTTTATTATTTTTTAGATACTTAAACACAGTTAGAAAAAGTCTTGTATTTTTTAAATTAAAAATATAAATATAAAAAGCTACTACATAATAAATAAGTTTTGTTATTAATTATTAATCCTTATGGTATAAATTTAATTACATATTTTTATTATAATAAGTCAAATTTAGAGAATTAGAGAAAAGGAAACTTAATAATGAGTAAAAAAAACAAAGAATTTAACTTTTCTAAAAAAATAATAAATGGACTTATTTTTTCGAGCATATCTCTATTATTATTTCTAACCAGTTTAATAGTATATATTATTGGTAATCATATACTGTGAAATAGCGGTTCTAACGAAGTTGATTTCTTAATATTATTTTTAAAATGGTTAATTCCATGAGTTTTTATCACATTGATAGCTTTTTCTACAAATATTTCAACTGCAATATTTTTATTTCAAATTTTAAGAAGAATTGATTATAATGAGAAAAAAATCAAGTGATTATATATAACATCTATTATCGGAATTTTATTATCATTTGCAAAAATAATAATTTTTTATAAACTTTTTAGAATGAAACTATCATCAAATAATAAAGAAAATAATTCAGTTTTCTTACTTAAAAAAAATAATGTAAGTAAAAACAACCTAATCTTTAACAAAATTGCAATACTGGGAATTGTATTTTGAACTATTAAAGTATTAACATTATTATGTATTATAATATACATCTGCGTTGTGACGAATATATCAATGTTCTACTTTTTTGAAAAAGTAAGAGAGGTGATGAGAAGTTGAAAAAATGTTAGCGCTTTTTTAAATAAATATGTTTATTTCTTAGTATTATTTCTATTATCATCCACAGGTTTATTTATTGTTAAATTAATAGTTTTCATCAAACTTAAAAAACAAGATAATGTATCTAGTTTAGAATTGGAGTTATCAAAAATAGGTGCATTCTTTATAGATAAATGTAGTTTAGCAATATTTTTAATATCTTTAAACAATTCAAAAATAAATAAAATTAAAAACTAAAATAGTTTAATTTTAGTAAAGGTTCATATGAAGACAGTTAGAAAATTATTAATACCTATTGCATTAGTTACAACAATGCCAGCCATATTTGCAAGTTGTAGTTTAAATAAGTTTAGAAAATCAACAAATATTTTTTCTAAAAATTATGTTGATACCCATAAAGTTAAAATTAAAACTCCAAATAAAAAACATAATTTAATATATATAACCGTGGAATCATTAGAGTCAACTGTTTTAGATGAAAAAGATGGTGGAAAGTTAAAAAATGGCTCTAACATAATGCCCGAATTAACAAAACTTGCTAAAGAAAATGTTACCTTTGCACAAGGAGATAACCTAGCTGGTCCATATGTTTTTGATTGAAGTGATGATACCATAAGAGGGTTCGTGTCTCAATCATCTGGCATTCCCCTTAAAGATCCTTGAAAGGTTGAGGAAAAAGGTAAAATTTTTTTTCCTAAAGTAAAAACCACCAGCGATATTTTGTTTGAAAATGGATATAATAATTATTTTATAGCCGGACATGATGTTGATTATGCAAATCATTCAGGATATTTAAAATCGCACCACTATCATTGATATGATTTTAAAGGCGGAAGTATTGATGACGATGACTTGGATATACATTATTCAACAGGAGCAGGAAAATACTATTTAGATAATAAACAATTAGATGATTCTCATTGAGGTAAGGAAGAACAAATAGATGGCACCTGAGAAATTCCAAAAGAATATCTTGGCAGATGAGGATACAAAGATCCATTATTATTTAAAAATGCTCAACGAATATTAAATAATCTCTCTAAAGAATCAAAACCATTCAATTTGCAAATTTTGACTGTAGACACTCATAGACCACACGGTGACAGTATCACCGGAAAAAGTTTGAATGGTATTGATTTAGCCAAAAAGTTTCCGCATCATACTAAAAATATGGGTGATAAAAATAGTGTTGAATCAATAAAAGATATCGATGAAACTATTGATATGGAAGAATCTTTTAGATATATTTCATTTTTAATTAATGAATTTATTGATTGATGTAAACAACAAGATTGATACGAGAATACAACAATAGTAATTTCTGGAGACCATTTAAGTATGGATGAGGGGACAAAACAATATTATTATGGAACTTATAATAAAGAAGGGTATTTTACAAAATTCAATAAAAATGGTAAAAAGCAAGAAAATAGAAAAGTTTATAGTACTATAATAAATCCTTCTAAGGAATTAAAATATGACCCAAAAAGATTAAAAAACAGAAAATTTTCAACACTAGATCTATTTCCGACAACAATAGCTGCTTTAGGTTTTGAAATTGAAGGTAATAAACTAGGACTTGGGACAAATTTATTTTCAGGTGAAAAATCCTTACCAGAAAAATATGGATACAAATATATTAATGAAGAATTTAATAAAAGATCACACTTTTATAATAATTTGTGTTTTGGCCAAGATGATTAATTTAAAACAATATTTAGCATCCTAAAAGATGTTTTTATTATTATTTATAACATCTACTATTGAAATTTTTATATTAATTGTTATATAACTTTTAATTGAATTTTTAGAAGTTATCTAATTTTCTTTTTCTTTGCTATTAATTTGTATAATCATTCACATTAGTAGTAAAACGAAAAAAATACATCCCATTTATATGACTTAATTAATTTGTATAATCATTCACATTAGTAGTAAAACATCAATACGTTTTTATGTAATTATTATTGCAATAAATACTATTAGAAAACTATAAATAATATTTGATATTTATTAATTGTAATCTCGTTAATAATATATAGACAATTACAGTAATAAGTATTTAAATAATGCCTATTTTATTTAACATTAGTTTATTATAATGCTCAATAAAATAATTTTTATGCTAATTTTAAAACTTATATGGGTGATTATGTAAATTGGTAAGCTAAATAATTCTAAAAGTAGTTTTTTGAATTTATATCCAGCATTAGAATATTTATTCTATAATAATTACTATTATGAATTTTAAAGATATATTTATTTGTACAACAGATACTGTTACAGGTCTAGGTGGACCTATTTCTCAAGAAACTCTTGATGCAATTTACACCATTAAAAAAAGACCTCTTACTAAAAAAATAATGATTTTAGTCGGATCTGTTGATCAAGCTAGAAAATTTAAAGAGTGGAATAAAGAAGCTGATTTATTTGCTGAAAAATACTGGCCAGGAGCTTATTCGGTTGTTGTTAATAAGCAAGGTTTTAGAATGCCTAATAACAAACAGTTAATTGATTTTTTATTAAAACATGGTCCTTGTTATGTAACTAGTGCAAATATCTCTGGTCAAGAACCACTTCAATTAAATGAAGCTAAAAAAATATTCACTGAAATAAAGAATTTTTATGACTTTGGGAGTGGCTCAAATGAAGCTAGCAAGATATTTAATATAGATACAAATGAATGAATAAGATAGGTTAAGTAATAACTTATCTTTTTTTATTTATATTTTATGTAAAAAAAAGAATAAAAAAAGCGGCGCCCTATTTTCGCATCTCTGCTATCGTCGGCACTAAGAGGCTTAACTACTGAGTTCGGAATGGTATCAGGCGATCCCTCTTGCTATAACCACTGATAATATAATAGTACTTTTTAAAATAATTCAAAGAAATTTTTTTATTTTTTTTAAAATATTTTTTCTTGCACTATTTATACCAAAAGGTAATAAAATAAACTGTTCTACTTGTTACTTTTAGTAATCTAGTAAAATATTATATACATAAATATTAAAATAAGGAGAAATATGAAAATAGGAACATACAAAGATGCACTAAAAGCTATTGAAGAAGCAGATAATATTATTATTTATCATCATAAAAGACCAGACGGAGATTGTTTAGGATCGCAAGCCGGTTTGGCTGAATTTATAAGAACAAACTACCCTAAGAAAAATGTTTTTACTCCAGGTAATAATATGAATATATTTAATTTTATGGATTATAAATATGATAATCCTAATAATATTAATTATAAAAATTCATTAGGTATTGTTGTTGATGCTTCATCAAGCGATAGGATCGAAGGTGCAGAAGCTTTAGTTGATAACAAACACACCAAAACACTAAGGATTGATCATCATCCAAATGATAGTGATATTAAATATGACTATTTATGAGTTGATGAACATTATGTAGCAGCTGCAGAAATGATTGCTGAGTTAGCTCAAAAATCAAATTGAAAAGTAAATAAAAAAGCAGCAGAACATACATTTTTAGGAATAATAACTGACTCGGGGCGTTTTTTATATGAAGATACTTCATCAAGAACTCACCAATTAGCTTCGTTTCTTTATGAAAAAGGATCAATTGATGCTCAAAAGATTTTTAAAGAGTTAAACAAAAGAACTACAGTTGATATCAAATATGTTGGTGATATATTATCTAATTTCAAAAAAAGTGGAAGAGTTCTTTACTATTTAGTTACTAAAGCTAAACAAGCGGAATATGGATTTAATGACCAATATTCCGCAATATTTGTTAATGAGCTAGCAAACATTGAAGATAATAACTGTTGAGCATTTTTTGTTGAACTAGAGGATGGCAAAATTAGAGGTCGTTTAAGATCTAATGGTCCACTTGTAAATGAAGTTGCAAGAAAATATAATGGCGGTGGTCATGCAAATGCTGCTGGTTGTACTTTAGATTCTTGGGATCAAGTTGATGATGTTTTAGCAGATTTAAACTTAGCCATTAAGAAGTGAGAGGAAAAATAATGATTATTGGTACATGAAAAGACGTAACTAAAAAAATTGAAAAGTATGATTCAATTGTAATTTTTCATCACATTCGCCCTGATGGTGATTGTTTAGGTAGCCAATTTGGGCTTAGAGAATTAATAAGAATTAATTATCCAAATAAAAAAGTTTATGCAGTAGGCGATAATAAAGGAATTTTCTCAGATTTTCTAGATTTAGACTTTGATAATGTTCCTTCAGATGAGATTTTAACTCATTCATTAGGTGTTGTTGTGGATGCTAACTTTAAGGAAAGATTAGAATCAAGAGAAATTTTAGATAAAAATCTATTTGCTGAAACTATTAGAATTGATCATCACCCAAATGATGATGATTTAGATAAATGTACTCGCTGAGTTGAATCTAAGAGAATTGCGGCAGCTGAAATGATTATTGAATTAGCGTTTCAAAATAAATGAAAAATAAACGAAAGGGCTGCAAACTTTATGTTTCTTGGCACAGTAACTGATAGTGGAAGATTTCTATTTTCTGATACATCAGCTAGAACTCATGAATTAGTATCATATCTATATAAAAATAATTTAAATGCAGAAAAAATATTTAGTGGATTATCAAAAACTAGATTAAAAGACCTAAAAATTCAACAAATATTAGTTTCAAACTTGAAAATGAGAGATCTAGTTGCTTACACATTTATAGATCAAAAAACAATAAGAGAACTAGGCACCGATGCTAACAACGCAACTAGACCAAATATTATTGGAAATATTGAAGATTCGAGATTATGAGTTCAATTTACTGAAGAGGAAGATGGTCGCTTAAGAGTTGAATATAGATCTAATGGACCTTGTGTGCGTAATGTCGCTGTTAAATGAGGCGGCGGAGGTCACGAAAGAGCAAGTGGTTGCATGGCAAAATCATTTGATGATGTGGAAAAAATTATTGATGATTGCGTACTAGAAGTTAAGCATTATTTAGCTGAAAATAAAAAATAGAAACAACTGTTTCTTTTTTTATCTCAATTATTCTTTTTTAAATTGTAATATGTGTTTTGGTTTAATTTATTATAATTATTTAATATGAATATGAAAAGAACTAGAAGAGTAAGAAAAACAAAACAATCTAAAAAAATATTTTTGGCAACTATGGGACCAAAAAAAATTATTATAGCTAATATGATTTTAATTGGCATTCTTTACATTCTTATAGCATCAAGCCTTGTTTCAATATTATTTGACCAACTAAAGATATTTGGATTTTTTATGTTTTTAGGAGCCGTTGATTTACTTATATTAATTTCATTTATTTCAATGCTTCTAATAGAACTAAAAAACAAAAAATGATATTATTTTTTCACGATTATTCTTATTGGAATATTTTTAGTATTTACAGTATCTTTTGCTGGTTGTTGATTATTATTAAATGAGTTAAATAATTCAAATGATATTGTTCAACGAACATCAACAGATAAATGAGAAAAAGATACAAATATTTTCTTTGATGAAAGTAAATTAGAAGTTACAAAATCTATTCAAATGGAAGAAGCAGACATAGTTGATTCTAAGGATTCTAAGTAAGATTTTTAAAAAACTACTATTTAATTAACTATTAACAAAATTTAGTTTCGAAAATTCGGAACTTTTTTATTAAATTATCTTTTAAAAGCTTAAAAACAAATTTTAAAAAAATATCATAAGTGAAGTTAATTATTTTAATTTTGCTGCTAAGTAGGTTATTTTAGACATTCAAAATATTTTAAACTTAAAATAACCAATTTAAAAGTAAAAAAAAGTTTCCAGTTAGGAAACTAATTTAATTAAGTTGATAAAATTATTTTTTAAAATGAGAATATTGTTCACTTAATTTAAGTATATCTATTAAGGCGTGATTTGCATTACTTCCATGAACATATAAATTAGAGAATGTATCAAATTCTAAATTTTTTATTTTTTTACAAAATTCAACATCTTGTAAGTTAGCATCTTCAAATACTCAATCTTGTGGTAATTGGTCTAAAATTGTAGGACTAGAAATATTATTAGGATCTTTTTTCAAATCACTTAAGATATCGTAGATTTTTCATGATTTAGAATTTTCGTCATATTTTTCAAAGAAGTGCTTGATTTCATTATTTTTCTTATCATAAGCAGCTAATATTTGTATTTGATCAACACCATTGAAAAACAAGACATTTCCTAGAAATGAGGTAACATATTCAACTCGTGATCCATATTCTTTCATTGTATTAATTGTTTTAATAACATATTTATATTCAGTTGGTCATTCATCCTTAAGGTTTACTAGATCAACAATTAATGATTTTTTTCTATCTTCATCATCTGATGATTTTGCTAATTTTTCATGTTTTTTAATAAATTTAATTGGACTTAATATGTATTCTTTAAATTCTTTAGAACCAAACTTTATATCTTTTTTAAAAATTTTGGCTTTAAAAGTATTTTTATTTTCATAGTTATCATCTGAGTTTTCAAGTGGATATAATAAAGGTAAGGCACTTAGAGCTCCAAAATCTTCATTATCACTTTTAATTTTTATATTGTATTCTAGTGCAGTTTTAACAAGAGCTAAATACATTTCATCAAATGTTTTTTTATCTGATATAGCTTTTGAAAATTTATCAAAATAAGTTTTATCGATTGAATTGTGCGAAATTTCCAATGAACGCAATGCAGTATATTTCATGTATGTTGAATCAAACGAAAATACATTTTTAGCATTGTAAATATAATTTAGAGCATATGTTGTATCTCTAAAGTAATGCATCATTACTTCATTAACTCTTGAAAATTTTGGAATATATTTTATAACATTGCTATCTGGGTTTGTTGCTGGTGTTCATGGGAACTTAATAAAATGATCTCTTAATTCTAGAAATTTTGAATTAGAAATAATTTCTGCTAGATATTTCTCAGCTTCAAGTTCTTTAGAAACATTTTTTAAAATAATATTTACTTTTTCTTCAAATAATTTTATAACGCTTGCATCATTAGAAGGATAAAGTAATGATTTGAAATTATTTTCTAGTTTGTTTATTTCTTCATTAAATATTTTTATTTTTTCTTCATATTCTTTTAATTGTTGATCTGTGGCACCCGATCCAGGTTTTACTGGTTTAGTTGTATATTTAGTTTCTAAATTAGTTCTAGCGCTATTTAATTTTTCAGAAATATTTGGTAATAGATTGTTTACATAAAAGTCATTGATAAATTGTTCATTATTTACTAATATGTTTTGCAATTGAGTTTCAATATCTTTAGATTTATTAATTAATTGAGGGATTAAATCAACATTATTTTCGTAAGTTTTAATTAAAATATTTATTTCGCTATTTATTTTATTTAGAGTTTGCAAAATAGAATTAATAGCTATTTTTTTATCATCATAGTATTTTTTAGGATTATATTCTCCGACGCTTACAAAATGATTGTTTTTAGCAAATACGTTAGCTTTTTTAACAACTGGATCAACTGTAAACAAACAACTAACTGAAGTCATTGGTAAAAATATAGTTGAAGCGCTTAATATTCCTAGTGTATAAAGTTTATTCTTTTTCATATAACTCCTATATTATGGCACTATAATGCCAACTCTTAATTCCTGCATAAATAATATATGTTCCTATAAGTAAAACAAATGATGAAAAGAAAATTAAACCAATTGCATACTCTTTTTCTCTATATGCTTGACTAACTAGACGTTGTTCTATTTCAACTAGTTCATTAGTTCTGATTATTAGATTTGCGTTTTTTATTACAATTATTGAAAGAATGGTTACAATCGAAGCAGCTATTGTTAAAAATAATCAAAATATAGTTTTAAATTTTACATTTATTTTTTTCATAACTACCCCTTAATTGCACTACCTTGTCTTGAAATTGATCTCATAATTCTTTTTCTAAATAAGAAGTAGAAGATAAACATTGGTGCTACAACCAAAATAGCTCCTGCCATCTTTATACTTTGAAGAATTTTTTCTTCTCCACCTATTTCAATTCTACCAACACCAAATAGTCAAACTGACATAATTTGATAGTCAGTACCCGCCACTAGCGCTGGTCATAAATATGAGTTTCATGACGCAATTGTTGTTAGAATAACGACAGTTAAAGTTGTAGGTGTTACCATTGGAACTGCTATTTTAAAGAAATATTTCATTCCTACAGCTCTATCAACCATCGCAACTTCTTTCATTCTCTTAGGAATAGCCTCAAAAGCATTTCTAAACATAAGTGCTGTAAATATTGAAGCTATAAATGGAATTGCAATAATTGTAATAATACCCATGAAATCTTTTTTTCATCCTATAGAGTTGTCAATTTTAGTAACAACGTAGTATTGCCCATTTAATAAAGCAACTTCAGGAAGAACTAATAATGCTATGAAGATGGTTCATACAATGTTTTTACCTTTTCATTGTTTTAAGCTGAAAGCATATCCACAGAGCATTGTGACAAATAATTTAGTTACTATCGAGAATAAAACATTGGTAAATGTTAGTCCAAAAGAGAATCAATATGATTTACCAGTTGCTGTTTCTGAAGCGGCCGCTGAGAAGTTAGATCACTCTAAACTTTCAGGTCAAAAAGTAAAATTATTTTTTAAGTTATCTGCTTGATCAACTGGCATTAAGGAAATCGAGAGCATAAAAGCAAATGGGAATATTATAATAAGGCCGAAAAATACAAGAGCAGTTAATTTAAGGAAACTAGATATTAGCAGCGCAAATAAAGAGGTGTCTCTAACTTGTTTAGCTGTGTACTCTTTATTTTTTCTGAGTTTGATATCTAATCATTTCTTCTGAATTTTTAATTTTATTTCAAACATTATTTTCTCCTAAGTTTATTGAAAATTTAACTACTGTATTAAATCCACCTCTTATTAAAAATGAGTATGTTATTCCTATTACAAATAATAAAATAGATGCTGCTGCAGCGAAGGCAAATTGGCCACTTTGAGTGTAACTATAAACCATTAACATAAGTGTTGAAGCACCATTAGCAATTGCTTGTTCAGGTTTATTTTCAAATAAAGCAAGTGGGAAAACCTTAACACCACCAATTATTCCCATAGTTATTAAAAAGGTTGTTGTCGACTTAATTGAAGGCAAGGTTATTGTGAAGAATTGCTTAATTCCTCCTATCCCATCAATAGATGCTGATCTATATTGGTTTTTATCAACTGATAGCATTGCAGTTGTAAATATTAAGACGTTGAATGCCAATCCGTTTCAAACACCTTGAATTATCATGGGAAGTAGCGGTTTTAAAGAATAAGTTTCTGAAGCTACAAGTCATGGATAATTATCTTTATTTATTACTGAGTTAAACATTCCGTGAGGAGCAAAGAACTGAATAAATGAAAGAGATACTGCAACTATATTTGTAATATAAGGAAGGAAAAATATAGTTTGCCAAAATCCTTTAGCTGTCGCTCTATATAAACTAGCTATAAGAGAACTAATTATTAAACTTATTCCTATTACAAACGGTAGGACAATAATTCCATACATTAAACTATTTTTAAAACCTACCGCAAATGCTGGGGATTCTATAAGAGTTTTAAAGTGTTCAACGTGTGCAGAGGTAGGCAATTTGTCTTTCGTTGTGAAAAAAGCAAATTTAATATTTAGGATAAATGGCACAATTGTAAACATTATAATAACTATAAGTGTTGGTACCAACAATGAAACCGGTTTTCAAAGTGGAGTTTCTTTATCGACAACGCTCATTGATAGAGAAGTTGTTTTTTTATTTGCTTGTTTTTTTAAAGAAAATTTAAATAGTCAAGGAAATTTACAAGCTACTCTTGATCAAAAGCCATTACTTGATTTCATACTCAACTCTTTCCTCTGTTACTTTGTCAAAGATGTGAAGACGATCAACTGGTAAGTTAAAGTAAATATTATCTCCAACTTTATAGTCAAGTTTATTATCAATTAAGAAGTTTATTGGAGTTTCATCTTCCAATAGCACAATAAGTTTACTTTCTTTACCGAAGTTTTCAACTGTCTTAATTAAAGCCTTAAATTGATATTTATCAGTTTTCTTTTTCAAGATGAAATCTTCAGCTCTTACACCTATTAAAAGATCTTTACTATTGCTATTTAATAGTTTAATACCTTTAATTTCTTTATCATAAATTGTAATTTTATTATTAACGTTTTTAGCTTCTAGCAATCCCATTTCTGGCATGCCTAAGAATCTGGCCACAAATTTATTTTTAGGTTTGTTGTATAAATCCATTGGTGAACCAATTTGTTGAACTTTAGCCATACTCATGCAAATTATAGTATCGCTAATTGACATAGCTTCTTCTTGGTCGTGAGTAACAAAAACTGTTGTAATTCCTAATTTTTGTTGAATGTCTCTAATTCATTGTCTTGTTGAAATTCTTAATTTAGCATCAAGATTAGAAAGTGGCTCATCCATTAATAAGATTTTTGGCTTCTTAACAATTGCACGAGCTATAGCAACACGTTGTTGTTGTCCACCAGAAAGTCTTGTAGGTTTTTTTTGTAGAATAGGAAGTATTTCAACTCTTTCAGCAACTTCCATAACCTCATTGTGAATTCATTTTCTTATAGAAATATTTTTCTTTGATAATTCAATTATTTTATCTCTATCTTCTTTTGATAAATTAAGATTCTTTTGTTCATTATCTTGTTTAATAACTTCAATTAAATTGTATTTAGAATAAAGTTCATTACGAACTTCAGTTAATTCATCACGAGCTATATTTTTGATAATTTTTCTATTTTTCTTTAATTGTATTAATTTTGAGTCATTTTTTTTCTTATCTTTATATTTTCTTTTTTCTTCGTTTCTAATTGTTTTTTTCTCTAGAATTAATTTTTCATAATGGTTTGTGTAATTAATAACGTTAATGTTGAAGTTATATCTTATTTCTTCTTTTTTAGCTTTATAGAGAGTTTTTTCAAAAAGTAACTGTTCATCAAGAGTTAAAGTATTTTTATCAAAAGCGTTTAATTCGCTAATAATTTGATTTACTGAATCTAAGTTATTTTTATATGTATTCAAGTCCTTCTTATTGTTTTTATTTATTAAGGCAAATTTATCAATAATTGGATTTAGTGTTGATTTAGTTAAATCATATTTTTCATATAGTTTATTCGCTTTTTCAATTTTGATCTTATCTTTAATAAGTTTCTTTTGAATTTTGTAATTTTCTTTTAACGAATTAATTTTCTTTAAAGAATCTTTTGAGTTTAAATTTAATGAAGCTGAATAACGCACTTTAGTCATTTTGTAGTCATTTGTAGCATTTTCATATTCTTTTATTAAATTAATTTGATATTTTTGATATTCAGAATCCAGAACCTTAGATATATTGTTGTATTGGTGTCATGCTTTATTTAATTTAGTAATTTCTTCTTCACTAGCTCCTAAATGTTTTAGATAAATATTTTTAATTTCCAAAATTGCAGTATTTTTTTTAAAAATTATTTTTCTTTTTCAATCAATGTCATTTCTTAAAGGGAATGCAATATTATCATAAACACTCATATGTGGATACAACGCATAGTTTTGAAAAACAAAACCTAATTTACGTTTTTGAGGGGGTAATGATGTAACATCTTTTCCACCAAAAAGCACCTTACCACTAGTTATTGTTAAAAGACCTGAAATAGCATTAAGAGCCGTTGTTTTTCCTGAACCTGATGGACCAAGCAATGTAACTAATTGACCGTCATGAATTTTAAAACTAACATCATCAACAGCTAGTGTTTCTCCAAAGTCTATAAATATATTTTTAAGTTCAATTGCGGGAATTTCTTTTTTGTTTTCTCAAAATTCTTCCATAGAATCAACAATTCTTAAGTATTCATTATATTGTTCTTTAGTATATTTTTGAGCAGAATTATTATTATCCACTGAATTTATATTAGCCATAAATCTCCTTTTTATTTACTTTAATTTTAACTAATTTGGGTATGAAACATCTTCATATTTTCAAATTGTTTTATCTATATCTTTATTGTACTTATAAAAAATATCGAAATTAGAGTTGTTTTTTATTATATATATATTTCTGCTAACACCTTCTGGTGTATTAAAATACTTAAAGAAACCACTTTTATTTGTTTGAGCCTCAAGCATTGATTTAGCTATTTCAATATATGCATAGTGAACGTAAGATCCGTTATTTTTCAATTCATCTATCAACGGCATTTGGCCATAAGGTAATGTCAAGCCTTTTCTAACTATTTCCGATGAATAGAAGTATTCATAATCTTTAGATTTGGGTCCTTTAAAAATAATATCGCCCGTTATTCTTCCGTATGTATCTAAATCACCTCTACGAAAAATTCTAACAACAGTGCCTACAGGAAAGTTCTTTTCTCCAAAGCTTGATGATTTGAATGCAAATTGTCTTTCAAATTTAGTTGCATCCACATTTCCAACATGCTTTTCTGGTGTATCAATACCTAAAAATCTAACTTTTCCTTCATATCCTATAGGTTTATAAAAATTGTTTTCGTCAGGCACGCTTACAATTTTCATTTCAAATGTATCTCCATCAGACCATTTTATTATTTTTGCGTCAAAATAGTATTTAGGATCAATTTTAGTTCAGTCAACTTTTATTGGTTTAGCCTTTGAATAATCTATTAAAACATCATTAATTGAATCAATACTTGGCATTTCAATATTAAAATTTAATTGAATTTTTTTAGTTGGTATATTGATCAAGTAAAGTCAATCATTTTGACCTGTTTTATAATAAATTTTGAATTCAATTGTTCTAGTTATGTTTAGTTTTTCAGATTTTTTAAATTCATAATCCTTATCAAATTTATGATCAATTGACATTCTATCTAGGTTAAACAATATTTTGTCATTAACTAATATCGATGGGTTTCCTTCAATAATAGATTCATCAGCATAGTATTGTTTATCAAGTGAATATCCATTTTTAGTCTTAGGAACCAAATATTTTTCTGAAATTGATCTCATTACTTTTTCAAGTTCTGATTTTTCTTCTTTAGTTAATTTGTATCCCTTAACATTAACATCAGGTAAACTTGAGTCTAATTTATTAACTTTTTCAAGTTTGGCTGTTTTATCTAGTATTTGTTCATGAATTTTTTTAAAAAGAGATTCTTTTGTTTCTTCTTCTTTTTCGGATCCACCATTATTGCATGACATTGAAATAATTGGTGTTGCTAAAACCGGCAATAAACTTCCTGAAAGTATTAAATATTTCTTACTTTTATTCATTTTCCTCCCTATGTTTAATTCTAAGATTAGCTTAAAATTAAATAAACAAGATAATATAGTATCTTGTTTAATAATTATAGAGTATTAATATTAAGTATTAATAATATTATTTAAATAAATCTGAAGCGTTTTGAACTACACCGTCAATAATTTCTGTTTTGAAGTCTTTTAGAGATTGATTTGTAGTTATTTTGTTGTAAACGTTTTTAAATTGTTGTCCTAATACTTTTCTAAAGTTATCTGAATTAACATCAGCTAATTCTTCATACATTGCGTATTTTTCATCATTAAGCATTGAATTTTTATATGCATTGTAAGCTAATTTTAGATATAAGTTATCTCCCTTATAGTCATTTTTTTCAAATCCTTTTACAGGGAAAACATAACTAGCTTCTTCACTTAAATATTCATAAGGTGCTTTGTTATTTAATAATGACGCATTTTTTTCGCCACTTGTTAGTCATTTGACAAATAATTTTGTTGCCTTGTCTTCTTCATCGTTTGCGTGAATACCCATTAATGATGGTCCTTGTGAGTAGTAAACATCCTTTTTATCATTTTCATTTCATTTTGAAATTGGGTTAAAGGCAAAGAATTCGTTTTTATTTAAAAATCCTGAGTCACTTATTGTTACTTTTTCAAAACCACCATCTGTAGTAAATTTTAGAACAAATAATTGATATTCTTCTTTAGCATCTTTTCCGATTGAAATGAATTTGTCTGATGCTTCTGGTTTCTTCGCAAATTCTTCTAATTTACTAATTATGTCAGTTTTTTTGGTTGATATTTTAAACAATAAAGTTGAGTCACTACTTGGTCTATTTGTGGTTGGTAAATTAGTTATGGCATTTAATTTATCTATTGTTTCTTGTTTAACATTAATATCATATTTTGCGCCATCAACTTTAACTTGATCAAAGTGTTTTCCTGATTTATAGAAGTATTTACCATCGCTGCTTTTACCAAAAGGTACCGCTTCTTCTCCGAATAGAACTTTTGCACTTGAATTTTTAAGTCTAAATTCTGTTTCAGTTTTTCCATCTTTGATGAAGTTATAGTAATATCCAGCTGTTGAACCTAATCCCATTGCAAATTCATGGTATTTTTGACCATTTGATGTATAAGAACCATCACCTAGAATTTTTAAAGCTCTTTTTTCAATAGTCATTTTGATTTGTTCATATATTTTTTGAAGTTTTTTGATAGCTTTTTTTTCTGTGTTTTTAAATGGTTTATAGTCAACTTTTTTATCTTTAATTCCATTAACATTAGTTGAAATTGATTGAATATACATTTCAGTATCATCAGCATCAATAGCCGCAAATGTTAGTGTAGGTATTAGGCCACTAATGTCATCTATACCTAAAACCGTAACATTTGTATTATCCTTTGATGATTCAGTAAATAATTTTTGTGCTTTTTGAGCAAAATCAAATATTTTTTCACCAACTGAGAATGTTGATTCATCAACTACATAATTAGAACCTAAAATGGTTTGAATTTGATCATTTGATATAGCGGTTCCTCATTTTTGTACAACTGTTGTACGGTCAGTTTTACCGTTTGTTTTAATTTCTTCATAGTTTGCTAAATTAATTTTTGCTCCAGCACCTTCCATTGTTTCTAAAATGTAACTTAAAACTGGTGCATTTACGGCAAGTGCATGAGTACTTTTTAGAGTTGGAATAATTCATGTACCTTTATTAACAATGTTTGATGTGTTGTTGTTTGAAGCTGTAATTGATTTAGGGAATAAACTTTGTGATGTTGAATATTCTTTGTTTTCGTCTTCAAAGTTTAAAAGCATTCCATTGATTGCTATTTCACTAGCAAGAGGTGCATAGTTTGTAATTAAGTTAGGCAAATCTTCTGATTTGGAACTTAAATCTTGTGTAACTTTTTTACGTCCACCATCATAACCAGATCCAATGTTATCAATTGTTACTTCCATGTATCCAGCTTTTGCTCTTTCTTCTGCTGTTTTAGAGTTTCAATATTCGTTGTATGCTTTTATAACATCTTCGAATGCGTTTCATTGAGATTTACCTTTTGAAAAAGTAACTCCTAATTCAACCTTTTTGTCATTTTTTGTGTCGAATCTTTTATCTATAAATTTTTCATTTGCTAATAAGCTAATTTCATCTTTTTCTTCTTTTTTGTCTTTTTCTTTACTGTTGCTTCCGCAACCAGCTGAAATAGCAACAGGTAAAACTCCTGATAAAGACGCCAATCCCATTAATAAAAATTTTTTATTTTTCTTCATATTTTTCCTTTTGATACCTATTAAATTAATAATTTAACGTGCTTTTTATGCATAAAATCTTTGATACTCAATACTTAACTAGGTTATAAAATTAATGTATTTATATATTTTTAAATATATAGCACGCAATCACATTTTACGCGATTATGTATTAGTATCACAATAAAGATATTAAATTAATAATTTTTGTGAAATAAAAATTTCATTATTTTATAATAAATGAATGAATTATAGGTATTTTTTAAGATCTTCACTGATGATTTCATCATTAAGTTCTGTTGTTATTGCTTCAAAATGTGTTTCAAATAGCAAAGAATTGTTTAAAGAGGAATTACATTCGGCGCAAGATTACATTAATAAAATTGATGCAACGGATTTGAAGGAAGATAAATTTAAAGACTTTAGAGAAAGTTTTGATGGTTTTAAACTATGAATTAATCATATAAGTGTGAATACACCAAAGGAAAATAGAGATAAAGCATATGAGCTTGCTACCAAATTAATTAATTCTTTTATAAAGATATATAGATCGTGACTTGAAAAAATAAATACAAATCAAGTGATAACAAATAAGGATATTATTAAAAAAGAATTTTGGAATGAATTAATTGAAAAATTAAATAAAAAAGAAAACTAGTTTTTAGCCAGTTTTCTTTTTTATTAATATCTTTTTTGATTTATTTGGTTTTTTCATAAGTGATTATGAAAAATCAAATATCTTTTGGCTGAAAATTTCGCTACCTCCTTCTTTATTCCCTTTAAGAACACAAACTCATTCAAAATATAAGACGTTATTTCTAATTACAACTTGTATTCCTTTACGATTACTTATTTCTGTATTTTTATTTTTTGGAAGAGTAATTGTTGTTGAAGTACCTGAACCATGTGAACCAACTTTAGCAATAGTTGTTGTTATGCCTTCAACTACATATTTCTTTTTATCACCTTGATTATATCTAACTTTATTTTCATTATTATTTAGTCTAAGAATACTGTAATTTTTAACGTAATCTTTTATTAATAATGCTTGTTCTTTTGTAAGTTTGCTTGTGTCAAAAACAGTTCCGGTCTTAGATGCTCTATACAATTCCGGGTTTGCATATTTAGCAGCTTCATCCGTCACGAAACCTTCTATTGTTTTTGTAATTATTGCCTCATTGTTATTTCCGGTAACGTTATCCACTAATTTAACTATTACTTCTAATGTGCCATTAACATCGTCTGCTTTTAGTGTTTTTGTAATTGTAAATAACTTTGCTTCTTCTTCGGAAAGACCTATAGATAAGTCATTTTCATTAATTTTAGATGCGTTTTTAGTTAGCGATGATTGATCAACAAGGTTTATATTAATTTTAGATTTATATGACTCAATGTTAAATTCTTTCTTTTTAAAATCTTTTACTACAAATATTCTAAATTCATTTTCAGATCCCTTAGTTAAAGTAATCTTAAGTTCTAAAGTGCCTTTTCAATCATCTACTTTATCCGAAGTAATTTCAATTGAAGTTGTAATTGAAGTATCAATATTGTGGTTTTCACCATTCTTTTTAAATATAAAATCTGTGTTTCTCGCTTCAGAAGCTAATTTTGATGTTTTGTCTCCGTTAAATTCAACACTTAGACCTTCAAATTCTGAATCTAAAGTTGTTTGTTTAAAGCCACTAATTTCAGCGATTTTTTCATCTGAAAGAATATCTTCTTCATTAACTTTAGCTACAACTTGGTATTTTACTGACAATAAGTTTTTAGATGCGTCTTTTATAATTTCTAAAACATTAATGCTCAAATTTGTGCCTTGATCAGCTATGTTTGGCAAAGTTATTTGGTCTTTCATAGCGTTTACTACTGACACTTTATCTTTTTCTTTATAGTCAAATTTAGTTTTAATGTTTTCGGCTATTTCTGTTAATTTTTCTTTTGTTACTATTGTGAACTCAGTTGGTTTAATAGTTGTAAGTGTTTGACTAGCAATAATATAATCTCAATTATGGTATCCTAGATAGAATTTAATTCCATATTTATTATCACTTGTCTTAATAAGAGTTACCTTATTAGCTCCGCTTTTGTCTAATTTAGAAAATAGTTTTGTATTACTACTTGGTTTAACATCTATTTTAAACACAGTAACATTAGAATTAGTTTTAATTTGCCCATCTTTGTAATCAAATTTTAATTCGTCTCCATCTTGAAGTTTAGAAAGTTCTTCTTTAGAACTAGGAGATTGAACTAAGTAGTATTTTTTAATTGATTCAACTTGATCAATTATTACTTTAGCTGTTCTTAAACAACCTGTTAATTGAACTTCAAATATTTGACTATCTTGACCATTTTTTGTTAAAACAATATTAATAGTTCTGGTTCCTTCAATTAGACTACTGTCTGAAAGACTATTTTTTTCGGTTTTAAATTCCTTCGTTTTCACTGTGATAGTAGTTGGTAATTCACTATCATTGTATTTAACTTTAACTTTTTCAATATCTAAGTCATAAGCAGTTGTATTTGTTTTATTTTCATAGTCTAATGAAATACTGTTTTGAATCATTTCTCAGTCTATAGCAAATCCTGAAATTTTATATTCTTTAGATGACGTTTTATTTTCTCCAGTGACTTTATCAGTTAATTTAACAGTAACTGTTAATTCTTCATCTTTAGCAACTAATGTTTTTTCTAAATCAAATAATTGAAGTTCTTGATTTGATAATCCTTCAACCTTAATTTGATCTTCTTCAATTGAATTTGCGGTTTGATTTTTAAGATTAGAATCAATTAAGTTAACATTAATTTTATTTAAATACTTTTCAACATTCATTTCCATTTTCTTAAAACCAATTAGTTCAAATTCTCTAGATTCAAATTCTGAACCTTGTTTTAAGGTTAATTTAATAGTTGCTTTACCTGTTCAATCACTTGTTTTTTCCTTTACTATTTGAAATTCTTTGGTTATTCCGGTTTCTAAATTAAATTCTTGTGTGTTCTTTTTTAATAAAAGATCTTCTAGTTTTATTTGCGAAGGCAATATTGTAGATAAATCATTGCCAACTTTAGTTAAATCATATTCAACAGATAAATTATTGAATATTTCCGAAAATTGAGATTCTTTAAAACCTTCAATTTTGATAGTTTTACTATTAGAAGTGATACTTCCGTTTTCAGTTTTTTTAAGTTTAAATTCTACTTCGATTGTTGTTGCTGTTTTAACATTAATGGCGATAAGACTAAACTCATATCCATTAGGCAAGTTGCTAATAGTTAAATCATCTTTTGTTTTGATATCTTTAGCCATTTTTGTATTTTTATTTTCAACATCAATTTTTACTTGGCTAAGAAGTTCTTCTTCATCAATTCCTGGTTTTTCTTTTTTGAATCCTACAATTTTTATAGTTTTAATTTTTGTTAAACTTCCATTGTCAATTTTTTCTAATTTAAATGATATGTTTAGTGTTTGATTGTCATTACCATCCTCAATCATTCCAATAAACTTGAATTTATAGCCATCAGGAATGCCTGACGAAACTATATCTGCTTCAGTTACTTCTTTAATGGTTTTTGTTTTTTTATTTTTTATATCAATTTTTACTTGATTTAATAAATCTTCTTCTATTTTTTTAGTTTCTTTTTCATCATTATTACCACAGCTTATTGCAAGTGCTGGGGTAGCGACAACTGATGATAAACTACCTAACAATAATACAATTTTTGATTTTTTCATTTTTGATTTTTTCCTCCAAATACTTATCATGTAATGAAATTCCTTGACATTACATAGTTTCATTATATGAAACGGTTCAAAAGTGTTAAATATAAGATAAAAAAAATATTCCTTTTGTGACAATTTGTTCCATATTTTTTATTTAAATTGTTTGTTTTTTAACTAAACTTGCCAGTCACATTTTCACTTGAAAAATTTGTATGGAAAATAACAATTTTTGATAAAATAAAAAATGAATTTTAAATTCAATATAAAACACTATTATGAATTCATTTGGGTGTGCTTTGAGAAAAAGTGCTAAATGTTAGAAATAATAGGACGAAAAACAAACTAAAAGGAAAATTTATGACACAAGAAACAAAAGAAAGAAAAGAAGTCGCTTTAGATCAAAATGAACAAACTTCTAGAAAAACTTCAAAATCTGTTGAAGCTAAAGACGCATCAGCTGAAGCCGCAAAAAAAGATGATAAAAAAGCTATTATTCCAAAAGATAAGATTTTAGAAGCAGGAGCATATTTTGGCCACAAAAAAAGTATGTGAAACCCTAAAATGAAGGAATTTTTATTTCCTCAAACTAAAAAAGGAATTCACATTATTAACTCGAATGTAACATTACAAAGATTAGAATATGCATACAATTTATTATTGAAATATGTATCAAAAAATCCAAGACTTTCATTTATTTTTGTTGGTACAAAAAAACAAGCTAAAGATTCTATTAAAGAAAATGCCATTAGAACAAATAGTTATTATGTATCAGAAAGATGACTTGGTGGTACATTAACTAATTCACAAACAATTTTTAAACGTGTTAAATACATGTCTGAATTAGAACAAAAAGCAGAAAATAACTTTGATGGTTATACCAAAAAAGAAGGATTAATGTTTCAAAAAGAACTTGATAAATTACACAACAATTTAGAAGGTATCAGAAACATGAAAGGGACACCAAACTTCATGATTGTTGCAGATCCTAACGATGATGAAATCGCTGTTAAAGAAGCACGTAAAAAAGGTGTTAAAGTTATTGGTATTTTAGACTCAAATGCCAACCCCGATTTAGTAGACTTTGGTATTCCTGCTAATGACGATTCAGCTAAAAGTATTAATTTAATTATTACAGTTTTAGCAGATGCCATTGCAGTTGGTAGAGGTGGCAAAGCTAAATATGCTTATAAAGATGTTGAAGATATTGTCTTTCCACAATTTGAAAAACCAGAAAACTTAAAATTTAGAAGAGACTACTCGCAAAACAAAAGATTTAGCAATAATAGAAAAGATTTTGTTAGAAAATATTCATCTAATGAAGATGAACCAAAAAGCGAATAGTAATAAGATTTAAATATAGTTAACAATAGTTATCAAAAAATACAAAACGAAATAGAGGAGAATTTATGTCTGTTAATAAAATGGAATTAATTAAAGAATTAAGAGATCGTACCAATGCTGGTATGATAGATGTTAAAAAAGCGCTTGAGGCAAATGAATGGAATGTAGAAAAATCAATTACTTGATTAAAAAGTAACGGAAAAATTAAAGCTGCTAAAAAAGCAGGGAGAGTTAGTGCTGAAGGTTTAGTAACAATAGCAAGTAATGACAAAAATGCTGTATTAGTGGAAGTTAACTGTGAAACAGACTTTGTTGCAAGAAATGAAAAATTTAAATTATTAGTTGATGAAATTGCAAAAATTATTTTAGACTCAAACGCTAAAAATGTTGACGATGCATTACAAGTAAAAGTTAATAACGAAACTCTTAATGATTTAATCTCAAACTCAACAGCTCAAATTGGTGAAAAAATATCACTTCGCCGTTTTGAGAGAGTAACAGCTAATAAGGGCGAAGTTTTAGGAAAATTTGTTCATGTTAATGGTCAAATAGCAGCTATTGTTACTGTTGAAGGTTCACATGAAGAATCAGCTAGAAATGTTGCTATGCACGCTGCTGCTATGAAACCAGAATTTACATTTGTTAAAGAAGTTCCAACTTCTAAAGTAGAACAATTTAAATCTGAATTTTCAAAACCTGACAATTTTGATAAAAAACCTGAAAAAGTTCAACAAATGATTTTACAAGGATCGTTAGATAAAAAGTTAGGTGAAATTGTTTTAGAAAAACAAGCGTTTATGATGGAAGAATCATTAACAATCAAAAAATATCTAGCCAATGCAAACAATAAACTAGTTTCTGCAATTCGTTACACAGTTGGTGAAGGTCTAGAGAAAAAACAATCTGACTTTGCAAGTGAAGTAGCAGAGCAAATGAAAAAATAAGTTATTTAATTTAAAATAATATAGGAACGTGCTTCGGCATGTTTTTATTAACATTTTTTAAATTTGTATTTTTATAAAAACAAATATTTAATAGTTTTTTTTATTAAAAAACACACTTTATTTAATTTTTCAACATTTTAATAAAGAGGAAAATACAGTATTTTATATGGGTATCTTATTTTTACAATAATAATGTATGAAAAATGAACAAAAAAATAACAAAAATTTTCCTATACCAGTGTTAAAACCTATTTATTTAGCAACAGAGTTCGTTAACAAGATTAAAGGAGATACATTAAAATCTAACGTAATGATGCTAATAGCAGAAGATGACGATGACGTTTTCTTTGTTTCATGTTTTAAAGAATTAGATTCTATGAGAATTAATTCTAATGATATTATTGAAATAGATGTAAAAGATGGAATTAATGAAAATGGTGAAACTCAAAAAGTTGATATTGCCAAGTTTATTGATTTAAGCAATATATTTAAAATGAATTATCATGACTTAAAAAGAAAAATAGTGAATGATGACCATGAAATTAGTAAATTATCGTATATTGGAATTAAAAATCAAATTGAGGTTGTCAATAGAATTACTGAAAAATTAAATAATTCTGATGATATGCCTAAACTCGTTATTATTAAAAAAAATTTAAGAAAGGTTAGTAAAACTTCAGAAGTTTAAAAAAAATGGAATAGCTCCATTTTTTTATTAATCTAAATTTTATTTTTTATTAATTTTAGGCATTATTGATAACGAAATAGCTTCTGGTCCCGTGTGGACTGCTATTGAACTAGCATTAAGTTTTTCAGAAGCAAATTTAATTCCTAATTTTTCACATGTTGAACGGACTGAATTATTAAAATCTTCATCAATACCATAAATGAAATGCACATCATATTTATCATTAATTTCACTTGCACTACTTAATTCAACATGATTTAATAGTTTATGAACAATTTGTGTGGCAGCTTTACTTGAAGAACGAGCTATTCCACCATTACTTACTTTATTGTCATAAAATTTAACATAAGGAAGTACACTTAATTTAGAAAAAGTTTTTAACAGTAATTTTTTAAAACCTGTGGCCCTACCACCCTCAATTAAATAGTTGATTTTTTGTGGAAGAATAAATATTAATGATTGCTCTTGAATTTTATTAGTTTCTTCAATTATTTGAGAAATTGTTTTACCTTCCTCAAATTTATTTTTTATAAATTCAATTATTTCTAGGTACATATCTCCAGCTAGCGAGTTTTCAAAAATATGAAAATTTTTATATGCTGATTCAAGTGTTGCGGCAATTCTCATTGATGAAGATAAGCCAGTACTTATTCCAACATAAATAACTTCATCATATTCCTTTGTCATTCTTTTAATTGTTTCTTCCATCATTCCTAATTTTGGTAGTGATGTCTTAATTGATTTTCCATCTCTAATCATTTCAAGCATTTTAGTACGGTCTATACCTCTACCATCTTCATATAGTTTTCCATCAATTTCAACATCAATTGAAAAGAATTCAAAACCTTTTTCCTTTGCACTTTTTTCTGTTTCGCATGAAAACGAATCAATTATAAAACCTATTTTTTTCATAATACTCCCTTTTTGATTATTAAATCTTTTCTATTTTATATTTAATTTGTAATTTTTCTAGGTAATAATTATTTATTTTTGAATTAAGCTTTTCATAGATAACTATATTTGTATTATCTATTGATTTTATTAAGTTATATAAATTTAAATATAAATCTGTATCTATTTCGATTTTTGAAGTTATCGTTTCACCTATAATTAAGTATTTAATTTTGTATTTGTGAATTTGACTAGCGAGTGAGTTATCAATTTTATCTAAATATAATCCTATTTCAATATTTTTGTCTTGATTTTCCTTATTGAATTTTTGAATTACATCAAAGTCAAAATCTATATCTTTATTGTTTAATAGAAATACTAATTTTACATTGGATTTAGGCAAATCATATTTATTGTTAATTAGATCATAAGTATTAGATTTGAGAATGACTGTAGATTCTGAATCGATGTTATCAATTAAAAATTGATTTCACTTGTTTGCATAGATTATTTCATAAAAATAAATATTTTTTAAAAATTCTAAATTTTCATTTGATATCCCAGTTATATTATTTTTAAGAAGTTGAATATTTATTTTTTTTCTGCTATCTATGTTCTTGACATGGACTGTTTCCTTTATGTATTCTTTAAATTCATTTTTATCTTCAAACATCTTTGTCAATTCAAGAAAATCATTAAAACTTTCACTATGGTTTTTATTATCCAGCGTTCATTCATTAAATTTAGAGTTTTTAGGATAGTTAATTTTATTATAAATTAAATATTTGCATTTGTCGTTATACTTATCTAATTCCTTAATTGAATTTATTGCTTTATTCGAAATTAAAGAAATATTTGAGAATGCAAAATGACTTATATTATTTTTTTGAATATTTTTAATTTTAGTTAGCAATAATTTTTCAAGTTTTATGAGATCTTTGATATTTTTTCTTGGAATAACTATTTGCAAAATGCCGTTTTTTTGATATAAAAAACCTTCATATTCCATTAATTCTAAAAATTCCAAAATACTTAAAATTCCTTCATCATTTATTTTTTTAGTAAAAAATGATTTTTTAATGTCTAATAAAACTGACGTAAAGTATTCATATTCTTTTTGTTTTCTTATGAAATTATCTGCACCTAAAACTAATTTAAAATTAGGGTGGTTAAAATCCTTACGCTTAAATTCATATTGAATAGAACATAATACCTTGTTGTCTTCCAACTTTAAAGGAAACATTTTAATATTTATTAATGAATTATTAATATCTATGTTCATTTTTTTTAGTGTTTTAGTAAATGGATTATTTTTTTCATTGTTTTTTGAAAGATATCCATAAATATTTAAAATTCTATTACTTCTATCATTTTTTAAGTATTCATCAATTAATTTCGATGTCTTGTCGTCAAAGAAATTAATAAATGAGTCTAAGTCATTGTAGTGATTTTTACTAAATGAAGTATTATGATCAATATTTAAAACGTTACTAAATTCATTTGAGCTAAGTTTGACAATAGTATTTTTTTCAACATCAATTCTAAAATATTGAAATCCTTTTGTATGAACTTTTTTAGCTATTATCATCTTGTTGCTAAAAATAGCCAAAAGAATTATTAAAATAATAGTTGACACTATTAGAACACTAAAATAAAAATAATTCATTACTAATTCTCACTTTCACTTCTTAATAGTCTAATAGAAGGGTGATTCTTTTCCAATGTTTCAATTCTATTATTAGTAAATTTTACAATAATTGTTTCATTTGATACTTCAACAACTGTTCCTTCACCAAAAAATGTGTGAGCAATAATGTCTCCTCTTATTATTTGTTTATTTATTGATTTTATTTCTTTTTCATCTGTTGCTTGAATAATTGATAAATCTATAGGGTCATGATGCAAGATTGTTTTATTTAAATCAATTCCCATTTCACTTAAAAATCTTGAAGGTTGTTTTTGAGTATTTGTGTTAAAAAGATAACCGCGACTGCTACTTACAAATAATCTATCTTTTGCTCTTGTTACAGCAACATAAGCTAAACGTCTTTCTTCTTCAAGCATTTCTTCATCACTAGTTTCTAAGGTTTTGATATGTGGAAACACATTTTCGTTCATTCCAACTAAGAAAACATTATCAAATTCAAGACCTTTAGCGGCATGAACTGTCATAAGCGAAACGTAATTTATTGAGTTATCAAATTCATCACCAGCTGAAAAAATACTAATTTCTTCAAGATATTCTCTCAATCCCTTACCTTGATTTTGTTTTTCTCATTCCTTTATTGATTCTAGTAATTCATCAATATTTTCTCTACCAGAATTATTTAATGTTAAGTCACTATCAATATATTCTAAATAGTTTATTTCTTTTAAAAAATGTGTTAAAACAGAGCTAATTCCGTTTTGTTTTAAAGCTCTACGATATTTATTGATTAGATTTAGTAAAAGAACTAAATTTTCTTTAGCTTTTTTCTTAATATCTAAAGACATAAAGTTTTCTATTAGATATTTGTAAATAGACATTTTTTTCTGATTAGCAGCATCTGTTATTTTCTTTAGAGAAACTTCTCCTATCCCTCTATTAGGAACATTAATAATTCTAGTTAAAGCAATATCACTTCCATCATAAATCACTCTAAGAAATGCTAAAACATCCTTAACTTCCTTGCGTTGAAAGAATTTTAAACCATTAAATATTTTGTGATTTATTCCTTCATTAATTAATTCTTGTTCAAATGAACGTGAATAGTGATTTGAACGATAGAAGATGGCAATATTTTTTAATTGAATTTTTTTCTTTTTTAATTCATTAATTTTTTGTACAACTCATCTAGCTTCTGCTTCTACACTAAAAGCATGAGTATATTCAATTGGTTCGCCATCTGGATTAATTGTTTTTAAATCTTTGTTAAAACGTTTTTTGTTGTGCTTAATTAGTTGATTAGCTGCATTAAGAATTGTTGGGGTTGAACGGTAGTTTGTGTCTAAAATAATTGTTTTTGTATTTTTAAAGTCTTTATCAAAATTTAGAATTAAATTAACATCTGCCCCCCTTCAACCATATATTGTTTGATCTGGATCACCAACAATTGTAAGTTGGGCATTATCTGATGCTAGAAACTTAACTATTTCATATTGATGTTTTGATGTATCTTGAAATTCATCAACTAAAATGTATGAAAATTTACTGCTTCATATTTTTCTAATTTCAGGAAAATCTGTAAATAGTTTTTTAGTTAAAATAATCAAATCATCAAAATCTAAGCATTTTTTGTCTTTTAGATATTGATTATATTCATCAAAAAGTTTACCAATAAAAGCGTTTGATTTTAAGCTAGCTGGTTCTCTTTTATTTAATTCTTCTATTAATTCTTCAGTAGTAAAGTCGTTATTTTTTGCTCTACTAAATACTCTGATTATGTATTTAAAATTAACCTCTTCAACGTCATAACCATTATTTTTATATATAGATGTTATTACTTGCTTCTTGTCACTTTCATCTAAAATTTGAAAGTCGTTATTTAGGTTTAAATGAAAAGCTTCTTTTCTAAGAATGTTAGCACACAATGAGTGAAAAGTACAAATTTGCAATTTATTAATTTCTTCACCGGTGTATTGTTTAACACGTTCAGTCATTTCATTGGCAGCTTTGTTAGTAAAAGTTGTTGCTAGAATCTTAGAAGGCGAAATACCCAATTCACTAACTAAATAAGCAATTTTACGTGTTAAAACTCTAGTCTTACCAGACCCGGCTCCCGCAATAATTCTTAGAGGACCATCAAAATATTTAAGTGCCTCTAATTGTTTATCATTTAATTTATCTAAAATTTGATCTATTCTTTTCATTGTTACTCCTTTTATTAATTATGATGAATAATATCTTCATTATTTACTTTTATTGGAACAAGTTTAATTTTCTTATTAACTTCATATTGAGTAAAAGGCTTGTTATATACAATTCTTCTATTATTTAGAAAATCATAAAAACCTAATTTTGATTTAGATACAATAATAATTGCATAGTTTATTATTGATATAAAAAATCAAATAGATGTTATAGTTACTATAAATCTCTCAGTAAATACAAATTTAGCTGGTGAGTTTTTTTTAATATCACTCGAGCTATTAATATATTTTTTAAATTCATTTAGTTCGTTGCCATAAATTGTCGATAGAAATATTATTGAGACAAGGAGAAAAAAACCAAATGACGATATCGAAGATTTAATTACATTTTTAATTTTGCTTCATTTTGAAAGATTATTTTGATTAATTGTTTTAACATTGCAGATTAGCATTCCAATTGTTTTATTATTTAAGATTATGGGAATTAATATAAACAATATAAAACTAATCAAGTTTGAGAATAATATAAATAAATAATAATTAAGAGACATTACATGTTCGAAATTTCCTACTAAAAAATAGTAAATTATTGACACAGGTAAAGCAAATAAGACAAAATCAATTATATTTATTAACAATCTCATTCAAAACGAAGCATTTTTTCATAATGTTTTATTCATATTATTATAATTTATCAAATATTTCATCCCATTTATTTTGGTTAGGAAGAGATTTTAAAATACTTGCTTCTACATTTTTAACGTCATTAAGATATAAATTTGTTGTGAAAAATAGTGAATTATTTTCATGATACTTAGTTAATCATGTATACAAGTCAGAAATTAATTTTTTATTTCTTTTGTTTTGAAAATTAGCTTTGTCTGAAAATATGGTTGATGGAGCCGAAAAAATTCTAATTGAATTTGAATTTAATATCCCCCCCAAAACAACATGCATAAAATATAGTTCTGCATATTCCAATTCATGTTTTCTTTTTATTTCATTAACTTCAATTAAGTTATGAATAACTTTGAATTGACTTATGTAATTTTTAGGATTCAATCATAATCCGCTATCAATATGTTCTTTAATTATTTTTAAATCAGAATAAACATAGTTAGATGCTTTTAGTAGTAAGTAATATGTTAGTTCAATACAAAATTTTTCATCTTTAACTTCTTTTGATTTATGCTTAATTAGTTGTTGAACTAATGTACTCTTGTATATTTTATTTGTTATTAATGGAAAACTAAATGCCAAAACTCTAGGATTATCCTGAATATTAATTATTTCATCACTTTCAATTCTTTTGTTTGGCTTTCATTTAATTGTTCCTGATAGATAAGGTTTATATTCTATGACGTCTACGTTTGAATATTTATTAGTTAAATTAACTAGATTTGTAATTACGTTTGGTTTATAGTCATTGTCATAGTTAAGAATTGAAACATATTTTCCAGAAATTAGTCGGAAAGCCGCAACTATATTACTTTGAGTACTTTTTTGTTTACTATTAATTACAAATTTTAGTCTTGAACCAAAGAATGAAATATTTTTATCTAGAACTTTATAAATATCTGAAGATGTTGAATTAATTACTAATATTATTTCAAAATCTTGGTTATTTTGTTTTTTTAAGTTGTACAAAAATTCATCTAATATTTTTTCATTTTTAATTGATGGTGAGATTATTGTTAGATTCATAATTTACCTCCTACATCTTTATATTTCCACTTGTTCTTGGATATGGAATAACATCTCTTATATTATTTACTCCAGTGACATACATCACAAGACGTTCAAATCCAATACCGAAACCACTTGAACCAGCACTGCCAAATCTTCTTAAATCTAAGTATCATTGGAGATCTTCTTGAGAAATTCCAACTTCCTTAGATCTATTTAATAATTTTTCATAATTATTTTCACGTTGGCTACCACCAACTAGTTCTCCTATTCCGGGAACTAATAAGTCAAATGCAGCTACTGTTTCATTATCTTCGTTTTGGTACATATAAAATGCTTTGAATGATTTTGGATAATTAATAACTGCTACAGGGCCGTTAAATATTTTTTCTGCTAAGTATCTCTCGTGTTCTGTTCCTAAATCGATTCCGAATTTAATATCTTTTTCTTCAAAGTTTTCTTTAACTTCTGCTAGTTTAGTAATTGCATCACGATAGTCAATTACATTTAATTTATTTTTAAGGAAATTTTGTAATCTATTTACAATATCTTTATCAACATTTTCCACTAGATAATCAAATTCGAATTTTCTTATTTTAAGAGTATTTTTAATAACTGTTTTTAGTAAATTATCCGCTAGTTGAATAATGTCATTTAATTTCGCAAAAGCAACTTCTGGTTCAATCATTCAAAATTCTGCAGCATGCTTTTTAGTATTTGAATGTTCAGCTCTAAATGTTGGTGCGAATGTATAAACTTGTTTAAATCCCAAAGCATAACTTTCTGCATGCAACTGTCCAGTAACTCCTAAAGTCGCCTTAATATCGTTTCCAAAAAATGGATTTTTTTCATTCCCGTCATTTATATAGAATAATTCTCCTGCCCCTTCTCCATCATTTGAAGTGATGATTGGAGCATTAAAATATAAAAATCCTTTTTCATTAAAATATTTATGGATTTCTAGAGCAAGAGTTGATCTTATTAACATAACAGATTTAATTAAATTAGTTCTGTGGCGAAGATGTGGAATTTCTCTTAAAGTTTCTAAATTAATTGCTTGTTTTTGTATCGGAAAATCTTGATCAACATTATTTAAAAGTTTAATTTTTGAAGTTATTAATTCAAACGGTTGTTGTGCTTTTGGAGTTAAAAAGATTTGTCCTTTTACTTCAACAGATGCTCCCAAACGCATTTCTTCTATAAGATCAAAATTGAAATTACCCTTTATTGTGCATTGTAAATTAGATACCGTTGATCCGTCATTTATAGTGACAAATCTAATTTTTTTATTTCCTCTATTAGAAACAACCCACGCCTTTAAACTGATTGTTTTGTTCAAAAATGATTTAGGTTTTTCAAATATTTCAATAATTCGTAATTTTTTCATAAACATACCTCATTAATATTTAATATATAAAGTATAAAGAGGCATATTGCTAAGCAAAACGCCTCTTTTGATATTTTATTAATAAGTATATTTTAATATTAAACACGAGTTTGCCATGAAGACAATTAGGTGAAAAATTGTTTTCTTACCTATAAAATAAGGTAATTAGGCAATCAATTAACATTGAAAATATACAATATTATTATAACCAAAATTTTAAATATATATCAAACAAATGCCATTTTTTTGAAACTTGTCTTTTTTTACATTTTTTAGTATATTTTTATTCACAAAATCTAAATCTTAATTAAATATTATAAAAAGAATTTTTTAATAAATTAAATATACTAAAATTTATATTATGATTAATTAGTATTAATAATAAATACACAAATAATATTTTATAAAGTCAGGGGTTTTATGGTAAAGATAGATAGAGATCCTATTCTTTGTGAACAAAGAATACAAAAAAGAAGAGAGTTTTTACTTCAACAATACAATGAAAATAAGGAAGAATTATTGAATCCAGCAATAATTCATGTTGACGACCACGTAAAGGGAGAATGTCAAGAATTACATTGTCTAGCAAAATCTGAAGAATTAAGTCCACAAGAACTTAAAAGAATGAAAATTTATAAATATTTACAACTAGGAACCTCTATCCTAGTAATTTTATCGTGTATTTTAGCGGCTGTTTTAATAGGTCGTCTCGGAGGTAAATAATGACTTTGGAAATGATTTTATTGATAACTATTTTGTCAATTGTTTCCTTGATTTTAATAATAATAGTTGCTCCTTACCTAGTCCTTATTTTTAAATCTCGTTTAGTAAAAAATAAATATAATAAATTAGGAAAAAGTAGCCAGATAAGACTTATTAATCAATTACGTGAAAGTGTTGAATATTTATCTAAAAATAAAATCGGTGCTTTAATCACTATTGAAAACAATGATAATTTAGATAATTTGAGAACTGATGGAATAATAGTAAAAGCTGATATATCATCTTCACTGTTAATTTCTATTTTTAATAAAACAAGTCCTCTACATGATGGAGCAGTTATTATAAGAGATAATAAAATTTGATATGTTGGTACTTTCTATAAAATTTCGCGTAAAAGTATTGAAAATGGATATGGCGCAAGACATAGAGCTGCTATGGGCATAAGTGAATTATGTGATGCAACAACAATAATCGTTAGTGAAGAAACCGGAAGCGTTAAATTTGTTAAAAATGGAGCATTCTACAATATAAGAATTGATCAATTCCAAGAACAACTTATTAAGTACTTAAAGGATTAATATGAATGAAGAAAAACAGAAACAACTCGAAGAATTAATAATTCAAATAGTCAACAAAAAAAGTGTGGTTGAAGCTAGAAATTTAATTGATGAAGAACCAACTGCTGATATAGCTGAAATTGTTGATAATTTAAATTTAGAGCAACAATTAACATTTTTAAGAATCTTAAAAACTTCTGAAGCAGCAGAACTTTTTAGTTATTTAGACGAAGAAGTTCAAAAGAATTTAGCGCAAAGTTTTTCTGAAGAATGAGGCATGAATTTACTTCAAGAATTACAAAGCGATGAATTAGCTGATGTTTTAGATGAACTTCCTGCAAATGTAACTAGCAAAATACTAGCATATACTCCTATTGAAAAACGCGAAAAACTTAATAAAGTTTTACTTTATAATGATGATGAAGTTGGAAGTATTATGGGTGTTGATATTTCAAAAATACTTAATACTTTTACTGTGGAACAATCTCTTCATAAAATTAAACGCGATTATAAAAAAAGAAACGCTGAATTAGTTCATTATTATTATGTTGTTGATGGCACTAATAAATTACTTGGTGTATTAACTTTAGAGGAAATTATTTTTGCGGATGAAAATGTTACAATAGATGATATATATAGCCCAGTTGCATCTATTCATTCAAGCGATAAAAAAGAAAAAGCTGCCCAAATTTTTACTGAGCATGATATGAGCGTTCTGCCTGTTACTAATGATGATGGAATTTTAGTCGGTATGATTACAAGTGATGATGTAATTGACATTATAAATGATGAATCGACTGAAGATATGTATAAAATGGCCGGGATAAATCTTCCTAAGGATAATGATTTAGATTATATTAAAACGCCTTGATATAAATTTGTGAAATCAAGAATATTATGATTAATTACATTACTAATATTTGTAACATTAACACAAATAATTATTCATTTTAGTTTAAACAATATTGTAACATTAAATTCAACTAATAAGTCAGTTATTGAAACTTATTCGCTAGTAATTGCTTTAGCTGCAGTCGTTCCCACAATAACTAATAGTGTTTCAAACAGCGGAACTCAAGCTAATATAAGTATTTCAAGAGCTTTATCTCTTAATGAACTGGAGAAAAAGGACTATACAAAAGCTATTGTTAAGGAATTATTAGTTGGTCTAGTACTTGGTTTAACACTTTCTATAGTTAATATTGCAAGACTTTCAGTATTTTATGCAAGCACCGGTGATTTGCTAAAAGAATTCTCTCATTCAAAATCTTATTGAGTAATAATTATTGCAACGTCTATTGCACTATTTATTTCAATAGTAATTGCAAAAGTTTTAGGAGCTGTTATACCTATTTTATTTGCCAACTTAAAGAAAGACCACTCATCAATATCATTTTTAGTATTAAATATATTGAATTCTATATTTTCAACATTATTAATATTTGGGTTCTCATATTGAATTTTTAATTTAATTTAATAATTATTTTTTAAATTAAAATTAAGCCTTCGGGCTTTTTTATTTATTATCTTTTATAAATAGATATGAAACGCTTTTTCATATTTTTTAATTTTTAGACAATAAATTTTAAATATTTCTTTTTTAAATTTTATTTGAATTATTATTGTTTTGTAATGAAAGAATAGTAATTACCATCAAATTTAGTGGCATTTTTAAAATCAATTTTTATTAAGATTTTTAAGCACTATGTCTATAAATTTGGTTGCACAAATATATAAGAAAGTAAAAAATATTTTAAGGAAAGAAAAAATGAAAAAATTTAGTAAATTAGGTTTTATTGCTATATCAGCATCAACAGTTATTGCTGCTCCAGCATTATCAGCGGGATGTAGTAAAAAAATAAATATGAATGTGACTGTAAAAACAGCCGGATATTCAGATTCAGTTGCAAAATTAATTCAAAAAGATATTACAGTTACTGGCGCATGATCGGATGCGGTTACTGTTTATGGAGCTAAAAAATTCCCTGATGAATACAAAAAGGTTAAGGCAATTGGTGTTACTGACTTTATCCAAAATGACGGTATTCAAGCAAGAGGAACATTAAAAGCTGACGATGTTAAAGGCGTACAACAAATGTTTATTAATGTAATAAATGAAGCTGCAAAACAAGCTAAAGGCAAACCTGAAAGTGCCACAAGTTTAACTTGAGATTTTGGAAAGAAAAAAGATGGAAAAACAGTTTGTGAATCAATATTTAAGATTTACAACCATGACGGTTATTCAGCTGTAGCTTTAGATGCTGAATTAAAAATAAATGCTAATGGCGACATGAAAAAAGCATATCAAACTCCTTTAGAACAAGGGGGAGACTATTTTAACAATGATGGTACATGAAAGACTAATGCTAAAGCTTTAGAAATACAATTTATTCCATCAGGTGATGCTACAATCGTTAAAGAAGCCACTGCTAAATTAGAAAAATATATAAACGAAACATTAAAATTTAAAGTAAAAATTACAGTATCAAGTAATTATAATGCTGCTGCTCAAGCACTAAGTAAAGATAGTATTGACATTGCATTCTTGCCAGTTGATACATGAGCAAAATTATCAGGCAAATCAAACTTCATAGTTCAAGCAGGTAGAGATGTTCAAATTATTGACCCTTATCTAGAAGGCAATCCAGCTGCTCCAGCATTAAATAATGAAATTGAGTTAATCAATGCCTTTAATCACTATAAAGAATTTAATAACAACAATTTATATGTTTCAGGCAATAAGTCAGAAAGACCAACCGCAGTCGTAGAAGGTTATTCAGCTAATTTAAAAAATGCTGTAGATAACTTAAAAGAAGGAACCTTACCACCTGTTGGATACTATAGATCATACATTTTTGCACGTACAGATTCAGAAATTTACAGATTAGTAACAAATGCTATAAAAGAACAAGGCGCTAATTGAAAACTAAAATGAGATAATGTTAAGCAATATGTAAAATTTGGTTATACATCAACTACATCTTCTTCATCATACACATACCCTGAACATTGATTTGCAAAACACTTTGATGGTTTTGAATCATTTTAGTTAATTCTTAATGATTAGATTAAAAAAAATGAGTAAAACGAATAAAATGGAACAAAGTTCCAATTTAATTAATAATGTTGATTGAAACATTAAGTGAAATAATGTTTCAAAAGTTTATGAAAACGGAAAAAAAGCGTTGACAAATGTCAACGTTTCTATTAACCAGGGTGAGTTTGTTGCTATTATAGGACTTAGTGGTGCAGGTAAAACAACACTAATTAAAACTGTTAATAAAATCAATGATATTACTGAAGGACAATTAACAGTTGGTCCCTATGACTTATCAAAAATCAAAGGTTCAAAATTGAGAAAATTTAGAACTAAAATCGGAATTGTTTTTCAAAGATATAACCTAATTGAAAATATTTCTGTTATTCAAAATGTTCTTACAGCACGATTACCACAGATGCCCAAATGAAGATCATTTTTTGGACTATATTCAAAAAATGATGTTGATTTTGCTTATCAATGTCTTGCGAAAGTCAACATTCTTGAAAATGCTTATGATTTAGCAAAAGACCTAAGTGGTGGCCAAATGCAACGTGTAGCTCTGGCTAGAACACTAGCACAAGAACCTAAAATTATATTGGCTGATGAACCCGTTGGTGCTTTAGATCCTATAATGGCTAAAAATGTTATGGATGGGTTCCTATTAGTTAATAAGATGGATAAAATAACCGTTTTAGCTAATTTACATCATGTTGATTTAGCACTTCAATATGCGGATCGTATCATCGGTGTTAAATCTGGTGAAATTGTTTTTGATGACACATGAGATAAAGTTAATTTAAGCGTTTTAAAATCAATATACGGTGAACAATTAGAACAATTTGATGAAGAACAATTTCATGAAACTAAAAGAAAAAGAAAAGCTGTTCAAGATAATATAAAAGAAGTTATAAACAAATACAAAAATAATGAACAAAAACAAAAAAATAAATAAATTCCTTATCTTTAAAGACAAATTTGTTAATTTCTTTAGGCCTAATTTTGTTGATATTAATGGTCAAAAAGTTACGAAAAAATTTCCTTGACTTGTTATTGTAAATTGGGTAGTTGGCAGCATTCTTATTATTCTTTTATTTAAAAAAATAAATCCAGATTTTAAAAATTCATATAAATTATTTCATGAACTTCATCTCTTTTTTAGAGTAGGAAATGCTGAAATAGGAGATTTAGGTAGTGTAACACCTTCTGAAACTTTTGTTGACTCATTATCATTACTTTGAACAACTATTGTGTATTCTGTAATAGGAACAATTTTTGGAATTATTTTATCAATCCCATTAGCTTTATTTAGTTCAAAAAACTTTATTAAGACACCTTTTGTGTATGTTCCTACAAGAATATTTATGTCAATAATTAGAGCTATACCTCCAATTATTTTCCCATTTCTTTTCTTCCAGCTTGTAAGTCCGGATTTATCTGCATCTATATCTATTGGAATATTTGTCGCTTCTTTAATGACAAAATGGCTATATGAAGATTTAGACACATATGATGTGTCAACATATCTAGGTATGCTTTCAATTGGCAATACTAAATTTCAAGCATTTAGAAAAAGCATATTGCCATATTTAATCAGAAGAATTGTTACATATGGATTATATTCATTTGAAATGGTTGTTCGTTTCGCTGCAATTTTAGAAGTTGTTGGTATTCAAACAATAGGTACATTGTTAAATGATGATTATGCAACTCCAAATAATTGATCTCATATGTCTATTGTTCTTTGAGTTTTGGTTGCATTCATGATAATTATTGAACTTTCTAATTGAGCTATTAAAAAATATATTCTTGATTTTAAACCTAAGCATTCAATTATTAATCCTAATGATCCTTATGATATTCAAGTTAAGAAATTAAGAAAACAAAAACCTAAAATAGCTTATGTCAAAGGCACTTTGGTAATCTTCATTCTTTTATTAACTATTATAGTATTAACACAAATTGAATGAGGAATTGCTAATAAAATTAAGATTAGACAATTCGGATTAGGAATTAAAAAATTATTTAATCCTAAATGAGAACTATATGAAAATTGAAATTCGGGTTCCCATCCTATTAAGTTAGGATTAGAAGCAATTATGGTTGCAATTGCATCTTCTATAATTGGACTTGTTTTAGCTTTATTTTTTGGAATTGTCGCTTCCAAAAAAATAACCGGTTGATTTTCAGCACCATTTAAGTTAGTAATAATTGTTATTAGAGCAATTCCCCCATTTACATTAGCCCTATTATTTCTATTAATGAAAGGAGATTCATTATTATTTGTTGGTGTTTTAGCATTAGGTATTCACTCTATTGGAATGCTAGGAAAACTAATAACTGAATCAGTTGATAGAATAGATGATGATGTATTTATTTCCTTAGATTCTGTAGGTGCTAATTGATATCATAAAATTAAATATGTTGTTATTAAAGAAATCATGCCGATTACATTATCAAACTTCTTATATAGAATTGAAATCAATTTTAAGAGTACGGTTGTAATTGGAGCAGTTGGGGCATCAGATTTTGGTTTAGAAATAATAACAAGTTCGTCAAATTCTGATAATTGAGATAGACTAAGTGCGTTTTTAGTTTTTACAATAATTGTCCTTTTAGCACTTGAACAAGTTTCAAATATGATTAGAAAAAAACTAATGAAAGGATACTTTTTAGAACAAAATTCTTGAATTAAACGCTTGATTTTCAAAACTAAAATGTTAACTTCATTAAGTATTTGCACAAGTAAAAATATTGTTTTCGATAACAATTATAAAGCTGCTGATTACAACATAGCAAAATACAAATACGATAATTTAATTTATTTAAATAGCAGCATCAAAAATGTAGATTCTTATGAATATAAAAAAGAAGTAAAACAAACAAAATTAAATGTGAAAAAATTAAATAAGCAATATAAATTGGAGTTAAAAAATATGCAATCAAATGTTTTTAATAAATTTCTTGAGAAAAAATCTAATTCTATAGTTTAGATTTGTGAAATAAAAAAATAACTCGTTTTGAGTTATTTTTTTTGTAAATCAAAATTGTATTTTACGCTATTTTAATATATGGTGCCCGAGACAGGATTTGAACCTGCATGAGTCTCCTCACTAGATCCTTAGTCTAGCGTGTCTGCCAATTTCACCACTCGGGCTTAATAACTTAATTATTTTAGCATATATTAATCTAATAATTAATTGTAATTTTAAAACTTCTTCTCTAAATATGAATTCTCAATCAATTTGGCACACCCCTATTCTCAATCAATTTGGCACTCTTTAGTTTGTTAATATTTTATAGGTAGTTTTACATTGTATTAACATAAAAATTAAAAACGAAAGTTTGACAAAATATGAGCAAAATCAAAAAAATGTAATTGAATACATTATTCGTTTTCCAAATTTAACAAGGAATCAATATGCTAAAAAGTTTAATCTTTCAATAAGAACTATACAAAGAATTTTGAATAGTATCAAAAGGCATAGCGAAAGTAATGAAGTTATATTAAAAATTTCACATGGTAATAAATAGAATAAAGCTGCTCTTAAATGTGAAGATGACACCTTTTATGAAGAAAACAAAGAACTGCTTAAATTTGAAAAAGACAATTTACCACAAGATCGAAATAATCATATTTCATATGAGAATTGATATTCATTAATTAAAGAAAAATATGAATTTTCAAAATCAACATTTTATAAAAGGTCATTAAAACTCAGGTTTTGTAGTGGGTTATGCTTCTAAAAAAATTAGAAGAAAAGCTAAACGTATTGCACAAGAAGTTAAGGACAAAACGGAAGATCCTATTGTTAAAATAGTATATAAACAAAATATAAAATGACTTAATGAACGTTAAAAATCAATCTCTAACAAGGTAAAAAACATTTTCATTCTTTTGGACAATTAGTTGAAGTTGATGGTTGTTTTCACAACTTTTGAAATAATGAAAAAGGTGTTCCTGAAAAGGTGTGTATATATCATGCTGTAGATGCTGGTACAGGCATGTTATTAGCTCTATGAGTTGAAAAGGAAGAAACAAATATTGGTTATCAAAAGTTATTTGAAGAATTATTTAAAAATTATGGATTACTGCAAGTTGTGTATAGTGATTGTAGAACAACAATGCACAATGGTAAGGATTACGAAACTCCCTTTGCTATAGCATTATATAAAAAAAATATTGAATTAGTTTCTTCAACTAATCCTAAACATAAACCCAATGTTGAGCGCTCATTTGACATAGCTCAAAAAAATTACCCATTGCATTTTCATTTAAATAAAATCAATTCAATTGAAAAATTGCAAAACGAAAAACAAAAAGTTATTGATGAATATAATAAAAAATTCAAAAAAGTTTTAAGTAATAAGCAAAATGTTTTTAGAAAACCTAATAAGGCTCATTTGGAAGATAAAATGATTTTGAAAATAAAAAGAAAAGTGTTAAATGGTGTTGTTAAATACGACAACAAATATTTAGCTCCTTTTGACGAAAATAATAATAGAGTTTACATGGATGATAATTCAACAATTTGGTTAGGAATGAACTCTCCTGGTAATGTTTGTTTTATAACTAATAATAAAATATATAAAGCTTTAGAACCTAAAGGGCATCAGCTATCAAAAAATGAAATTTTAATGATAAAACTCGGCACAGATCCAACAATTGTATATTCAAGACAAATTTCAAAATTCTATAATATGAATAGAAAATTTACTGAGTCTAACATTGAGAAAATAAAAAAAATTATTCATGATAGAAGCAATGAAGAAGATAACAGCTTGGTTATAAATATGCTTAAAGAAATAATTATTGATTTAAAAGAAAATCTAATAGAAATAAAAAAAGCAAATCCCAAAAACTAAGACTCGCTTGTATAAAACATAAATTTATTTAAGAAATTTATGAATTAACAAGTTAATAATACCAAAAACATAGCAAAACAAAATGCTATGTTATTTTAATTTTTCAATTTTTAAGAGTTTGAAAAAAAGTAAATGTAATATTTATGTAAATTCTTAAATAAAAACTAATTATTTTTCTAAAAAAAGTACCTTTTTATATCAATAATTTAACTTGTTAAAATAGTGACAAAATGATTGATAATTAACACTAATAATTAATGGGAATTTTAAAACTTCTTCTCTAAAACTCAAGATATTATTCTCTTGATTCTAGATGAAGTGTAACGTTTAGATGTGCATTTATTAACAAAATCTTCATAAGTTTTTGCATTAATATTTTTTAATAGTAAATTTTCAATGCCTTCACTGATAACGGGTATTTTTTGAAGTTTTTCTATATCTATAGATTTCATTATCTTCTGGAATTCATTGTAATGATTTTGAACATAATCAACAGAGTTTATATCAATTTTAATTGGCATATATTGAGAAACGTCTTTATTATTTTTAATCAAATTTCTTATAAGGCTTGCAGATGCATATTTTTCAAGAGGCTCAGTAGAATGAAATGGTATATTTCTTTTAATGGTTATTATTTCGATTTTTAAATTATTTTTAATAATGGTCTTTACATATTCTAAACCCAAAATATCATTTGGCATTGTGTAGTTTTTTGAAGATAATTCTTGTAGAGCTAAATTAGAAGCTTTTGGAAAGGAAATTTTTTCTAATTTCATTATTTTTCTAGTTAATGCGTAAAATTTTGTTTCATTTTCTACAAGTATTTTTGCACACTCAATCATAGTTTCTGAATCATTTGTTTCTGAACCAAAAACTAATCTATCAATACCATATTCATTTAATTTTTTTATTGCATTTTGTGCAAAGATATGTGCAGCCTGAACGGTTTCTTCAAATGATAATTTCAAGATTTTATTTATTCCAAATTTTTTTGCAATTTCCACTCTTTTTTCAAAAGGGAGAACATTTATTTCACCTCTTTGAGTATATTTATCGCTCATAACAATCACAATTTCTTCCTCCGGGAAATTTTCTTTAATGAAATTTATTTGTTTTAAGTGGCCATTGTGAAATGGATTATATTCAACTACTATTCCTATAGACATAATTTAATTTATACCAAATTTATGACAAAGTATTTTTTTAATTAGTAAATAATTTTATATAATTTCAATTTATAATATAAGTATGCCCAAGTGGTGGAATGGTAGACACCGTAGACTCAAAATCTACTGGAGAAATCCGTGCAGGTTCAAGTCCTGTCTTGGGCACCAAATGATTTTTAATCACCATAATAATTAAGGGGAAGGCATGGCAAACACCATCATAACTAAAGTTGAATTCAACCGAAGATTAAAAAATAATTTGCTCTTAATTAAAAAATCTAATAAAGTTTTATGAGTGAGTTTTGTTTTAAATTTATTATCATCATTAACAGTATTGGTCTTCTTTACGTTTAAATATTTGAAGTTAGATTTTGTTGATAACACTAGTGTTGATTTGTATTTTTATATTTTTGGTTCAATAGCACTATTATCTTCATTAATTCAAGTATTTTTCGGTGTAAAAAGTGTAACCTGCCTTAGAAATATCAAGTCAAAATTATCAACTTGAGTTTTAACGGCATGTCTATTTTCTGTATTTATTTATCTAGGTTCTTTATCAATTTATAAATTTACAAACTATGATAATAGCAACAATTTAATAGTTATAATAATTAATTGCATTCCACTAATTGCTTATAGTGGTTTAACAATTGGGGCTTTGTATTAAAAAAATAGATTTTAAAGTCTATTTTTTAATTGCTATTTTTAGGTTTTTAATTTATTCTAGTTCTTTAATTAATTCTTCAACTGATGACACAACTTTTCCATTTTGTTTAATTGCTCCAATAACAAATAAGTTAAAGTATGCAAATTGATTTTCAACAAGTTCATCAGCTATCAATTTTAATTTAGGATCATCGAGTTTTGATGAACCTGTTTTACGTGGATCTGTTGTTAAGCCAATAATCTTTTTGTTTGTAGCTGCAAAAAGACCAATTTCAGTACAAACACCCGGGTCTATTACTAATCCATCTAAAACAGCAACTAATATATCAGATTTGTCCAATTCATCTTTATCTGCCTTATAGATATCTTTTGATGTAGCGCATTTTGTTTTATCATTTATTGATAAATTTTCTTGAGGTAGGTATACCTCATATTTACCTAATCCTCTTATTTTTTTAACCACTTCTGCATTGAATGTAGTATCTGCTTTGCTAAATAATGCATTTGCAAAATATATTCTTTTCATATTACTCCTTATGTTTTAAAAACACTTATACAATAATTATTTTAATAAACACAACCATTATATTTTAAAGATATAAGATTAAAAGTATCTTAACAATTTATTTTTAGTGTATTATTTACTTATTAATTCTAATAACTCCTATTATTTGAAAGGAATTTAAGTATGAAGTACAACAAAAAATTATTATTTGCTCTAGGAACCATTTCAATTTCTGCAATGCCTTTAGCTACATTATCTTGTGGCGGCAAAGGTGGAAGTAGTTATAAATCTGAGAGAGCTGATTTAATAACTCAAGTTAGAAATGCAAACATTTTAGCTAAATCATTACTGGCTACTGATTTTAAATCATTACCAGCCTCTGAAACTCAAAATATAAGTCAACTTATAGCTAAATCAGAAAATCTTTTCTCAGATCCTTATTTTATAGAAGAAACAGGCGACATTAAACTTCTCTACGCACAATTATCATTTGAGTTATTGTTACTTGAAAACAATAATGCAATTAATACTAAATTATATAAAGAAGCTTCTACTAAAGATAAAACTAAGTTTGACGACATTTTTAAGGAAACAAAAAAATTTACTGATGGAATTAAAAGTAACGATGATAAACTAAGTAATTTAGTTAAGATTATTAAAAAATTAGAGACATTAGCTAGGTTTTATAAATCGGTGGAGTAAAAATATAATCATAAAACAAATATATTTAATAAATAATATTAGCTCATAATAAAGAGCTTTTTTTATGCCTTTTAAACGAATTATGAAAATAATGTGATTTACTTTTTCATATTTTTTAAAAAAATATTAATTTATTACTATCAATTTTTGATTGCATTATATTTTTAATGTAATTATTAATAGAAAAAAGAAAAGAGGATATGGGTAAAACCATGAAATAAATATGAAAAAAATTAAAAAATTTTTAATGTTAGGAAATATATTTTCAATTGGTATATTTCCTGCTGTAGCAATTAGCTGTGGAAACGAAACTAAAAAAGAAGAAAAGAAGGATGAAAACAAAAAAGAAGATCCTAAACCTCAACCAAAACCTGGTGAAAATGAGTCAGGCACAAACATTACAAAGAAGACAGTTGAACAAAAATTAGATGATTTTGCAGAAGAGTTAAAGTCATCAATGTCTATTGTTAAAGGCAAAGAATCGCAATTCTATTTAGCGATAAATGAAAATAAAGATTTTTATTATGACTTTACACAACACAAATTGCTTGCTGTTGAAAATGGAAAACACCCTGATTGAAAAAGCACTAATAAGGAATATTTAATTGAATTTGAGGGCGTTAATTTTCCAAAATATTGACAACCAACCAGTGCAATTAAACCTACATACACATCAAGTGATGGGTCAGTAAAATTAAGTGGCAAAATTGACTGAAAAATAAATGAAGACAATAATATAATTTTTACCTTTAAGGCTGGTATTTATAAGGTAAATGATAATAAATTATCAAATAAAGTAGTTGATGTTAATTTAGGTAAAGCTAAGACAAGCGAATATACAAAAAAATTAGAAGAATTAGCTAAGAATGAAAAATTAGTTTCATTTGACTATCCTAATAAAAAAGATACATTATTAAGCGACGCTAATATAGATCTTATTGTAAAAACAATTCCTGACGGATACGAATTAGTTGAATATAAAGCTGTTAAAAATGAAGAAGTTGATTATTATGACATAACCATTATCTTTAAGCTAAAACTAAAAGGTGAAGATGTTATGTCAATTAAAAATCAACAATATACAATAAAAGGATTTAAGAAAACACAAGCAATTTTAGATAATGAAGCAAAAGCAGTAAAGGAAATTGAAAAACAATTTTCAACATTAAAATTAAAAATAATTGATGAGAAAGCTTATCAAAATTTAATAACTAAAAAAACAGTTCTTAACTTTGATAATAAACCAAATTTCGCCGTTTTTGATTTCGATAATAAACAATATTTACCTGAAATTTCAAATGTTGTTATTGATAATTTCACAATAAAAGCAACCGTTAAACTTGTTGCAAAAAGTAATAGTGATATTTTCTTTGAAAAAGAAGTTACTGCAGATAGCGACTATGTAAAAGGCGTTAATCCACACTCAATGGATGAACAAAATCAAAAAAATATATAAGTGATAATTTAGAAGATAATGCAACAATTAGACCATTCTTTAGTAAAGACAAAACTTATATTCAAAAATTGAACAATGGTAAATTAACAAATAAATCATTTTGATTAGATTCGAAAGACAATTCATTAATCTATAACTTTTTAAGCGTTAAAAAAGTTGGCGAAAAATATTTTGTTACAGTTGAAGCTAAGTTTGTTGATTGAGTAGAAAGTCCTGTTGTCAAAAAAGATCTAGAAATAACTTTCGATAAATTAGGTATTGAAAAATTAAACGAAATGAAAATAAAGAAAGGTCAACAACCTATTTCTGATATATTTGCACCGTCCGCAACCTTAAATAATGAAGATTTTGAACCTGATTTATCATTAGAAAATTTTGTAGATACTGATGAAGATAACCAAGAAGCTAACTATCTAGCTCCTCAACTAAATAAAGCCATTAAAAAAATAGACCATCTTTATTGTTGAGATGAAGAACTACTTAAAACATGAAAAGATGAATTGCCAACAAAGCCTTTAATTCAAACTTTTAACTTTGATGATGAAAAATTGAAAAATAAAACAAATTTATACTTTTTTGCAAATAATAAGTACATAACAGATGAACAAATTGTTTACGTGTTTTCTAAACCTAAATTAGAAACTGATAATAGATTATCAGTAAAAGTTACATTAGTTGTTCTTCAAGATTTTAATGCAAATACAGTTGATAAAGCAAAGTGTGCTTCAAAGAGAATAATAATTGATGAGAGCAAAACAGGTGAAAAAGAGTTTGATAACTATGTTTTGAAATTTAATTTGGACAAAAAAATTGCTAATAAGGAAATAGTTGCTGATTTCACCGGCAAAGAAGAAATAAAAGCTGAAGATATTTACAAAAATAAAGATAATTTTGATTTAACAAAACTAGTAGTAACTGGTTTATCGCAAAATCAAAAAGTTATAGCAGTTAATATAAGTAAAAATTCTAAAAATGGAACATTAAAACTACAATTAAAAGTTGTTGAAGATTCAAAAGAAGCATGAACAACATGAAATCTTATTGAAGGCTTCAAACAAGCTTAATCTGAAATAATTCATATAATATAGCCATTGGCTATATTTTTTCATATTTTAGTATTTAAACTAAAATATCTATCAAGCGAAATTAAAAATTTATATAATTTTTTATACTTATAAAATTAATTAGTTAGGAGTAAAACATATGAATGAAAAACTAATATTTGCATATGATCTGGATGGGACATTAATGTTTAATGGCAATGAAATGAATTCAGAGACAATTAATGCTCTAGAAAAAGTTAATAATCAAGGGTATATAAATGTTGTTGCCACAGGTAGAGCATTAGCTAGAGCATTGCCTATTTTAGATTTGGTTAAAGGAATTGATTATTTTATCTGTTCCAATGGAACAATTATTTACGATGTTAAAAAGAAGAAAACAATTATTCTAGGTCAAGTAGATAAAGATATTTTTTATGATGTTTTTCCATATGCTCTCAAACATAATTTAATTATGAGAATGGATTCAATCACAGGTTCTATTGATTGAATGAAAAATAAACAAAGTCCCGATTGAATGAAAGATGAAGAAGTTATGGACATGAGTTCAATTAATCTTTTGGATGATGAAGAATTTAAAAATGAAGCTTTAGATCCAAATAAAACATGAATTCAAGTAGCATTACGTAGCTCAAAAAATGAAGCCCAATGCCATACTAATTTTTTCGCTAATCTTTACAATAATAAGTATAGTGTAACATTAACTAATGGAAGATATACTGATATAAACCCTTTTGGTTATACTAAGTGAACTGGTATTCAATCTTTATTAAGCATTTTAAAACTCGAAGATTATAAAATTATTAGTTTTGGAGATTCAGGAAATGATGTTGAAATGCTGCAAAAAGCTAACTTTGGCTTTGCAATGGCTAATGCTTCTGCCGAAGCAAAAGAAGCAGCGGATGAAGTTATAGGTTACAACACGTCTAACACAATAGCTAATAAAATTCTTTCATTAATTAAGCGTTAATTATATTTTGATTATATATATGTATGTATTAAAAAAAATGCCGGAGCATTTTTTTATTGAAAACCATATTGATCATTGTCTAATTCATATGTTGATTCATATAATCTTTTCTTTTCTTTTTTGATTCTTGCTAATTCAGAAACGGCTCCAATTATTCCTGATACAAATGCAAGAATTAGAGATAGTCATAAGACAAGAGGTATATATCAATCAAATAATTTTAAAGATTCTATTTTAAATAGAGTACCAAAGTGCAACAATGCAAAACTAGATATTCAAACTAAAAATGAAATTAGAAGTAATGAACCTGTTACAAATTTGTGTTTAATAAATGATTTAATCATTACTATAATTATTATTATTAAGAAAATTAGAGAAAATAGTAAGTGGAAAGCCAATGAGACTGCTGCTGAAATAAATATTGCTTTTTCGGCCATATCACCATTATTAAAAATATCTTTATAGTCTGAAAAACCGCCTTTAAATAAATGATAGAAAAAATCTGTTGTAAATGCTGCGTAAGCTGAGATTAATTTAATAAAAAATTCAGGTAATTTTTCAAAAAGATTAGGTTTTTTAAGAATAAAAATAGTAAGTATGTTTGATAGTATAAAAAATGTGGAAATTAATGATATTGAAATCAAACCAGAGTATTTAATTCTTTTAATTTTTTTAGTATTCATGTAGTATTCTCCTTAAGAATTTAATATATATAATCTAACAATATTATATATTATTGGTTAGTGAATAAATGTAAATTTATAAAATAAAAGATTTATCAGTTTATTGTACTAATAAGTTTATTTGCTTTATTTTTATATGGCGTTACATCAAAAGGTATTGTTTTTTGAGCTAATCCTCATGTTACAACTAAAAAGTTCACTAAAACTTTCATCTTTTGAATTTCGTTATAGTCATAATCATTATAGTTTTTTAAAAATACTGTTTCTTCTTCACTATTTAGTTCAGCACTTTCTATAAAATATGCTAAATCAAAATGTTTATTTCCCATTGTTGCATATTCTCAATCAACAATAAATATTTGTCCATTGTTGTTTTTAACCATATTTCTTAATCACAAGTCGTTATGTAAAGGTACTGTATTTTTCATTAAATCTAAAACTTTATTTATGTAAATCATAGTATTTTTTATAAATTCATCATTTAATTTTTTTTCATTAATTATTCTTAAATATTCATTAACTCTATCTCTATGATTTGAATTTGGAAAGCTAAGATTTGAATTATGTAGTTCTACTAAATGTTTAGCTATTATTTCTAGATTTTCATCACTTTTTGTTGGTTGGTTTCCTTCAATAAATTCTCAGATTAATTGATTATTTTTATTGCTAATTAGTTTTGGCACAAAAGAAAATTTTTTTAACAATTTATAATCAATGTTATGGTTGAATCCTGTAAAAATTTGGTCTTGAATAAATTTATCATCTTCACGAAACGAAGTGTTAGTTAGTCCTGTTTTTATTTGTGTTTTCATATAAACCTCCATTTGAAAATACATTCTTAATTTTAATATAATAATTTTTAAATTTAAATGTATATTCATATTTATTTTGTTTGATGTAATATGAAACTTTTAATTTAAAATTAAATAATAATTATTTACCCTTTTTAAAGGTAAAATAATTAAGAAAAAGGTGAAAATGGATAAAAATAAGATAAGAAATTTTTCGATAATAGCTCATATTGATCATGGAAAAAGTACGCTTGCTGACCGTATTTTAGAACTAACTGGTACAGTTAGCCAACATGATATGGATAATCAGTTATTAGACACGATGGATTTAGAGCGCGAGAGAGGCATAACAATTAAATTGAATGCTGTTCAAATTAAATATAAAGATTATATTTTTCACCTAATTGACACACCGGGTCATGTGGATTTTACTTATGAAGTATCTCGTTCATTAGCTGCTAGTGAAGGTGCATTGCTTTTAGTAGATGCAACTCAAGGTATTGAAAGTCAAACTTTAGCTAATGTTTATTTAGCATTAGAAAATAATTTAACAATTATTCCTATTATAAACAAAATAGACTTACCTTCCGCTGATGTTGAAAGGTCTAAAAAAGAGATAGAAAGTGTTATTGGGATTCCAACTGATAATGCAATCGCAATTTCTGCTAAAACAGGTTTAAATTGTGAACAAGTTTTAGACGCTATTGAAAAATACATTCCCGCTCCTAGTAATGCTGATGATAAAAAACCATTAAAAGCATTGATTTTTGATTCATATTTTGATGAATATAGAGGTGTTATTCTTTTGGTCAGAATATTTGAAGGTTTTATAAGAATTGGCGATGAATTTAAATTAATGTCAAACAATAAGGAATTTCACGTTACTGAATTGGGTGTTAAAAATCCTAAAGAATTTAAAAAAGAATATCTTGAAGCTGGCGAAGTTGGCTGAATAGCAGCTGCAATAAGAACTGCTGAAGGTATTAATGTTGGAGATACAATTACATTAATTGATAATCCAGCGTTAGAGCCACTACCAGGTTATAAGAAAAAACAACCTGTTGTTTTTACCGGTTTTTACCCAATAGATACAAAAGACTATATGGAACTAAAAGAAAGTTTAGAAAAAATAGCCTTAAGTGATAGTTCAATATCTTGAGAACAAGAAACATCTAAAGCCCTAGGGTTTGGATTCCGTGTTGGTTTTTTAGGTATGTTGCACATGGAAATTTTACAAGAAAGACTTAATCGAGAATATAGAATTGGTATTATTGCTACAAGTCCAAGTGTTGAATATAACGTCTATAAGACTAATGGTGAAGTAGAAAAAGTATCTAATCCATCATTGCTTCCTGATCGCGGTTTAATAGATTATATTGAAGAGCCTTATATTAAAGCTTCAATAATTCTACCTACTGAATACATTGGTAATATTATGGAATTATGTCAATCAAAAAGAGGAACATATGTTGATTTAGAATATATAGATGATAGAAGATCTAGATTGATATATGAGATGCCTTTAGCCGAAATAGTTTTAGATTTTTTTGATAGACTAAAAAGTGCAACAAAAGGTTACGCCTCATTTGAATACGATGTAATAGGCTATAAAACAAGTGATTTAGTCAAAGTTGATATTTTACTTAATGGTGAAAAAGTAGATGCTTTTTCAATAATAACTCACAAAGATTATGCTTATTCTAGAGCGAGAGATTTAACAGAAAGATTAAAACAAGAAATACCGAGACAAAATTTTGAGGTTCCAATTCAAGCAACAATAGGTGCTAAGATTATTGCTCGTGAAACAATTAAAGCTTATAGAAAAGATGTTACTTCCAAATTACATGCTTCTGATTTGAGCAGATATAAAAAACTACTAGATAAACAAAAAGCAGGTAAGAAAAAAATGAAAAAGTTAGGCAGGGTTGAAGTTCCTCAAGAAGCTTTCCTAAATATATTAAAAACAAATATTGACAAAAAATAAAGTCAATATTTTTTTAATTAAAATTCTTTTATTGTGAATTTAAACAATAATAGTAAAATTGAGAAGCATTGGCCAACAGCTGCTTTTATTTTAAAAGTAGAGGAAAGTCCACGCTAGCACAACCTGCGATGGTTGTAGTGTTCATGCTAGATCCAATAAATCTAGGCTTAGACGACAAGTGCCACAGAGACGAGAATTGTGAAACGCGGTAAACTCCATGAGCTAGAAACCCAAATTTTGGTAGGGGAATTTTTCTATAAGAATTGAATTTATGAAAAAAATCACTAAGTGATTAGATAAATTGTTGGCGCCTGAAAAGGTACAAAACGTGGCTTATAGATGCAGCAGCTTCGGCTGCTTTTTTTATATTTATTTTTAAATAAAAAAATTAATTAAAAATTTTTCAAATCCTAATTGAGCATCAATTAAACCATCTTTAATTTCTTTATCAAGATTTGCAAGGCGAATTATCATGCTTTGTATCTTTTTAATACCTAGTTTATAAATTAAGTTTTGAATTTTCTTTGCTCTATATTGATTAACTTTATATTCAGAAGCGAAGTTTTTTAAATCTTTATCAACTGTCAAAAAGCTATATATTTGATTAGCTAAAATGAAAGATTGTGAAATTTGTCCAATTAAATTTGTTATTTCGACACCTTCATTTAATTTTCTTTTGTATTGTTTTCAAATTAAATAAAAATCGTTTGTTTCAAATGAATTAACAAATCCAAAGGCATCTTTAACAAGAACTTCTTCAACATTTTCAATAATCATTTCTTTTGTTATTTTTTTACTATTTGATAATAGTTTTATTATTTCATTTTCTATTATTGTTAGATTGTTGGACAATTTTAAGGTAAGTTCAATTATTGCTGAATATTCAATTTGACCACCGTTCTTTTTTGTTATAGACTCAATAGCATCATATAAATTCTTATTTTCAAGTTTTTTAGTTGTTAAAAATATAGTTTGATTAGTTGTATTTGATAGACAAAAGTCTGTAAAAATATTTGCTGGAATCTTGTCTTTTGAGGGTAATTTTGAATTAACAAATATAAATATATCGGCTGTATTTTTTTTAATTGCTTCAATAATAAATTGTGCAATTTTTAGATCTTTTTTAGCTATTGTTTTTTCTAAAAAAGGTAAATCATAAATAATTAATAGTTTTTTTTCTTGAAATAAAGGTGTTGAATCTATTAGAGTTAATAAATTAGTTAAATCATTTTCTTCACAATAAAAATTTTCTAGTTTTTTTTCTTTATTATCCTTAATAATTTTATTAATCTCTTGATTGATAAAATATTCTTCATCGCCACAAATTATGTACATATTAGAATTATATATATTAACAATTTATTTTAAGCAAATTATTTTATTAATATTAAAAGATATCAAAAAGTATTGACAATGAGACATTCTCATTTTCAATATTTTAAATTTTATAAAAAGTCTTTTTTATCTATAAATGTGCAATTCATAGTTTTTTATATTTTAATTATCAATTAAAGCTTATTATCAATAAGACTCTCGTCCATATTCGGTCCTAATTGATCATTTCAATTCTTAATAAATCCTAAGAATCTATACTCATATTGTTTGTCGTTATAATCACTAAGCTTTCTTTTTATTATTACTTCATACTTATCTTTAAGCTTATCTTTAAACACTACATTTAAATAATTAATTACATATTCATATATATATATATATGAATCATGTAACTCTGGTCTATTAACCTTGTTGTCAAAATAATCTAATCCATTTATATACCACCCATTAGCCACATACACAGGAACTAATGCTTCATAAAGAAAATCATAAGCTTATTTTCATGTATACTCAAAATCATTATTAGTGTAATTAGGATATAACTCAGCTATCGTAGTATTTTTAATTTATGTAGCTTCAAATTCTGGAAGAAGCATTGATTTTTTTAAAAAATTAACTTCAAAAGATTATCGCTTTTACCTTCAAATCAATCTTTTTACTTTCAGGTATCAAACTTCGTTTATTAAATTCCTTATCATAATTTACATTCATAAAGTTTTTATATCACTTAATAAGGTTTTTATAAATAGCCTTATTTTGCATTTCATTAAGTCCAATTCTTAAACTAATATAAAATGAATTTGATAAAAAATGATAATTATTATATTGTAATCTTCCGTTGACTTCCGTAATTGTCTTAACTTTTTCATTGCTATTTACAATAATTTCACCTGCATACATATCATAATGATATCCAGGGAACTTATTTTTTATAAAACTATTTGTTCCAATACTAAATGGCAACACAAATCAACTTCCAAACTTTCCCTCACTAGAACTGGTTCCGATTCTCTTCTAACTAGTTCTCATATATTTATATCAATTACTAAGTAAGTATTTATATAATCCTTCTTTACTTTCAAGCTCCTCTAAAAAGTTTTTTTCAAAAAAAGACCTCCCTGAATCGAGTCAACTAGTTTTGCCAAAATAAACTAAATGGTCGTCCCAGTTATCCTTATTGTATTGACTATCTGATAAAGTTGCGGTTGCTGATGTAACATTTAAATACTCTTCAATCTCATTCAAAATTTTTTATGAACCTCTATCGGATTATTGCCATAACACTCAATATGCCCTCTATTTTCAACACCTGAATTATTGATACTCATATAACTAAAATTCCTAATAAGGTTTCAAATTCTTGTGGCACTATTTAAATCACTAGTAAATCTTTCATCTAGTATATCCATATTTTTATGTTGTTGAAGTTCAGATTTTGTCATATAATAATCATTTTCATTTAAATAAACTCTAGGTCTAAATCTCTTTCATTCCCCATTTAAATAATCATCATTTTTAACAACTTGTGGTCTATATTTCAATTCTTTAAAGTAATAGTTATTATTAGTTTTTAAATATTTTTGATTTGTAGATTTAAAATAAACATATCCATCTTTGTTTTCATGATTTGTATCTGGTTTTGTCCCATCTTTAGGCAATGGATTAGGTTCAGAGACATTAGGATTAGTATTTGGATGTTCGCCATCATTTCCAAACATATTACAACTAACAGCTGCTAAAGGCAAAACAACTAATCAAACACAATTTAGTCAAAAAATTAATTAATTTTTTCTTATCATAAATCTCATTAATGATTTAAATAATAAAATTATACTAAATGGTAAATCGAAGACGGTTTTTTATTTTTTTCTTTTATGAAATGCGCAATGTAATAAGCAAAAATATTCCAAGTATAGGAATAGATTATTATAAAGCATTAAAATTATTTAATTTTATTTGCTATTTTATCCAATTTCTTAATCCAGTGGTAAAGTCCGCTTTTCGTTATTTGGATATTGTGTTTTTCATTTAATATACCTACAAGATTAACTAAACTTTCTGAACTATTTTCTGATAATAACTCAAAAAAAACAATTTCTTTAGGTTTCAATTTATCAAGCATATTATTTTCTTTTATAAATTGAAAATTATTAATGATTTTTGAATTTGAATTAATTATTTTTTTAATGTTGCTTAGATCAATATTGTTTATTCTATTAACATTATTTTCAAAATCTCTTTTTATTATTGATTCTTCAAAATTAAATAAGGAATTAAAAGTCAAAATAGCTTTTAAAAAATCAGATATTTTCTCGTGTTTCTTAATATAAATTACATACTTATTTTGGTGTTTAATTTGAACAAAACCAAAACTGTATTTATTTAATTTTTCTTGAATTAAGTCAATATATTCTAAGTAATGACTTGTTAATTCTAGATGGTATGAAGGTGTATTTAATTTATTTACACTGCCTCCTCCAGCAAATACACCAGCAAAGAAGAATGGGGGTTGCTCTATTGTTTTTTCTAAATTAATATCTTCAAATTTAATCATAATATAAATTGAATTTAGTTTGTATTCTATGTGTTCTTTTTTTAGACAATTTATGAATAATTTTCTAACTTCTTTACCTCTAATTGATAATTTATAATATCCATTTTCCTTAATAGCGTTAGAAAAAATGAAACCTTTGATTAATTCAAGGTTTTGAATTCTATTATTATTTCTTGTCAGTATTTCATTTTTTACTTTTAAACTAAAATTCATTACAGCCTTTAAATTGTTAATCTAGTTAAACAGTCATTTCTAGAACATTTCCTTGTTCAACAATAAGGAATTTTTCTCCTTTTTCAACATTATATGGTTTCAATGCATCCTTAGCATATTTGAAATCGCGTTTGATTTTTTTAAATAGTTTTTTGCTATCAACTGAGTTTCACACTCCATAGGTAACCCCAAAACTGTTTATTAATTTTTCATCATTAATGATGCCTATGATAATTGTGTTGGGTCTAAATTTTGCAACTTCACTTAGCAATCTTCCAGTATCTGAAAGAACAATTGTAAATCTATATTCACCATATCTAGCCCTATTCGCAACTCTATAAGCAACCCTCGAATGATCAAAATTTCTATCTGAATTTTTTCTAATTTGTTCTAGTTGGTCATCATAATAAGCGGTATTATAAAATTCGTTTTCAGCTCTTTTATTAATTTGCGACATAACTTCAACAGTTTTAACTGGGAATAAACCTGTTGCACTTTCTCCTGAAAGCATTGTGGAGTCAGCGCCTAATTCAGTGGCATAAAAAACATCTGTTACTTCAGCTCTTGTTGGATTTGGACTATGTTCCATTGAGTCTAACATTTGTGTAGCGACAATAACTGGTTTACCAGCTTCTCTACATTTTCTGATCATAAATTTTTCTTGAACTGGAACATCATAAAAGTTAATTTCTAAACCTAGATCACCTCTTGCAATCATTAAAGCATCAGTTTCTCTAATAATTTCATCAATGTTTTTTATTCCTAAGTCACTTTCAATTTTTGAAATTATCTTTACATGTTCACCATCTATTGAATTTAAATAATCTCTTAATTCTCTAACATTTTTAGCACTGTTAACAAAAGAAGCAGCAACATAATTAATTCCATGTTTAACGCCGAAGGCTATATCATCTTTGTCTTTTTCGCTTAGAAATGGCAATGAAAAATCGACTCCTGGTAAATTGATACGTTTATTTGTTATTAATTTGTGTTGATTAATGGTCTTAATTATCACATTATTTTTTTTAGTTTCTAAAACTAATGCTTGTAATTTTCCATCATCAAACAAGATAAGATCTCCAGGTTTAACATCCTTACTCATATCATAAGAAACTGCTATTTCTTTATCCGTTCCTTCTAATGATGAGAATTTATTTGGATCTGTTATCAAAGTTATAATAGCCTCTTTTTTTATTTCTTGGGCTCCATCTCTCATTTTTCCAATTCTAATTTCCGGTCCTTTTGTATCTAATATAATTGAAATTGGAACATTAAACTCTTTTGAAACTTTTCTTGCTAAGTCAAATTTTTTAAGTTGTTCTTTTCTATTTCCGTGGCTAAAGTTTGCTCTAATAGCAGTAGCACCTGCTAGCACCATTTTCTTAAGAGTGTCATAATCAGAGCTAGCTGGTCCTAGGGTTACGATCAATTTACTTCTTTTTTCTATTAATAATTGCATATGTTCCTCCAAATGATTTAATTTTCTTGTAAATAAATTTTATAAAAATTATGGGCTATCATTTTAACAAATTCTTATTTGTTTTTAAGTTTATTTAAAAGAAGTTTAAATAAGAGCCATTAAAGGCTCTTTTTGCTAGTGTTTAAAGTTATCTACTTCAATAATTCCATAGTAAACTAATGGACTCTCAATAAAGTTCTTATCTGAAATATGTTTTTCTTTAATTTTATACATAAATCTTGCTTTTCCATTTTTTTCATCAAAGGAAATTAATGGAGAATAAATTTGAGTATCTCTTTTAGCTAATGTATCATTAAAAGTATTTAAGTTTCATGTTAAGTAATATTTATCATTTAGATCATTGTTTTTAAATATTAATGTCATTATCATGTTTCCATTTTTATCTGTATAAACACCTTTTGATAACTCTCCATTTTCTTTTCAATTATCATTTTTAATATTTGTGTTGTAAGTAATTGTTTTAGTATCGGTTGGATTTATCTCACTAATTAGATAATTAGAATTTGTTTCTTGGTTTTTACCAGTGACTAAATTAACTTCTATATTTTTCATGTCGAACCAATTAAAAACAATTTCTTTTTCAGTTGTTCCTTCTATTTCATATTTTTTAACAAGCGAAAGATCGTTATCTTCGGCGGTAGGAATAACTAATTTTTGATGATAATGAAAGATAATAACATCTCTGGATATGCCATTAATTGTTGATTTCTTTGTTGAAAGTCAAAAAGGCTTTGCTTTATCTATTTCATATACGCTGCGTTCTATATCTTTAAAATTAAAATAATCCTTTACCTTTCTGATTCCTTTATTTATTTTGTCTACATCTGTTGTTGAAGCATCAGTTGGCAAAATACTCATAAATTCTTCTAATGTTTCAAAATGTTTTTTAACTTTTAGTTTTTTAATTTCTTCTGAGTATTTTTTAATCATTGGTTCATTATTGGTTGTTTTTGCTGAATCCAACAATTTTTCCAGGTCTTTTATTTTTTTCTCATTTTCTTCACTTATATAACCTTCAATAAAGTTTTGAATATTACTTTCAGTTATTTTCAGTGAAAATGAATCAAATTCTTCATAATTAAATTTTTGAAAGTATGATGAGTTTAATTCTGATCTGGTTATTTTGTTATTATTCAATTTAGGATTGAATTTTTTAAAACCTTCAAGCTTAAATAATTTTTTAGCAACAAATTTTTTTACTCTATCTTCAAATTTTTCAATTCTAGAATTTTCTTTATCTTCAACATAAACGTATAGATATAGTGTTCCCTTTTCATCATTAGCAAAAGAGTGGAATAATAAATTACGATTTAAACCATTACTTGAGGCAAATATATCAAGCGGTGCTTTATCATCTCTTATTAGTTCAAATTTTTTATCACCAAAATTTGAGTCTGTATTAATTATTGAAGTGTCAATACCATTTACATTAGGGTTCAATAAAGTAGTTTCCCAAAAATATTTTTTAGGGCCGCTTTGACTAAATTTAACAAATGGGTTTTTGTCATTTTCAATACTAAATATATTGTAATTAGAGGAATGTGAAAATTCACTTGCTAAATGATTTTTCATCTCATCTTTAAAATTATCTTTGGCTTTAAATGTATATCTTTCCAACATTTTTTGGTCTGAAGCATTTAATTTCGAATTTAATTTTGATATAGCTACAGCTGCGCCAATACCATTAGCTGCAATTAGTCCTGAAAGTAAACTTAATAAAATAATTTTCTTTTTCATCATTTATATTCCCCTATTCAATCGTTGTATCTATTTTTTTGTTTATATCACTATATAAAATGTTATCTATAAATTGTACCAAAACATTCATATTTATATTTTTTTCACTCGAAACTAAAAAATAATGAACATTTGAATTTATTATTTCTTCTTTTAAAAGAAAATCGTGTTTTTTTATTAATGAAGATTTTTCTTTTTGATTTAATTTATCAAGTTTAGTATATATTACATCGTAAGGTATTTTTTCCTTTTCTAAAAAGTTAATTTTAGATAAATCATTTTTTGTAATTCCTGTTCTAGAATCAATTAGAAGGAAAAGATGTTTACTAATATTTTTATTTTTTAAAAAGAGATCAACATATTTATTCATTTCAAGTATTTTAGTTTTTGACATTTGTGCAAATCCATAGCCCGGTAAATCGACAATTATTTTATTGTTAATATCTACAAAATAATTAATTAGCTGCGTTCTACCTGGTGTTTTTGAAACAAAAGAAATTTTTTGATTCGTAACAGCATTTAATAATGATGATTTCCCTACATTTGATCTTCCTCAAAAGCAAACATTAAGTTCATTATTAAAAATTCATGTTTCGGGTTTAAGAGCTGATTTTTCAAATTTTCACATTTTATTTTATTCCTAACTTTTTCTTGTGTCTTAATAGGGTTGATGAATATTCAATCATGTCATAATCTGGAATTATGAGTATTGTTTCTAAATCTGGATTAACAGCATTATTTCCAGCCGCTAATTCTAATTCGTATGAATAGTCAGTGTTATTTCGAGCGCTTCTGATTAATAAATTAACATCTAATTTTTTAGCTAGATTTCCAATTAATTCATTTTTATTGATTAGTACTTCTATTTGTTTATATTTCGCTAATTTGTTTTTAACATATTGATAACGCTTTTCTATGTTAGCTAAATTTTCTTTATCTGGATTAATTGAAACAATAACATAGATTTTTTCAAAAATATTTAGAGCCTTATCTATTACAGCGATATGTCCTTCATGAATAGGATCAAAAGATCCTGGATAGATAGCTGTTTTACAATTCATATTCGTTTACCTCTATACTTAATTAATAAAATTATTTTAATTATAATAAATAAATTTTAGTTTATTATATTAATACTAATATTCACATATACTTGTATACTTGGTTTATTAAATATTTACATTATTAATTTTATAAAATAATAAACTTGTGAATAATTAATTGTGTAGAAAGAAATGTATGGAAACATTTATAAATAATTTAAAAAATTTTTCAAACGGCAATGAAGAACTTGCTAAATTTATATTAGTTCTTATTGCATCAATGTTTTTACTTTTAATTCCTATTTTTGTAACAACAATTTTTCCTTTATTTAAAAGCAAGTTAAGTCCTCGTGGAAATGCCTTACTATATTCATTTGTAACAGGGTTTTTTATAATTCTTGCCACATTTGGTTTTTTGCGCGAATCGTTGGAAATTAGTTCAATTAATGGATATGATTTTAGATTAAAGCATCCTAAGCTAACAGTTTATACGTGAAATATTATTTTAGTTTGTGGAGGTTTAATTACTGGTTTATTATTTGCCTTTGGTTTAAGAAAAACAATAAAGGCAATTTCTAGAACTAGAGTTAAAAATGATAAATTTGCAGCCATTTTTATTCACAATCATGAAATAGCACATGATCATGGTGCAATGCATGATGAACTTAAATTAGGGCCAGATCACAAAACTAAAATCGATAAACAACATCAGGTTAATGATCCTAAATTAAAAGTAGTTGCCTTATTATTAATTTTGGCTCATAGAATCCCTGCAGGCATTTTGATTGGATATAATCTAAATCAATTATTTTATGGCGAAGGTTCTAGTTTAAGTATTGCATTTTTAATTTCATTTATTCTTCATTTGATACCAGAAGAGATAATTTATTATTATAGACAAAGAGAAATGGGAATTTCAAGATGAAAAGCCATGTTGATTTCAATCGGAATTATTCTTCTATTTATTCCCTTAATGTTAATAGGTATTTATTTTGGTCATGTAATTACTAGCATTTGGCAAGTTAGATCATTTATTAGTGCAGTAGTTGCTGGAATATTCTTATTCACTTCTATTGTTGAATTCCTACCCGAGTTCTTTCATTCTCACCATGATAAGAAATTGTTTAGATGAGTTATGCTTATGTTCTTTATAGGTATTGTGTTATGTGCACTTGTATTATCATTCCATGAACATTCTCATAGTTTTTAAGATTTAGTTGTTTTTTACATAATTTTAAAATAGCTTTGTTCATATTTGAAATTAAGAAAATTTTGCAAATATTCCTTTTTTATAGAGCTTTATGCATATTTTTAATCTATTGTATAAGAATTTTCTATGAAAAAGGAATATTTTTTTCTTTTTCAACTTATTTATTTATAAAAATATAAAATTTAATATTGTAAAATTACAATACATAAATATTGAAGGGAAGCGAATAATGGGTATTAAAAAACGAAAAATTATTTTACATATAGGCAGTGTTTTAGGTATATTTTCTGCACCATTAATTTCCGTTTCTTGCTTTAATAATTTAAGATATGATCCAAAAAAAGAAGAATCTAAAACTGAAGAAGTTGATGAAAAAATTTCTATTGGCGATAGTAAAAAAGAATTGAAGACTTTATTAAATGATGTTGAAAAGGAATTGGACAGAATTCAGGATATTGTTTTATATAGTATTGAATTAAAAACTACTTTTAATAATAATTTTAATTTTGCAAAAAATGTTTATCTAGATGAAAATAGTGAATTAAAAGATATACAAGAAGCTATTAATTTATTAAAAGAAATTACTAATTCTATTCAAGCTATAGATGAACAAAAAGACATGCTTAAGGTGGATTTATTTAATCTTAGAAAAGATAACAGTTTTTATAAATATTTCACTAGAAAGCAACAATCCGAATTAATCTATGAATTAGAAAAATATATTCAAATTTATATAGAACTAAATTCTAAGAAGCCAAGTCAAATAACAATTGATATTCTTAAACAAATGATTTACAATGTTTCTTCTTCCAAGTTTAATTTCATTAAAGAACAAATTAAGATATTAAGAAAGGAGTTCGCCTATAAAAAAGAGGAATTAAATAAATACGTTCCATCAGATGTAATCAAATTCGAAAAATATGCAAAAGATATAAACGATAAAATAATTGCATATGAATCACAATTACCATTACCTTGAGAAGATATCTTTAAAGACTATGAATTTCTTTTCAAACAGTTTAATTTGTGTAATTCTAATTATGAAAAAGCAAAAGAAAATGAAGTCAGTGACTCTGATGAAATAAATAGTCTAACAGTATCTAACAATATTGCTAAAGCTCGTATGACTTCAATAGTTGATAATTTGATTGGTTCTAAAAATATAACGGACGAACAAATAAATCATATATATAATAAAAATGATAAAGAAATTGCTAAAAAACTTCAAATTGTTTGAACAAAATTTAAATCATTAATTCCTGAAGCTTATGACAAAATGGGTGGTATAAGGTCAAAAAATATTAATTTTAAAAAGAGACTAAAAACCGTAGAAAATTTTATAAATAATTATTGAGGTTATGATAGTGGATTAAATAGTGGTCCTATGGCAAATTCAACACCTATTATAAAAGGTGCTATTAGACAATTAGTAACTTATAAAACATTCGGTTCAAATCAAAATTATTATTCAACATACATCGATCAATTATTCGACTATTTAAAAGTTTTAGAATTTGATTTATCTTTAACATTTGATGAATCTGATAAATTGGTTGTTAAAGAAGAAGATTTAGATATCTTTAATATAAATAAAGTAATTCTTCCTAAGAATTCTAAACTAACTAGAGAAGAAGTAGTTAAATTTAGAAAAGATATCTATTACGGCAATGCTTTTATTATTGATGATAAAAATGAGTCATATTATTCATTAAATATTAAAGAGTCTTTATATAGTCAAATTAGTAAAAATAACTGAATAGCCTTTGATGCTAGAATGTATGAATTAACTAACGGATCTAACTATTATAATGATGTTGCTTGAAAATCAATTTATGATAAAAATATAAGATTTAGATATAGAACTAAAAATTATAATGAAGAAAAGCAAGTTAATGAATTAGTTTTAAAAGTAATACCAACAATTATTTCAAAAAACTTTAATCTAAAACAAAAAATAAGTGCTGTTCACAATTGAATTGTCGACAATACTGAATATACTGATTCTTATGAACTAAATAATACTAGTTTACAAAATTCAATTAGAAGTGTTTATAGATTTGTCACAGGAGAAAAAGTTGTTTGTGAGGGATATGCCAGAATGTTCCAAAAATTTATGACATTTTTAAATATACCATCATGATACGTATATGGTGACGCAGGTAATAAATTTAATAGTCCCCAACCTCATGCTTGAAATATGGTTGTTGTGGATGGAAAAAATCTATTTGTAGACTGTACATGAGATGATCCATACGTAGGCAATAAGGTAGGCGAACACAGTATAATAAATAAAAATATTTATCCACATAGAATTAATTTTCTTCTTAAAGAATGGAAAGAGTTTTCTACAGCAAACGGTGGTTATAGAAATATTGATCCAGAATTAAAACAATTAGCAGACCGATTAAAAATAGATAATTTCCCCTATGTAATAATGAATTAAAAAACTGCTTTTGGGCAGTTTTTTTAGAAAATGTCTTTTTTATTAGCATCAATATCTATTGACTGTGTTTCTTCATCATTGATTCATTTGTCATAATTTTCAATTAATTTATTTGAATTAGCCGAAGCTTTTTCTTTATCAATAAACACACTTATACCATCAAAAACATTTGTCATTTCTGAAATGGCTGTTTCAATTGTAGAATTCATAGTCTCACTTTCAAAAACAACCTCTGTGCTTGCGCTGTCTTCCATATTAAGTCTATTTTTTATATAAGATGACGGAACGCATACAAAATGAGAATTAGAAATATCGTATGGCGAACTTAAAAGAAAACTGCTATTTTTATAAAAGTCCTCTATCGGCAAGTCTCTTCTAGTAGTCAAATTTTTAAGATTTTGAGTAAATGGTTTTTTTAAAACAGATTTATAGTCCCCGTATTCAATTAGTTTGTTTTCATAAAAATAAAATAGTTTATCAAATTCTCTATTTACAAGTTCTATTCTATCGGTGATAAAAATATAAGTTATATTACTTTGTTCACATAATTCTGATGCAACTCTTAAGAACTCATTAATTAGATTTAAATCTATATCTTTATTATCATCAACTATAAATAAAACATCAGGTTTTTTAACTATGTTAGATAACAATTTAATTTTTAATTTATTAATTTTTGAAAACTCGGATGACTTTTTAATAATGCTTTGAATCGATATTGATGATTTATCAAAAACTTCAATAAGTCTTTTTATTGTAATAAATCCTATAATTTCTTTTTCATTATATTTTTTATTATTAAATAAAAAGTTATGCGATCTTGTGAAATAATCAATAACAAATGAATAATTATCTAATAGTGATTTGATTCTAATAAAAACAGATTTAGCTAGCTTGCTTATAGCACTATAGTCACCTTTTGGTTTGAAGCTTCTTTGGAAAAAACTAATAAATCCTTTGACAGTTTTTTTAATGTAAGTGTATTTCTTTGAAATATCTCCTGAAGCTTTTTTTAGGAATGGATCATCTTTTAACTTGGCATTTAATTTAAATATAGTATTTTCTATTTTTCAAAAGTATTCATTTTCCAATTCATATATTTTTTCACTAATAACACTAGTTTTTTTATCGTAATTTTCAGCTTTAGATACAAAAATAGTGTTTTTCTTAAGTTCATAAATTTCTTTATTATTTTTATTAAGTAATTCTTTAAATTTATCCCATTTATTATTTGATAGAGCAATATATTGGTCGAAGCCAAAATCAAATTCTTTTTTAATAGTTGATCTTATTTTTTTGATGCTGAAGTTTTTTAGTGAACAATTTATAGAAGCTAAGTTGTTATAAATAAATAATTTAATATAAAAATCTATATTGTCTTTTAGTTTAAATATCTCCTTTTCATCTAAAAGCAGAATTTTATTTTTAACCTTACGTAGAAGTTTATATGCATGTTTTTGAGTTTCAATTTTTTTAATAAATAGTTCATATTCTAGACTGTTTTTTTTAAGGTTTTGTATTGTAGCTTCTTTTACTTTATTGTCTTTTTTATATCAACTTATTATGTAATTAAATGTTTTTAAATTATTATCAATAATTTCATGCTGTATATCTTTAATATTTTCAATATTTCTGTGAGTATTTTCAAGCAATAGTTCTTGTTTAAAAATATTTTTAGTTTTTAATTTTAATTGATTTAAATAGAATAGGTCCATTTTCAATTGTTTAATTTTTTCGTCTCCAAAATAGTCAACACTGCCAAGAGTATATGTCTTGTAATTATTGAATTTTCCAAGAAATTCCTTATATATGTCAAAAAGAACCTTGTTAGTTGACGACAAAAAGTTTAAAGTCTTTTTTTCAAAGTCATCAATTTTTTCATTGTCTAAAAAAGACAAATTAGCTTTTAAAATATTAATTTCCCGAGTATAGTCATTAAAGATAATTGTAAGTGAACTTTGATGAGATTTTAAAATATCAAAGTATGAATTTTTTATTATAGGATTGAATTTTCTTAATGTTGATCAAATGTCTTTAATTTCTTTTGGATCAATATTAAAATTTTTGTAAAGTTCATTGTATTCAAGAAATAAAAAATTAATATCATTATTTAATTCAATTTCATTAAGGCTTTGAAATAATACCTTGTTAAATATTTTATTATTGTCATTGCTATTTAAAATAATGTTATTGTTTTCATTATCAAAAAAAGTAATAATTGAATTATTGTTTTTTATGTTTTTTTCAAAATTTTTAATCAAAAAATCACTCTTATCACAAAGTAATAGAGATGATGACTTGTTTTCAAATTCCATTTTAGGAATAAATACTGATTCTTTAGTATCGCTTGTTGATAGTAAGCTGACATTGTTTTCAATTAATAATTTTTTATTTTTTATCATATTAATAAAGTATATTAAAATATAAAATATAATTTATAAAAAAAGGGGATGTAATGGATTCGACATGCATCGGGTGGTATTAACATCAGTGGTGTAGTAGACCATAATTACTACTAGGCTTTATACTTGCAAAAGATAAAGAAAACAAGGAAGAAATTAATCTTCCAGCGTTTGCAATCGCTAACAAATTGCAATCAAACCTTGTTTTTGCTTAGTTATAGCATACAAGTGGATTAGTATAATTGTCTCATTATATTAATTCGGTTCAGAGACTTACTTTAGTAAATGCATCATTTACTTAGAGGACATTAAAGATGCAAATCCTAAAGACATTCTGTTTATTTTAATCTTTAGGATGATCCCAAAAATAAACTAAACTGTAAGAAGTGTTAATATTTGTTTGGTGTGTGGACACGGGTTCGACTCCCGTCATCTCCACCATTTTTTTATTGAATTTTTTTGAAGATAAAATAAAATATAAAAATATATCTACTTACTTTATGTATTAATAAGATGTTGTAAGATATAGACATTATTTATATAATAATTAAGGAATTAGCAATGAATACAAAAGACAAAGAAAATGATAAACTTAAAGACAATAAAAAGATGAGAAAAACTATTGAGCAAAATATTTTATCCGATTATAGAATTAAAGATGTCTCAAGAACAACATTAAATGAATTAGAAAATATAAAAATATATGATAAAGATGATATTCAAAAAATGGATTTTTATCAACATAAAGCTCTTTTTCATGATGCGGTGGAGTGTGTTACATCCTTAAAGAAATCTCAAATTAAAGCTAACAAAAAAAAGATGATTGGATCATCTCTTATTGTTTGAACATTATCCAGTGCATTAGTTGCAATAGCAACGTTGCTTGTATTTATTTTAGCTATTTGGTTTAAATAACTATTTGACTTGTAAATGAGGAGCTATTTTTTTAATATAAAGAATTCCTGAGTAGATACTAAAGAATAGTCCTATTAAAATAAATAAATTAATTGAATAAATCATTAAATATCCATAAATTTCTTGGGTAAATTTTTCTTTTGCTATATTTACTAGATATTCCGGATAATAAGGAATCACAATTGCAACTATTAAAATTGTAATGATGCCAATTGTTTGAAATAGTGTTTTCATTTTTCCAAATATTGATGCAGAAACATCTATTTTAAATTGGGCCATAGAAATACGGCAGCCATCAACAATAATATCTCTAAGCACATAAATAATAATAATTCAAAAAGGTATAAATTTAAAAACTGCTAGAAAAATCATTGTCGAAGTTACTACAACTTTATCTGCTAATGGATCTCAAAGTTTACCAAAACTTGTAACTAGATTATTTTTACGAGCTGTATATCCATCAAAAAAATCGGTAATCATTGCCACAACAAATATTATTAAAATTATGCTTAATAATATTCTCCCATATAATTCATGTCCATTTTCAAGATAGCCATTGCTATTAGTTATATTATATTTTTTAAACAGAATACCAAAAGCGATAAAAGTAATAATTAAAGGGACAACAAGAATTAATCTTAATAATGTTAATTTATTTGGTAGGTTCATATTTATTCTTCTTTTTTATCTAATTGTTTTTGATAATATTCGTCAATTTCAGCTTTAATTGAGTTAATATGATCTGGAGAAATTAAGAAGTTTTGAGCATTTATTCTTTTTTGGATAATTTTTTCTAAGTCTTTTAAAGAACTTTTTCATGTTGTACTTCTTGAGTCACGATATGATATGTATATTTTTAATAATTCATCAACATCATGACTAGCAATTATCAATTCTTTAAAGTCTTCAGTTTTTTGCAATTCTAATAGGTAATTACGTGGCACATCCGTTATCTCAGACATTTTATATTTACCAATAGAAGGCTCGAATTCATCAATTAGCATTTGATTTTTTATAATTAGATAATCTAACTTTAAAAATATTTCAAGTGCATATTTTTCAGCTTTAATTGCTAATTCTTTTTCTCTTTTGATTCTTTTTCTTTTTTTAACCATGTCTTTTAGACCTGTGTATGTAAACATAATTACTAAAACAACTATCACAGCCCCTAAAATAACTCATGTAATTCATCCTGAATCCATATCTAACTCCTTTTTTAATCTTATTGTCTATATAAATTAAATTAATGTATTTGTAGTATTTACTTTTAGATAATAAAACATTACTTATTATTATATATATTAATTTTATTAATAGCTTTTCTTAATTTTTGTTCAAAGATAATTTCTTTTTTAGTGTTTTTGTATTTTTCAATATTTTGAAGAGCTATTTCTTTATCTCTCTTAGCTTTTTCAATATCAATATTTTGGTCGAAAATAATATCGTTAGTGATTATTTGTACTTCTTTCGAATTAGCATAAACGAAGCCATTTCCGATATAGCATGCCTTGTATCCTTTTTCGCCTTTTCGATTAATTTCCATTTTACAAACGTCGATAATACTAAATATAGGTGTTCTATTTGGCAAAATAGTTATAGCACCACCATATTTAGTTTTTAGATAAACTTGACTAACATCTTCATCTAAGAAAAGATTTGATGAAGTCATTATTGTTAAATGGGTTGTTTTAGCTTCCATAATAATCACTTACTTTCTTTTATTTTTCTTGTTCGTTATTTTTATTTGCTTCTTCTTTTTTATTTTTATTTTCTTTATTTTTTAAATATTCGTTGTATTTAGCTTCTACATCATCAATTGAACCTACATATAAGAATAATTCTTCAGGGTATTTGTCACATTTTCCATCTAAAATAGCTCTAAAACTTCTAATTGTGTCTGAAAGTTTTACATATTGGCCTTTTTTACCACTAAATTTTTCAGCAACTGTAAATGGTTGCGATAAAAAGTTTCTTATTCTTCTAGCACGAGCAACAGTTAATTTATCTTCATCATTTAATTCTCCAAGTCCTAAAATAGCAATAATATCTTGTAATTCTTTGAATCTTTGAAGTATTGAAACAACATCATGAGCTGTATCGTAGTGTTCTTGTCCTACTACAAGTGGATCAAGTAATCTAGATGATGATTCTAGTGGGTCCACTGCTGGATAAATTCCTAAAGCTGCAATATTTCTGTCGAGAACTGTTTTTGCATCTAAGTGGTTAAATGTTGTAGCTGGAGCCGGGTCTGTTAAGTCATCAGCTGGGACATAAACAGCTTGAACACTAGTGATTGAACCTTTATGAGTTGAGGTAATTCTTTCTTGTAGTTGACCCATCTCTGTTGCTAATGTTGGTTGGTAACCAACTGCACTAGGCATACGGCCTAGAAGTGCACTAACTTCACTACCTGCTTGAGTGAAACGGAAAATATTATCTATAAATAGTAGAACATCTTGATTTTGCTTATCACGGAAGTATTCGGCCATTGTTAATCCAGTAAGAGCTACTCTCATTCTAGCTCCAGGAGGTTCATTCATTTGTCCGAAGACAAGAGCTGTTTTATTTAAAACACCAGCAGCTTTCATTTCGTGGTATAAATCATTACCTTCTCTTGTTCTTTCACCTACACCCGCAAAAATAGATAACCCACCATGTTGGGTAGCTATATTATTAATTAATTCTTGAACTAAAACTGTTTTACCAACACCAGCACCACCGAATAAACCTATTTTCCCACCTTTTGCATATGGAATTAGTAAGTCAATAACTTTGATACCGGTTTCTAGAATTTCACTAACTGATTTTTGTTCTTCATAGGTTGGCGCTTTAGCATGGATTGGCATTTTTAAAGCATCTTCTGGGAAAGGTTTTAAATCGATAGGTTTACCTAGAACATCAAACATTCTTCCCAAAACATTATTTCCAACCGGGACACTGATTGGTGCTCCGGTGTCAAATGCTTCAAGACCTCTGGCTAAACCATCTGTTGAAACCATAGCAATAGTTCTAACTGTTTCATCACCAATATGTTGAGATACTTCAACAACAACATCTTCATCACCATTTTTTATTATTAATGCATTATTTAATGATGGTAATGCTCCTTTTGAAAAACGTATGTCAACAACGGGTCCCATAATTTGAATAACTTTACCTACACCCACTTCTTCAACTATATCTTTTTTTCTGGCTTTATCTAAACTAGATTTAGCTATTGATTTATTTACTCTTTTTTTAGCTGGGTCTTTTTTCTTTTCGTTAATTACTTTTGGCATATTATTATCTCCTTTTAGACAGATTCTGCTCCAGAAACTATTTCATTTAATTCCTGAGTTATGTTACTTTGTCTCTTTCTGTTGTAATCTAATTGTAGGTCGTTAATTAAATCATTTGCATTGTCAGTTGCAGTTTCCATTGCGTTTCTGCGCGATGCTAATTCGCTTAAACGGCTGGATGCAAGCATTAAGCTTAGTTTAGCATTTAAGTAGAAAGGTATAGATTCATTAAATACTACATGAGCTGATGGTTCAAATTCTAAAACCTTAATTTTTTGACTATTGTCATTTTCAGCGATTTTTTTTATTTCAGCATAATCTATTGGGAAAAGTTGTTCTTTGCATTCTTCTTGGATTAGATTATTTATATATTTTGTATAAATTACATTGAATATATCTATCTCTTTATTTTCGTATAGTTCATAACACTGTTTAACAATGTTTTCTACAAGCAAATCTGCATTTTGGTTTTCGCTTATTTTGTATTGAGATATTATTTGGTCTTTATTGTGATTTTCAAAAGTATTGATACCTTTAACACCTAATAAAATTAATTTATCGCTTGGTTTTATAGAGATTTTAGCTAATTTTATTACATTAGAATTATAACTTCCCGCCAGTCCTAAATCGGCAGTTATTATTATGTTTAGTACCTTCGGATTATCTATTTTTTCTTGATAAATAGAGTCTAGTTCTTCTTTATCAATATATTTGAATATTTTAGAAATTGTTGTTTTTACTTTTTCCTCATAAGAAAAAACATTTTGGTATTCTTCTTTAGCTCTTTTAAGTTTGGAAGTTGCGACTAATTCCATCGCATGAGTAATCTTTTTAATGGAATTAACTGCTCCTATTCTTCCTTTTATATTTTGCAAACTTGACATATTTAATTTAGGTTTCTATATTTTTCCGGGATAGGAAAATATTCACTTTCATTATAGTGAGCCAAAGATGAAATAATTGATTTAACAATATTAACAATAGCTTTAATCATTTCTAATTTTGTTTGATCATTAAATTTATAATTATCTTTAACGATTTGTTTTGATAACTCAATACCTTTTTTATCTTCATTAAAGTATTTAATAATATTGTCACGGTATTTTTTCATTGTGTTTTGTGGAAGAGGATTAATGATTTTTTCCTTAACACCTAGAAGAATTGCTGATTGTGAAATTTGATCAATAGATTTAAATTGTTCTTGTTTAAGAATTTCATAAACTTTTGCTCCATGAGCTAAAATGCTTTTTGTTAAGTCATCTAAGTCTGAACCAAATTGGGCAAAAGCTAACATTTCATTATATTGAGCTAATTCAAGTTTTAATGAAGATGAAACTTCTTTCATAGTTTTAAATTGAGCAGCTGAACCTACACGACTAACGCTAAATCCAACATCAACAGCAGGTCTTTGTCCTGAGTTAAACAAGTTTTCTCTAGTAAAAATTTGACCATCGGTTATTGAAATAACATTTGTTGGAATATAAGCTGAAATATCGCCTTGTTGAGTTTCAATAATTGGCAATGCTGTAATTGAACCTCCACCAAAATCTTGAGTAACACGCGCAGCTCTTTCTAGAAGTTTTGAGTGTAAATAGAAAACATCCCCTGGGTAAGCTTCACGTCCCGGTGGTCTTCTTAATAATAAAGAAAGTGTTCTATACGCAACAGCATGTTTTGATAAATCATCATAAACTATCAATACATCCTCACCTTTTGACATTCATTCTTCAGCAATTGTAACTCCAGCATAAGGAGCTATATATTGTTGAGGCGCTAATTCACTTGCTCCTGAAACTAATACTGTTGTGTATTTCATTGCGCCTGTTTCTTCTAGTTTGTTAACAATCTGAGCAACTGTTGAATTTTTTTGTCCAATTGCTACATAGATACATTTAACATTTTTTCCTTTTTGATTAATTATAGTATCTATTGCAATAGCTGTTTTACCAGTTTGACGGTCACCGATAATTAATTCACGTTGACCTTTACCAATAGGTATCATTGAATCTATTGCGATAATACCTGTTTCTAGAGCCTGATTTACTTCTTTCCGAGTCATAACTCCGGGAGCCACTTTAAATATTTCACGTTTATTAGTTGATTTGATAGGACCTTTACCATCTATTGGCTGTCCAAGAGAATTAACAACTCTACCAATCAGCTCATCACCAACGTTAATTGAAATAATTTCGCCACTTCTATGACACTCATCACCTTCTTTAATAGAATTAGCATTACCAAAAAGACCAATACCAACTACCTCTTCTTCTAAGTTTAGAACTAAACCATAGGTGTCATTGTCAAAAACAATAATTTCCCCATTTTTAGCATTATTTAAACCAGAAACTAAGGCAATACCATCTCCTATAGTAATTACTTTACCTACTTCTGAACAATCTATTTTTTGCGCATCAAAGTTTCTTATTCGTTCTTTAATTATTGCGCATATATCATGAATATTTGACATCTAAAGCTCCTTTTTTGTAATTAAAAATTCAAGTTTTTTTAAATCAGAATCTATAGAGTTTTCAATAATTAAACTTTCAATTTCAATTCTGAAACCAGAAATTAATTCTTTTTTAATAATGTGATGAAGATCGATCTTACAGTTAAATTTTTTTTCAAGTTTTTGTTTAATTTTTTCTAATTTAGTTGAGCTTAATTCAAAAGCTGTGTAAATTTTGGCATATTTAATATGTAATTCTTCATTTGATAGTTTCAAGAATTGAATCAATATTCTATTAAGGATGTGAGTTAAATTTTGTTCAATTAAAATTTTGATAAATTTGACTAATAATTCAGAATCTTTAATATCATTAAATATTTTTTCAATATATATGAAACGTTTTTCTTTACTTATTTCTGTATTAGAAATAATATTTATTAATTTATATTCGTTTTTAATAGCGTTAAACAAACCGCTAGCTAGTTTATGCATTTGTAAAACATTATTACTTTCTTTTGATAATTCAAATAGTGCTAGAGCATAACTTTCTGCATTAGCTTTTGAGTACATTAGTCTTTAAGGAACTCGTCTATAAGTTCACTCTCAGTCTTTTTAGAAACTTCTCTTGCGAGAATTTTGCGTGAAAGTTCCGTTGCTGCTTTAGCTATTTGATTTCTTTGGTCTTCTAGTAGAGCTTGATGTTCCTTATTAATTAAAATTTTGGCTTCATCAATCATTCTTTTAGATTCAGTTTTAGCCTTATTTGTATAATCAATAATTACTTTTTCAGCTTCTACTTTAGCATTTTTAACAATATTGTTAGCTTCAGAACCGGCCATATCTAGTTTTAAATTTGCTAAATAAAGTTTTTCGTCTGATTTTTTATTCAATTCTATTGAATGATCTATTTCTTTTTGGATTAAATCTTGTCTATCTTTAATTGATTTTTTTACTGGTTTATACAATAAGAAAGTCAAAATTAAAACAGTTATTGCTAGAGCAATTAATGTTGCTAGCATCATTCAAATAGAAGGGAATATTTTCTCAAATTTTTCCGCTAAATCTTGTCTCATAAAATTTTAGTATACGAAAAGTAATAAAATTGAAATAACTAATGAATAAATAGCTGCTGATTCAGCAACACCTTGTCCGATCAACATCATTAAACGAATTTTACTTGCTGCTTCAGGATTGCGCCCTACTGCTTCTGCTGCTTTACCCGCCGCATAACCTTGTCCTAAACCTGTACCTACAGCACCTAGCATTGTTATACCAATACCAATTGCTACTAATCCTGCTTTGTATGTATTTGCGTCTGCTGCCATATTTTTTCCTCCGTAATGTTTAATTAATATATATTTTTGTTTGGGTTAATAATTTTTGCTTTTGTTTCTTTACTATCTTTATTTTTTTTATCTTGTATTTCTGCTTCATTTGCTCAATATACAGTTGTAAGAGATGTGAACACAAGAGCTTGAATAACTGCTCCAAAAATATCGAAATACATGTGTAAGAATGGTGTTACTATTGGTGCAAATCAGAAGAAAGATTCCCCATTACCTGGTAGCAGTGTTCATAGTCATCCAAATAGTGTATATACTAAATAGACGATTGTTCCTCCACCAATAATGTTTCCGAAAATACGGAAACTAAGTGAAATCAAGGGTGCTACTTGCCCGACTAAATCAATTGGGTTTAAGTACTTTTTAAAAAAGCTGATTTTCTTATATATTAGACCTACAACAAATATTCCTAGTCATGATATTAATGCTAATGTAAATGCTATACTATATGAAGTTACAATTGGTTCTAAACCTAAAAGACCAACCATATTTCCAACTAGTAAAAAAGTAGTTAAAGCGAATATATATATTCTTCCGCCCTTTATTTTACCTTCTGTAGATTCATAATAGGTTTTATCAATTATTGAAACATACCCTTGAGCAACCAGAAGAATGCCTGATGGTGCTTTGGAAGGGTCTTGTTTTTTAACTTTGAAAAAGATAATTAATGAAACAACTAGAATGATAGTAATTGTTACTATTAATGAAAATAATTGTGGTTGATTTCAATCGAATAAATGTTTACTAATCTTTTCCATTATTTACACCCTTTCTTAAAATTAAAACTGAAATTACTATAGATATTGGTGTTGTTAGTATTCCGAATAAAAATGCAAAAAGATTTATTGGATATATAACTTTATTAAGTTTTTCATTCAATAAAAAGATTTGATTTGAATTATGGTTTATGAAAATTGAAATAATAGTTACAGCGGCTATTAAAGCAAGACCAATTATAAATCCTAAAAAAGATAGAGTTCTAGCTGGATGTTTTGTCTTTTGCAAAGCCTTAGATGTAAAAAAGTTTCTAATTTCAAACAATATACTTGATGATTGCGAGCCAATCAAAAAACCTAATAGTAATGATAGTTTTATATAGTAATAAAAACTTACAAAAATTACGCTTAAAATTGAAGTGTAGATTCAGAATATTTTTAAAAATATTTTGTAAAACTTGCTCTCCATTTAAGCTCCCTGTTTTTTCTTGAAAAAACACTAAAAATCATGTTATGAACTATATAACATATGGTTATTATATTACTAATGCTTAATATTTAGAAATTAATACTTAATGCTAGAAATTATCAATGTTTTTTTGTAAAAGCAATTTATGGTAAATTGCAAATATTTATTCCAAAAAGCCTATAAAAAAGTTTTTTTAGAAAATAAGGCTCTATAACTATGCTAAAAACAAATATATATTGTGAAATTAAAAATGGTATTTTTTTGCATAGTATTGAGCTTACGCTTTATTTCTTATGAGCGAAATTAATGGGCATTGTGTGATAAAATTTTAAAGTTCAAAAATATTTAAAAAAATAAAAATAGGTTTTATAAAAGGAGAAAATATGACACCACATATAAATGCTAAAAAAGAAGATATAGCTAAAACAGTTTTGATGCCAGGAGACCCACTTAGAGCTAAATATATAGCCGAAACTTTTTTAGATCCAGGATTTAAAAAAGTTAACTCAATTAGAAATATGTTCATGTTTACAGGTACATATAAAGGAAAACCTGTAACAATTGCTGGCTCAGGTATGGGTTGCCCTTCAATTGGTATATATTCATATGAATTATTCAAATTCTATGATGTAGATAGAATTATTAGAGTAGGCTCAACAGGAGCTTACACAAAGGAAGCTAAATTGTTTGAAACAGTTTTAGTTAAGGATGCATATGCAGACAGCTCAACATTTAGAAAATTGGTTCTTGGAAAAGATGAAAAAGTCGCTTTACCAAGTTCTAAATTAAACCAATCTATTGAAAAAGCAAGCAAGGAACATAATATCAATATTAAAATTGCAAGAACTCATTCAAGTGATGCATTTTACTCAATTGTTCCTTTGGAACAAAGAATTAAAGAGAGCGATGCATATTGTGTTGAAATGGAAAGTTTTGCTTTATTCACAAATGCTGAAGTTCTTAATAAAGAAGCAGCTTGTTTACTAACTGTTTCTGATAACTTAGTTACACATGAAGAAACAACTCCAGAACAAAGAGAAAAAGCATTTAATGACATGATTAAATTAGCTTTAACACAGGTGAAATAAAATGAGAACAGTAGACATATTGGAGAAAAAAAGATTAAAAAAAGAACTTTCGGGTGAAGAAATCGAATTTTTAATCAAAAATTATGTTGATAATAAAATTCCTGACTATCAAATATCTGCATTTTTAATGGCAGTTGTTTTAAATGGCATGACTGCGGCAGAGACTGCTATTTTAGCTAAGTCAATGATGAATTCTGGACATGTTATTAATTTATCTTCTATTCCAGGTATTAAAGTGGATAAACACTCAACAGGTGGTGTTGGTGATAAAACAACATTATCAGTTGCGCCTATTGTAGCAGCTTGCGGAGTACCTGTTGCTAAAATGTCAGGACGTGGTTTAGGTCACACTGGCGGGACACTAGATAAACTTGAATCTATACCAGGATTTAATGTATTTTTAAGTGAAGAGGAGTTTATTAAACAAGTTAAAGAACATGGTATTTCAATTATTGGACAAACAAATCAAATTGTTCCAGCTGATAAAAAACTTTATGCTTTAAGAGACGTAACATCAACAGTTCAATCTATACCATTAATTGCTTCAAGCATCATGTCTAAAAAACTAGCTACAGGTTCTAATGCTATTTTATTAGATGTTAAATGTGGTAGTGGAGCATTCATGGAAAATATTGATCAAGCTAGAGATTTAGCTAAGACTATGATTAATATTGGTAAGGAATTAAATGTTAATGTTATTGCTGAAATAACAAATATGAATCGTCCAATTGGTCGTGAAATTGGTAATAAAAATGAGGTTTTGGAAGCTATTAGAGTTTTAAAAAATCAAGGAACACCGGATTTTGATGAGTTAGTTTACTCTTCATGTGCAACAATGCTTGTTCAAGCTAACAAAGTTAAAAACCATGACGAAGGACTTATAAAAGTTAAAGAAGTTATAGAAAATGGTAAAGCATTAGAAAAGTTTTATGAATTAGTAAAACTTCAAGGCGGAGATGTTCAAAAATTAAAAGATCCTAAATTTTGAAATCCTAATTATAAATTAGAAGTTATTAGTAATGATGATGGATATATTGAAATTTTTAATGCTCTTACTTTTGGGTTAGTTGCAATGAAATTAGGAGCAGGACGTAAAACAAAAGAAGAATCTCTTGACTTTGAAGCCGGCATAACAATTAACAAAAAGACTAATGAAGAAGTTAAAAAAGGAGATTTATTATTTACATTATATTCATCAAATCCTATTGATAAAGAATTAATTAAAGAACTAGAAACTGCTTACAGATTCAATAAAAAACCTATTGAAAATAAAATTATATTAGACACTTTAAATTAATAAAAATATCAAGCACATTTGAGTTGCGCTTGATATTGGTTTATAGAAGAAACTTATGTAAAGTTTCTTTTTTATTTAATTTGAATATATAAATTATTTTTATCATCTATTAAGACATATTGGTGGCCTTCATTTTCAATAAATGTAGTGAATTTACCACCATTTTCAACTGTTACAAATTTATTTAAATCAATTTCATAATAATATTTATCTGACGAATTAATACCATTAGCAATGTTTATTTTTTGGGCAGCATCAGCATCAGCGTGAGAGTCTTTGTAGAATAAACAATTCTTAATATCATTTGATTTTCATGAGTCTATTAATAATTTTTCAATGTCACTATTATTTTTACTAAATTTTTGTCCTTTATTGTCTAAACACTCTTCATGTAAGAATGCAGCAATTGCTGAATTTACGTAAATTTTCTTTGAAAAGTTATTTACAAAGTTAGGATTTGTTGAATTTCCTGTATTTCTATACACATCAAATGTTGCCTTAAATGAAGGTTTAAATTGATACTTGTATTTGCTAGATCCTCTTATAGCTGAATTAATGAATTTTTCGATATTTTTGTCTGAAATTCTTATATCTAATGATGTTTTAGAATCCTTAAACATTATTCCTTTTTCAAAATCTTGTAGGTGTGAGTTATATTTATCTAAAAACACTATAGAAGATAGTTTTTTGATTACATCTTCTTTTACTAAACTAATTAGTAAATTGCTTGTCTCATCATAAAATAGAGTTTTTAATGGATATTCACTAGACATTCAATTTTCAAATACTTTTGTATTAAATGTTTTAATAAGTTGTTTTATTTCATTTTCAAGTTTGTCTAAAACTAAATTTAAGTTTAAATATTTATCAAAGATATTATATTGAACATTATTTAATGTTAATAGTGCGGATTTAGATGGAATAATTTTATAGGCAAATAAATTACTGTCAACTGCACTTATCTTATTATTTATTGATATTTGAAGTTCATTAATATTTATTGTTTTTTTACTAAAATCTTTTGTAGTTAAGATTTTGAAAAAATCTTTATCAGTAATGTTCTTTAGATTTAGTCCATAAAATTTAGCAAATTCAGTTGTTTTAATCTTATCTTTAATTTGTTTGAATGGATTATTTAAATAACCATTGTTCATTCATTCTCTAATTATTTCAAAATCATCATCAGCAAATTGTGCACCATTTGTTTTTTTAGGCAAGTAGAATGTTCAATAATCAGTTTCATTTGGCCCATAATAGAATTTAATAGGCGATAAAATATTTTTGTCAATGAAGATTTCATTATTTTGGACTTGCGATTTGAAATCATTTCCAGTATTAATATTAATAATGCTTTTGCCAGATCCGCTTCTTAAAACATAGAATTCTCTATTTTCTAAACTATTTGTCTTGCCTATCTTAGCTAATACATTATTTAATATTTCATGCCCATTTAGTTGTTCGTCGTCCGTTAAATCCGTTTTAATTTCATAAATATTTTGGCCTAAATCATCATTAAATAATATTTTTTCAAATAATTTAAAATTTCAATGAATGCTACTTGAATTATCATCAGTAGTAAATAAAGGTAGGTCAATTAATTCGACTTCTTTTTTGTATTCGGTATTTTCTCCGAAGAATTTTTTATCAAATTCAAGAATTTCTTTAATTTTTTTAATGTAGTTAGTTTTTTCTGTTGACGTTGGATTGCTAATAGAATTAAAATCTTTAATTAATTTAATTATTGTGTGAACTTTGTTATTTTCTGTTCCATCATCTTCAATTGTGAAAACTATATTTTTATTTTTTATTCCTTCTACATTATCAATATTATTTTTATCAATAGAAAACATAATTGTAAGTGGTGTTTGAATTTTTTTATAAACTACTGTTGAATTATTTTTAAATGCATCTTGAATGTTTTCAACAAACTTATTAAATACTTCAGATTTATTTCAACGAGAAAAATTAAAAATTTTGGAATCATTATTAATTAGTTTTAATGATTTAGAAATATATTCTCAATAATTTGCATATTTAGTACCATTAACAGTTGGTTGAATATTGGTTTCACTACTTAGAATTGCATTTTTAATTGCATCTTTCTGTGTTGGTGCACTATTTAACGATATTAATAGTGGTTTCAATTTATCAGGATTATCGAATTGAACTTGCTTATATTCTGTATCAGCAATACATGTGAATGAAATGTTGTATAAGAACTTGTTATTGCTGATGTCGTTTCCTATTAAACCTAGATCACCAAAATTGATTTCATTAAGTGTGTTGCTATTTAAAGTGTTTCAACTTGAATTATCATTTATTCCAAATAATGAATATTGAATATGTTGTTTATTGGCTTTATTTTTTGTAAAGTAGTTGACTTCTCATTTATAGAATTTATTTAAATATTCTGAACTAATGGATTTATTTCAGTTCTCAAATTTATATATTTCTTCTTTTTCTTTTAGAAAAGTATTGTTTTTTGCAATTATTTCATCAACAAAAACATCTTTACTATTATTTGTTATAGGTAAACTATTTTTGTCTTTTTTGACATTGAATTCAACTTTTATTGATCTTTTAAAGTTTAGTTTTAAGTTAACGGACGCTTTTTCATTGCTAGAAGAAGCATGTTTAAATGGAACTGTTGTTTCATTTGTATTATTAAATAATCTATAACTATACTTTCCATCTATGTCTATTTTGTTTAATTTATCTAATTCTAATTTTTTAATTAGTTTATTTTTATTAATATTTGAAAAATGATTTGGATCAGTGCCTGGTGTTAAACCTAGATCATTAAGATTTTCTTTTAATATTGGCTTGGTATCAAAAATAATTTTGTTTCCATGTCAGGTAAATCTCAAATCATTAATAATTGATTCCTTGATTATTTTAGAAGTTGAAATAACTCTATTTATTTCTTTGCTTATAATATCTTTTTCATGTGCTTCTTCTAATTGATTTAAATTATTAAAAAATCTATCAAAATTTAATTCAATATTTACAGCAAATGATTTAACAGGGACAAATCTTAAGATTATAGTCATATCATTTTCAATCGGTTTATTAGAAACTAAAGGATTTGGATTATTATAATCATCTATTGCAACAGATTGCTCAAAACTAAGTTCATATTCAGTTTTTTCTTTTTGATTAATTCTTTTTTGCTCATTTTTTATAGCTTGATTATTTAAAATTTGTGAAATATCTAATTTTTCACCTTTCCTTAAACTGATTGAAGCTATTTCTTGTTGTTTACTATTTACAAATTTAACTAAAACACTATTATTTTCTTTGTATTGAAAAAATTGTGTTGAAGCAACAACAGTTGCCGTTGTAAAACCTAAAGTTAAACCTGATACTAAAAATATTTTTTTAATTTTCATAATCGACCTCATTATATGTCATCTATATTTTAATTTCTAAATATACCCTTTATATTAAATATTAGATAAATTATAATAATTTTTTCAATAATCATACCTATAATTACATTTTATATGTATTTTTATGTATTTATACTTACATATATTAATAATAATATATAATCTTAATAATATTATTTAGTATTAATTATATTGTACATTTATAGAATAGGAGATATTATGGCTTACAAAAAACCAACAATTACTAATAAAATAGAACGTGAATTAGGAAAAATTTCTGATACAGCAAGTGGTTATATTAAGGAATTTAATTATGTATCATGAAATAATGGTGAACCTAAATATGATATTCGCGATTGAAGCGAAGATCACGCAAGAAGTTCAAAAGGTATTACTTTAACATTAGAAGAATTAAAAATTCTTAAAGCTTTAATTGATAAAGAATTAGAAGATAAATAATAAGGTTTTAATGAAATTAATTTTAGCAAACGATAAGATGAAGGCTAGTATATTGAAATTCATATATAAGGAGCCTTTATTTAATCTTTTTTTAATAGGGGATATTGAAACATATGGTTTAAATACTGATTTTATGTCCACTTATGTAAATGAAGGTGATGAAATAAAAGTTGTAGTTCTTAAATATAACACTACATTACTTTTTTATGACCCTAATGAACTAATAACTGAAGCCGATTTAAGAGAAATAATTAAATTGCACAAAATTAAAAATATTCATATCTCAGAAATTAATTTTTTAAGGTTTAAAGTTATTTTTGATGAAGATAAGAAAAAATATTCAATTCATGAACAATTTATCTCAAAATTAGATAAAAAATATGATGGTGATATTTCATTAGTTTCTAAAAGCACAATTTCTGATTGCGAAGCTATTGTGAAATCTAGATTATTAATTGACGAGTTCGAGGGATTTAGAGGTTCATATAAAGATGAATTAGCTAGTTATAAGAGACAATTACAAAACCCTAATTTAGTATCTTTTATCGTTAAGAAAGATGAATTAGTTGTAGCTCATTCAGCAATTTCCATCACAACCAATGAAGCTGCAATGATAGGTGGAGTTTTTACTCTTAATGAGTATAGAAAAAATGGTTATGCGACACAAACAACAGCTGCGTTAGCGAATTGAATATTAGATAAAAATCTAATGCCTATTTTATTTTTCCATAATCAAAAAGCTGGATCTATTTACCATAAAATAGGTTTTAAAGATTTTGGAAAAGTATATACAATTGTTGTTAATTAAGAATATGGGGGATTATTATGTTAAATTTTTTAGAACATAGATTTCAAAAATCAATAGAAAAAATGAAAAAGAAAACTGAAGTCCATGAAGAAGATATTTTAGAAGTCACAAGAGATATTAAAATGGCATTACTCGAGGCCGATGTTAACTTAAAAGTTGTTAAGGAATTTGTTGCAAATGTTAAGCAAAAAGCACTTGAGAGCCATTTAGTAGGTTCATTAAACGCAAGTCAACAAATGATAAAAATTGTTCATGAAGAGTTAGTGGATATCTTAGGCTGTGAGGTTAAGGAAATAAATATAAATAAAAAACCTTACATAATTATGATGTCAGGTTTACAAGGTTCTGGTAAAACTACTGCCGCTGCTAAGCTTGCATTTTATTTAAGGAAAAAGAAATTTGTAGAGAAACCTTTACTAGTTGCAGGAGATATTTATCGTCCAGCTGCAGTTCAACAGTTGGTTACACTAGCCAAAAGTATTCAAGTTGATTTTTTTGAAAAAGGAACCAACGTTAGCGCTCAACAAATTGTTGAAGAGGCCTTAAAAGAAGCGCATAATAATAAAAATGATCTAATAATTATTGATACTGCAGGTCGTTTAGCAATTGATGAAAAGTTGATGGATGAATTATTCGATCTTAAAAAAATAGCTAATCCTCAAGAAATATTTTTTGTTGCTGATGCACTTAGTGGTCAAGACATTATTAATGTAGCAAAAGCATTTAATGATAAATTAAGTTTAACAGGAAGCATAATTACTAAGTTGGACTCAGATGCTCGTGGTGGTGCAGCATTAAGTATTTCTAAGGTTTTATCATTGCCGATTAGATTTATAGGTACTGGTGAAAAGGTATCTAATTTGGATCTTTTCTATCCAGATAGAATGGCTGATAGAATTTTAGGAATGGGCGATGTTATGAGCCTGATTGAAAAAGCTGAAGAAGTAATCGATCCTAAAAAAGCGAATAATATGGTTGCTAAAATAATGAAAGGCGATTTCACTTTAGATGATTTAATGGATAATTTAGCACAAATTAAAAAAATGGGCAAAATGTCTAAATTACTTAAAATGATTCCTGGTTTATCAAAAAAAATAAGTGAAGATAAAATAATTGAAGCAGAAGAAAAAATGAGAACTTATGAAATATTAATTTCTTCTATGACTAAACGTGAAAGAAATAATCCCAAACTTTTAAAACAAGCATCTAGAAAAAATAGAATAATTCAAGGTAGTGGTCGAAATGCTTTTGAATACAATAGATTGCTAAATGACTTTGATTCAATGTCTAAAAACATGAATGAAATGTCTAAGAAACTAAAGAGTGGTAATTTGGGAGATTTAACTAAATTTGGTTTTGGTGGCGGAAGTGGTTTCTAAGCCACTTTTTATTTTCATTTTTATTTAAATTAGTAACATTAATGTTTTATTATGTTTTTTATTACACCAAATTAAAAAAACTTTCAATACCTGATTGAAAGTTAGTGTGTTTTATAAAAAAAATATTTTTGGTTTTGTGTTTTATTCTTAATAATTATTTGAAATACAAATTCTATCCAATTGCTATATCCTCAGCTATATAGTCGTATGTGTATGAATAATTACGTTTATTACCTCAAAAAAGAATAGTACTGCTAATTCCAAATTGACCTATAAACATTAATATTGCAAAAGCAATTTTGCTTGCAACATTTAATCCTTTAGTAACGCCAGTGGATAATCCTGTTGTTCCGAAGGCAGATGAAGCTTCAAACATGATTTCTAGAAAACCTAATTTTGTGTCATCAACATCTCCTGCATATGATTGGAGACTAGAAATAGATATAAATGCAATTATTGAAATTATGATAATACTTATAATAAATACTAAAGCACTCATCTTAACGATTTCATCATCTACTTTTCTTTTGAAAGCTCTAACACTTGGATGTCCAATCATTTTTGAAAAAATTGAGATGATTAAAATTCCGAAAGTAGTAGTTCTTATTCCACCACCCGTTGAGGCAGGAGCAGCACCTATAAACATCAAGGCAGTTAATATAAATATTGAGCCACCAGACAAGTTATTCATTGGTATTGTTGCAAAGCCAGCACTTCTTGAGCTAAATGTTGTAAATATCAAAGCTCAAATTTTATAAGCTCCATTTCCTCCATATTTTGTTTGATGTCAAAAACTATCAATATTATTTTTTCCTAACTCAAATCCTAAAATCAAAGTAAAACCAATCACCGTAACAATTAAATATGTTGAAACGCTTATTTTAGTAAATAATTTTCAACGATAAGGTCTGCGCCCATTTTTTACTTTGAAACGAATTCAGTTTAGAAAGTCATGAATTGCTGGATAACCAACACCACCGATTATAAAGAGGATTAAGAACATAACTTGCAAACCTATATTGTGGTAATAAGGCATTAATGAATTTTCACCTATTATGTCAAAGCCCGCATTATTTAAAGCGCTTATGCAGTGAAAAATACCATACCTAAAACTTGTTCCCCAATCTCCTTTAGGTGAAATATATTTACCGGTAATTGATGAATCTGAACTAATTTCTTTAGGATCAACATTATAGAAATAAATACTTAAAGCAATTGAAAATAATATGAATATTATTAATAAAAGCCCTATTGAGTCTCTAATAATTTTTTTAGTTGAATTATCATCTCTCCCGGCTCTTTCATGGCCCACAAGTTGCAAATCACTCATGCTGGTTTTTCTTTTCATGAAAATAACATTAATAATAAAGATCTTTAGAGCAAAAATTCCTAGGCCACCTATAAATATAAGTATAGCAATTACCGCTTGACCAAACCAATTCCATGTATTATATGTATCTAATGTGACTAAACCAGTATCACTAAAAGAACTTGCAGTTATGAAGAAAGCATCAGAATACTTGACATAGTTGTTACCAGTTTGAGTCATTGGTGTTCACAATAATAATGATGCTAAGAGAACAATAATGAAGTAAATTAAAAATATGTATTTTACCTTTGAAATACCTTTAATTCAATTTTTAAATTTGTTGAATGATAATTTCAAAACTTTAGCCCTTTCAAAATTTGAAATAAATTTTAGTAGTGAGTATTTATTTTATAATATTATATCTATTTTATTAATACTAATAATATATAATAATGACAATTATGAAAAGAAAGATTGAAGATATTTGTGTAATTGGAGCTGGAAGATTTGGCTCAGCAGTTATTGAACAACTTGCAAAAGAAGGTTCAAACATTTTAATTATTGATAAAAATGAGGAGTTATTAAAAAACTTTGGTGACGTTGCCAAAAAAATCGCTGTAGCTGATGCAGCTGAAATTAAAACACTAAAAGCTTTAAATGTAGAAGCTATGGATTCTGTTGTTGTTTCTGTTCCAGACAATATAGAAATTATTGCCGCTTTATTAGAATTAAATATTAAAAATATTATTGCTCGCGCTACAAGTGAGAGACATGCGAGAGTTTTAAAAAAAATAGGTGTTAACGTAATTATAAGACCTGAATTTGAAGCTGGAGTACGAACTGCCATACTCGCAACTAATTCGAACTTCATTAAATACTCAAAAAATTTACAAGAAATTGGTGATAATTTTGTTATGGGAACTAGTAAAATATCAAATCCAAATTTGGTAGATAAACCTATTAAGGATCTAGATTTTGTTAATTGAGGAATAACATTAGTATTGGTTAAACGTGGAATTGAAATGATTTTACCTAATGGTTTAACTATTTTGAGAAAAGATGATTTAGTTACAATAATAGGAAAAGTATCTAATGTAACTAATGCAATGGGTAAATTTAATGAGGAATAAAGGAATTTTTCCCCACTAAAAATATTAATTTCCCCCTTTCCATAGTGGAAATGTTGTTAAGTAATAAAAATTGCCTTTTTTATTTAAAAAATAACCAAAAAACAACTTTTTATTTTTTATTAGATTTTAGACCTGCAAAAACAGGTCATTTTTTTTATTTTTTAAAAAATATATTAGTTTATATATATAAAAAAATGTATGATTGTGGGGAATAGTGGGAGAAAGTGGGGCTTATGTTCGGAGAATATGTTAGAAACCTTGATAGTAAGAACAGAATAGCGATGCCTTCTAAATTGCGGGACGATTTAGGAGCTGAACTAGTTTTAACTATTGGTATGGACAATAACTTAGAATTAAGAAGTAAAACTGAATTCGAAAAATTAGTTTTAATTTTTAATGCTCGAGGACCATTTGACAAACAAAGTCGTTTACTTAAAAGAAAATGATTAGGATCAAGTTGTGAAATTGAATTGGATAGTCAAGGACGTTTCATAATGCCTAAAAACTTTCTTGATGCATCTACTATTCAAAAGGAAGTAGTTTTTGTAGGTGTCGGAGATTTAGTAGAAATATGAAGCAAAGATAAATATGAAGATTACAAAAATAACTTGAGTGACGAAGAAGTAGATCAAGCTATTGAGTATCTACAAAAGGGATCAAATGAGTAATTATCATTATTCTATTATGCTCAATGAATGTCTTAAAGCACTTAACATTAATGAAAACGGAACATACGTTGATTTAACATTAGGAATGGCTGGTCATTCATCGGAGATACTTAAATTAATTCCAAAGGGGTTTCTTATTGGATTTGATAAAGATGAATTTGCGATAGAAGAAAGTCGCAAGCGTCTAAGTCAAATTGGTAATAACTTTAAGCTAATTAAAAGTGATTTTAAAAATATAGAACTTGAATTAGATAAATTAAAAGTTAATGCTGTCGATGGAATTATTGCTGATTTAGGAATTTCAAGTCCACAAGTTGATAATACAGATAGAGGTTTTAGTTATGCTAAAGATGCTCGTCTGGACATGCGGATGGATCAAAATCAAAAACTAGATGCACACTACATCGTTAATAACTATAGTGAAGAACAATTGACTAAAATCTTCATTAATAACGCCGATGTAAAACTCGCTAATAGAGTTGCGAAAGCCATTATTGAAAACCGGCCAATTAACACAACTATAGAATTAGCTAATGTAGTTCGCGAGGCATATCCTGCTAAATTAGTGAAATTAAAAAATCCTAATAAAGCAATATTTCAAGCGATTCGCATTGAAGTTAATAATGAATTTGAATCAATAAGCATGATGCTAGAATCAGCTATTCAAAAATTAAAAAAGAACGGTTCATTAGCAGTAATTACATTTCATTCATTAGAAGATAGAATTGTAAAAAATTATTTTGGTTCGCTAACCAAAAATAAGACAACAAGTAAACTTCCAATAAATGAAATTAAAAAATATTCAGTTAAAGTAATCAATCCAACAAACGAAGAAATAAATGAAAATAATCGTTCAAGGAGCGCTAAATTAAGAGTTTTAACTAGATTAATTTAAAAAAAGATTGGAGGCAAATATGAAAAAACTATTTACAAATTTTGTTGTTAAAAAAGATTTCATAGAAGTTGTAATTCTACATGATAATAAAATTCAATTTGTTCCTGTGTATCAATTACACATGCCTTTTAAATCACATAATATGGCAGATTTAGTCGAATATTTAGAATTAGTTAAGAAAACAATTAAGTCTAAATTTAATAAACATAATACAGAAATGAAATATTCTTTATTACTAGATGATAACCTTTACAAGGGTATTAAATTAGTAAATGTAGAAAAGAATTTTGACTTAAAGAGCAATATAGTTGATCAAAAAGTCATTAAGCAAATTAATTCGTTTAAAAATAATGAATTAAGTACAAGTAATTCTAATTATGTAATCAATTCAAATACTTATCTATACAAATTAGTTCAAAATGATGAAATTAAGAATTATTTAAAATTACCTGAAAATAACTTAGGTAATGAATTAAAAATATATTCTTCTGCATTTGTTGTGAACAATGAAAATCTACTATCTAAAATTGTTGAAACTTTTAAAAGTTATTTCCCAATCGAATGTGTTTTACTCGAATCGCAATGTTTAACATATAACAGTCAAACAGATGATAAATATCAAATAATTGTTAATTTTGATTGAAGAAATATCATTATTTCTGGTTATTTAAATAAAAAGCATTTTTATTACAACAAAATAGAATGCAACACTAGAGAAATGATTAAATACTTAAAAAATTCATTAAATATACCTGCTAGCCAAATAGGTTTATATATGGATGCTGTACTAAGTAATTATGATTTTTATTCAAAAACTAGAATGGAATTAGATAACAATGAGCAAAAAGTTTATAACTTTTTAAGCGAAATAATGAAACAAATAGTTACTGAAGTAAATTCAGTGATAAATCAAAATTTAAATTACAATAACGTTAAGGTTTTACTAAAAGGCAGAAATTCTGAATTTCTGCAAAAATGCTTTAATGAGGAATATCCTAATATTTCAACAGATATTTATGATAATAAAGAAGCTAAACTTTCAAATGTTAGATCTTCTGTTTTAGGCGCGACTTATTTATTAAGCCAATCTAAATTAAGAGAAAAAGATCTAACTAAAACACTTAAAGACTTACCAGAATGAAAACCAAAAAATGCAATATCTAGATTTTTCTCAAAAATATTTGCATTTAACAAATCAATTTAATATTTAAATCTAAAATATTTATTTAATAAGGAGAAGTACATGCAATACGAATCTAATAGAATAAAAATTAAAATAATTGGTGTTGGCGGCGCCGGAACAAACATGATTAATTTACTTTCTAATGAAGAAATTAATGATGTTGAACTATTTGTTGCTAATACTGATTATCAAGATTTAAATAAATGCTCGTGCCCAAATAAAATATTTTTGGGCGGCGCCACAAAAGGTTTTGGAGCTGGTGGAGATCCGAAAGTTGGAAGAGAATGCGCTTTAGATAGTATCGAAGACATTAAAGAAGCTTTAAAAAATACTGATGTGCTTATTGTTGCAGCAGGTTTAGGAGGTGGTACCGGTACAGGTGCTGCTCCAGTTATTTGTGAAGAAGCAAAAAAAATGGGTATATTAGTAATTTCGTATGTTACTATTCCATTTGAAACAATTGAAGGAAAAGCGAGAACAAATATCGCTTTAGACGGATTGATGAGTATTGAAAAATATTCTAATTCATATATGGTTTTATCAAATGAAACATTAGTTCAAAAATATTCAAAGTTTCCTTTCTATGAAGCTTTAAGAATATCAAATATAACTTTAAAAAATACAATTAAAGTTATTAGAGATATTGTTTTTGAAACAGAATATATCAATTTAGACTTCAATGACCTAAAACAAGTTTTAAATAATGGAAACAAAATAGGCGTAGTGTCTGGTGTTGGCAACGGTCAAAATAGAGCTGAACAAGCAGTTGTTAATGCTTTTAATAATAATTTATTTTTATATGATATAAAAAATACAAATAATATTATTATTAATTTACGTTGCGATAAAACAACAACCTATGAAGAAATAGCTATAGCCAAAAATAAAATTGATGAAATTATCAATATTCAAGATGATTCTAAATTATTCTTCGGAATTCAATACTTAGATTCTTCTCACAGAGATAAATTATTTGAAATTAATGTAGTTGCAGCTAATCTAAATTCATTAGATGAAAATTCTAAAATTACAGTTCTTGAAAATAGAATATTAAGTAATTTAGAAGCTGAAAAAACAAATTCAATAAATTTTATTCGTAAATCGAATAATAAAGATATTGAATCGAATGATGAAGTACCTGATCTTTATTTACCTAGAAATAATGAATAATGTGATTCAAAAAGAAATAAAAAACCTTTGCTTGTATTAGCGAAGGTTTTTATTTACGAAATTATCAAATTTTAACTCTTTTTTCTGGTTCTAAATACATAGGGTCACCTTCTTTAATGTCAAAGGTTTCATAGAATTCATCTAAGTTTTTTACTTGTTGATTAGCTCTTAATTTACGAGGTGCATGAACATCTGATGCTAGAAGCATTTGTGCATATTTTTCTTTATCTAAACCTCTTCAAATAATTGCTCAATTTGTAAAGAACTCCTTAGCGTCAAAGTTATCTTCACTTTTAGCAGCAGCTAGAGCACATGAGATGCCCCCGCCATCTGCTATATTTTCACTTAAAGTTAATTGTCCATTACATTTTCCGAACTCGGTTTCTTGACCATCAAAAAGTTCAATCATTGCTTTACCTTTATCTTCAAATTTTTTGAAATCTTCTTCAGTTCATCACATGTTTAGATTTCCATTTTCATCAAAATTAGCTCCATTATTATCAAATGCATGTGATATTTCATGTGCAATTACAGCCCCTATACCACCGTAGTTTGCACTAGAATGTTGTTTGATTGAGTAGAAAGGTTTATTTAGTATTCCGGCTGGGAACACAATATGATTCATAGAAGGATTAAAATAAGCATTAACTGTTGCCGGGCTCATTGACCATAGTTCTTTATTTATTGGTCTACCTATTTTATTTAAACTTTCTCTTGAAATTATTTTATTAAATCTAAGAATGTTTTGGACAAGATCACCATCTTGGTCATAATTTTTAACTTTTAAATCTTTATAATAAGGTTTTATTTCATTTGGATAACCTATATGTACCCCAAGTTTTTTTAATTTAATAATTGCCTTTTCTTTTGTTGCTTCTGAAAGTCATTCATTTTTAGATAGTCTTTCTTCATAAATTTCTATCATTTTATTTACTTTGTTAATAACATCTTTTTTAGCTTCTTCGCCAAAGTATCTATGACCAAATTCTAATCCAACAGGCATTGAGAATAAACCATATGCTAATTCAAAAGCAGCTTTATTTTTATTTTTTGGTTTTGCAGTTCCTGTTACTTTACGTCCAAATTCTCCAGATAAAACTCTATTTTTTTCATTGGTGAATTTTGAAAAACTAATAATTGAAAGTAATAATGATCAAGATTTAAAATCTTCAAAATTAGTATCATTTATTACTTTGTCTAAATTGTTAGCAAATTTAGGATAAATAATATTAACAATTTTTAAATCTTGCTTAATCAAATCTTTTATTATTTTCTTTAAATCAAATCTATTTGTTTTAGACGCAAACTCATCTATTGATAAAGGATTATGCATTTTTATATAATCAGCCATTTCTAAGCTTGACATTGAGTACTCTACTAAATTTTGATCAAAAGCTAATGCTCTATTAATTATCTCTTGTGATTTATTTTTGTCAAAGTATTGATTTAGTATTTTAGTTGACATACTTCTAAAACTTTCAAGTAATTCTTTCTTGAGTGGATTTTTATCATCATAATATGATTTTTCAGGAAGAATTAATGCAGGTCCTTCAAACTCTAAAATATATTCTTGCGAGTTCTTAAAGTTTTGCATTGCACCAAATTCAAATGGTAAATTAAATCCTGAAAGAGATAGTTCTGTGTAATTATCCATAACATCATCTATTGATTTTCATGATTCTATTTTATTAATAATTGGTTTAATTATTTTTGTACCTAATTCTTCTCTTTTTTGAAAATTAGTAACCATTAAATTAAATTCAACATAATTTATTAATGCTTGATCAACAAGTTTGTTTTCCTTATATTCTTGAATTAAATCTTTAGTTAATGACTTTAGTAATTTTTGATTCTTTTCATGTATTTCATTAAAAGCTCCTGTTGAACTTTTATCATTTGGTATTTTAGCTTTTGCTAACCATTTTTCATTTATATATGCATAAAAATCTTTTTTTAGTAGTTCTTTATCCATGATTTCTCCTTATATTTATTATTAATTTTTTAATTATATCTCATTAACTAGAGAAACTAATTTAATGCAAGCTGTTTCAGCTCGTAAAATTGTTTTTCCGAGAGAAACAATATTTGCTTTGTTCATTTTCGCAAAGTTAATTTCCTCGTTCGAAAAACCACCTTCAGGACCCACTATTAACAATGAATTTGTAGGTATTAATCGAGATCCTTTTGCATCTTCATTTTCATAAGCTAAGTAAATATTTAAATTATTTTCTTTTCCATATTTTATTATTTCTACAAATGAATGGACTCTCTCGATTGAAGCTAATTTATTTCTAAAACTTTGTTCTGAAGCGTTTTTAATAATTTCATAATAACGTTCATATTTTTTTAAATTGAAATTATTATCTAAGTTATTTTTTTCCGTATACCTTGATTTCATAGGTAAAAAAGTTTTAACACCTAATTCAGTACCTTTTTGCAAAATAAACTCAAATCTCTTTTGTTTAATTATAGGACAAGCCAAAACTAAGTTATTTTTGTATTCATTATTAATATCTAATTTATTTAAAATTAGTCCTTTTTTATTCTCTAATTTACATTCATAAAATATACCTTTAAAATTACACAAAAATATATCATTCTCCAACCGTGCAACTTTTATGTGATTTAATATTTCATTGTCTAAAATAAAATAATTATCTTTTTTTTCGCTAACAAAAAACTTGTGCATTATTAGTAATCTCCTTTCCATTTTAAGTTTTTTCAATACTTAACTATACAAATTATCTAAATTTTACAAATAAAAACCTATTTATTAAATAATTAAAGTTTATATATAATTAACAAATTAATTTTTAAATACAAGGAGAACTATGAAAATTAAAAAATTTCTAAAACATAAAATAACTTTAGTACTTGCGGCAACACCGATTATAGCTTTTTCGGCTAGTTGTGCTTCAAATCCTAAAAAAGATGATTCTAAGAAAATAAATGATAAAAAAGATGATCAAGAAAACACTAAAATAAATGATGTAAATAAAAGTGATTTAAAGCCAAAATTTGAATATGAAAAAATCAATGATGTTAATACACATGTAAAAGACGATAAAGTGTACGATTTATACTTAAAAGCTAATCGTGGTGCATTGAACTATTTAAATTTATTCGATAAACAATATTTTTTAGATTGAAGAGATCAATTAACAAAATATAGCGAGGAAGATAAAAAAATAATATCTAATTTCGTAAACACCCTAGACGGTATTAGCGAAGCTAAAACGATTAAGGACAAAATTAGGGTAATTTATTCATGAATTATTAAAAATGTTAAATATCCATCAAAAACTAATGATCCTCAATTTCTTGAACCTATAAAAGTTTTTAGAGAAAAATTTGCAATTTGTAATGGGTATTCTAATTTATACAAAGCAATGCTTAATGCAATAAATGTGCCTAGTGCGGTAATAATTGGTGGAACTACTTATGGTGCTCATGCTTGAAACGCGGTGCATGATGGAGAAAAATGATTTTTCTCAGATGCAACATGAGGTGTAAAATCACCACAATTTTTTGATAAATCTGTTGAAGATTTCTCAAAAGACCACTATTCAACTGAAATAATTAGTTCTAGTTTTACAGAAGAAAATTTTGTTTTTAATTATCATTATGGTTTATCTATTCAAAATATTATTAACCCAAACAAAAATATTATTATTCCAACAAATTATAAAGGTACTGCAATATCATCAATTGACTTTACAGAAATTTCACAAAATAAAGGGATTGAAGAGTTAAATATTCCCGAGAATATTTGAAAAATTATAGGTACTGATTCTGTTATTGATGGTAAAGGATTAGAATTCCAAATTAGAAATAGTAGTGGCGGACTAAATCTTAAAAATATTACAGTCGCTAAGAATAATGAGTATTATGAGACATTGAATGGTGTTTTATATACTAAGGGATTAACTAAATTAATATGTTATCCTTCAAATAAAAATGATGAAAAATTTGAACTTCCTGCAGCTACAAACTGGTTTGATGAGAAAGAAACTTTTACTAATAAATTTATTAAAGAGATATCTGTATCTAGAAAAAACAAAGTTTACTATTCAAAAAATAATACGATTTTCTTTATAAAAGATAATTCAATAGCTTTTAAACTAAACCGTTAGTATTAATTTTTACAAAAAAGTTAGAGTTTTTAATCTCTAACTTTTTTAATTATTTAACAAAATTATTTTTTTCTAAAATCAATAACGGCGCGACCTAAGAAATCACCAGATTGTAATTTATCAAAAATATTTGCAACTTCATCTAGTTTAACAATTTTTGTAACTTCAGATTTAACTTTTCCTTCCGCTGCATATTCAAGTGATTCTTGTAAATCTAGACGTGTTCCAACAATCGAACCAACAAGTTCTCTTTCAAAAAGAACTGTTCAGAAAATTGAAACACCAAATTCATCTTTACCATGTTTATCTTTTGATGGCAAGCCAACTAGTACTTGACGACCACCGCGGCGTAACATGGCCATACCTTGTTCAGCTGCTGGTGTTGCAACAGAAGTATTAATTACTGCATGAACACCACCATTTGTAACTTCAATAACTTTATCTATGTAATTTTTATCTTTTGTTGAATTAAATGCATGTTCAGCTCCAGATTTTTTAGCCAAATTACATTTTTCATCTGTAAGATCAATACCAATTGGTCTATAACCCATTGCTTTAGCATATTGAATTGCCAATTGACCTAAACCACCTACTCCAATGATTGCTACTCATTGATTTGGGCGTAAGTGAGCCCTTTTAATCGCTTTGTATGTTGTTACACCAGCGCAAACTACAGGCGCTCCTGTAATTAAATCTAGTTTTTCAGGAACTAGTCCTACAAAATCTTCATGACCAATTGCATATTCGGCAAATGATCCATCCTTTGTATATGCTGACATATTTTGTTTTGGACAAAGTGTTTCTTCACCCTGTAAACAAAATTCGCATGACCCACAAGCATCATGTAGTCATGCTAGACAAACACGATCTCCTATTTTAAGTCTTGTACACCCTTCGCCAAGTTCTGTAACAATACCAATTCCCTCATGACCTGGAATTAATGGATATTTAGGTTCAACTAATCAATCATAATTAGCTGCATGTAAATCTGTATGACAGATTCCAGAAGTTTCCATTTTAATTAATACTTCTTTATATTTTGGTTTAGGAATTTCAACTTCCTTAATACTTCATTTCCTAGGTGCGTCCACCACGAAAGCTTTCATTTTAGCCATATTTTCTCCTATGTTTTAGAATATAGGTAGATTATCTACCAACTAAATTTTACTTTTTTTATTAGCAAATAGGGAAAAAAGGCAAATTTTATTAAAAATATGGTATTTTTATGATTTGTTATAAAAATAAAATTTATTTTAAAAATTTTTAGTATTTTTCTTAAGTTAATTACTCTCATTCTATTGTTCCTGGAGGTTTTGATGTTATGTCATATACTATTCTATTTATTCCTTTTACCTCATTGACAATTCTTTGACTTGCCTTAGCTAATACATCATAAGGTATTCTTGATCAATCAGCAGTCATGCCATCTATAGAATCTACTGCCCGTAAAGCTAAAGTATATGAATAAGTTCTTTGATCACCCATAACGCCAACAGATTTATTATTTAATAAAATTGTAAAATATTGCCAAATACTTTTATCTAAACCGGCTTTTTTAATTTCTTGATTAAAAATGGCATCAGATTCTTGTACTAATTTTATTTTTTCTTCAGTTATTTCTCCTATTATTCTAATTGCAAGTCCAGGTCCTGGAAAAGGTTGGCGATTGATAATTTCATCTGGTAAACCTAGCTTAGAACCTAAAAGACGTACTTCATCTTTGAAAAGTATATTAAGAGGTTCTAGCAATTTAAATTTCATATTCTTTGGTAAACCCCCAACATTGTGATGTGATTTAATCACTTGTGCTGTTTTAGTTCCGCTTTCAATAACATCAGTATATAAAGTTCCTTGCGCTAAATAACTAATTTTAGTTAGTTTATTTTGTTCATTTTCGAATGTTTTAATAAATTCATTGCCAATTATTTTTCTTTTTTGTTCAGGATCTGTCACATTTTTTAGTTTTTCTAAAAAGTTTTTCTTTGCATTTACTGTGATTAAATTCATATTAAAGTTGTCTTTAAATACCTTTATTACATTTTTAGCTTCATTTTTTCTTAATAAACCGTGGTCAACAAAAACACAAAATAATTGCTTCCCGATAGCTTTTTGAATTAAAGCAGCAGCTACTGAAGAATCTACTCCGCCACTTAAACCTAATATAACTTTTTCATCTTTGACAGTTTTTTTAATAATTTCTATTTGTTTGTCAATAAATGTATCTACGTTTCATTCTTTTTTGGCTTGACAAATATTAAAAACAAAATTTTTAATCAATTCTATTCCATTAATTGTATTTGTAACTTCTGCGTGAAATTGAATACCATATAGTTTCTTCTCATTGTTTTCAATAATTACGTTTGGACAATCATTGGAAAAAGCGATATTTACAAAGCCTTTGGGTAATTTAATTACTTTATCCATGTGAGACATTCACACTATCTCTTTTTCACCAAAAGAAGTTGTTAGCAAACTTTTATTATTTATATTAATTTCAGTACGACCATATTCTCCAACGCCACTAGGTTCTACCTCCCCTCCTAATAATTTAGTCATTAGCTGCATGCCATAGCAAATTCCTAATACCGGTTTATTGCATTCAAATATTTTTTTATCAATCGATAAAGAATTTTCATCAAAAACTGAATTTGGCCCACCCGACAAAATAAATCCTTTTACCGTTTTATCATTAAAATATTTAGAAACATTTTCTAAATTAACTAATTCACTATAAACCCCTAAGTCTCTTATTCTGCGAACTATTAATTGATTATATTGACTTCCAAAATCTATTACTATTATTTTTTCCATATTAATCCTCAAACTCCACTTTATTATTTTTTAGACTTTTTATTCTTGCAAGAGAATGAACATTTATATTTAAATCTTCTAATTTTTGGCGGCCTAATTGAAATGTTTTTTCAACAATTATGCCAACACCTATATTTTTAGCTTTTGCTTGATTAATTAAATTTAAACATCCTAGTATTGCTTGGCCACTTGCTAAAAAGTCATCAATGATTAGAACATTGTCATTTTTTGTTAAATATTGTTTAGAGATAGTAGCTGCAAAAATTTTATTTTTAGTAAACGATTGTATTTTAGATGAGTAAACATCTTTGTCACTAATTAAAGATTGTTCTTTTCTAACAATTATTAATGGAATTTTAAATTTTAATGCTACAAGTATCGCCGGTGCAATTCCCGAAGATTCAACCGTCATTATTTTATTAGGACTATAGCTTTTAAATACTTCATAAAATTCGTTAGCTATATCATTCATTAAAATACTGTCGATTTGATTATTTATAAAACTATCTATCTTTAATATATTTTCATTTAATATAGTTCCTTCTTGAACTATTTTTTCTTTTAGTTTTTTCATAAAACCTTCTTTGACTAAAATAGTTGCATCAAATCCAATGCAATATTTTTATTATTAAATTGATAAAATTTAAGATTTAAAGACCTTAAATTATCACTTTGTCAGATTGTTTAGGGCAATCTGGTAGAGACTGTATTCCCATATTAAATACATTAAATAGCGGTAATATTAAGGTATTACCAACTTTATTATATGTACTTTTTTAATTGACAAGTAAATATAAATTAAATTAAATTTAAAATGGAAATTAATAAACCATATTTTTTAGTTTATTAAGAAAATTACTGATGATTTCTCTATAAAATAGTTTATTTGGTTATTTATATTTTTTTACATGTGTTAATAATTAAATTATTTTTTCAATGTGTTTTTGGAATAATTTATACTTATGTTATGAATATATTATGAATTAGAAATGATTTAAGGCTTAGAGATAATAAATCTTTACATAATTGTATTTTAGATTCTATTAGTAGTAATGAAAAAATTATGATAGTTTTTATTATTGATCCATATTTAATAAAAGTTAATTCATTTAGCAATGACTATTTCTTCATTGCTCTTAATTATTTTAAAAATAACTTATCTAAAAAAGGAATAAACATTTATTTTATGTATGGGGAGCCATTAAATCAATTTGAGATATTAGTTAATAAATATCCAGATATTAAAAAAGTATATTTCAATTTATCTGAGCGAGGTTATGGTTTAAAACGCGATAATCAAATAATCAAGTTTTTAAAAAATAAAAATATTAAAATTAGACCTTCTTATGATAAACACTTGCATTCAGCTAACGAAATTAAGAAAAAAGATGGGTCGTACTATTGTGTATTTACTCCATATTTTAACAGTTGATTAAAAAAGGAAAAACCAGCATCACTACCTTGGCCCGATATAAAAAAAGAACTATTTATAAATGAGTTTAATTATGATGAGTCATTAAAACAAGTTAATAATGTATTTAAAAATATTAAACATACATTTACTAGTGACGTTGGAGAAGACAAAGCTTTATTGCAATTAGATAAATTTATTTTAAATGGAATAACTAACTATGATAAATATAGAGACATTCCTGAATTAAACTTAACTAGTAACCTTTCTAAGTATCTAACAACAGGCGAAATATCTATCAAAACAATATATAACAGAATTAGTTCTTTGCCAAATTCTCAAGGTAAAAATGAATTTATTAAAGAACTTGCTTGAAGAGATTTTTACAATATGATTTATCATTTCAATCCTAATATTTACAAAGAAGCATTTCAAAGTAAATACAGAGATTTAGAATGACAAAAAAATGAAGATTTTTTAAGAAAATGAAAAGAAGGAAAAACCGGCTTTCCAATAATTGATGCAGCTATGACTCAATTGAATAATACAGGCTTTATGCATAATAGGTTAAGAATGGTTGTAGCAAGTTTTTTGACTAAAGATTTATTAATTAACTGACAAGAAGGGGAAAAATATTTTGCTAATAAATTAATTGATTATGACTCTGCTTCAAATATAAATAATTGACAATGAGCTTCTTCAGTAGGAACTGATGCTTGCCCTTATTTTAGGATTTTTAATCCTCTAAGCCAAAGTAAAAAGTTTGATCCAAGTGGAAACTTTATTAAAGAATTTTTGCCAAATTTAAAAGATATACCTTCAAAGTATATACATTGCCCATTCGAGTATAAAGACGTACTAAAAGAAAAATATGGAATAGAGATAGAAAAAATATATTGAAAACCAATAGTTAATCATAAAGATCAAAGGATTAAGGCACTTAATTTATTTAAAGAAAAATAATTTAATTAAGATATTTTTTATATTTATAAATATTTTTTTCTAATCAATTAAATTCAAAATCAGGGTTGTACGATAATGATCATAAAATTCCGTAAAAATTACATATAACTTTAACACGATAGTATTCATTAAAATCAATGTTGTTTGAATATATTGTTAAAAACTGTTTTTCTTCTTCATCATTCAAATCATGTTCACTCGCGATATAAGCTAAATCAAAATATTTACTATTCATTGAAACATACTCAAAATCTATTAATTTAATTTCTTGATTATTAGTTAAAATAATGTTTTGAGTATTAGGATCATTGTGGCTAACAACTTCATTTTTTAGAGTTTTTGAATTAACTAAAATTTTATTTATAAGGTCTTTGCCAATCCTATTTAAAAACTCCTTATTGGGACAAATTTCTAGATATAATTTTAGACGGTCATATATTTTATTATTTGGGACTTTGATTTTGCTTAAATGTAGTTCTTTTATAGCTTTTACTATTTTGTTTTTGTTAGTTAATTGTGAAAAATCAATTTCATTATTATTAATAAATTTTCTAATAATTAGTTTTTCATCTTCAAAGATAACTGGAATAACACAACTTAATTTGTTAAATTTTTCTAATTTTGTTAGGTGATTAAATCCATTTTTCTTTTTAACTTGTATAAATAAATCGTTTTTTACGAAACTTTGATTTGTATATCCTGATGTTAATTGTTTAGTGTCTTCATCTATTACAAATTTTGAGTATGTTTTTCTATAACCCATTTTTTGAAATTCAGATGTTATAAAATAAAAATCCTCATACACCTCTTTTGTGATATCAAGATGTTTACATACAATATCTTTGTTTAAGCCAACATTTTTAATCAAACTAAGTGCATCAAATCCAGGATGTGTCTTTCTCGACCATTCAAAATCAATTATTTCAACTTCATTTTTATCATTAACCAAAATATTTTTTAGGTTTAAATCTAGATGAGATGTTTTATATTTTGAAGAGTCTAAATATTTATTAACTAATTTTTGATATTTTTTAGTTCCTTTTCCATAATAAAAAAGGTCAAGTTCAGGTAAATCTATTTGAATTTGATGAATAGTCTTTACTTTGTTAAGTATATTAGTTTGAATTTGATCATTTATACTAACTTTTTCTAATGTCTGACCATCAAATCATTTTCTAATAAGAACTCCATTTTTATAGTAGATAGTTGAAGCGAAATTTTCCAAAATTATATTTTCGATATTATGCTTAACGTTCACTTTATTTAATGGAATACGTAGTTGAACATCTCTCTTTTTATATTGCGCTTTAAACGTATAATTGTGAAATCCTTTATAAAAAAGTTCGACATTTGAAATATTGTCATAAATTTTATTAGGAAGATTTGCTTTAATAAGATCTAAATATTGTTTATTCATGGAATAATTATATTATTACTTAGAAATCTATAAATATTTATTGGCATACGATTTTCAAATATTTTAATTTTTTAAAAAATAAAAATATGAACCATAGTTGATTGTGGATATCTCATAAACAATTTTTTTTTTAGATTAATAAGATAAATAGCTTTAAAACTTAAAAATTATAAAAATAAAGTTTTTTCTATTTAATTCAAGCGTTTTTGTTTTTTTTATAAAAAAGTGTGAATTACCATCATTTTTAAGTTTTGAAAAATTAAAAAATTGATAATGTATTTTAACTAAAAAAAATATTTTAATAACTAAATTTATTATTTTTTTTATTAGTGATTTTCATATTTAAAAGTTAACAAAAATATTTAATATTTTTTTAATTTTTTTTAATTTTTTGTTGCTAAAATGAGTAATACGTTTTTAGAAAATTAAATTAATTAAGGAGAGTGTATGGCTAAAAATCAAAATAAATATTATACTCAATCAGTTTCACCTATTGAGTATGAACGAAACGGCTTTAAAGGAAAAATAAGAGCAGTAAATTGAAATGTTATAGACGATGAAAAAGATTTAGAGGTATGGAATAGAATTACACAAAATTTTTGATTACCTGAAAAAATTCCTGTATCAAATGACATTCCTTCATGAAATACTTTAGATGAAAACTGACAACAATTAATAACTAGAACATTTACTGGTCTCACATTACTAGATACCATTCAAGCTACTGTTTGCGATATTGCTCAAATACCTAATTCACAAACGGATCACGAACAAGTTATTTATGCAAACTTTGCATTTATGGTGGGAGTTCATGCTCGTTCATATGGAACAATTTTTTCAACACTTTGTTCAAGTGATCAAATAGAAGAAGCTCATGAATGAGTTATTTCAAATGAAGAATTACAAGAAAGAGCAAAAATTTTAATTCCTTATTATCATAATGAGGACCCAATTAAATCAAAAGTTGCAGCAGCACTTATGCCCGGTTTCTTATTGTATGGTGGCTTTTACTTACCATTTTATTTATCAGCAAGACAAAAGTTACCTAACACATCAGATATCATAAGATTGATTTTAAGAGATAAAGTAATTCATAATTACTATAGTGGCTATAAATATCAAAAGAAAATTGCAAAGCTTTCTAAAGCAAAACAAGTGGAAATGAAGAAATTTGTTTTTGATCTTATGTATCAATTAATTGATGCAGAAAAAAAATTCTTAAGAAAATTATATGAGGGGTTTGATCTAGCTGAAGATGCAATAAGATTTAGTATTTATAATGCCGGAAAATTCTTGCAAAATTTAGGATATGATTCACCATTTACTGAAGAAGAAACTAGAATTCAACCAGAAATCTTTGCTCAACTATCTGCAAGAGCGGATGAAAATCATGATTTCTTTTCCGGAAATGGATCTTCATATGTGATGGGTGTTAGTGAAGAAACTGAAGATGAAGACTGAGAATTTTAGTATATGAAATAGTTAAAATAAAAAATAGACAAATTAAAGCATATTTATTTATTTATATGTCTTTTCTATAGTCTAATTCGTAAAATAAATTAATAAAACTAAGGAGAATAAAATGCATAAAGATGTAATTAAAGTCAAAAAAGATCAAATTAAAAAACCTGATGGTGAAATTCTAGCGGTATATTTTTCATCAAATTCAAATAATACTCATCGCTTTATTTTAAAACTTGGAGTTAATGCTAAAAGAATTCCTAAAGAGCTAGATGAAGAATTACTAGTAAATGAAGATTATGTCCTTTTCACACCAACATATAGCGGTGGATTAGATGACACAACAGGAGCTGTTCCAAAACAAGTTATCAAATTTTTAAATAACGAAAATAATAGAAAACACTGCTATGGAGTAATTTCAAGCGGAAACACAAATTTCACCGAAACATTTGCAATAGCTGGTCCAATTATTAGTAAAAAATTAAATGTACCACTTTTGTATCAATATGAGTTATTAGGCACAGCAGCCGATGTTGAAAATGTTAATAAAATTTTGAGAAAATTTTGAAGTAAGAATTAGTAAATTATGGACAAAATAAAAAATAAAAAATTAAATTCCCTTGGCGAAAATGATGAATATATTGCATTAAATGCTCAAACAAAATTATTTTCACATATAACAGGTGATTATTCATACGATACAAAAGCTGTTGAAGTATATATGGAACAACATGTATTACCTAATACAAAAGTTTTTGCAAATGTTAAAGAAAGATTCGATTTTCTAATCAAAAATAACTATTACGATGAGGGAATAGTTATGAAATACAAATTAAGCGAATTAGAGAAACTTACTAATTTTGCTTACTCATATAATTTTAAATTCCCTTCATTTATGGGAGCTCTAAAGTTTTATAGTTCTTATTGTTTAAAATCAAATGATGATACAGAATATCTTGAAAGATATGAAGATAGAGCTATTATGAATTCATTATTTGTAGGAAATGGTTCATTCAAACATGCAAAAGATGTTCTGAAAGAAATAATGGAAGGTCGCTATCAACCTGCTACCCCAACATTTTTAAATGCAGGTAAAAAGCAAAGGGGTGAATATATTTCCTGTTATTTATTAAGAGTTGAAGATAATATGGAATCTATAGCTCGCGGTGTGTCGACGTCATTGCAATTATCAAAAAGAGGTGGAGGAGTTGCTTTATGTTTAACAAATCTAAGAGAGATGGGCGCTCCCATTAAAAATATTCAAGGTCAAGCAACAGGTGTTGTTCCTGTTATAAAAATACTTGAGGATTCATTTTCATATGCAAATCAATTAGGTCAAAGACAAGGCGCTGGAGCTGTTTATTTATCCGCTCACCATCCAGATATTTTGACATATCTTGATACAAAAAAAGAAAATGCTGATGAAAAAATTAGAATTAAATCATTGTCGTTAGGTATCGTTATACCAGATATAACTTTTGAATTAGCTAAAAATAATGAAGACATGGCTTTATTTTCTCCATATGATATTATGAAAGTCTACGGAAAAGCGATGAGCGATATTTCTATAACAAAAGAATATTACAATATGGTAAATAATCCTAAAATCAAAAAAACTTTTATAAATGCGCGTGCATTTTTCCAAAAAATTGCTGAACTTCATTTTGAATCTGGATATCCATATTTATTATTTGATGATACAGTAAACAATAGAAATGCTCACCCAAATAGAATAGTAATGTCCAATTTATGTTCAGAAATTGCCCAACCAAATACACCTAGCGAATTTTCAACTGACTTATCTTTTATTAAAAAAGGTGAAGATGTCGCATGTAATTTAGGATCTATGAATATAGATAAATTAATGAAAGCTGGATCAGATTTTGGCCAATCGATTTATAGTGCTATTTGGGCCTTGAATCATATAGCTAATAACACCGATATTTCATCCGCGCCATCTATTGAAAATGGTAATAGAAAAAATAGAGCTATTGGACTAGGTGCAATGAATCTACATGGTTTTCTTGCCATAAATAAAATTAAATATGCTTCTCCAGAAGCTGTAGATTTTACCAATATTTTCTTTTATACATTTGCATATCACGCTTTCAAAGCATCGAATAATCTAGCAAAAGAAGGATTTGGAAAATTTAGTGGTTTTGAAAAAACTAAATTTGCTAATGGTGAATATTTTGAAAAATACACAAAAGTTAACGAAAATGAATATCAACCAAAAACAAGTAGAGTTAAAGAACTATTCAGAGAACATAATGTAACTATACCAAGTAGAAAAGATTGAATTGATTTATCCAATGAAATTCAAAAAACAGGTTTAGCAAATAGTCATTTAATGGCTATTGCACCAACCGGTTCAATTAGTTACTTATCAAGTTGCACTCCTAGTTTACAACCTGTTGTAAGTGATGTTGAAGTACGTAAGGAAGGCAAAGTGGGACGTCTTTATGTTCCTGCATATAAAATTAACAAGGAAAATAGAGAATATTACCTAGATGGTGCATATGAAGTTGGACCTTACCCTATTATCGATATAGTAAGTGAAGCACAAAAACATATTGACCAAGCTATATCACTTACTTTATTCTTTAAGGACAATACAACAACTAGAGAATTAAATAAAGCTTATATTTACGCGTTCAAAAAGAAATGCTCATCTATTTATTACGTAAGAGTAAGACAAGACGTTTTAGAGGGCAGTGAAAACCATGAATGTAAATCATGCGTTCTTTAAAAATTCAAATCAAAACATAAGTCGGTAATGATTTATGTTTATTTTTTTTCAAAAACTAATTCATATATTTTATTTTTCATACTGTCATCATTTTTAAGAATATCTTTAAATGATTTTTTGCCTTGTGCAATATTATTATTTTCAAAATAAAATCAAGATCCTTTTTTAGTTATGATTCCTTTTTCCAGTGCTACATCAATTAATTCACCAATATTATCGATTCCTTGACTAAAAATAATTTCTGTTTTAATCGATTTATACGGGATAGCTAATTTATTTTTAACAACTTTTATTTTTATTTCATTACCAGTTATATCTGTTCCTGAAACAATTGCTCCTGCTTTTCTAACATCAATTCTTATCGAGGCATAAAATTTTAATGCTCTACCTCCAGGAGTTGTTTCTGGGTTTCCAAACATTATCCCGATTTTTTCTCTAATTTGATTAACAAAAATAATAGTTGTCTTATTTTTATTTAAATTTCCAGTAATTTTTCTTAAAGCTTTAGACATTAATCTGGCTTGAGCTCCAATAGTTTGGTCTTGCATTTCACCATTTAATTCAGCTTCAGGAACTAATGCCGCTACACTGTCTACAACAATAAGATCAATAGAACCACTCTTTGCTAAAATATCAACTATTTCTAATGCCTGTTCCCCAGAATCTGGTTGGCTAATTATTAAATCATCTGTATTAATTCCTAAATTTCTAGCATAAACTGGGTCAATAGCGTGTTCAGCATCTATAAATGCAGCTACTCCACCTATTTTTTGAACTTCAGCGATTGCGTGAAGACATAAAGTTGTTTTTCCACTACTTTCAGGTCCAAATATTTCAATAATTCTGCCTTTTGGATAACCTCCAATTCCTAATGCTTGATTAAGTAGATAAGATCCAGTTGGAATTACCTCTAAATTAGGATCTATACTTTTTTCTTCTAAAAGCATTATCGCTTCTTTGCCAAATTTTGTAGTAATTTCATTTAATGTTTTTTGTATTAGATTTTGTTCATTTTTTTTCATAATAATTAATTTTCCTTTCAAAAATATATATCTAAAAGTTATTTTTATCTGAAAAAAATGGAAAAAATAAATATTTTTGCTAGTAAAAAAATATAAATTCAATACAATTTTTTTCTGTTAAATATAAATTACCCGATATGGTATAATTTTGTTGATATTTTATTAATTTAATATAAGTAAAATAAATTTTATTAATAAGTTTTAAAAATACACAATTACAAAATTAAACATAAGATAACATTGAGGGAGAAAAAAGGAGAAAACAACTTGTAAAATATTATATATTTTGGTGAAACAAGTGTTTTAATAAAAATATGAAAAGATTAAATTTACTATACAAGCCAGAGAAAGAAAATGAATTTCCTTGACTGTTAATCCATCCAAAAGTAAAAGAAGGATTAGCTAGATTCAAAACTAGAGCTGATGCAATCAATTGATTCCTTCAATTTAATTATGAAGTATACATTTGATTCCAAACTAGTAAAAAAATTTTTGGGGGTCAATTAGCCGTTCTAAGACCAGATGATGAAACTGAAAGTAAAGATGGTTCTAAAGACGGAAAATTGTTATTTATTCCTAAAATAACTGGCTTTGATGGCGGAGATATCTATGAAAAAATATGTGAAGAATTTAATATTCATCAACAATATTTAACAAGAAATCTCTCACAAAGTGATTTGGATAAAAAGGTGAAAGCAATTGAGTTTCAATTAATAAGCGATGTTAATACATATTTCCCACCTGATTTGGAAACAACACGTCGTAAACAAACAGAATATATTGATCTTAATTCTATTAAAGCATCACTTGAATTGAGAATTAGTGAACTCGAAAAAGAAAAAAGTGTTGCTAAAGAACAAATTGATAAACTCAAAGAAAAATTACAAGAAAAGGAGCTGAACTTCATGGATATAAACAAAAACATTGATTCATTCTATGAGGGAAATGACCAACCATTTGAACCCCAAGACCCAAACTTTATGACTGGGGAACAACAACAAAATATTAATTCAGGTGAATTTGTTCCTGAACAAAATGAAGATGAGATGAGTCAAGCAAATATGTATGACCCTTATCAATCAACACAACAATATTTAGATCCTAATCAACAAATTGCTATTTATGACCAATTTAATGGTTATCCAAATGGCGAAATAATGGGATACGACCAATATGGTTACCCTACCGGAATGTACAATAATGCCGGAATGGATCCTGTTAAAAAAGAAAAAATTGTAAGTACTATTAACTGAATATTAATTGGCGCATCAATAATAGCTTTCCTACTAATTCTATTTATTGCACTATTTAATGGAATTCTTACATACTTTAATGTTATTTAATCTGTTTTACACATTGTAAATACAATTAGATAACTAATATATTAAGTTGTAAATATGAAAACAAATAAAATAACTATATATATGAAAGGAAAAATATGAAAAGTTCAATAAAAAAAGCGTGAATAGGAGTTGGTTGTTTAGGAGCTGCGGCAGTTGCTACAGGAGTTACTGCTATTGTTCTACGTACAATTGATAAAAAAGCATATGACAAACAAAAGAAAGATATAGAAAATTCTCTACTTTCTTTCGAAACTAAATTGAAGAAACTAGGTAATGTTGTTCAAAACCGTGAATCAACAATTAATAGTTTAGGATTTAACGATACAGGTATTGGGGAAATAGAAAATAAATTCAAGAAAATATATTTCACTGATATTGAAGATGAGTACAACAAACTTAGATCTATAAATATTGATGCAATTAAAAAAGAATTAGAAAGCTATCGTTTTGGAAGAAATATTTCAAATAAATTCTACGATTCTAAAGTAAGAAAAGATATAGAAGCAATTATTGATTTTACAAATAAATACAAAATAGTGGAAGATAATGCCCAAGAAGTTATTCACAATTTCCTTAAGAGCGAAGTTGAAGAAAAATTAGGTTGAGTTGATTCATTAATTATTGAAAGCGGAAAAGCCGGAGAAATAACAATTAGAGATGCTTTAAGCAATAATTTTGCTAAAGAAATTGGTTTTAACTACGAATTTGTTCAAAAAGACATAGTTTCTAAATATAACCAAATTAAAACAAAAGTAAAAGGTTCTATAGAATGAGACAATACTAAAATTGCTTCAGAATTTAAGTTAGTTGTTGATGAAATTATTGATCTTAATGGTGGTACAGGAAGTGCCGGTCTAGTTAAAGATGGTGTTTTAACCGGAATTATGAATAAAGCTAAACGTAAAGTTCAAGAAATTTCTAACGATATTCCAGCAAAAATTAATGTTAATGCCATTGTTAGAAACAAGATTTTAAACATGACTTCATTAAAATCTAAAGTTGATGCCTTAAATGAAAAAATTAAAGAATTCTTAACAGTAGCTAACATTACAGGAAACTCTACATCAGATCAAAAAGAAGATTCTATTATTAAAATTGCAAATCTTTATAACCAATTAAATTCATTCAAAAACGATATGAATTTAAGTTTTACACAACTATCTAATAAACTAAAAGATATTGAAAATTATTTAAATAAAAATAATTTAAAACAAGCCTCAGAAGCCGGAGATCTTTTAAAATATACAGATTCAAAAATTTCGAATGTAACATTTAAAGATAAGACCGATAAAGAATTAAATCAATTTAGTAAAGCATTTGTTAAAGAATTTAATATAGGCAATGCTTTTGGTACTTATTTAACATGCATTGAAAATGTTGAAAAAAATTGAGATGAATTCAGTAAAGAATTTGATAAAAACATTAAAAGTAACTTAAGCATTTTCAAAAACAAAAAAGTTGATAATTATCTAAATACAATTCAAGGTAAAGAAGTTAAGTTTGATGAATTTGGTGATGTAAGTGAAGTTAAATCTCTATTAACATCTGGAAATCTTGCTGTTGAATCAAATAAAGCATTTAAAGATACAGATTTATATGATGGATCATATAATGCACAATTTTCAAAATTAGTTACAAATTGAAATCAAATTGTTGAAAATAGTAAGAAATATACAAATTTATACAATAAATATAATAAATTCTATTTCCATGATTTTAATGACTATTTTAAAGGATTAATAGAAGATAAAACAAATGACAAAGGAGTTGCTGACTTAGTTAAATTTAGTGAGTCAAAAAACTTTAAACCTAGCGACTATCTCCAATTAAAGAATACATTTACACGTTTACTAAAACAACACTTTATGTATGATAATATTGAAGATATTGAATCACTAGAAACTGATTTTGATAAAGCAAAAGGTAAAACTTTTGCTGAAAAATGAATTAATATTATTTCTTCATATTCATCAATTAATAAAGATGCAAACGCTATTGTAGATCTTGAACATGAAATTAATAATGAAAAGATGGGTTCTGTTGATATTATGTTTAGAAATGACATCAACACCTATAACTTTGTTCCACATATTAAAGAATTCATTAACAAAATTAGAGAATCTGAATTAGCTAAATTTACTGACATTTTTGTTCTAAACGACCTTTCAAGAGCTTGAACAGATGACTTTAAACCGGAAGATCCAGATTATACTGCAACAGCTAAAACAGCTTCAGTTAAAATGAAAAATGCCGCAGACTTTATCGGACGTAAAGCACAAGGAAAAACAGAAGAAGGAAAATTTGATAAAGAAAAACGTCCTAATGAAAACACACTTCTTTACTATCTTTCAGCATACAACAAGTTTGACTATTCAACATTTGTAAGAGGTAGAAGAAATATGTTTAAACCTAATGAATGAGTAATTAATCCTGCATTGCAAGATAAAAAATCATTCATTAATGATGACTTGTCATACTGAACAGGATTAGACAAATATAATAAATATAACTGATTGCCTACAACCGTTTGAGAAAGTGAATATTTCTTGAATGTACAAAAAGAATTAAAAAGTAACCCTTCATTAACTCTAGAAGATGCTTATAATAAACTTGCACCAGAATTCTATGACGAACCTGAAGATAGTAAGACATATAATTTTAAAAATCTTGCTGAATACTATGGCAAAGAAACATTCTATGGTAGCGAAATTAAAACTGATATTCAACAATTACAAAATATCTTTGTTGAACAAGAAAATATTCTTAAAGGTGCATTAAAAGCTTTTGAAAATGAAACAGAATCAGCTGAAATTTTAAAACAAGTTGAAAGCATGTATAGTTGATTATTGGCTTTTGCAAGAGATATTCAATATACTAAATTTAGAGCTAGATATGAAACTCAATATTATAATTTAATTTATGCAGGATTAAAAGAAACACCAGGTTCAGAAAAAGTTACTTACTATCTACGTAAATCACCTGTAAGATATAGCAGTTATAATGATAACTATATAGGCGATAGAATAACCCAATTAAAAGGATATAAAATACCTAGAACAATTGGTGTTTCTGAAGATTATGCTGCATTATTTAATAAGTCTTCATATAAACCTATGAGTGACAATACCAGAATGATAACTTCATTCTACTATCAATGAAAGAACAAGAAGGTTCCTCCAACATATTTAAATCAAAAAACTGATGGATATAGATATATTCTATTCAGAAATAGTGTTTCATTTAAAAATACATTAAATAATGATTCAATAACTGATTTTGGATACTTTAAGTCAAGAGTATTGTATCTTACTGATATAGTTAATTGATATAGTTCTCCTAAAACTAATAGAACATTTAAAGGTGAAGCGACAATTGCTGATACTGGTAAATTTACTCCATATGAATTTGATCTAGATAAAACAGATCTTCCTGAACCATACGCAGATAAAAATCCAGAAGAAGCTCAATATCTAAATATTATTGGTTACTAAAAATAAATAAATTAAAAATGGAGTGTAATAAAAACACTCCATTTTTTTATTAATTCTTTTTTGAATTAAAATTAATATCAAATAATCATTTTAGTGAATATATTTAAATATTAATCTAAAATATATTAATAACTATAATATATCTATTGGGAGTATTTCAAATGAATAAAAAAAGATTAATTAGCGGTATTAAACCAACTGGCGATCTAACGCTTGGAAATTATATAGGTGCTTTAAAGAATTTTGTTAAATTACAAGACGAATATGATGCATATTATTTTGTAGCTGATCTTCACGCTCTAACCACAGGAACTGTTGATCCTAAAGAATTATATCAAGCAAGAAAAGAAATTGTTGCGATGTATATAGCTTGTGGTTTAGATTTCAATAAAGCCGCTATATTCTATCAAAGTGACTTGCAAGAACACACTATGGCTCAATGACTTTTAACTACCGAAGTATCAATTGGAGAATTGAATAGAATGACTCAATTCAAGGATAAAAGTATAAAAGTCTCTAAACAAGAAAACGGTACTGATAAAATACCTATTGGACTATTAATGTACCCGGTTCTAATGGCTGCAGATATTCTAATTTATAATGCTGATTGTGTTCCGATTGGAGAGGATCAAAGTCAACACTTAGAATTAACTAAAACGATTGCTACTAGATTAAATAAAAACTATAAGATGAATTTAACTATACCAAGAGGATTTGTGCCTCCAGTTGGTGCAAGAATAAAATCACTCACAAACCCTGATACCAAAATGTCAAAAAGTGATAAATCTAATAAAGCAACTATTTATCTACATGATGACCCTGAATTAGCCTACAAAAAAATATTAAAAGCTGTAACAGATTCTGAAAATAAAATATATATATCAGATGAAAAACCGGGAGTATTAAATTTATTAAATATATACGCTTCTTTAAAAGATATATCTTTAAAAGAAGCTGAAGCACAATTTATTAATTCTAACTATATGGAATTTAAAATTGCAGTAGCTGAAACAGTTAAGCAAGAATTAATTAAAATTCAAAGTAACTATAAGCAAGCATTAACCAAAATAGATGAAGCCACAACAATTGGATTAAAAAAAGCAAAATCTATTTGTGGACCAATTGTTGAAGAACTAAAAACTAAAATGGGATTTAATTAAAAAAGAGGTAATAAATATGAAAATTAAAGTAGACACAAAATTAAACCACACAACAAGTCACCTTTTAGGGGCTGCTGTTGAAAAATTATATCCAAATGTTAAATTAGGTTTTGGACCAGCAACTGACGAAGGTTTTTATTATGATTTTGATTTTGAAAATTCTTTTAGCGACCAAGAGTTAACTAAAATTGAAAAAATGATGAAAAAGTTAGCAAGTCGTAATCTAGTAACTATTCAAATTGATGAAAAAGATTTTGATTTCACAAATAAGCCATATAAAAAAGAACTATATGATGAATTAAAACAAAAAGGTGAAAATATTACATTCTATGCACTTCAAGATCCTTTAAATAAAGAAATTGTTTTTAAAGATTTATGCGCTGGAAACCATGTTGCAGATACAAAAAAAATTAAATACTTTAAACTTTTAAATATAGCTGGTGCATATTGAAGAGGAAATAGTGATAATAAACAATTAACACGTATTTACGGTACCTGTTGAGAAACAAAAGAAGAATTAAATAATTATCTTGAAATATTAAATGAAAGAAAAGAAAGAGATCATAGAAAAATAGGTAAGGATTTAAATATTTTTACCTTTAATCGTCTAAGCGGACAAGGTTTTCCAATATGATTAGAAGATGGTATGTATATCCACAATGAACTAAGAAACCTAGTTCTTAAACTGGATAGAAAATATGGCTTTACTGAAGTTTTAACCCCTCATTTCGGTAATGAAGAACTATATAAAATAAGCGGTCATCTAGCACACTATAAAGATGATATGTTTAAACCATTAATTGTTGAAAATGAAAGATTAATTCCAAGACCAATGACTTGTCCTCATCACATCTTAGTTTTTAATAATGATAAAAAATCATATCGTGATATGCCTATACGCTATTCTGAACAAAGTCAACTATATAGATATGAAAAATCAGGAGCACTAACTGGTCTTGAAAGAGTTAGAGGTATGCTTTTAACTGAAGGCCATTTATTTGTCCGTGAAGACCAAATAGAAGCTGAAATTAAGCATATGTTTAATCAAGTAAAAGAAATACTAGAAATATTTAAAATAGATATTAGTTATATTTCACTTTCATTAAGAGATAAAAATGATAAGGAAAAATATTTTGATGATGATAAAATGTGAGATTCATCTGAAAAAATGTTAAAGAAAGCTCTAAATGATCTAGGTGTGGAATATACAGAAGTAAAAGGTGAAGCTGCCTTTTATGGACCTAAGATAGATATACAAATTGATACTGCATTAGGACACGAAATAACTGTTTCTACAATACAACTTGATTTTCTTCAACCTAAAAACTTTAATTTATCATTTGTAAATCAAAAGGGCGAAGATGAAAGACCAGTTATGATTCACAGAGGTCTATTTGGAACATATGAAAGATTCGTTGCTATTTTATTAGAACAAACTAAAGGTGTTTTACCTTTCTGAATAGCTCCTAAACAAATTACTGTTATTCCAGTTAATTTAAATGAAAACTTAGAATATGCTCAAAAAGTAAAAGATATTTTATTTGACCATAACTTTAGAGTTAAATTAGATGATAGAGATGAAAGAATTAATAAGAAGATTAGAGAAGCTCAAATTTCAAAAAGTAAATTTAGTGTAATAATTGGTTCACAAGAAGAAAAAGATCAAACCATAAGTTTTAGACAATATGGAAGTGAAAAAACAGAAACTCTTTCATTAGATAGTTTTATTTTAATGCTATCAAAACTTAGAGCAAATTATGAATAATAAAGTTACAAGAGAAAACTATAAGAAAAACTACGATCCTCTTGTAAGTTTTCTATTTAGTTCAATTTTTATAATCATACCGTATGTTGTAATTTGATTATTTTCAACAGCTGATTTTCAAAATCAAAAAATAGATTCATTATCTTTACAATTAGCATTACCTCTAATTGTTTTAGTTGTATCTATTTTTCTAAATATTTTATTTATATTTATAAAGTTTATTTATGTAAAAAGTTTAACATTATCAATTCCTCTAAATGTAATGTTTTTAGCAATGATATTTTCTCAATATCTCCCTCATAATGATTGAACTATTTTTATTAGAATTTCAATAACTTTAGTCCTTGTTGCAATATCAACGTTAATAACTCAAATATTATTAACTAGATTTGACAATAAAAAAGAGTTTAATAATATAATAAAAAAATAAATATTTTCAATTAAATAATTAAGGAGTTATAAAGATGTTAAAAGTATTAAATCATCCATTAATAGAAATAAAATTAACCACAATGAGAGATAAAAACACATGTCATAATGTATTTAGGCAAAACCTAAGTGAAATAACTTCGCTTATGACTTATGAATTATTAAGAAATTACAAACCTAAAAAATTAATAATTAATACCCCATTAGACAAAGAACACGTTGGTTCTCAATTTGATAAAGATATTGTTTTTGTACCAATTTTAAGAGCTGGTTTAGGAATGCTAGATGGTCTTTTAAAGCTAGTTCCACAGGCAAAAGTTGGACATATTGGATTATACCGTGATGAAACAACTCACACTCCAAAATCATATTTTTATAAAATGCCAAATGTAAGTAAGGATAGCATAATAATTGTTGTTGATCCAATGCTTGCTACAGGCCATTCAGCTGAAGCGGCTATTAAACAATTACAAAATGACGGTTTTAAAAACATTTCGTTACTTTGCTTAGTAGGTGTTAAAGAAGGTGTTCAAGTTATTGAAGATAATTTCGGAAAAGACTTTGAAATATATCTAGCCAGTCTAGATGATAAGCTAAATAACAATAAATATATAGAACCTGGATTAGGTGATGCGGGAGATAGAATCTTTGGAACCAAATAAAAAAACTAATTTTTATTACAAAAAACCTATTGTAAATAAAATCACTATGTCAGGTTTTTTGCTAGGATGTATGTTTGTAGTCAATTTTATTGGCGGCATATTTTTTGTTTTCCCCTTAGCAAGCTTTTTAAAATTTGACATAACACTAGTTTTTTTAATAATATGTTCAAAATATATAGGACATAAATATTCATTATTTCTAATAATTACTTTTTTTATAATTTCGCCATTATATTCTTCAGGCGGTTATGCACCGCACTCTCTTCTAGGTCGAGGGATACTTATGTGTGTACAAATACTTTTTTCAAGTACTTATGTATTATTTAACAATTTAATTTTTAAAAAGATAATTGAAAAAAATAATTCTTTAAAAGTGAAAATAATCATTGAAATTATTATTTTAGTATTGTCAAGTATTATTACAACAATTTTAATAACAATATTAAATACTCTTGTTACAACCCCATTGTACTTTTGACTATTTGGAATTTCAAAAGGACCATGAGTTAATAGTTTAGCAGAGATTTATAGCAATATAAAAGCAATGTTTTTTGGAATAAATAATTATTATTTAGGAGCATCAAGTTTATACTTATTGTTTAATATAATTAATTTAACTATAAATTCATTTTTAATATTTACAATTAATTCAATAAATGAGAGAGTAAATTTTATTAGAATAAATCAAGTATTAAATTAGAGAAAGAAGGCAATATGTTTGATAATAGCAAATATGATCAAAAAAAAGTTGAAAAAAAATGACAAAAATATTGATTAGATAATAAGTATTTTGAACCTGAAGATAAAATAGAAAAGTCTAAAAAATACATTCTATCAATGTTTCCCTACCCGAGCGGTAATATTCATGTAGGTCATGTTAGAAACTACGTATTAAGCGATGCTTTTGCACGCTTTTATCGTAGAAAAGGATTTAATGTTTTGCATCCTTTTGGATGAGACGCTTTTGGCTTACCTGCGGAAAACGCTGCTATAAAAAATAACATTCACCCTAAGACTTGAACTTATGAAAATATAAATAAAATGAACCCACAACTTCAATCATTAGGAGTAAGTTTTGCTTGAGACAGACAATGTATAACTTCTGATCCAATTTATACTAAATGAGAACAACAATTATTTATTGAAATGTGAAATAAAAAACTAGTTTCAAGAGAAAAAGCCATTTTAAATTGATGTGAAAAAGATCAGACTGTATTGGCTAATGAACAAGTTGAAGATGGTAAGTGTTGAAGATGCGATGAACCAATTATTAAAAAAGAACTTGACCAATATTATCTAAAAATAACAAATTATGCTAAAGAACTACAAGATGATTTAGAAACTTTAAAAAACCATTGACCAGACAAAGTGCTCTCAATGCAAAAAAATTGAATAAATTATCAAACAGGATTTTTAGGAAAAATCAATATTAGAAATAATAAATCAAACACGATCATAGAATCATTAGAAATATTTAGTAAAGATAAAAACTCATTTTTTAATGCTGACTTTATTTTTATATCTGCACACCATGACTTTGTAGATAAATTAATTAATAGTAATGAATTGTCTAGTACTCAATTATTAAAAATCCAAAAAATTAAAGATGCCGCTCAAGACAAAAACTTTAGCAAGAGATTAGCTATAGTTATTGATAACTACTACGGAGAAGCGGAATTTTCAAACCAAAAATTCCAATTAGTTATATCAGATTTTGTGACATTAGGTGATAAAAATAGAGTTCAATTTGCCTATGCTGATTCAAATAATTTAAAATATCTAATAAAAAGTCATGCTGAATTTGTTGAATTAAATCAAATCAGTTTACCTGTAAAAACTAAAATTGAAAAATATGAAAATAAATTGCAAAAATCATCAAAAATTAATTTAAGAGATTGAGGTATAAGTCGTCAAAGATATTGAGGAAGTCCAATTCCGTTAGTTCATTGCAAATCATGTGGCATTGTTCCAGTAAATATTGATTCTTTACCTGTAGAACTACCTTTTGATGTTGATTTTTCAACTGGCGGTAATCCTTTAAAAACCAATTTAAACTGACTTAACACTTCTTGCCCAAAATGCGGTGGCAAAGCTATTAGAGAAACAGATACATTTGATACTTTCTTTGAAAGTAGTTGATACTTTTTAAGGTACACAACTCCTTTAAACGATCTAAATAAAATGCCTTTCAATAAAGATTTTATTAAATATTGAAATAAAGCAGATATTTATATAGGTGGTGTGGAACATGCAATACTGCACCTACTATATTCAAGATTTTTTACAAAAGTTCTAGCTGATTTAGGTTATTTAAATTATCGCGAACCATTTAAAAATCTATTAACTCAAGGTATGGTTCTTAAAGATGGTTTAAAAATGTCTAAATCTAAAGGAAATACAGTTAATCCAAGTGAAATAATTTCTAAATATGATGCAGATACTATTAGATTATTTATTCTTTTTGCCGCTCCTCCGGAAAAGGAATTAGAATGATTAGAATCAGGAATTGAAGGATGTCATAAATTCTTAAAAAGACTAATTGAAAAAAGTAAATTAGTTAATCCTAAATCAAATTACAAAAATATTGATACCGAAACAATTTCAGTAGAAGAAAAAGAAGCTAGAAGAAAACTTTATAAAGGCCTGGAAAAACAAGAATTGGTTTATGATGAAAATAATCACAATTACTCATTCAATACTTTAATAGCATGATTAATGGAAACATTAAACGCTTATGAAAATATAACTAATGAGAAATTAATAACTGAATTCTATTACATTATGTTAAATCTACTCGAACCTTTTGTTCCACATTTAGCCTGGGAATTAAGTAGTGAATTCTTTAATTTGAAAAATTTAAAAGATTTTACAATAGACCAAAATGCCTTAGAAAAGGACTTAATTAATTATCCAATTTCAATAAACGGAAAAACAAGAATTCAAATTCAAATAAGTAAGTCAAATAATAAAAAAGATTTTGTAATCAATGAAGCCAAGATTGCTGCTAAGAAATGACTTGAAGGTTATCAAATTCAAAAAGAAATTTTCGTACCAAACAAAATAGTAAACTTCGTTGTAAAAAAATAAAATAATTTTGGCACTCTAAAATAAAGAGTGCTAAAATTTGTTTATATAAAAATTAATTTAAACTTTAATTAAGGAGAGAATATGAATAAAAAAGAAACAATAACATTATTAACTAATCCAATATCAAATGATTTGGTGTCACATGTTGTATATGGAACTGAAACAAGAGAAATTGAAGTTAAACCATATGGCAAAGTGTGAACTAAGGAGTATCTTGATAGTTTAGTTGAACAATATAAAAAAGATAAAGATAAATTTATCCAAAATGATGAATTAATTTTCAATATAGCTTATATATTCAATGATAAGAAAGAAAATAAATTAGTAACATCAAAATTAAGCGATATTCGAGAAGTTTTTACTGTTGCTAGACTTTTAAAAATAAAGCAAAGTAAAAAAGATGATAAAAATAATTCTCCTATTTATACGTTAACTTTTAAAGGAATAACTAGAGCTAAACTTGTCAATAAACCAGATTCGTTTGTAAATACTAAAGGCAACATTATTAAATCAATTAATGATTTGGCTTATTTTAGAAATACAACTAATTTCCCATATGACTCATTATATAACCTAGCTGAATTTGGAGAAAAATTACAATATATAGATGAAGCCATTAGCGCACTTACAGTGACATCTGTTTGATCAAAAATTATTTCTGCTAGACTTCAAAGATTAAATCCAAATTTAAATTATGAAAAATTAATGCAAAATACTTCATTTGCTGGTAATGAAGAAGGTGATTTACAAAACAGTTATTCAGTGATTATTTCCTCATTAATGGTTTACATTATTGTTGATAATTGAATAAAATACTTAATACTATCTAAAGAAGATGGATTAGACCAACTTATAATGATCTACAATGAAATTTATGACTTTCAACAATTACGCAATTGAAGTCCTAAAGAAAAACAAATTTTTGAATCTCAAAAATTATTCCAAGAACCTATTTCATTAGAAGCGAATAATTCTAAGACAAGTAAGACTTTAAACAAAAATAATAAAAAAAGCCCAAAAAACAATAATAAAAATGATTTACCAAATAAATCAGATGACGTTATAGCTGATGCAATGCTTGAAGAAGAGCTTAACAAAAAAATTAAAACTAATTTAGACAAGCAACAAAAAGAATTTCTCTTAAGAGAAAAAATGAAAGCTATTAAAGAAAGTTTAAGTGAGACTGCTCCTGATGGAGAAGATGATGAAGACGAAGAATTTGTAAAAATATTACGTGATCCTAAAAAATCTAAAATGTTTCCAGATTCTGTTTTAAAAATAATCAATGGTGAAAAAGAACGTCTAAAAAGTATGATGAGCGGAACACCTGATGCAAACACAACAGCTAGCTATATTAATGTTTTAAAATCAATGCCATGAAGAAAAGTTGAGATAGAAACATTAGATATTAAAAAAGCAAGAGAAGTATTAGACAAAAATCACTATGGTTTAAAGGAAGTTAAGGAAAGAATTATTGAATATCTTTCATTAATTATTAATCACAAAAATATTGCCAAGAAAAATGGCAATCAAGAATTAATAGATATTGATGAAAATCACCAAATAGATATGGCTTTATTTAAAGAAAAAGAACCAAATCAAAAGGTTCAAAGAACATTTAATAATGTTCCAATTCTAACACTAGTTGGGCCTCCAGGTACTGGGAAAACATCACTAGCTCGCGCTATAGCAGAAGCTTTAAATAAAAGTTATGTCAAGATTTCACTAGGTGGAGTTCATGATGAGAGTGAAATAAGAGGGCACAGACGCACATATGTTGGTTCTATGCCAGGTAAAATTATTAAGGCTATTCAACGTTCTGGAGTTTCCAACCCCCTAATTCTATTAGATGAAATTGATAAAATGAGTTCTGATTATAAAGGTGATCCATCTTCTGCAATGCTTGAAGTTCTTGATCCAGAGCAAAACACAAAATTCCAAGATAACTATTTAGAACATGAATATGATTTATCAAAAGTTATGTTTATTGCAACTGCTAACTATTATGAAAATATTCCGGCGCCATTAATTGACCGTGTTGAAATACTAGAATTACATAGTTATACAATAAATGAAAAAATTAAAATTGCTCGAGAGCACTTACTAGATATAGCAATCAAACAAGCCGGTATTAATGAAAATCAATTCATATTTACTGATGACGTTATAGAATTTATTATAAAACGTTATACCGCAGAAGCAGGTGTTCGTGGACTTAAACGTGCATTTGATAAAATAGCTCGTAAAATTGTTACTAAAATTGTTTCAGGTGAAAATATTGAAAAATTCGAAGTGACTAAAGATGTTGTTCTAAGCTTCTTAGGAACACCTAAGTTTAGTGAACCTATTGAAGATAAGGAACCTCAAGTTGGCGTTGTTAATGGATTAGCTTATACATCAATTGGTGGAACAACATTGCAAATAGAAGTTTCAACATACCCAGGTAAAGGTCTTCTAAAATTAACAGGTTCTTTAAAAGATGTTATGAAAGAATCAGCTTCTATTGCATTAACCTATGTTAGATCAAATGCTGAAAAATTTGGAATTAAGGATTTTGATTTTGATAAAAATGAAATCCATATTCACGTTCCTGAAGGTGCAGTTCCTAAAGATGGACCAAGTGCTGGTGTTACATTCACAACTGCATTAGTTTCAGCATTAGCTAACAAACCAGTTCCTCAAGATGTTGCTATGACTGGTGAAATAACACTGAGGGGTCGTGTTCTTGAAATAGGTGGTCTAAAAGAAAAGTCTTTCGCTGCTTATAAAAAGAATGTTAAGAAAGTCTTTATTCCTAAAAATAATGAGAAAAATTTAGTTGATATTCCTGATGAAGTTAAAGAATCAATTAAATTTGTACCTGTAGAATCATATGATGAAATTTATAAAGAACTTTTTTCTAACACAAAAAATTAAATATTTAAAATAACATTCAAGTAGGGTGTTATTTTTAATAAAAAATAATTATATTTTTACTAAATTGACTTTTTTATAGTTCTTTAAATAAAAATCAAAAAGTAAAAAATCATTTAGAATAATTATTTTTAATAATAAATTTGAAAAGGCAAAAGATTATTGTGCTAGGTTTAGGTTGAATAAGTTAAATTTAAAAATGATTCTTATAATAATTTAAATTGCAATTTTGCACATTATGTTACTTTATAGTCAAATATATTAAAATTTAAACTATAATTATATATATTAAATATATTGATTTAAGAAAATAGGGAATGTAAAATGAAATTAGAAAAAATATATAGGCCTGGTGATTTTGAGAAAAATATTTCTGAGAAATGAAGATCCAAAAAATACTTTAGTAAACACGACAAAAGTAAACCTCCATTTACTATTCTCTTACCTCCACCAAACGTTACTGGTAAATTACATATAGGCCATGCTTTAGATACAGCAATTCAAGACACGATTATTAGATATAAAAAACTTTCTGGTTTCGATGTTTTTTATATTGCTGGTATGGACCATGCAGGTATTGCAACACAAAGCAAGGTTGAAAAAATTATTTTTGAAAAAGAAGGACTTACTAGACATGATCTAGGCAGAGAAAAATTTTTAGAAAAACTTTGAGATTGAAAATATGAATATGCAGATCACTTTAGAAAACAATGGTCTAGCTTAGGTCTAGCTTTAGACTACACAAATGAGCGCTTCACTTTAGATGAGCAATCAAATAAAGCTGTCAATAAAGCATTTATTAATCTTTATAATAAAAAACTAATTTATAGAGGCGCAAGAGCAATTAATTGAGACCCTATTCTAAAAACAGCTATTTCTAATATTGAAGTTATAAATAAACCAACTGAACAAATAATGTACTACATTAAATACCCTATTTATAAGTCAAATGAATATATTACAATAGCTACTGTAAGACCTGAAACAATGTTAAGTGATGTTGCGGTAATCTATAATCCAAAGGATAAAAGATATAATCAAAACAAAAATACAATGATTAAACATCCTTTAACAAATGAACTTATTCCTATGATTGAAGACTCATACGCGGATATGAACTTTGGAACAGGATTAATGAAATTATCGGCGCATGCTGAGGCTGATATTGAAATTATAAAAAAACATAATTTAAAAATTGTGGAAACAATAGACGATGCAGGAAGAATAAATTGCGAAAATAGCCAATTCCACGGATTAACACGAGACGAAGCTAGAATTAGTATTACTAATTACTTAAAGGCGAATAATTTAATCATCAAAGAAGAAAAAACAATTTCAAATGTTGGATATTCTGAAAGATCAGGAGCCGTTACTGAAGTATTGGTTAAACCACAATGATTTGTAAAGATGGACACCTTAGCTAAAAAGATACTTAATGATTTAAAAACTAAAGAAGGTATTAAATTCTATCCTCCTAGATTTAAAGAAAATCTTAAGAAATGAATGTCAAATATAAGAGACTGAAATATTTCTCGTCAATTATGATGGGGACACAGAATACCAGCTTGATATGATAAAAATGATAATCTTAAAGTTCAAGTTGATTCTCCTGGCGAAGGATGAACTCAAGATGAAGATGTTTTAGATACATGATTTAGTAGTGGACTTGCACCCTTCTCATTTTTAGGATGACCTAATAAATCAAGTAAATTAAAAAGATATTATCCAAATTCATTATTAGTTACAGGATTTGACATTATTTTCTTTTGAGTGGCACGTATGTATTTATTTGGACTTGAATTGACTAACTCTAAACCTTTTGATAAAGTTTTAATTCATGGTTTAGTTAGAGCAGCTGATGGTCAAAAAATGTCTAAATCATTAAATAACGGTGTTGATCCAATTGATATTATTGATAAATATGGCGCAGATGCAATGCGCTGGTTTTTAATAACAAATACAACCCCTGGAATGGATTTAAGATATTCAGAGGAAAAAATAGAATCTGCTTGAGGCTTATGTAATAAACTATGAAATATTTCTAGATATATCCAAAGTGTTCCAAACGATAATAATAAACTAAGTGATTTTGATAAATGAATCGACCAAAAACTTAATAGTTTAAAATTAAAGATTGATAAATGATTTAAAAAATATGAATTTACTCTTATAGGTTCTGAAATTAGTAAATTTATATATAACGACTTTTCATCGTGATATGTTGAATTTCTTAAAGTAAAGCCAAATAAAAAAGCAGCATTGAACGCTTTGAAAAAATTACTATTAATAATTCACCCGTTTTTACCATTTGTAACTGATGAAATCTACAAAAACTTATTCAATAAAGAATTACTTTTAAACGAATATTCAAATGAATTTAAACGAATTAATAGTAGTTCAAAAAATAGAGTAGTTGACAATATAATTAATATTACTAGAAAAATACGAGAATACCGTGAATCAAATAATATAAGTAAAAAAGAAACGATATATTTTGATATAAATATTCAAAAAGAAGACTGATTAGTAGATTCTATTAAAAAATTAGCAAATGCAGAAATAAGAGCAAATAGTGATTATTTAATTGTTTGTGAAAAAATAAATATTTATATTAAAGAAGATGAAAACCTTAAAAAAATTAGAATAGAAAAAATTCAAAATGAAATTAAGCGTCTTGAGAGTGAAGTAGCACGTTCGCGGAATATACTAAATAATAAAAACTTTATGAATAAAGCTCCTCAAAATAAAATTGATGAGGAGAAACAAAAACTTAATAAATATGAAACAGAATTAGCTAAATATAAGGAGGAGTTGACATGCAAATATTAAATGGCAAAATAATAGCTGATCAAATTACTTCTGAACTAAAAGAAGAATTTAAAATACTTAATGAACAGTTAGGGAGGAAACCTAAATTAGCAATTATTCAAGTAGGAAATCTTGAAGCATCAAATCGTTATATCGAAATTAAAAAACGTAAAGCAAAGGAATTAAATGTTGAAACAGCTGTTTACAATTTTCCTGATAATGTTAGACAAACAAAGATTCTCAAAGCTCTAGATGACATAAATGAAGATGCCGATGGAATTATTGTTCAATTGCCTTTAAATGAAAATTTATCATCTCAAGTTATTTTAGATGCGGTTAGACATGAAAAAGATATTGATGGTTTAAGTACAAGAAATGCATTTAATTTTTATAATGAAACTGGAGAGTTTTGTTTTACACCAGCCACAGCCGAAGCAATAATGACTCTTTTAAAATACTATAAAATAGAATTAGAAGACAAAAAGATTAGTGTTATTGGCCGTTCAGCTCTTGTTGGCAAGCCTACAGCTACACTCCTTAAAAAAGAAAATGGAATTGTTTCTACATACAGTAAAAGTACAGGAATTAAAGGCGTTGAAAGTGCTGATTTAATAGTTTCTGCAACTGGAGTTCCTAATTTAATTAGTAAAGAAAATATTAAAGAAAACTCTGTTGTTATTGACGTTGGAGCCTCAGTTATGAATGTTGACGGTAAAAATGTTTTAGTTGGTGATGTTAACACAGAAGGTTTAGAAGATCATATAAAAGCATTATCTCCTGTTCCTGGAGGAATTGGACCTTTAACAGTTTGTTCATTGTTTAAAAATCTAGCTAAGGCTATTAGACATAATAATCACTTATAAAACATACTTCACTTCTTTAGTGAAGTTTTTTTAACTATTTATATAGTGCATTTATTCAACATTAAAAAACAAGAAGAATTAGTCATTATTCTTGTTTTATTAATTAACATTATTTTTTTAACAATATTTGAAGAGCTTCAGTTAATCCTAAATTTTCTATTTCCATAAATAATTTAATTAAATCATTATTATTTTTCTTTCTTAGTCAATAATATATTTCTAGGTTGATTCTTTCTTTTTCAAATGAATTTTTATCTTTTAATTTTAATAGGTTTTTATAATCATTATAAACGTTTTTAATTGGAGTGTGAATTAAATCCATTTTTGAGTTGTATTGGCTTTGCAAAACTTCTAGATTAATTTGATATCACGAATCTAAACCTTGTTCTATTTGGTTTAAATAGTTTGTATCCTTTTCAATCAAAATATTTATTTTTTTTATTAGATCATCATTTATTTTTAAAATATTATTTTTTGAACTGCTTAATAGAGATTTAAGATCTTTGCCTATTTCAGACAAATTTTCTTTATCAGTCTCGTTTACTACTTTTTCAAAACTTAATAATCTGTCTTGTATTTTTTTGTAAGATAGCATCTTTATTTTATTATCATTAATTTTTTCTTTTAAATTTTTAGTTTCTTGAATTCATTCAGAATATTTCATTTGTTTGGTTTTATATTCTTCATTGCCGTTATTATTAGATGTACTATATGTTAAACTAATATTATCGTGCATGCGGGTATTAATTTCTTTTTGCAGGTTTTTTGCTTCTAGAAAATCTTGGGATTCAGTAACTTTATTGCTATCTAAAAAATTATTAATTTTAACACTTGCCTCATTTATTTTTTTGTTTATTTTTTCGGTTTCATTTTCAATATAAGATTTATTTTTAATAATTAAATTTCTTAATAATATTCTTTCTTTTGGATAAGCCTTTTCTTGTTGGCTCTCGCATTTAGCCGAAATAAAAGGAACTGTTAATAAAGGTATAACTTGAAGTGATCCTAAGATAATTTTTGTTTTTTTCATAATACTCCTTAATTTAATAATGTTATCTATTACTTTACATTAAATAAATAATTAAGAATATTATATATTAATTTAATAAAAAAATCCAGGTCAGGGGATTAACCTAAACCTGAATTTTTTAAAACTTAAAATTAATTAATTAAGCTTCTACTGAAGATAATTGTTCTTTTTTTCATGCTTCAAATTTTTCAACTGAACCATATTTTTTCTTATTGTACATGTCTTCGAACACTGTAGGTAAGAATGCTAGTCCAATGAAGATAAATAGAACAACAACTAATGAAACACGTGAAATAATTACTTCTTTAGATGGGTTTGACATAGCTGCTAATAAGAACATATCAATAATAGGTTGTACAACCATTACACCCATAGCTGCGAAAACAATAACTACTGTAATTCAAGCACATGGTAAGAAGAATTTTTTCTTGTCTTTAATTTCTATTTTGTTTGTTTTTCTGTTCTTAATTGCACCTGTAATTGCAAATGCGATAAATGCAAATGTGAATAGAGCTGTTCAGTTAGCCATTAAGTCACAGAATGTTATTAATAATCCCATTGATGTACCATATGCATCGCCATATCCATTTTGTGCATATCCGTAAACACCAATAACTGTAAATACTAATACTGTAGGGATTGTGATGATTAGTGTGTAAACAACACCAAATCATGGTTTGTTAGGGTTTAATTTACCTTTAGCTTTTTGTCAGAATGGTAATTCACCATCAGCTAAAAGGTCTTCAACATAACGAGGTCCTCACATTGAGAATCCGTTTAGAATACCCATAACACCAATAGCAATCATTAAGTTCATAATACCTAATAAAATGTTAGCTGCTTTTTCGTTTTTGAAAAGTTTTCCTAAATTGTCTGCCATTCCAAATACGTCACCACCATTTAATGATAATGCTATAGCAATTAATAGGTAGATAATTGTTGTAATACCTAAACCTAAGAATAATGCTAAAGGAGTTTTTTTAGGTTCTTTCATTTCTGAAGAAATACCTGCTGCTACATAGAACCCGTCATATGCGAAGAAGATAGCTGCTATTGCTAGGAACATACCTAATCCAGCACCAAGTCCTGTAACTTCTTTAATACTTGCACCGTTTTTAAGTTCTTTAAATCCTACTGAGGTTGTTTTAGCTGATACTTCAGAAAAGTTTCCTGAGAAAATTAAAGCCATACCTAAAACAATAACTAGAATAATAGGAATAAATTTAACTGCTAGAACAGCTAAGTTTTGGTAGTCACCAACTTTTGATCAAATAGCTGGAACAATAATAAAGTAAATTGACATAACTAATGAAATAACTGTTCAAATTAATCAGTCAATATCTTGTCCGCCAACCATTGCACCAAATGTGTTTTTACCTGATGGGTTTAATAAACCGATACCATCTTGTAATGACATGATTACATAGATAGGCATAAATAAATAGGTTAATGGTAAGTAGATGTAAACCATAAAGTTTTTAGAAGCTTTATAGATTACTCTTGAGTTGAAAACTTTGTTTCATCCAATAAGTGATAAGTTGTCATTACGAACACTTGCTATTTCTATTAGGGCAAGACCCATAGCAATAACAGCACACGAAGCTATTAATCAAGCAAATATTGCTAAAACTAAGCTTCCTTGTGAATCATTTAATACACCACCGGCTTTAAAGAAAATACCAGCGCCAATTGATCCACCAACAACAATCATCATAGCTGAAAAGAATGAAATCTTTTGTTTTGTTGTCTTTTCGCTCATTTGTTTCCTTTCAATTTTATAAAAGTTTTTTTGCGTTGAGGAAGTGTGTTATTTTGCAATAACTCTTGTACCGCTTTTGCCCTCAACAGCTTCACCCACTTTAGATAATGATGCAATAATTGCAACATTTTTAGGGTTCTCTTTTACAAAAGCGATTGCAGCTTGAACTTTAGGAAGCATACTTCCTGGTGCAAACTGACCTTCTTTAATGTATTGCTCTAATTCAGCAATAGTAACCTCATCTAATTTCTTTTGATCAGGTTTGTTGTAGTTAACATAAATGTTGTCAACTGCTGTTAATATGATGAACATATTAGCTTCAACTTTAGAAGCAATTTTTCCTAAAGCAAAGTCTTTATCGATAACGCCGTCAACTCCAACGTATTCATTATTTTCAATGATTGTTGGAATTCCTCCGCCACCACCAGCAATAACTATATTGCCTTCATCAAATGCCTTTTTAATACCTTTCATACCAATAAAGTCGATTGGAAGAGGTGAAGGTACTACCTTACGGTAACCTCTACCAGCATCTTCAACTATTGTTGAATTAGGATTTGATGCTTCGGCAGCGGCTTTACTTTCATAGAAAGGACCGACAGGTTTAGTTGGGTTTTTGAAAGCTTTATCATTTTTGTCAACTATTGTTTGGGTTAAAAAGTATAAAGTTTCTTTATTTAATTTAATTTTATTTAACTCATTAGATATTGCTGTTAGCATGTGGTAACCAATATATCCTTGGCTCATTCCACCCGCTTCTGCAAAAGGAACTAAAGGAGTTTTTTCATTAACTTTTTTTGCATCAGCAAAAGCGTTGAAAATCATTCCAACTTGTGGGCCATTTCCATGACCAACAAGAACTTGGTGACCTGCTTTTACTAATTCTGCAACTTTTTGAGCTGGTACTTTAACTAATTCTTTTTGTTCTTCAGGGTTTTTACCTAAAGCATTTCCGCCTAATGCGATAACAATTTTAGCCATCGATTAGTATCCAAGTGTAGCTAAAATAATAGCTTTGATTGAGTGCATACGGTTTCCAGCTTGTTCTATTGATTTATTGTATTTTGATTTAAATACTTCATCAGTAACTTCCATAGCACCTGTTGCAACAACTGGGTATTTTTTACCAAATTTTTCTTTGATATCTGCTGAGAATAATGTGTGATCATCGTGGAATGCTGGTAAGCAGTGTAAGAAAATAACACTATCTTTAGCAGCTTTGATCATTTTCATATCAACTTGGAAGTCACCAAGTTCTTTGATACGTGATTCAAAGATTTCGTATGGTTCACCTAATGATACTCATACGTCTGTGTAAATAGCATCAGCATCTTTAGCAGCTTTGATTTTATCATCGCTAAATGTAACTGATCCTCCATTACGTTTGAATAGTTCTTGAACGGCGTTGTATACTTCTTTATAACCTTCACCGTTTTTAACTAATTCATGTTGTGCTTTAGGTCCACATAGAACTACATGCATGCCTGTAAATGCTGCACCAATCATAATTGAACGAGCAACATTGTTTTTGATATCTCCGGCAAATACAATTTTTTTGCCTTTTAAATCACCTAGGTTTTCTTTCATTGTCATGTAGTCAGCAATCATTTGTGTTGGGTGTTCTGCATCTGTTAAACCATTTCAAATTGGTACACCTGAGTATTTAACAAGTGCATCAACATCTGATTGTTTGAAACCACGGAATTCAATTCCATCATAGAATTGACCTAAAACCATAGCTGTATCTTCTATTGATTCTTTTTTACCAAAGTTTGAACCTGCAGGTCCGATGTAAGTACATGAAGCACCTAAATCAGCAGCAGCAACTTCGAATGAACAACGTGTTCTTGTTGAGTCTTTTTGGAACATTATTGCAATGTTTTTTCCAACAAGAGGTCTGTTGTTAGTGTGAAGACCTTGGTATTTTGCTTTTTTAAGATCAATTGATAAATCAATTAATCAGTTAATTTCATCAGTAGTAAAGTTCAAAGCTGAATCTAAACTACGTCCTTTTAAATTTCTTGGCATAATTCTCCTGTTTTTTTATTTTAAAAGTGGAGTTTTAACTTTTATTTATTATTTAATTATTATTAAAACCTAATATGTTTTCAAGATTTGGTATTGTGTTTCGTTTCACTATATTTATATGAAATTATTTATCAATATCTTCTCTTACTAAGGGCATTGACATACATCTTGCACTACCCATACCTAGTGATAATTGGTTACCATCAAATGGTATAACTTTAACACCAGCTTTTTCTAAAGCAGCTTGTGTTTTTCTGTTTCTTGAATAACCAACAACCACACCTGGTGCTATTGTTAGATAGTTTGTACCATCAAAGTGTGTTTCGATGTCAACATCTAATTGTGAAGCACCTTCTCCCGCGATAGGAATAAGGATTGGTTTCTTACCGATAATTGATTCAAGAACTTCTTCAAGAGTACCTGAAGATTCTTTCATTTCAATTTTCTTAGCTGTTAAATCAATTTCTCAAATTTTTAATGCTGACATAACGTTTGTTGAATATAAGAATTTGTCATAGTCAACCATTGTCAATCATGTATCTAGGTGCATTAAGTTGCCCATAGGTGGAACATTAATAGCAACTATCTTTTTGAATTCTGATTCTTTGTTTGCTTGTAAGTGTTTTGCAATTGTTTTAATTGCGTCTTGGTTTGTTCTTTCACTAACACCAATTACAAGAGTATCTTTTGTGTAGATAAAGATATCTCCACCTTCGATTTTACCTTTATCGGTTCTATCAAATCAACGTGGTGTGTCTTTGTATTTTGGATGTGTTGTAAAAATGAATTCTGAGAATAATGTTTCTCTTTGTCTTGTTGGGTATTTCATGTTGTTTAATGAAATTCCGCAACCTGCTGAACCAAATGGATCACGTGTGAAGTATAAGTTGGGCATTGGGTCAACAATTAGTTCAACTTTAGATTCAATTCCAAGTTCTCTATTTGTAACACCAGCCATCATAACTCTAACCATTTTTTTAACATCTTTAATGCTTAATAAATAGTTTTTAACAAGTGGTCTGTTTGTTTTACTTAATTTAGGTTCTGCTTCATCTAATCATTTTTCAATGAAAGCATCTCTTTGAGCTTCTGTAGCTCCATTGTATGTTTCAGTAACTAAGTCATCAAGTTGAATAACTTTAATATTGTTATCTGTTAAAACTTTTAAGAACGCTTTGTGTTCTTCTATCGCTGAGTCAACTTCTAATAAAGCTGAAAATAGTAATTCGTCAAGACGTGAAGGTGCGATACGCCTAATTTCGTCTCCTGGGGTGTGAACTAGAACTTCTTTAAGAGGTCCAATTTCACTGTAAACTTTTATATTACTCATATCTTAAATCTCCTTAATAAGTAAAGTAATAGTGACACAAATAACTTTTTTGTGTCCTAAATATTATACCTATAAATTTGTATTATTAAATAACAATATTTAATAGAGCAAAAAATAGTGCTATTTAACTATGAAAATGCAATATTGGAAAGAAATTTATATGTTTTTAAAAAATAATTTAAAAAAGAATTAGCTGAAAAAAGCCAATTCTTCTAAATATTATTAATAAACATTAAAATCTTAATGATAAACAACTTAATCCGCCATCTAATTTTTTATATTCAGATGTGTCACATTCAACTACTTTATAAGGTTTTCCGTCAGATTTTTTAAGTGATTTTACTTTTGCTAAAATTGTTGGATATCCTTTTGGAACGATAACTGTATCATTAACTCAAATACAGTTTGCTGCATATTCTTCACCTGGCGCATCAACCACAACTTGATTAAAATCTTTAAATGTAGGATATTCTAAAAATTCTCCTGAAATTAATAAGTTATTGTGTTCTAAGTAGTTAACACCAGTTTTTAAGTGCAACATTTCAGTCATAGGAACAGGTACAACTTTTTTACCAATTTTAGCTAAAATATTGTGAAATTGTCTAATTCCTTCATCATTAGTTCTTTCAGACATACCTACAAAATAGGTGTCTCCAACCATCATAACATCACCACCATCTAATGTACCAGGTGATTCAATTTTTTTAATTTTTTCATCTGGGAAAAACTTTTTAAGTATAGGTAACATAAATTCTTTTTCACCGTTACGCGTAGATGCTCCCGGATTAGTTAAAATAGCTAATTCACGTCCGGGCACAATAACTGCTGCATCTTCCACAAAACATGAATCTGGGAAATCTTCTAATTTATCAGCAACAAAAACTTCTAATCCAGCTTCTTTTAAAGCTTCAATATATGCCAAATGTTGCTTTTTGGCTAATTCGTAGTCAACAGGTGTTTGATTGTATAAACCTGATGAAATTCCATTAACCATGCTACTTGCAGGGGTTCTAACAATAATGTTTTTAAATTTTTTTAATACTGCCATATTACTCCTTGATCTAATTTAGAGATTTTATCTCTATAATTATTTTATTATTTTTCTTTTTTGAAAATAAGCATAATGGCAAATAAAATGTATTATTTTGGTAAAAATATCATTTAAAAACCACAATAAGTAATTCCATTTTATGTTTGGCTATTTAAATTAAATTAAATGATTGATATAAATAAATAGAATGTAAAATATTAAGTATATTTAATTTATTAAAAAATCATGAAGGGAAATGCTATGATAAATAAAATCAAAGGTACAAGAGACTATCAACCATCAGAATTTAGGTTGCTCGATACTATAAAAAAAGTTTTTATCTCACAGTGCAATGCATATAATGTTGATTTAATTGAAACACCAATTATTGAAGCTGCAGAGCTATATAAAAGAAGTGTTGCAGGTAGTGATATAGTAAAAAAAGAAATGTATGAATTTGAAGACAAGGGCAAAAGAGCAATAGCTTTAAGACCAGAAGGAACAGCGGGTTTTGTTCGCGCTTTAGTTGAAAATAAATGATATGCTTCAAAAAATAATAAATTCGCTTATTTTGGGCCTATGTTTAGATATGAGCAACCACAAAAAGGGAGATATCGTCAATTTTATCAAGCGGGTGTAGAGATTATCGGAGATAGTAATCCATATTTAGATTGTGAATTAATTTCTTTAGCTAACAACATCTTAAAAATCCTAGATATGAAATATATTTTAAAAATAAATTCAATTGGAGATATAGAATCTAGAAAAAAATATGAAGATGCTTTAAGAGAATACTTATTAGATTATAAGGATGAATTAACAACATTAAGTCAAGAAAGATTAGATAAAAATGTTTTAAGAATCTTAGATGATAAAATAGATGGAAAAAAAGATTTCCTAAAAAAAGCTCCTAAAATTAAAGATTATTTATCAGATGAAAGCAAAAAATATTTCGAAGAAGTTACTAAATTATTAGACGAATTAAATATCAAATATCAAATTGATTATTCATTAGTTAGAGGTTTAGACTACTATGACCAATTAGTTTTCGAATTTGTAAGTACCAGTCAAGGATCAGGCAGCCAGTCAACTTTAATAGGAGGAGGTAGATACTCAAGTCTTATTCAAGAATTAGGCGGCCCTAAAATCGGTGCTTCAGGTTTTGGATTTGGAATTGATCGCTGCATGGACATTATTATTGAAGAAAATGGTGAAGATGAAAATTATGGTGTTGATATTTTAATAGCTTCAACTCAAGAGGAAAATAAAATAAAACTTTTTAGCTTAGCAAATGAGTTAAGAAACTACAATATTAAAGTTGAATTTATAAATGATGCAATAAAGTCTAAAAAAATATTCGATAAGGCTGAGAAGCTTAATGCATCGTGTGTTATATTTGATGATAAGTTTAATGAACAAAACACATTTGTTTGCAAAATTTTGAATGATAAAAAAATTGTGTTTGCTTACACAGAAGATGGATTTATAGATTTAATGATGTTTCTTGAAGAAAATGGAATAATAGATGAATCATTAATTGAAGAAATAGAAGAATAGAGTTAATACCAAAAGTTAAAATATTAATAAAATGAGGTAATATGGAAAGTAGAAAAATTTATAATGCTGATCTTTCTTTAAAAGATGTTAATAAGAAAGTGACTTTACATGGATGGATTGCAAATAAAAGACGTTTTGGAAATATAACATTTATTGATTTAAGAGATAAAACTGGAATAGTTCAATGTATTTACCAAGGCGATTTAAAAATAAATAAAGAAAGTTGTGTTCAAATAAAGGGCACAGTTTTAAAAAGAAAACAAGAAAATACACAACTTAAAACAGGAAAAATTGAAGTTTTAATAAACAAAATTGAAGTATTTAATGAATCTAAAGAAGAATTACCATTTTCAATAAGAGATGATATTGATACAAAAGAAGAAATTAGATTTGAAACTAGATTTTTGGATTTGCGTAGACCTAAAATGCAACAAAACATAATAATGAAAAGTAAATTAATGTTTGCACTTAGGGAATTTATGAATGAAAATGATTTCTTAGAAATTGAAACACCAATGCTAGCAAAAAGTACTCCAGAAGGCGCTAGAGACTTTGTAGTTCCTACAAGAAATAAAAATGAATTTTGAGCACTACCTCAAAGTCCACAACTATTTAAGCAATTACTAATGGCTTCTGGATTTGAAAGATATTATCAATTAGCTCGTTGCTTCAGGGATGAAGATAGTCGTAAAGATAGACAACCAGAATTTACTCAATTAGATATCGAGGCTTCATTTTTAAAAGTTGAAGAATTCCAAAAAATAATTGAAAAAATGTTTATTCATGTATTTAATAAATTGAAAATTAAGAAGCTAAAAGCTCCATTTAAAAGAATTAAGTATTTCGATTCAATAAGAGATTACGGTAACGATAAACCAGATATTAGATTCGATAATAAAATTGTAGACATAGATAATTTCTGCAATGAAACAAACTTTGACATTATTAAAAATGCAGCTTCTAAAAGATTATTATTTTTTGAAAATAAAATAAGCAGGGCAGATTTTAAGAATCTAGAAGAAATTGCATTAAAAAACAAAGCAAATATTCTTTTTTATTTTGTATATGAAAATAATGAAATTAAACTTACAAACTTTGCTAATAAGGTTAAAGAAGAATCATTAAGATTAGTTAAAGAAAATAATAATAAAGAAGGCACATATTTCATTGTTGCTAATAGTTACTTAAATGCATCAACTTCCTTAGGCGCAGTTAGAAACGAAATTAATTATAAATTTAATAAGCCTAACACAGATTATGAATTTTTATGAATTACAGATTGGCCTATGTTTGAATTGGACGAAGAAACAAATAAGTGACAGGCTGCTCACCATCCATTTACACAATTTGACCATAAAATAGATGAATTAGAAAAATTACCATATGAAAAAATAATGGCTAAATCATATGACCTAGTATTAAATGGATTTGAATTAGGATCAGGTTCTGCTAGAATTTATGACAAAAAGACCCAAGAAAAAATGTTCGATTTCATTGGTTTAACAAAAAAACAACAAGAGGATAAATTTGGTTGATTTTTAAAAGCTTTTGATTATGGGTTGCCTCCTCATTGTGGTATTGGATTAGGACTTGATAGACTAGCTATGATTATTGCTGGAGAAAAGTCAATTAGAGATGTTATTGCGTTTCCAAAAAACTCAAAAAATCAAGATTTATTTACTAAGGCTCCAAGTGCTTTAACAAGCGAACAACTTGCCGAAATCCACATTAAAATAGATGAAAAATAAAAATGTATAAAAAATAGCAAGGCTAAAATCTTTGCTATTTTAATTGACTATTGTTCTTTATTTTGCAATTGGTTTGTATCAAGTATTACAGCTTCAGTTGTTAATGTGTCTTCCCATTGTTTTTTAGTTTCTTCAAATGAAGCTATTTTTAAAACAGGTCTTTCTAAATAATTTTCATTATTTGATAAAATATTTTCAGTAGAATTGTCGCTATCAATTTCTGGATATACATTTTCTATATAATCATTAGACTGATTCTTATCAATAACATATGTTGTTATTGTTGAATTAAAATCATCTTCTAAATTATCGTTTTGATCTATATTGGAATTAACATTAATAAAGCTACTTTGGTCAGAAGTTTGGTATTCAATATTTTTATCTTTTAAACTCTTTTCTTGCTCTTTAATTTGTTTCTTAATTTCATTTAATTTAGATTCATCTCCCATTATATTTTCCAATTGATGCGTAGGTATATCTAAAGTTTGAATAATGGTTTTTTCGTTTGAAACTTCACGTAATGAATGAATTAATAATTCAATTTCACTCTTATTAAATTCTCAATTAATTCTATCTAATCAATATATTTCATATTTTTTTGATTTAATAAACTTAATTAAATCCTTTTGTCTAACATATTCTTCAACATTATTAGAATAGTTGTAGTCATCAACAATAATACTAAAGATATTTGTACCACTTCTTTTTATCGAAAAGTCAACCAAGACAGTACCTAAATTTTCGTTTTCTACTAATTCTAAGAATGGTTTATCTTTTAATAAACTAGTTAAATAATTTTTAATTTCATTTTTAAAATTAGAATCATTTTTTATGTCTTCATTGGAATTATGCGGATTAATTTTGGAAATGAATTGGTTTTCTAAATTTAAGAAGTTTTGTTTATCGTTTTTATCTAATTCTAAGAATTTTAATCATTTTTTAAAGATTAAAGAGTCATCGTTACTTGTATTAATTGTCAAATCTTCCGCTTTTAGACTTTTAACTACAATCATTTTATCTTTTGCCCTACTAATAGCAACGTTTAACGCATTTTTACCACCTGGGCGACCAACATAAGTTGAGTAAATTGAAACTGATTTGTCATAAGCTACAGATACAATAACTAAATCTGCTTCATCCCCTTGTATGTTTTCTATATTTCTTAATAGTAATAAATTATTATTTACTGCGTTTTCTAATTTCGGATGTTTTTTAAATATTTCATTTGTGATGTAGTCTTGTTGTTTAGCATTAAAGCAAAGCAAAATAATTTTATTGTATTTAACTAAATTATCTTTAGCCAGTTTAATGGCTAATTGTGCTTCAAGTTCATTTTTATTATCTTCTCATTTACCATTAACTTCATAAACATCAATTGGACTATAATCAGTAATATCACTAGCAGAATCTATAATATCTAAATTAGAATTATAAAAATTCTTTGAACTAAATGTCATTAGTGCAGCATAATTCGAACGATAGTTCTTATCTAAAAGCACATTGTAAACGCCTATTCCTTTTGCAAAATCTAATAAACTATCTACCTTGCCATAAATTGACTCATCATCACTCAAACGCGACCCGAATCAATTGCTTGGTTTCATTTGTTGATCATCTCCGGCTAAAATTTTAATTTTTGCTAAATATAAAACGGGGAGACCTTTTTCTAAAAATATTTGACTAGATTCATCTAAAATTGCATAATCAAATTCTTTCTTTTTCCATTCTGAAAGGTCCGCTTCAGGGGTAACTATAATAATCGGAAATAGTTTTTTTATTATATTCGGAAATTTCTTAATAAATTTATAAGGTTCTAGAGTAGCTAATCTAATTGTTGCAGCAAATTCTTGATAATCTTCTTTTTCTTGTTCTGTAAATTTATTAACTTTCTCAATAATTCTTTCAGCTATAAATTTTTTTAATTCTAAAATATTGCTTGTTAAGCTTCCGTTTTCATTAGGAATTATTTTTAATAATGACTCAACATAACCAAAATCTGCTTCTTTTAAGTCGTCAATTAAGGGTAACACAATGTTTAAATCACCATAAAAATTCTTAAATGAATTAAAAATAATTGATGAGACTTTCTTAACTTTATAATTTTTTGGATTCCAAATTTTTCCATAGACTTTATTTAGTTTTAACATTTGTTTAGTAATATCTTTTTCACTAGAAAAATTAAGTTGTTTTGGATACACTAGATTAGAATTTAATAATCTTGCTTTTGCTCAAAAATTACTATTTAATTCATTAAAGTTTTCTTTAAAGTTGCTAATTAGTTTAACAGCTTTTTCAAATCTTAAATCTGAACTTAATGATTCAATATTATTAACGAACTCAATTTCTTTTTTTCTTAAAATTCTTTGTGGTCTTAAATCAGCCTTTGAATCATAATTTTCTAAAAAATCTAAATAGTCTCTTAATGGTAAATAGAAATTCTTTTTATTCATGTTTCTACTGTTCAACATAAATAAACAAAAAATACTTAGATCTTGCATTCTGTTTTTGATAACTTCTAAAGCTGCCTTCTTTTGTGAACAAACTAATGAAGTTTTGCCAAATACAAGTAGATTAGTCAAAATATTTACAATAGTTTGTGACTTACCAGTACCTGGAGGACCTCAAATTATTGTATTTTGATTTAAAGAACTAGCTATGGCTTTATCTTGACTTAAATTAGTTGGTGTGATCTTGAAAATACTTGTTTTGGGATTAAATATGGTATTTTTGACTTTGTTTTTATAAATGTTTTTATTAAATTCAATATCTAAAATTTTGTTTATTTCATTATTGTTAATAATTTCAAGCATTCTATTTCTAACATAGCCACCTGAAGGTTGAAATAAACCTAAAACAACTCCACCTTTAAATTGAATTGAACTATTCTTTATACCTTCTGGTTCAACATTTTCAAATGGTTGGTTAATGTTGAAATTTAAATCAAAAATATCTTTTCAATTATCATATAAGTAAGAAACTAGTTTTTTAATAGATCACGAACCATAATCATCATCTATGTTTATGTCAAATCCCGAATTATTTAAAATAAATTGTACTTTTTCATTTATTTTAATGTCGCCATTCGAAACTAAGAATGGTCGTCCATTTCTTAATTCGATGTAAACTTCTTTTAAAAACAACGGAGCGTAAATTGACTTACCGTCATTAACTAATCTAACAAAATAAAATCCTAAATGCATTGGTCAAATATTTGTTTCTTCATTAATTGTCTTTGCTTTATTAATAAATAATTTTCACTTTAGATTTTGCTTTTGGAAATTTAATTTAATTTCTTCTATAAATTTTTCCTTAACAGATGCAAAATTTTTGTCGAGTTGACGAATTTTATAATCAGCTATCTCAAAATTATTATCCATAATATATTGTTTAAATTCATTTGCATCATTTATTTGTTCTAGATCTTTAATAACTTTTAATAAATTAACTTCTAAAATAGGAATATCAAAATCTTTTTTTTCGTAAATAAACGAAAAAACTTCAGGGCCAAATAAATTATAAAAATCAAAAGAGTTATTATTATTTACTCTTGTAAAGACTGCTTTATCATTAGGTGAAATATCTAGCAAATTACTTAATATACTTTGATACTTTTTATCTATTTGGTTTTTCATTTCAACTCCTAAAAAATTAGCAATAAATAGCAATAAAACTACTTTTATAATTATAAGGAATTAAAAATTATTTGTACTATTTTTTGTACTTGCAATAACTAAAAAGTAAATTCTCTAGTCAAAAAAAATTTAAATCTAAATTTATATTCCACATTTTGCTAATTTAAGGGTCTTTTAAGTTATTTAATATAAGTAATTCTAATATATTTAATATAATGAGTTTCTATTAATAATAATTATTATTAAATAGGCTTAACGGCTATGCAATAAGGAGATTTAATAGTATGAATGCAGTTGAAATGAGAAATATTACAAAAGTTTTCGGGACTTTTAAAGCTAATGATAATATCACATTCAAAGTTAAGGAAAATACGATTCATGCTCTAATTGGAGAAAATGGAGCAGGAAAGAGTACGCTTATGTCTATTTTATTTGGATTATATACCCCAACAAGTGGTGAGATTTTAATAAAAAATAATCCAGTTAAAATTGATTCACCCCTTAAAGCTAATATGCTAGGAATAGGTATGGTTCATCAGCACTTTAAACTAATTGATGACTTTACTGTTCTTCAAAATATTGTTTTAAATAATGAAGATACAATAGCTAGAACGTTTGTAACGAACAAAAATGCTATTAAAAAAATTAAAGAAATAATGGATAAATATAACTTCCATATTGACCTAAAGAAAAAAATAAGAAACTGTACTGTTGCTGAACAGCAAAGAGTTGAAATATTAAAAATGCTTTATAGAGATTCAGAAATACTTATTTTTGATGAACCGACAGCTGTTTTATCACCAGAACAAATTGACCAATTTCTTAAAGCTTTAATTGATTTAAAAAACAAAGGCAAAACTATCATTATAATCACCCACAAACTAGATGAACTTAAACAAGTAGCTGATACAGGAACAATTATTAGACTAGGCAAATTTATAGCAGATGTAAATATAAAAGATATAACACACAAAGAACTATCTAAACTAATGGTTGGTGCTGATCTAAAAGAAATTAAGAACTCATTTGTTGATAATAAAAATGATGTTGTATTTAAAATTGAAAAACTAAACGTAAATAAACAAGGATATAAAAATGTTTTAGGTCTCAAAAACTTTTCAATGGACATTAAAGCAGGTGAAATTGTTGGTGTTGCCGGTGTTGAAGGAAACGGTCAAAGTGAACTTATTAATTCAATAGCAGGACTATCACCAATCAAATCAGGAAAAATATTATTAAGAATTAATAAAAAGAATAATGTTCACAATATCTTTCATGAGTTAATTAAGACGGTTGATGGTAGATTCAAAAATGTATTAAAATACATTAAAAACTTAAATAATAGTGATAAATATCCAGAAATAAAAAATAGCTTGAAGAGTAAGTACTTAGAATTTGTAAAAAATTCAAAATATAAAAATGACTCTAAAAAGATGAAAATAAAAAATACTAATACAGACGAAAGCAATATTAACAATACAGTTCGAGATTTTTACTCATTCTACAATCCTGTCATTGACTTACTAAATCAAGATAATGAAAGTTTTATCAGTCAAATAGATAAATTAAACAGTTATATATCAAGTTTAGTTAAAGAATATAACAAATTTATTATTGAGTCAAAAACATCCAACAAATATCTTGATATTAAAAACTATAAAAAATATACAAAGGTTTCAAAAAAACATATTGTCGAAAAAATTAATGAATTTGAGGATTGGTACGATTTATCCAAAACTAATATAGCTTCAAAATATACATTAGGTGTTGCTCATATACCTGAAGATAGACATTTACATGGTTTGGTACTTGATCTTAATCTAGAAGAAAATTCAGTATCTCAAATATTGGGAGAAAGTCCATATAGTAAATTTGGAATAATTTCATATAAAAACATTGCCAACTTCTCTAATCAAATAATTAAACATTTTGATGTTAGATCAAGTAATGGTGGAAAATCATTAGCGAGAGGACTTTCTGGTGGTAATCAACAAAAATTTATTGTTGGCCGTGAATTGTCAAAAACTAGTGAGTTAATTATCATAGCTCAACCAACTAGAGGATTAGATGTTGGAGCTATCAACAATATCCATAAAAATATCCTAAATGCAAAAAAACAAAATAAAGCTATTCTATTAATTAGTTACGAAATTGATGAAATAATGTCATTAGCTGACCGCGTTATTGTTCTAAACTCCGGCGAAAACACCGGAACATTAACAAAAGAACAAATCACAAGAGAAAAACTAGGAGAATTAATGGCAAGAAAGGTAAATAATGAACAAAATTAATAATTTCGGTGTTAAAACTCTTAAGTTTTTAAGAAGTGATGGAATTAATTCCTCACTACAAAAAATAAAAGGTTCAATTTTTGCAATAGCATTAGGATTAATAATATCTATTCTTCCGATGCTACTTGATGTTATTGAAAAAGATGCTTTAATAGGTGAAGCATTTAGAGGATTATTTATTCTTCCTTTTGAAGCAGATTTATCACGTACATTAATTTATATAGCGATATTTATATTAGTTGGTGGTGGAGTTGGAGTCAGCTTCAAAACAGGACTATTTAATATTGGCGCCTCAGGACAAATGATGTTAGGCGGTGGTGTTGCCATTATGATAGGTATATTACAACCAGCGCCTCAAATACCTAGATTTTTATGAGTTTTTATTCTAATGATAATAAGCGCTCTTTTAGGAGCAATATTAGCAGGTATTGCCGGATTTTTAAAGGCTTTTGCTAATGTGCATGAAGTTATAACTACTATAATGCTTAACTGAATAACTTTTTATGGTCTTAAACATGTTTTTAGAATGAGAACATTTTGGGGCGGAATAACTGATTCAAAACCAATGCCGGAAACATATAAATTAGATTTAGCTAATATTAATGAAATATGATTTGTATTATTTATTTCAATAGCCATAATGTTACTTTTAGCCTTTATCTTTAAATTTACTAAGCTTGGTTTTTCAATGAAAATGAATGGTCTTAATACTAATGCCGCCAAATACTCAGGTATAAATAACAAAATGACTACTATATATTCAATGTTAATATCAGGAGCATTAGCCGGGCTTGGAGGATATTTCTTATACGCTATTTCAGAAGGGAAAATGCCTGAATTAAGAAATCTTGAAATGTTTGGCTTTGAAGCAATAACTGTAACTTTACTTTCTTTTTCATCTCCATTAGGATCTATTCCGGCCGGAATCTTCTATGGAACATTTAAAAAAGGTTCAGGATTCGCATATGGAATAGCAGGGATGAGTAGAGAAACATTTGGCCTTGCAATTGGAATTGTTATATTTACAGCCTCAATTGCTCCAATTTTAGTTAATGTAAAACCATATAAATGATTAAAAGAATCAATACTTTCTCGCAAGATAAAATCTATTGAAAAAGAAAAAAATATATTAAACAATAAATTAAAAGAACTCAAACTAGACTATAAAAATAATAAATCAAAATATTTAGTTGAACAAAAGCAAGCAAAATTAAATTTTGATAGTGAACGTAGTAAAAATACTGAGATGTCAGAATTTGAATTAGCTAAAAAAGTTAATTACCACAAAGGAATTAAAAAACACATTTTAATTGAATATAAGAATGCTCTAAATTCGATTAACCAGCAATTTAAAGAAAACAAAATTTCCTCACTTAGCGATTTATCAGTTCAAAAAAGAGATTTATTAAATAAATTAATTGACGATATCAAAATATTTAATATTGACTACTTAGAAACTGAAAAAATTAAATATAAATCAAATACTAATACCTTGAAAAGCAACTATAAATTATTTAAAAATGAAGCAATTCAAAAATATAATGACAATAGAAACAAACATGTTTTTGCCAAGATATATAGTTGGAGAGCGAAAGAAATTCAAGAACTTAAAAAAGAAAGAGATACAAAAATTCAAGAACTTAAAGAAAAAAATCTTGACTATAAAGAAACCAAAAAAGAATTTAATAACTTAATTAAGAATAAAGAATTAGAACTATGAATTAACAGATCCTCATCTACTGCTAAAGGAGGTAAATAATGGAAATTATCATAATTGCTTCAGTAACTTTTTCATTAGTTCTTGCCTTAGCAGCCATCTCAGGTTCAATAATAGAACGTTCAGGAATTATTAATCTTTCAATTGAAGCATTTATAATCCTTGGTGGTTTAAATTATAGTATTATGTCTCATTACTTTAGAAATGACTCTCTTACACATCAAGTATGACTTATCCTAATATCTGGATTTATTCCTATGCTATTTGGATTATTATATGCATTTGTTACTATTACTTTGAAAGCTAACCAAACAATAGCAGGGATTGCCTTAAATACCTTAGCTCTTGCCGTAACAGCTTTTGCAATAGTTTCAAAAATAAACCCAGGATATGAAACATCAACTCAATATATTAGTATGTTTTCAGAACTTTGGTCTTTTGGAAGTCATCAAAGAGACTTATTAAAGATTTTTAACATTGGTGTCTTGATTTCTCTAATATTAATTCCTTCAATTGTGGTTATGTTGAATAAAACTAAGCTAGGAATTAAAATAAAAACCTGTGGAGAAAATCCTGATGCAGCTTCATCACTAGGTATAAATGTTGTTAGAACTAGATATATAGCTGTTTTGATCTCATCATTTTTAACGGGTATTGCAGGCGCTATCTTTTTTCAAAATGATTCAGGATTATTTGTTGGTAATACCTACGGAATAGGCTTTCTAGCGGTTGCTATGGTAATTTTTGGTCAATGAAGACCAACATATATAATCCTCTCTTCATTAGTATTTGGACCACTTTATATATTCTCAAGCAAAATATTACTTACACCATTTTCAACAATCATACCAAGTGATTTATTCCAAATGATACCTTATGTAGTAACTATAGTAATTCTTGCTTTCACACAGAAAAATTCTAAAGCACCAAAATATCTTGGAATACCATTTGTTAATAAAGGTAGATAGAATAATAAAAACAATTAAAATAACCATTATAAAAAAGGTGCATAACGTTTTGATTATGTACCTTTTAATATTACTAATTTTATATAGCTCTAATTATCAAGCAGCATTAGTATTAATTTCTTTTATTTTATTTTCCCATTTTGCTGATGTTGTTTTATCTGCATAAACATCTCATTCATTAGCCATATTTGTATTTCCAGTAGCAATACTAATTAAAGTAGCGTCTGAATGAATTTTGTTATAAAGTTCTTTAGCTTTATTAACTTTGTTTTTGTCTTGATCAATTTTTTCACTAGGTGCTGAAAAATCAACTAGACCATTTTTTCATGTACCAATAGTATCTGCTCCAAAACCTTTAATATCATCATTTACTTCGTATTTTTGAAGAGATTTAGGTAATTTAAATTCAGCATTATCTTTATTTGCTTCCTTTTCAACCTTTATATACAATTTAATTAAAGCATCTTTCAAGTTCTTTTCAACTGATGTTAGGAAGAATTTTTCATTTTCTTTAAATGCTAATTTTTGATCAGTATCAACACCAATTACCTTAACTCTTTTTTGAATCTCTTTTGATTCTCTTGCTAGTTGAGCAACTAAGTCTTTTGTATGACTACCGGCAACTGGCATAATAATATCTGCTCCACCTTGAATTAAAGTTTGAGCTCAAGAGGTTCCTCCTCCTGGAATAAAGTTAGTTCCAAATTGGTCTTTAAATTCACCTTTTAAAAGGAATTTAACTTTTTTAGCATCAGCATGTTTTGTTGCATATGTTGCGAACATATTATCATTATAATATTTAACACCATTAATAAAACCTGTTATGAAGTTTGTGACTCCAGGGAATTGTCCCCCACCTCAAGCTGAAACTAATGGTGTTCTATCTTCAGCAATTTCAACTAGATATTGAGCTGCATAAACACCAACTAAAAATGCTGACTCATTTGTATTAAATAAAACACCAGCTACATCCTTGCCATGTTTTTGAAATCCTTCACCATTCATGCCTTTGTATGAACCATCAACTAAAAGAAACTTAAGTTTAGAATCATTTTTAGTTTTTCAGTATTCTTCCATTGCACCAATATGGGTGAAACCAGGGGCAATAATATACTTAATTCCTTTAATTTCAGCTGCTTTGTAACCATCATGAACTTTTTCTGAAGGTTCTGAATATCTTTTACTTACCTTAACATCACTGCCTTTGATAATTTCTTTTAACGCTTCAAAACCTTGTTGGTTAAATGATTGGTCATCAACATGACCTGTATCGGTAACTAAATATACGTCTCTTTGTATTCCTTCGGTGCTATCTTTACCACATGATACTGCAAATGCTGGTGCAATTGCTGAAGCACTTAAAGAAGCTCCAATTAACATTTTTTTAATCTTTTTCATATACATCCTTTTTTTACTTTTACTCACTTATTAAAATAAATTGTATTTTAACTATTATTAATAAATTAAAATACTAACTTAATTATATATAGGTAGTTAAAATACCTATTTTTTTAGTTATTTAATTTACTTTATTGAAAAAAATAAACTCATTATTAACCTAAAATATTCATTTTTTTGACAAATATATTTCAATATATATATATATATATATATATATATATATATAATTAATTTTGAAAATCTCTTAAATATTGAAAGGACTTTTATGAAAAAAATATTGAAATTTTCATTGGTAATTCCTTCTGTATTACCAATTGCACTAACCGCTAGTTGCGGCGATAACGAAAAAAAAGATGAAACAAATAGCTCTAAAATTGATATCAATTATTTAAATAACGCAAATAATGCTGTTTCATTTGACGTTATTGATAAATCAAACAAGAAAATTAATACTGTAAATCAAAATGATATAGTAATTAAAATTACTGATGAAAAATTATCTGATAATTTTGTGATAAATATCATAGAACTTGTAAAAACAGTTGACAAACAAATAACAATAAAATATGTAATTAAACATAAAACAGATTTAACTTTGATTAGTAATCAAAAAGAATTTGTTCTAAAAGGTTTTAAAGAAGCTATTCCGTCAGCACCAGTTGGAAAAACATTTGATGCTAAGATGAATGAAGCAAATCCATTCATGGAAGAATTAAAATCTTCTTATTCAAAGATGCAAGAATATAGAAAAGACACGAAAAATCAATATCAAAAACATAACATAGAAATAGGTTATGGTGAATATACTGCTAAAATATCAAGAGATCAATTTGTGAAATTATTTGAATATGCATCAACAAAACAAATTGAAGAAGCTTTTGAAAACAATATCGATTCTTTAAACAACTTTACAGAATTTGAAACACAAGAAGATTTAAATAACTATGCAGATGAACTTAAAAAACTATTAAATAACTATCTTGTTAAAGAATCTTGATTTATTGATAAATTAAGAGCTCAAATTATGTCTGCTGGAGCAAGCAATTTTACAGGAGTTATATCTAGAGAAGATGCTAAGTCAAAAGGAAAAGAATCTGAATATAATGGTATTGTGACAATACTTAAAGATTTATTAAAAAACGAAATGAGTCTAACTCTATCAGATAAAATTGATTTCTATAAATTTGATATAAACACAAAACATGGATGAAGTTTAAATGTATGAATGAAAACAAAAAATTCTAAGAACCAAGATTTTACAGTAGAAGATGTAAAACTAGACTTTCAAAATGCTGGTACAAAAACTGATGAGCAAATTAAACAACATAATCAAGGTGAAAGTTTTGTTCAAAAATACATAAAACCATTTAAACAAAACATGATGGAAAGCATTAATGAATTAAAAACTGTATTAATAATTTTTGTTTCTCAAAATCTAGATAAAGAAACTAAATTAACGTCATTAATCTCGGAAAAAATAACTAATGCTCTTATTGAAAAAGAAATAAATAAAATACCTAATTTTAATTCTCTTCCAGATTTTGTGAAATCCCTAATAAGAAAAAGTACTAAAAAATTTGTAGATAAATTGACACCAAAATTAACAAAAGAAATCTTCGCTATAGCAAAAGATACAGTTGCAAATTCAAATGTTTAATTTATAAAAAAATACATGGTCAAAATAGGCTATGTATTTTTTATTAGTTTTAATAATATAAAGATAAATTAATAATTATTTCTTATTCTTTCATAATTAATCTTATTTTTAGCTTCATAATTATCAAAAATTTGTTGATCATCAATACCTACCATATGAGCTAATGCAATTGAAACAGACAACACTTCTTCTATCTTTTCTTTTGACAAATCTTCCATTAAGTTGACAATCAACCTATAATATTTTATTAATTGGAGATTTATGTCTTCATCTAATATTAGAGGTTCAATAATTTCACTTGCACCTAAACGATAAGCGAGTGATGTTTGAAAATGCATAACATCAGCAAATTCTTCGGATACTTTTTTCATGTCCACATTTTTATGTTTTTTTCAATATTTAAATGTTTGGATTTCATTAGCAAATTCTCCAACTTCAACTAGTAATGCTAAAAGTCTCTTATGAAAAAAACCAATTTTGTCTTCTGTTATCTTAGGATCAATTGTATAGGCAGCATCCAATTTTTTTTGCATTTCATATATTCTACTAAAATTCATAGTAACTATTATAAACCTTATATCAGGGTAGAAAAATTATTTTACGTTATGATATGGTTCATCAATAAAAATAGTAGATATTTTTAAATTATTAAATTTATTTACTAAATCTTCATAAATTTTATAAACAAAAACTTGTTCATCTAAATGAGAGATTTCAAGAATTTTAAATTTTGATTCTCGGTAATTAATTCAATCACTTCATTTAATATCACTTGTTATAACAAGATCAACATAGCCGCTAGATAATTTATTAGCTAAATCTATCGGACCAGAACCGGCCAATATACCAATATTATAGTTGTTTTGTAAAAAACATTCTTCATTAAAATTACTTCTAAATTGATATAAATTTAAGTTAGTATTAAAAAGTTTTATCAAACTCTTAATATCTTTATTTCATTTTATTATCTTTGCATACTTGTCATCAAAAGGGACTAAATTAGATTCTAATTTTAGCCTTTTAACTATTTGATATGATGTCCCATCGTCTTGATTATCAAAATTAGTATGTAAACACAAAACATTGATTCTTTTTTCTTTAAGTATTTCTAAAAAATCTAATTTATATGGGGCATTAATTTTTTCAGTTTCTCAATCATCTTCTCACTTAAATGGATGATGAGTAATAATTAAATTTGAATTTGTTTCTATAGCTTTATCTAGAACCTCTTTTGTTAAATCAATTCCAACAACGATTCCAGTTATTTTTTCAGAAAGATTAAATTTAACAGAAAAACCACTAGGATCTCAATCTTCTTTATCTTCTAGTGGATATTTTTCTAATAAATATTTGGTTAAACGTCTTAATTGCATTATTTAAGGAAATCCTTTAGATTTTTACCTTTAATACTGCTATTTTTAAGTTTTCTAAGAATTTTGTTTTCAATTTGTCTTATTCTTTCTTTAGATACACCACGATCTTCTGCAAGCTCTTCTAAACTAGCCATCTTATATCTATTGCCATTTTCATCATGGCCAACGCCATAACGTTTGCAAATCAAAACATACTCATCACGTTCTAATGTTTCTTCTAACATTTTATTCATAACTTCAACAAGTTCTTCATTTGCTGCATAATCATTAGGACTAATAACGCTTTCATCTTTAACAAAATCACTAAAAGCTGAATCATTTTCTTTACCAATTTGCTTGTCTAATGAAATTGGATCAATATTGATTTTACGGATATATCTAACTTTTTTTGCATTATATCCATGACCATATCTTTCAGCAATTTGTTCATCAGTTGGATCAGCACCTAATTCTTGTTGTAATTCACGTTCAATTTTAGTTATTTTATTAATAGTTTCAACCATATGAACCGGAACACGAATAGTTCTTGCTTGGTCTGCAACAGCACGAGTAATTGCTTGACGGATTCATCATGTTGCATATGTTGAAAATTTAAAACCTTTATTTACATTATATTTTTGAACAGCCTTAACAATGCCCGAATTACCTTCTGAAATCAAGTCAATAAAACTTAATCCGCGGTTTTTATATTTTTTGGCATTATTTATAACTAAACGTAGATTTCTTTTAATTAATTTATCTCTAGCTCTTTTACCTCTAAAGCCGCCCTTTTCCATTTCTTTAGCTAAATGTCTTTCTTCTTCAAGAGTTAATAATTTACCGTATTTACCGATTCAACGCATGTATCATTTAACAATGTCATTGGTTTCAGTCAATTTATTACGAAGAGCTTTATTAGTGATTTTATGAGAATCATCATCTAGAACTATTTCCTCATCATCATAAGTAATCAATTCTAATCTAGAGTCAGATTTTTTATTACCTTTTTTCTTTGCGCTTAATGTAGTTGTATCAGTATCATACTCATCCGAATTTTCAAAATCATCATCATCTTCGATGTTGTATTCAATGCTATCTTGATATTTATCGATATCAATTAAATCGTCCGTATCATCAGGATCGATTTCTTCATCCTCTTCAAAATCATCATCATCGAAATCAATTTCTAAATCTTCTTCATCTGATTCTTCTGTTTTTTTATTGGCTTTTTTCTTTGATTTGCTTAGTTCTTTAATTTGTTTTTCAATTTCTTCTTCATCAACAGAATCTAAATCACCTTCATCAGTTTCGGGTGAAAGTATTTTTTGATTAATTAAAATATCAAGAAATTCATCATTATCAGGATCAACATCTATTTTTAATTTATCCATAAAATCAAAAAACTCACTTTGTGTAAACATAGTTTTTTTAGACTTTTTAAGTTGTTTTTCAAGAATTTTTATAATTTCTTTGTAACTATTGTTTTCAGTTTTGTCGTTATTTTTTTTATTCGTCATGGCTCTCCTTAATGCGTTTAATGGTTAGTGCTAATTCTTTTTTGTTTTCATAAAGTTTTTCATTTTTAGAAATAATTTCTTTTTTATCATAAAAATTTTTAAATATATTATCTGATAATTCTCTAAATGCATTAATATATAAATCTTCAAAATTACTCTTTATAATTTCTTTATCATTACTATCCGAAGAAAAGTCATTAAGAATTATAGCATATGAATCATTATCATATTTTTGATAGTCCTCTTTAAACTTATTTAAATTATCATACAATGTATTATTATAAATTGCTTCCAAAATTTCGCTTTTAATTTCTTGTTTTTTATCCCTGTCCATAACTCTAAAGGAATCAAAGATATCTTGGTTTGCTTTTTCAATAAATAATGATACTAAATCAGGATGTTTTAACAAATATAAAAATAAAACATCAACTTTATCTAGTTTCGAAAATGAAGAATTATTTTGTTTTTTTAATAAAGGTTTTGAATATGAATTACTCTCACCCAAAAAATCTTCTTGATTAGGAATTGAAGGCATATATTGAAAGCCATTTTCCTCAGGATAATAATTGTCATAATTACTATTAATATTTTCTCTAACGCTTATATTTTTTGCAATCTCGGAATTTACTTGTAGCTCAAATGTAAATTCTTTTTTAAATTTTTCTTTGTAATAATTCTTAATATTATCTGGAGTATATTTTAAAAATACATCAAAATCTTTATTAAATCCTTCAAGTGCATCAAGCGAATTATTTTGCATAGATATGAGATTAAATTTATTTTTAAAATAACTATAAAGAAAATCTAAACCGTTTATAGATTCATTAATCATACTTATTAAGAATTTTGAACCAGATGAATTTAAAATTTCATCAGGATCTTTTCTTGATTTATTTACAACTACACTTGTTTTGATATTATGACTAATTAATAGTTCTAGCGATTTAATTGTTGCGTTTATTCCTGCATCATCGCCATCTAAAAATAAAATAACATGTTTTTTATCTAATAATTTTAAGTGTTCAATAGTTAAAGCTGTCCCCATTAGACAAACGCTATTCTTAATTCCTGCTTTATATAAAGCAATAACATCAAAAAAACCTTCAGTTATTATTATTGAATCGTCACGAGAGTTGCTTATAGCATTATAGTAGTTATAGAGAATTTTAGATTTTTGAAAAAATTTATTATCTGGACTATTTATATATTTGGGTTTTAGGTTTTTATCAATAGTTCTTGCACTAAAACCTACAATATTATTATCAGAATCGGTTATTGCAAAAGTAATTCTATTATAAAAAAATTCCTTTAATTTTACAGGTTCAATTAAACCGCCCTTTGCTAATAAATCTGGTTTTTCTTTTAATTCTTTTTCAAATATTGTTTTAAATAAACCTTGACTACTATAACCTATATTAAAAAAATTGGCTATGTCATTAGTTAAGCCTCTTTCATCCCAAAAAGCTTTCACTTCTTGACTAACATTTATGTTTTTTAATAGTTCCAATTTATAAAAGGAGTTGGTTTTTTTAATAAGCTCCAATATTTCTAGTTCTTCTTCAGTATATTTTGGTTTTTTAATAGCTGAATAATATAAACTAGGATCTACTTCTAATGAATATTTGTCAACCAAATATTTAATGGCTTCTGAATATGTAATTTTTTTATAATTAACTAAAAATTTCAAGACATTGCCGCCAGCTCCACAAGCAAAACATTTATAAATTTGCTTTTTAGGATCTATATGCATAGATGGGTTTGAGTCATTATGAAATGGACATAATGAAAGATAACTTTGACCTTTTTTAGTCAAAGTTATAAAACTAGAAATAATATCAACTATGTCAACTTTAGTTAATAGTTCATCTAGTTGATTTTTGTTTTCTTGTTTATTGTCCATTTATTTTATAAAGTCTCCTATTTTACTAATTTGAATTCTTTCTTGCTTCATTGAATCACGATCTCTAATAGTCACACAATTATCTTCTAATGAATCAAAATCAAATGTTATACAATAAGGAGTTCCAATAGAATCTTGTCTTCTATAACGTTTACCAATTGAGCCTGTTTCATCAAAAACAGCAATTATATTTTGTTCGATTAAAGAGTCATAAATTTTCTTAGCTTCTTCACTCAATTTCTTTTGTAGAGGTAAAATTGCAACTCTGTATGGTGCTAGTTTTTTGTCTAATCTTAACACAAGACGTGTTTCATTATCTAATTGTTCTTCGTCATAAGCATCAATAATAATTGCAAACATTAATCTGTCTAAACCCATTGATGGTTCAATAACATAAGGTATAAATTTTTCGTTTGTTATTGGATCTAAATATTCTAATTTTTCTCCAGTCGCTTCTGAGTGAGATCTTAAATCAAAGTTCGTTCTGTTAGCAATACCCAAAAGTTCCCCTCATCCAAAAGGAAACTTATATTCAATGTCACTAGTTGCATCAGAATAATGTGATAATTCTTCTTTATCATGAGCTCTTATTCTGAAATTATTTTCTTTAATACCTAATTTTTTTACAAAATCAACTGCTTTTTGAATATAGTATTCATGTGTTGCTTTTGCTTGGTCAGGATAGCAAAATACTTCCAATTCCATTTGTTCAAATTCACGAGTTCTAAATATAAAATTTCCTGGTGTAACTTCATTTCTAAAACTTTTACCAACTTGACCAATACCCATAGGTAATTTAGATCTAGTGGCACGTAAAACATTTTTAAAATTAACCATAATGCCTTGGGCAGTTTCTGGTCTTAAATAAATTAAACTTTTGCTTTCTTCAGTAACGCCTTGCTTCGTTTCAAACATCAAGTTAAATTTTTTAATATCAGTCCAGTCAGTTTTATCGCCTTCATATTTTTTTAAGTTCTTAACTAAAAAGTCTTTCATTTGTTCAAATGAAAGCGTTTCAGGAATAATTGTTGGATCAATTTCAGCGATTAATTTATCAGCACGATATCTCTTACCATTAACCTTATTTTCAATTAAAGGATCATTAAAGTTAGAAACGTGACCACTTGTTTTTCATACATTTGGATTCATTAATATTTTTGAATCGATAAGGTGATTATTTTCTTCTTTAAAAATAAAAAATTTTTTTCATTCCTTTGCAATATTATCTTTTAATAATGAACCTACTGGACCATAGTCCCAAGTATTTGCTAAACCTCCATAAATTTCGCTTCCTTGAAAAACGAATCCAGAATTTTTTAAGTGCGCAATTATTTTATTCACATCTTTTTCTTCATTTTTTAACATATATTTATTTCCAATCTTTTTTCTAAATAACTAATTTATTATTTATTAAATATTTTTTTAATAGATTCAATTCAATTAGTAATACTAATAACATGAAAATGATTAAGTAACAATAGAACGATTGCGGTAATTAGAATTATAAGTAAAACTATAAGCAATGAGAATCCGACTTCTTTTTGTTTTGATTTACGTTTTTTAGTAACTTTAATTGAATTAGAATCAGTTATTTCATTTGTGTTAACAAAACCTATTTCTTCATTCTTTGCATAATTATTAAGTTTTGATTTTTTGTAATACGGTGTCACTTTTTTGTAAAAAATTTCTTCTTTAATTTGTTTTGGATCGCCTTCCAAACTCAAGATTTTTATAGGAGTTAGTTCGCAAAATTCGTAATTACTTAATATTTCTTCTGGATCTTCAACTTCGCTTTCCTCTTCTAGTTCTAATATTTCATCTAAACCGTTGTTTTCAGCTTCAATTGCTTTAAAAACATTATTTGAATCACCATCAATTTTATTGTCATTATTAGAAGAGGAAACTTTTTTATAAACTATTTCTTCTTTTATATCTTTCAAATTGCCTGGTAAAGCTATTTCAGTTTCTCTCGATTTACTAATTACTTCTAATTCTAAATCCTCACCAGGAAATACTTGAACTAATGGTCTTATATTACTATCTTTAGCTTTTTCAAATTCTTCTTTTTTAGTTAATCTTTTTATTAACATTGTTTTTGTCAAATCTTCATTTTCTTTTTGGCTTTGCATATTATCAAATTCAGAATCAGACATATTTATTGCACTATGTATAACATTTTTATTAGGTAATGATTTAATTTTTTGTTTGTTAATATCACTAGATTCTGGTTTTTTATCCTCAGAATGCAAGTCAGAAGAAATTGTAGTTGTTTTTGTTTGATCATCACTATTAACAACTGTGATTGAATATCTTGAACGAACACCGGTTTCAGGAATTTCATAATTGTATTTATCTTTTGGCACAAAAGTTACAAACTTTAAGTCAACAAGAACATAAGAAGTCTCAAATGCAATTTTTTTAACTTCATTATTTTTTGAATCCATAAAAGTTGCGGATATATCTTCACCATTATCTAATGATTCATCAATTTGAATTTCATTAAGTAATTTTTTACTTGCAAAGGTGAATTCTTCATATAGTTTATCTAAAACTAACTTATGTTTAAGACTATCTTTATTTTTTATTTGACAAATATCATTATCAAAATTCTTAATATTTTCTTCTATTTTTGCAAAATCTTTTCTTGTTGTTGTTGTATTTTTTAAATTTTCAATAATTTCATTTAATTTATCATTATAAACTGCTACTGCACCAACTAAATCATTACTACTTAGTGATTTATATTCAATATGTACTAATTTTTCATATGTGTTATTTGCATTTTTTAATTGTTCTATTTTTGCATTTAAATCTTCAAAGTCCACTTCTTTTTGATTCAAAGCATTTTTTAATTCTTCTAAATCACGATCAACTTCGGCGCTATTTTGGTTTATTTGCTTCATAAGCTCATCGATTTGTGCTTGATATTTTGATTTAATTTGATCAACATCAACAACGTCTTTACTCTTAGCTTTTTTCTTTACTTCAAGTTTTTCTGGGAAGTATGTTTCAGGGTCAGAAATTAAAACAAAGTCAAGATTGTCAAATCTTTCAATTGCGTTGCTATCATCATGTTTGAAAGTGAAAGGATCAATATTTAATTCGTTACAAATTCCAGAATATGTTGCTCCTCCATCAAAACCTGCAGTTTTTATGTAATTAAATCATTTGGACTTATCTTTATTTGAGTCAATTGTCAATTGACCAGCAAATATTCTTTTTTCATTTTGGAATCAAATAGCTGTTTCAAAATTAAGAAGCATGTATCATTCAAGCGCATCACTTCTTGTTTTAAATTTTGCTAAACCTTCTTTAATTTTTGGATGTTTTAATAATCATGGATATTCATTATCGCTCTTAAATTCATATGTACAATTTAATCTTTTCATAGTGCCTCGCATTCTAAATAACTAAATACTAATAATATAAGTATATTTATTATAATTCATAGTAATAAAAGATTTAGAATTATTTATCTAAATCTGAATCATATTGGCAACTTTTGAAATTATTAACACAAAAGTTTTATCTTTTTTTAAATAATAATTGTTGATATGCACACATTGCAATCATAGCTCCATTATCTGTCGCATATTTTAAATTAGGAATAATAGCCTTAGGTGATAATGCTAGAAAATCTTTTCTTAATCTAGAATTAGCACTAACTCCGCCAGCTAGCACAAGAGAATTGAATTGATATTGATTCATAGCTTCGCGAACTTTTGATATTAAGTAATTTACTGCACAATCTTGAAAACTAGCAGCAATTTGATATTCATCAATTTTTTCATTTCTTTGTATTCTATTGTGATAAAAGTTAATTACTTGAGACTTTAAACCACTAAAAGAAAAATCATATTTACCTTCAGTTTTAGGTTGTGTAAATTTATGTATTTCTCCATTATAATCTTTTGAAATTTTATCAATTATAGGACCACCAGGAAAACCTAATCCTAATTTAGAACTTACTTTATCAAATGCTTCGCCTACAGCATCATCTAACGTTTGCCCAATAATTTTAATATCAAAAGGATCGTTAACTAAAATTAATTGAGTATGTCCACCAGAAACTAATAAACATAATGATGGATACAAAATTTCTTGCTCGATTGCGCAAGAATAGAAGTGTCCTTCTAAGTGATTAATTGGAATAAGTGGTTTATCTAAGGCTAGTGATAATGCGTTAGCAAAAAGGTAACCTATTTGAAGCGTTCCGATCAAGCCAGGTTTTTCAGTATAAGCAATATAGTCAATCTCTTTTAAATTATGTTTTTTTAGAAATATTTTTTCAATAACATTAATATTTTTAACGTGTTCACGACTTGATAATTCAGGAATAGTTCCACCAAATTCTTTAAAAATATCAATTTGACTTATGGTTACCATATCAATAATTTTGCCATCTTCTAATAAGGCTATAGAAGTATCATCGTGACTTGTTTCAATACCTAATATTTTCATTATTTTTTAGCTCCTATTTGTGGTAGTTTGATATAGTATGGTTCAATATCCATTAAGTCTTTATAATCCTTAAAATCACTTTCAAAATATTTAAAATTCTTAATAAATAAATCATGGTCAATCGCATCATAACTATTGAGTTCGCCTTTTTCTAAAGTAACTTGATTTATATTAAATAATTCTTTTGTTCTTTTGTATGAATAATATTTTCCACCATTTGCATTAATTGCAAATTCTGTTTTTGCTGGATTTTGTCTAGCTAGTATTTGCATTGATGATATTGTTTTAATCTTGATGTTGTAAATTAATGCAATTGTTCTTAAATAAACTAAAGAAATTCTAACACCCGTAAAGAATCCAGGTCCTATATTTATATAAAAACAATCATAATCAGTTATTTTTGTATTAGTTAATTTAAGTATTTCTTTAGTTTTTTCCGGAATTAGATTTACTTTCTTTTGATAATTTAAAAGTTTTATACTTTCGACTTCTTTAAAATTGTTATCAAAAATAGAAATTACAAAATCACTATTTGCAGTATCTAAATATAATTTCATTATTTAACCACCTTTATTAAAAAATCATGACTTTGATTTGCTAAGTTATGAGTTATTTTAATATCTAAATAATTAGAATAATTATGTTGGATATTATCAGCTCATTCTATTGCGACAATATTATTCTCATAATAATCTTCAAATTCTGCCAAATCTTCACTTAAATGATAGGCATCTATATGAATTAGTCCCTCATAATTTTTCATGTAATTGAAAGTTGGACTAGTTATTGGTTCTTTAATGTTTATTAATTTAGCAATGTGTTTAACAAGGGTTGTCTTACCAGCACCTAAGTCTCCATTTAGCAAAATAATTTTAGACTTAGTTAAATTTTGCAAAACAAACTCCGCTACAAAAAAAACATCACTCTCATTTTTTATTTGAAATAATTTAGAGTGAATATATAATTTATTCTCTTTTTTTGTCGAATTTTGATTCATAAATATACCTATTTATTAATAATCGTTTTTGTTACCTTGAGTTCCTTCTAAAATTGAAACTGAACGACTAGTTCCAAAACGATTAGCGCCAGAATCTGCCATTGCCTCTAGATCAGCATATGTACTTATACCGCCAGCTGCTTTAATTTGAAGTTTATCTCCACAAACCGATTTCATTAATTTAACATCATTAAGGTTGGCACCACGTGTTGAAAAACCTGTAGATGTCTTAATAAATTCAGCACCTGATTCCATAACTATTTCAGTCATTTTCTTAATTTCATCTTCATTTAATAAAGCTGTTTCAATAATAACTTTTAATGTATTTTGTCCACAAGCTTTTTTAACTTCTTTAATATCTTCAAGAACATAAGCATAATCTTTATCTTTTAATTTTCCGATGTTTATAACCATATCAATTTCATCCGCTCCAGCTTTTATTGCTTCTTTAGCTTCGAAAGCCTTAGCAGATGTTAAACATGCGCCTAATGGAAAACCAATAACCGATGTGATACCTATAGTTGTTCCTTTTAATTCTTTTTTAGCATATTCAACATATGAAGAATTTACACAAACTGTTTTAAAGTTATATTCTTTTGCTTCCTTGATAATTTTGTCTATATCTTTTTTTGTTGCATCCGCTTTTAAATAAGTGTGGTCAATCATTTGATTATATTTTGTATTTTTCATTTTTTTCTCCTTAACAAACTATTTATTTTTTATTGTAAATCCTTCATTTATGTCAATTCAATAAAATTGATTTGGACTTAACTTGAATTTATATTCTTTAATTTTATCAAATCTATCCATAATTATCTTTTCAATAAATGAAAAAGCTACAAGCATCATAACAACATCATTTTGACAATATACTTTTAGTTTAGCAACCTCTTGTTCCCATACTCTATCTGTAATATTGCCTAGATTACGATGAATAGCCGTTTGCATAGCCATCGATCCGTTTTTGATATCTAAATTCTTATATTCTTTAAATAAATCACCGTAAATTAGATCAAATTTATTTCTAGAAATTAATTTCTCAACTAGTTTGATGCTAGTTTTTCCAAATAATTCATAAATATTAATTAATGGTATCTTATTACCTTTGCTAGGTTTCAATATTGGTGCGATTTCTTCACGTGAAAAAATATTTACTAATTTTAGATCATCTTCAGCATATCTCATTAGATCATAACTTTCTCTATTTTCAAGTTTAACCAAATTTGTTTGAAAACATAATAGTTCATCGCTGTTGTAGTCATAATTACTAAAAAAGTCTCTTAAATCAAAAGTATTATTATTTATATGACTTACAATAATTTGAAAATCTGTAATCCCTTTTAAATTATTAGACTTGAAATAATCTTGTAATTCTAAATCCTTTTCATAAGCTTGTTCAACCATTTTTAAAACATCCATATTTCTTGAATTCTCATATGCTTTAGAGTAAACAACATACATGTCTGCCTTATTTGAATAAACATTCATTATATTGTCAACTAAATCCACTAATGACAAATTAAGAGGATCTTTAACTATATTATTAGATATTTGTCCATTTTTTTTAATTATTTCACCATTAATAGTCTCGATAATTGATACTTGATTAGTAAGTTGTTGGTAAGGTCTACAATTATCAATTATTGGTATTAATGATGATACACCTTCATAGTCATATCAAACTATTCTCTTATCTTTTATATGAAAATCGGATAAAAGTTTAACAGCATAGTTACTAAAATAATTGGGTATTTGCTTTCTTGCGTATAAAATATCAATAAAAGTATCGATGTACTCCTTGCTAATGTATTTAGTTTTTAAAAGATTATGAGAATAATAATTTTCACTACCTAGGGCTAAATCAATTATTTCATTTTTGTATCTATTTTCTCCATATTTGCTTATACCGTCTTTTAAGGACAAAGAACCATATCATGAATAAACTGGTGCTTTTTCAAAATAAGCAGAAACTATTGAATCTATTGTATTATCGAAATTACGTAATTCAAGTCCTTTTTCAAAAAGTTTATCACTAGTTTTATCATAAGACGCATCTCGAACTTTTATAGGGTTATACGTAGGGTTTGAAAAGGTTTTTCGGGCTTGAATACTATCCATAAAGGTTAAAAAACCTTTTCCATATTTTTCCGTTGAAAAAAACTCTCCGGTGTTTTTATATTGAGCAAAAAGATATTTATCTTCTTCATCGCCTTTACTATTTTTATTTATGCTAGTACTAGTAGAAGATTTAGCACCATTTGCAGCTTCAATTATTTTAAATGGAACAACACCTTTTTTAATTGTTTTTTCATATTTATTTAAAATTAAAAATTTTATATTTCTAACTTTTATATTCATTTTTTGAGCTAAGTGATATAAAAAATCAGCTTTTATATATTCACGCACATTTGAACTAGTTGTAACTTTCATAGAATAAAATGTTTTATCAATTTTGTCATATATTAAAGGTTGCGACTTTAAGTAAAAATCAACATTTTCTCTAGTTGAGTGCTTTAACAAAAGAATAGGATATGCGATTAAATCATATTCATTATTTGTTAAGTATTCATTCATTTTTTGAATTATTACATCTTTATCATTAAAACTATCGAGATAAACTATTTTAGGTTCTCTATTATTTTTGACTTTAAACTCATTTATTATCAAACTAATAGCTTGCTCATTTAATTTGTTAAATACACTTTTAGCTTGAGAATCATAATTTCAATCATATTGAATTTTGGTAAATTCTGAACTAAATCATTCGATATCTTTTCGATCTTTTTCCAGGTCATCATCGTCAATTTTAATATTTTCTAGAAATTCTTTATCATTTACGTTTTCATATAATTTATAGCCATATTTGTCAATTTGAGGAACTAATTCATCATCACTTTTTTTAGAATATCATATGAAGAATGGTTGATATATATAACTATTAATATAGTTTCCTTCATTTATATATTTAATATCATTTTTTTTATTCAAAGATGATGTCATCATCCACCTTCTTTTCTTGTTTTCATCTGTCAAATAATTGTTTTCACTCTTCTTTATTATGACATCTTAAGTACTCTACCAAATCTAAATCTCTTGGTAATTTATATTGTGGTGAAATACCAGTTTCAACAATCTGTTCTCAAAACTTTTGAACATAATCAATATCATCTTTTGCCATTTGTTTGTTAACCTTAAAATTGTATTTAAACACTTGTTTATCTAAATTAACATTATCTAGATTATCATAATCATCTTCATTTAAATACGTCGCGACAATTGAATATGTATCATAACCTAAAAGATAGGCGTAAAGCTGAGCTTGTTTTTTGTAGTCAGCGGGAACCCCTGAATTACCATTTTTCTCTCATCACTCCTGTTTCTTAGCACCAACAGCTTTTAATTCTAGAATAGATTTAATTCCATTGTTATCTAATATGCCATCAGGAACCCCTCCAATAAATTCACTTTTATTTTTAAAATAATCGTAATCAACTTTAGGAGCTTCAATATGTTGAATATCAATATCTGGATATTTATCTTTTGGAAATTTGGTTTTTAATCATTCAAAAACTTTGCCTTCCATAACATTACCGGCATTGATATATTTCATTTGTAATGCGGGAATTGATAACTGAGATATAAAGCAAAAAGCCTTAAACTTACTTTTATACGTATCAGTTTCAAAAACTTCCCCAATTGATGATCCACCAAATTTTTTAAATCCTATTTTAAATTTTTGGCCTCTATTATTAATTAAATCATTATGAAATTTTTCACATAACCTAACATTTTGTGCTTTTTCATCAAGAATATAATGCAAACCATTATAAAATTTTCTTTCTTTTAATTTTGACATCAAAACTCCTTACTTTGTTCTGTTAATAATTATTTATATAAATCATATATCAATAATACGTTCAAAAAATATATAAATGTATAAAAAAAGAACATAAGTTTTTAACTCATGTTCGAATTTTATTATTTAGTAAAAATTTGATCTTCAGCTAAATTAAGTATCTTAACCATATTTTTTAGTGGTTTCATGACTTGGTTTGTAAATTGATCTTCAATAGTCATTAATTCTTTTTCTGCTTCTTCAATAAAATTAGTTAATGATTGGATTTTATTATCATCAAAATTTTCAGTTATAAAATCTTTAATTTTTTGTTGATATGTGTCATTAAAGAAAACAAACTTGTCTTTAAAACTTTTAAGTTCTTCAATTTCTTCAATACTTTCTTCATTTTCATGTAAAGCTGTTTTAATAATGTTTATAATAGCGTGAGAGTGAGTATGTTCATTTAAGTTACCACCATGGTTAGCACCATCTTCATCATGATGCCCGTGGGCATGATCATGTTTTTCATCTTTATCAAATATTGTGGTTGCTAAAAATGAATAAACTTTTTTCAAATTTCTTTGTAAGTCTGAATCATTAATTTCTTTATTGTTAAGTGTTTCGAAAAAGGTACTAAATTCAGTCAGCTCAGTTCCATTAGTTTTAATTTTAACTAAATTAGTATCAATTTGAGTTTCAGCATCTTCAATAATAGCAACTGAATTATTGAAAAAGTTTAAAAACTTAGTACCTTTTTTCCCTTCTGAAAATCATTCTTCAAATACCTTTAAAGCTTCTTTATTAGCGTCTTCCTTTTGTTTACCATTTTTTAAAAATGCATCAGCTTTAAGATTTTTATTGCTGTCTTTTTCTTTAACATCATTTGAAAATTCCTTTAGATTTACAACAAAATCATTTATTTTTGAATATTGATTAAAAAAGTCTTGGCGGCTTTGAGTTAATTTATTTGAAAAAGAATCTCATTCATTTTTGAAATTTATATATTCTGCTTTCAATTGTTTAGTTTTGTCTGAACTATTTTCAGCATTTTTTTGAGCCCCACATCCTGCAGCAATAGCGACAGGTGCCAAAATAATAGGCGATAATAGTAATGATTTAATTTTTTTCATAATAACAAATATCCTTTCTAACTTTGAAGTCCTCTAATATTAAATTCAACATTTTTACTTTCATGTGTGTTTTTATTAGTTACCTTTATTGAAACACTAACATAACTTCCATGTCTTTTTGTTTGATCATAATCAATTGCATACTCAAAAATGTTTTGGTCAGTATTCTTTGCAACTATAAATCCACGTTCATTTAATAAATTGCATATTTCATCAAATTCTAATTTAACTAAATCTCCTTTAACAAAATTTTCAATTTCTTCTTCAAGACCATCATAAGCATTAGTTATAGCTTTTAAAGAAGTTGATTTTTCATGTATTTCAATAGCATTTTCAATTAATGATTTGAGAATATCGTGTTTGATGTTAGCGTTTGTATATTTCTCTTCAACTTTTTTAGCATCGCGTATCATTTTGCTCAAGAAAATCTTCTTGATTATTATTGTTTTAGATTTTGCGTCATTAAAACATTTTTCTAATAAAGTGTTTTGTTCATCAATGCTCTTTCCTTCATTTTCTTTAACTAATGTAAAGACTCTTGGTCATCCAGCATAAGGGCCAAAAACATCAATAAGTGCATTTTGATTTAATTTTGCGGCTTCTTCTTTTTCTTCACTAGTGTATTCATTACCGTCAGAAATTTCTCAACTATCAGCTATTGCTCCATTATCAAATTCTGATGCCATTTTTTCAAATCTAGCTTTAAATTGACTAGGATCTGTTATTTTTTCAAATGCATCATCTGTTAAATTAATGTCAACAACTTCACTGTGATCATTATTGTTTGCAGTAAATCATTCCTCAACATCACTAGCTGATACTTTATCTTTTGGTCATTTAACATTAAATAAATAATCACCAACAGTTACTTGAGTTCAAAATCCGTTAAAAGTTAATGATTTTTCAATCCAATTATCTTCTACATCGGGTTTAGATTTTTCCTTAATCTTAATGCTTAAAGACACTGAATTATTTGAAGAATCAGCTTCAATTGAGTCATTATCAATAACATATTCATATTTTGATTTTTCAGGATCGTATTTATCATAGTTTGCAGAAACGTATTTTTTCAACACTTCTAATTTCTTAGCAAAAGTATCTTCATTCTTTAACTCTTCAACAAATGTATCTGCTTTTATTGTTGTTCCCTTAGCATTGACAAAATTTAAGAAACTAAAGTCACCATATTCTTCTTGTGAATATCATCCCATTACATGTATTCCTGGATGACCTAAACTATCAAAACCTTTTGCAAGATCGCCTGTTTTCTTGTTTTTAGCACCAATATATAAGTGGTAATGATATTCTCCGTGATGATGAGATTGAGTAATATTAAAGTTATATTCTCAAAGAGAATCATTAATTTCACCTTCAATTTGAATATATTGTTTTAGTCATTCAAGAACTTTTTGAGGGTCTCTGTCTAATTTAGAATATTCTAATTTAGCCATTTTATCAAATGTCATAGCATCAATTTTAGCTCCTAAATCAGTAACATGTTCCTTTATTAATAGATCACCAATTCTTACACCTTCTCCAGAGATATTTACATCACCTTCAAGGCCTTGACTAACATACTTTTTAAATCCTTGTAATTGATATGTTTTGAATTCAATATTCGTTAGATCATTAACTTCAAAATAAACATTAATGTCATCACCGAAATTTTTAAAACCTAAAAATGAGTAAATTTTATTTTTTTCAAGAGTAATTTTATTGTCTTCAGAAGTAAACTTATTTAAATATTCAACAATTTCATTTACTGTTCTATTTTCTTTTTTTAATTGTAGTAAGTTATCGCCAACTTCAAAATTGGTCATTTTCTTACCTTCATCATTAAGCTTAATAGTTAAATAACTATTTTTATTCGCTTTTGAATCACTGCTTTCATTATTGTTGCAACCCGCAGCAATCATAGGGATTGATGAAGTTGCAATTAAGGAAGAAAATGTCAAATAGCGAAAAGTTTTTTTTCTCATATTTCTCTCCTTTTTTTAATTTAAAAATATATAATAATTATATTATTTAAGATAATTTATGATAATGTAAATATGTCAAAATGGGCCAATTATATAATTGACATAAATACTTAAATTATCTAAAGAAACTACAGACGTTAATCTAAAATATATTATATACAATTAACGGTAGAAATGAAACTATGAAACTTCAAAAAATTTTAATTTTTATAGCTAAACAAATTATTACTTATTTTTCTGTAATAATTATTTTACTAGCTCTATTAAATGTAATTTTGGGCTCAATTATTGTAGAAAATTATAGTTTTTCAAATTTTATTAATTATTTAAAAGGTATTTTAACCTTTGATTATGGCAGCTTTTTAGATACTAATATTAAAGTAAATAAGGTCTTTTTTAATCACTTTATTTTTACATCCATATTAGCTCTAATTAGTTTTATATTAGCACTAATTATAAGCTTCTGGATTGCTTATTTTTTAGCAAAGAAAAATAAAAAAAATAATGTCGCTAAAGTCCTAAACTTTATAACATTTATTTTCAGTTCAATACCTATTGTTGTTGGGGGGTCTATAGCAGTAATTATTGCCAAATCAATTAACTTACCAGCAGTTTATATAGAACCTTATATTTCTAATGCGGGATATACATTATTGTCATTAATATTACCTATATTTGTCCTAACTATTACAATAACACCTTTAATGGTTTTGATTAACTATAGAATTTTAATCAATATATTTAAATCAGAATATTACCTAATGGCTATTTCAAATGGCTTTAGTTTCAAAAAAATATTTTTAACTGTTATTCTAAGAAATTGGATTGAAGAATTCCTTAAAAAGACAATTTTAATTTATGTATATATTTTAAGTTATACATTACTTATTGAAAGATTCTTTTATATTAAAGGACAGTCCTTATTGTTTCAATACTTTGGAGATCCTAGATATTTCAATTTAACAATGTATTTGTTTTTATTTAATATCGTAACTATAACCTTAATTAAATCAATAATTGACTTAAGTTTATATTTCTTAAATATAAAAAATGATGAACAAAAAACAATAAGAATATTGAAGATAGGTGAAAGGAAATTATGAAAACAAAAGAATATCTAAAATTCTCAAAAAAAGATAAAGAGTCGCACGGTATCACAATACCAGTTTCATCTAAAAAACAATTTTGAACCAGATTTTTTACTAATAAACTAAATTTAATTGCAGTGATTATTCTTTTTGTAGTTTTATTAGTTCTAATAATTTCATCAATCTTTTCGTATAGTTATAATGAACCTATAAATAATTCATTAGCCCTAAATAAGGAACTGCCTTCATCACTTCATCCTTGAAAAACTATGGATTTATCAAAAAATCCTGAATCAAATCTTTTTGTAACTTTAGCAAAAGATTATCCAGATTTGGTTAAAGTTGATGTTGATACTAATTTTGATATTTACCACGTTAGTTATAACGCTTATGGACTAATGAATAAAATAAACAATACTCACTTTGCCTACAATCACATTTTAGGTACAAATAGCAATGGTATTGACATATATTCAAGAATTGTTAATTCAAATATGCAATTATTCTTAGTTGCAATATTGTCACTATCAATGTCAATGTTTATTTCAACAGCTATAGGCATTCTATTGGCTTTATATGTTAAAAAATCAATAAATGATTTTATTTATAATTTAATACAAGCGGTAGGAATGATTCCCTACTTGTTCATAACAGTAATATTATTTATTTTTGTTGGAACATCATTTGGAAAATCATTATTAATTTTTAGTTTAGCAAGTGGAATATTTTTATTTATAAGCTCATTTCAAAGATCAACCAAAATACTCCAAGAAGAATATATAATGGCTGAAATAGCAAATGGATTCTCAAAATGAGATTTATTTTGAAGAACAATGTTTTTAAAAGTTTTAAACTATCAATTGATTCAAATCGTAGATCAATTCATATTAATATATTTATCATATGCTGCTCTCGGTCTACTAAGCATAGACCTTGAAAGCAACTTTAATATTGGAGTTATTATTAAAGAATCAACAGAATTATTCTTTATAAACCCTGCATATTTAATTGTTAATACGTCAATTATATTTACATTAATATTGACCTTAAAAATTATCGTTTTCGGTTTATCTAAAAGTTATGAAATGGAGGTTTAATATGAATAAAAAATGATTACTTTCTTTGGCTCCCATAATACCTTTGAATACGATGTCAGCTGCATGTGTATATGAAAAAAATATGGTTGATAAATCAACTTATATTATTGAAAAAGATTCAGAAAATCCAATATATGAAAATTTAGATAATTTAAAACCTTCATTTAAACATAGAGATTCATTACAAGATTCTTTATTATCAAATCAATTGCTTAGATATAAATTTGAAAATGAAAGTCACTATGATCAAATTAATGGCTACTATTCAAAAATAAGTATCAAATATTTAACACTTGGCAAAATAGATAAAATAATAATTTATGATAGCAAGAATAATAAGAATATTTTTGATAATGATGATGTTGATAAAAAAATTGATAAAGATAAATGAGGCGGATATCTTAATTATATCTATCTAGCCAAGTCAAGTAATTCAAAATCAATTAATAATCCTGAATTTATTAATAAATTAAATAAAGCTAAAAAAATAGAAATACAACTTAAAGATAATATCTTCTACAAAAATTATTTAGGGTTTAATACAAATTTAAAAATTAAAGGTTTTGATTTATTAAACTCAATTAATCAAGTTAAAGATCTTAATGAACATTACCTAAATGCAATTGGTTTAAATATCGATAGTCTTAAGAATGAAGATAATTACAGTGACAAATTAATTACTATACATTTAAATAATCAAGTAAATGCTAAATTACTAATTGATGAATTAATTAATAATAAGATGTTTTCATGACAACCATCTAAAAATAATCTAGAAAATAGTTACAAAAATTACTATTATGCAGGCGAATATGTTTTAAACGAAAACGATTTTGATAAGCAAATATTCATTAAGAGTGGTGAGTCAAAAGCTGATATTAAAAAAATAATAATTAAATTTAACCTTCTTAAAGAAATAGATGACAACACTAAAAATAATCATGACTTAAATGCCTACGAACAAGGTTTTATTAGTTCATTTAATTTATCTCAATTTAATTCAAAACAACAAAATGATTTAATAAATCTAGCCAACTCCGCAAATCTGCTTTATAAACTACATATTCTTGATGTTAAAAATAGTGAAAACAACTATTCAATAGTAGATAATAGATTATATAAATCAGGAGATCAAAACTATCAAAAGTTAATTTTTGGCACTGATAAGGACAATGAAGTAGATTGAAACTATTATTATAATGGCGATTCATTTGTCTTAAGAAATAACATAAATAACTTAATTAATAAATTTTCAATAACATACAACTTTTCAAAATCTCAATACTATGACAATTTGATAAATTATGATGCCAAAATTTCTAATGCTTACCAAACAAATTATGAAAATATAAAAGATGCTTTTGACCATATTACAAAAATTAAGTTATTTAAGTTAGAATCAAGTAAAACGACAATTTTAGATGAATATTATTCAAATGAGCTTAAATCAAAATATTTTGAAAAAGACTCATATGCTAATATTTACGAACAATTTAAGACTAGATATTTCCTAGAATTAAAAACAAGTATCAACAGCATTTTAGATAATTTTTACAAAAAAAACTCTCTTTCAAATTCAGAAAAAATAAATTGGGTAATTCCAGTTAAATCAAATTTAATTAATAATAATTTAAAAAATATATATGAAATAATTAAAAAAATACTTAATGATGTTGATCCAAGACTATTGATAAATATTAAACCGGTCAATGAAACTAATTTTTATAAAATTGCTAATTATAAGAGTAAAAACACCATTCAATTTTTAATTGATTTATTTAATAATGATAATGAGGAATTGTTAATTAACTTATTATTCAACGAAATTAAAGAATTTCAAGAAATTCAGAAATTTAAGAAATTTATAGAAAATGAATTAGGTTCAAAAATTAATTTAGATATTATTAAAAAACTCGCAAATAAAATGGAATTTAATAAAGCTAAAAAATTAATTGAAGAAAAATTTAATGCCTCTTATGGAAGTGTTGTTGCAAATTGAGTTGCAAAATATCACCAAAATAAAAATTATTATAGTATTATAAAGTTGATAAATGAAATATCTCTATCTTATGCTTTACCTTATGATTATTCAAAAATTATTAATTTAAAATTATTTAACTATGAATTAATTCAACCTTGATTTAGTAAGCCAACAAGAGATGATAATTTAATTTATTTTGAGGATATAAAAGTAGAATAGGATAAATAACATGAAAAAAATTATGCTTGGAACAATAATTTTAGCTGCTCCTCTCGCAACAATTAGTTGCAATAGTGTTTTTAATATCAAAGTTAATCAAGATTCTCTTGTTTGATTTACAACCGAAAAAAAGGTTGTTAATGGAATACCAAAAGAAATCAAAGTTCCTGTTCCACTCACAATTGACCAATACAAAGTTTTAAGTAAAAACGTTGACTTATTTGAAGGACAAACCAAATTAGAATTTCTAGATAATGACATTAAAATTTTTAAGGGAAGTGATAGTATTTTAGCTTCTAAAAATTCTAAATCCTTCAAAATTATAAAACCTCTTAATTTAAAAAGAGAATATGATGAAGAAGAGAATTATGAAAGTATATATGTTGGTGAAGATCAACAACAAAACTTTGACTATAATCTTTTATACAAGAAAATTGATTTTTACTTTAAAGATGAAACAGATTTTGGATATAAAAACTGACCTACATTGGAAAGTATTGTTTCCAAAATAGTCAGTGTTCAGCTAGGTGAATCATGAACACTAGCAATTCCAAATTTCATTCCAACTAAATGGATAAGGGCAAAATCGTGAATTAAAAATCAAGAACAAATTAGTTATTGAGAAGATATTATTTTATTCACCTTAAAAAGATATAATCTTCCTAAAATTAATAGAGTTAAAATTACTCCACTTGGATATGCAGAGTATGAAGCAACTACATTGCTAAGTACGCCAATTTTTAAAATTGACTTATTAGATAAGAACAACAAAAGTATAGTTTCTAAAGAAAATAGAGATAAGACATTCATAATTATTAATAACCAACTAGTTGATGCAACAGGCAAAAGTCCGATTAATGATTTTCTTAAAAAGAAGGATATTGAAACTAATTTTAAGGACTACAATTCTAAAATAGATTTTAATAATAATTTAAATATTAATGATGATGAAATATTATTTAATGAAATGGTAAATGTATATAAACCAACTGACGGAACAATGCTAAAAATGAAGAAAAATGAATTTTTTCTAGACTTAGACTATTATGAAAAATACTTGCACGAAAACTTCTACAAGAAGGCTACGGCAAAAGGATTTTTATGATTTGTCAAAAGGCACTTTGATAAGTATTATTTAAGTGTTCCAAAGCATATGCAAAAAGTTGATAAATCATATACAATTAAAAATATTGAAGATATAAAATTAGATGATAAATATTTGAATAATTCAAAAAGTATATTTAAAATAACATTTGAACGCGAAAAATGAAATGGTTCTAAATCTATCTGCCATATTTATTCAATTGATTTAAATCAACACTATCATACCTTCGATGGTTACAAAGTAACAAATGACTTAAAATTTACAGGTGTTGAAAAATATATATGAAATGAGAGTTTAGGTAAAACAGACAAACTTGAAATAACTAAATATATTGATCCAAATGAGTTTTTTGAAAAAACATTACTAAAATTACTGTCTCTTCAGGTTTATGAATTTGATGAAAACCTTTCTTTATTTGACGGATCAACAATGTCACAATATGAAGTGCACAACCTAGAAAACAATAATAAACCTATTACAGTTCTTGAATCTTATTTAGGATTAAGGATTTTTAAGTACTTGATTTCAAAATCAACAAATCCTGAAGATTGGATTGAAAATATTAAAGTTGAGTTTAAGGGTATATCAAATACAAACCCTGGAACCGCATTAATTAAAGTTGATTTCTTAGATAAAAATGGAAATTCAATGCTTAATCATACTAATCAAAATAAGCTAATTGAATGAAAAGGTTTTAAAGGAACGGATATGTCATCTATATATGAGCAAATGAAAAAATATAATATAAAAAGTACAAGTATTAGCGAAATATTAGAAAACAAAGATATTTCAAATCCTAATAAAATAATTAATTACTTTACATGAAAGGAATAATGTGAAAAATAAAAAATGATTTTTAATTAGTTCAACAATAACACCTATAGCCTTTCCTCTAATTTCCTCTTCGTGTTATTTAACAGATATAGATGAAGCAAAATTTCATAAATGAACAGATAAAGAAATTAGCAATTTTAAAGGTAATTTAAAGCATATAAAAGATGGTTCTATAAAAATTTCTTTTAGAAATGAAGTGTCTAAATCATACATAAATATGAAAATACTTAAAGACCTTGATGAAAGCAATAATAATCCAAAAGAATTTGAAAATGTATTTAGTAAAAATTTCCGAATATCTCTTGTTTATAATATGAAACATTTAGATCATGTTCACAATGAAACAACATCGGATATAATCAAATCATTTAAAGACGTAGGTGCTTTTATAATTAAATTTAACAACTTAGATAATTCAAATAAACTATTTAAAAAAGATCAAGAAAACGTATTAATATTTAATGTTGAGTTAGCCTCTGAACTAATTGATTTTAAAGACAATGACGTTAGAGAACCAATGTGTTTTTATAGAGGTTTACTCAAAATTAAACTTTATTAATTAAAAAACCAAATGCGTTTAATTAAACATTTGGTTTTTTAACATTTTTTTATCTTCTTAAATTTAGAAGTGACATTAAATTATCTAGATCCTTGATAATTTCTTCAGCTTCAGCTTCAGTTAACTTATCTGATATTAGACTTCTAAATGGTTTTAGTGCTTCGTCTATGATTTTATCAACATCTTGCTTTTGTTTTTTATCCAAATTTGAATAACCGTATTTTTCTTTCGCTGCATTAATGTAATCTTCAATTTTTGCTTCAACTTTTTCTTTCGGTGATTTTGTTCCACATGAAACTGCTAAAATAGGTGTTGCAGCAATAGCAAATGCTGATAATGAACCCAAAAATATTTTTTTCATTTTATCTCCTTTTACAATTGTTTTTAATATAAAAATAATACGTCAAAATTGTAGTGATCTTAATAAATAAATCATTTTTAAAAATTTACTAATAAAATATTTTGCACATTAAGTCATAAAAAATCCACATTGAATAATATGGATTTTAAATTAGGATTATTTTTAAATAAAGTAAATAACAAAAACAATTTTATGAAACACTATTTAAGTCTCATCTTGTATTAGTTTCATCTGCAATCATATAGTTGTATGAATGAGATTTCAACATTTGCGACAATGGTGTCGCACGATTAATTGCGGCTTGCTTATCATTTTCTTTAAATGTATAAATTGGTTTATATTTATAATTTAAATCAAATTCATGTTGATCATATCAATAATTACATACAACATTTCCAACTTCTGTATAATTAGTTTCAGCTAAATCAGATAATGTTGTGTGTTTTGAATTATTAATAAAATAATATTTTGATTCTCTTAAAAATTTTTCAGGCTTAGAATTAGGATTATGGTTTATGAATCCCAAATATCCTTGTTTATATTTTGCTTGTTCTTTAAAATTCATTAAATAATAATCACCCTTGTCTGCGGCCTCATACTTAAATGCCATATAGTAGTTAGGATAAACATCTCAATTAAAGGTAAATCCAATTCCAGGACCTGAATGATAACGTCAATAATCATATGCGTGTAGACTAAATAAAACTTGCATATTTGATAGGAAACGACTATCACTTAAAAATGAGTAATATCATGAGTGTTCAATATTCTTATTAAATAAATTAAATTCTCTCTTAAATTTATAGATAGAAGATTGCAATGCCATTTTTGAAGGGCCGTCACTATCTGAAGTTGCGAATGAAGAGAAAGCAATTCTTTCAAATTCTGGCTTTACAAATTTATAAACATCTGAACTAAAGTACACGAAATTTTGTGCTGCCATTTGTCTCATAATTACGCCAGAAGTTGGAACAACATGGCCGTTAGAATATGTAAACTCATCATTATGGAAATGACCTTGATCTTCAAAAACTGTGTTAAATAATGGGTTTGAAGTTAAAAAGGTTTTTCTTAGTTTATATCCACCTGAGTCAAATTTAGGATAATGAACTTTTTCGTTATTGTCTATAGCCCCATATAATGCAACGTATGGTGAAAAATCAGTATAATTACTTATTTCAGTTGTCTTTTTACCATCTGATTGTTTATAACCATATGTAGGTAATTTAGAATATAAAATAAATCTAACATTAGATCTAATTGCATCCATTGATTTATGGAATTCATTAGCTACATAATCAACAACAATATTGTTAGTTGAGATTTCTTTTTCACTCATAATTTTATCAAATGCAAAATCAATAACTTTATCTTGAAGTCTAATAAGTTCTTGCAATTCTTGCAAATCAGATTTTCATTTATATAGAGGATTTCCGTTAAAGTTTAATTTTTTGGTTTTATAAAGTCTATCATAAGAAGAATAGTGGCTAGGTTTTACATCAGTAAAATGCTTATAACCACTAGACGAACTTAATGAAGCTTCAAATTTATCATAGAATGGAAAAGTATTTCAGTTTAATTCTTGATATTTCTTTAAAGCATCTTGTTTTGAAAAATTATTTACATCAAATTTTAAAAATTCTTCTCTATTTTGTAAACCGTTAATTGTTTCAAATCTATTTTTATTTCATTCAAATCTTTTACCTTTTACAAGTGTTTTATAGTCATATTCGTTCTTTTTAGTTAAATAATATTTAAGTCCATATGTTTGAACATTATTTATACTATTGACTTTATTATATTTATACAATAAGTTGTTTAATGCATTTAAATTTTTACTTACATAATCAATATCATCATTAATTACAGATAAATCTAATTCATAATCGCTTGTGTACAAATCGCTAATTGATTTGTTTTCAATTAATTTTTTAATCTTGTCGTCTTTTAATAATTTAAAATACTCTGTTGATCTATTGTAAAACTTATTTGAAAAAGATTGGAGATTTGAATCTATTTTTGCTTCATTTCTAAATTCATTAGATTGATATATAAATGATGAAAACATTTGATATCATCTTGAAATAGCACCAGTATAAGACTTAACAAAAACTTGTCTTTCAGGAATTTTATCAATTCTATCCATTGACTCTTCAATGTTTTCGTAATCATTAAATTTATTTAATGCCTGAATGGTTACATTATTCAAAATGGTATCAATATAATTAGTAAATTCTTTTGCAATGTCATACTCTAATGGATTAATATTTTGAGATATTTCACTTAAGTCAAGTTTAAATTCATTTAAAGAAACTATAGATTCATACATTTTTTTAAAATTATCAATAAAATCATTGTATTTTTGATTTTTGTCATATGTTAAATTAATTGAATTAATAACTACGTTTCAATCATTTATAGAAGATACTAAATCATCTTTTTCGTTTTGAGTTATTTGTAAAACATCAACTGTTGTAATTTTATTTGTTTTAGTTTCAAATAAATTTTTAGCGTTCTCTATATCCTCGATAATTTTTTTAACATCCTTGAACTCATTAAAATGTTTCGCAGATCTTTTAGATTTATTTATCCCGTTATTATCTTCATAAAATTCTTTATTATTGATAGCATCAACAACTTTTGTTGAACTCGCGTTCATCGTGGCTTTAAAAATATCAAAAACTAAATCAGTCTTATCTTTAGCTTCTTTATTTTTTGCAATTATAAAATCAAATATTTTTGATAAATCAGTTTCACTTTCAATAAATGTTGAAGAAGGGGCAAGGTCGGATTGATTAAAAAACTGTCTCATAGATTCTAACGCTTGTTTTAAGTCATCGTTAGAAAAACCAGATTCACTAAATCCAAAGTTCATTTTTGCTTTTTCAAAAATATTAATTATTTCCTTACCTTTATTTGCTAAATTATTTTGTATATCTTTACTTTTTTGCGATAAATCATTAAATTTAGAAAAGATAAATACATTGTTTTTAAAAAAATCTTCCTTTTCATCAGCTATTTGATCCCAAGTTAATTTTTTGTTTTTTGAATCTAAACCAGTATTAATTCTTGCGAATTGATCACTAGTTTTAGTTATAACTGACTTCAAGTTTGCAATTTCCGCTCTTTCTATCCCCATTTCAACTAAATTATTAATTACTTCGCTATTATCAAAATACAATTTTATTAATTGTGAATCACTATTTAGTTTGGAGAAAACATTTTTAAAACTATTATTAATTTGAACAACCGAAATCGCTAAATTCTTAAAATCTTCTAATGAGTCATTAATATCTTTATCTTCACCTAATATATGTTCTTCATATTTTTTTAAATTCTCATATTTTTTGATAAACTCATTATTTATTTTGTTTTCGCCAAAATTAGATTTTGAAAACTTATTTAATGATAAACTATTAGAACTTTTGACGTTAGAATCAATTTCATTAATGAACTTTGATTTAGAAACAATCTTTTTAACCTCATCATCTAATAATTTTTTATAAGGAAGCTTTAATTTTTCATTTATAGCATTTGTTACATTTTTAATGTTTTCAAAATAGTATTTTAGCTCATTTTTAAAATTAGGATTACCTATATTTGCTCCAAGGTTATACTTTGAAACAATTGACATTTTATTATCAATATCTTCAAACTTATATTCATCTAAGTTTATGTCTTTTGCAACGCTTTCCTTAAATCCTTTTTTAAGCAAGTTTTTAAAATCCTTTAAGATTTCCTTATCCTCACCGGTTGCAGAATTAATTAAATTATTGAAAATAGAATTTATTTCTGATTGCTTATCTTCAAACTCTTTAATAGCTCTTTTATAACTTTTCACCTCAACATTCAACTTTTCAATAGAATCATTAAATGCTTTTCTATCCGCTTTTTTAAGTGCTATTGCTGTTCCGGTTAATGATGCTGCGGTAAGACCTGCTAGTCCAACACCGATTCAACCTATTTTTAAACTTTTTTTCATTGTTCCTCCTATAATATTGTCTATTATTACTTTACACAAATTTATTTTTTTAAAACATACTATTAATAAATATCAACTATACAAAAATAATCTAAAATCATCAAAAGCATAACCACCGAAATAATTGCAAATATAACTAAAAGAGTTCATATAAAGATTCTATTAATTAAATTTACTATTTTATCTCTTCTCTCAATGTCTAAATTATATCCATAGCCATTTTCATAATACAAATCTAGAATGCTAGAATCTTCATAAGCAACTAGTCCATATTCTGGATCTTGGTATAGTGCTAATTGATTTTCATCTTGATTATTAGCAGCTTTAATCATATTTCCATCATTGTAATAGTTTTGAGAATAATCTTCAAAAGGTATATTTTGATCTAGAAATTCATTGCCCATATCATTGTTTTCATTTTCTTGAGAATAATTAGTACCATTTTCATCTAAGTCATTATTTTTATCAAACATACTTGAATTCTCCTCTTCTGTTTTCATATTTCTTTCTGGATACGCATCATTGCCGTTACTTGCAATAAAGTAATCATCTATGTTCTTGTTAATACTTATAAAATCAGCTTCTTTTTTAGCTAACTCTTCTTTTAATAAATTAATTTTTTCTTTAGCTATATTTTCATTTTTTTCAAGTTCTCTAATTCTTAATTCAAGAGATGCTTTAATTGAGCTTAAATCAATGTATTCCGTAGTTTTCTTTCTTTTCGATTCAAATTCTTCAGGGAAATATGTTTCAATATCGCTTATAATTTCCGCATTTATTTTTTTTACCGTTTCTTTTAAAACTTTTTCTGAAACACTTCTTGATAAATATTGTTCATGAATCATAAATTCTTTACATATACCTTCATATGTATCACCGCCGTCAAATCCTGTTACTTTAGGTATGAATAATAATTTTTTATCATCGACATCTAGCGAATCATCTAAAAGAGTTGCTATTTGTCCACCAAATATTTTTTCTTCAGTTTGAAATCAAATATATGATTCATAGTTAAATTGTAAAAACCAATTTATAGCATCAGCTCTAGTTTCGAATCTTGCTAATCCATTCTTTACTTTAGGATGAATCAACAATCAAGGAAATCCTTTTGCTTTTCTTGGCTTATATAATAAATTTAGTCTTTTCATTTTAAATGTTCTCCTTTGAATTTAACCAGTTAAAAATATGTTTTGACTAATTAAATTGATTTATAGTGTAAATAGATAAAAGTTATATTTTTTTGAATTTATCTATATAAGTTATTCGTTATTTTTATTTTGATTTTTGATTATTTTAAATTAATAATAATACAAAAAAAATTTATATAAAATATTTTTTTTATATATAACCCTATAAAAAAGCGGGATTGGTAATTTTTAAAAAAATATAATATTTAAAACTCAATTTGTTGTATTTTTGCTCTTTAAACAAGTTTTAGCAAAAAAATAAAAGTATAAAAATATGCCTATATTTATTAAATAAAGACATATTAAGTATTTTTTTAAAAAATAAGTTATCCACAATTTTATTCAAAATAATAGCTATTTTAATAAGTATTAAAATAATTATAATAGATTTAATTACCTAAAAGATAGCTTAATTGAGGGTCTAAAATTAATGTTGCGTTTCTATGTTTTTGAAGAACTGAAGCTGGAACGTTTGGATCAAATCTGTCAGAAAATAGTATTCTCTTAACAACGTTTAATTTATCAACTCCTGATGCATAGACAACTAATTTTTTAGATGTAAATATGCCACCCATTCCAATTGAGAAAATAGAATTAGGAACTTGATTTTCAGGATTAGTTATTCAGCTTTTAATATTTTCCATTTGATAATTTTTTATATTTTGAATAGAAGACTTATCTGTTAATTTTTCAAAAGAATTAAGAAAACCTAATTCGCCATTTGGGCCTAATTCTAAAATAGCTAAATCAATTTTATTATTAGCTATTCTACCGTCATATTCATTATTATGAGCCATATTGAAAAGGAAAGGAATTATTTTTTGTTCATCTTTTATCTCTAGGGGGCTATAAAAATATTTATCTAAATATTGATATGCTGTGTTTGTATTTGATCAACTAACATTTTCAAATTCTTCAGTAGAGTAAAAAGTTGTTTTATTAAAACTAAGATCACCGCTTTGAAATGATGAAACAATAGCTTCATAAATTGGATGAAAATTATTTGAAGTATTTATAGCAAATGAAAAATCATTCTTTTCGCTAACTTCTTCTTTTAAAATCAATTGAATTAATTCTTGTAAATCTAATGAATTTTCTGTTTTTTCTAATTGTAATGGCATACTGTCACTCCTTTCATTTATTATTAACCAAGTTATTTAATTATATTAAACAATGACAATATAATTTAATTATATGTTATTTAGTATGAACCGTCCCATTCAAATTCATATCCTTCAATCCTTACTGTGTCACCTGGCAAAATACCTTTTTCAAGCAACTCATCCCAGATTCCCACATTTTTTAATGCATTATTGAAACGTAATAGATTGTCATAACTAACTAAAGGAATGCGGTTGTATATTTCTTCAATTTTAGGACCTTTAATTTCATAAAATCCTTCATATGGTTTTAATATTTCTCATTGTTTTTCTAATTTAATTTCAACAACTTCTTCATTATCTTCTTCAATAGGATTTAGTTTATTAATTTCAAGTAAACCTCAAAGTTCCTTACGAACTAGATCTAAATTGTTTTGCTTAAGAGCACTTATTTCAATTAATTTAACATTCGGATATTTAGAACTAAATTTTTTAACATTTTCTTTAAAGCTGGGTAAATCATTTTTATTAGCAATTACAAGTTGAGGTTTATTTTCTAATTTTAAACTATATGTTTTTAATTCACTATTGATGATTTCATAGTCTTTTATTGGATCTTTAGTGTCATCTCCAAAATCTATAATATGAGCTATAACTCTACATCTTTCAATGTGTTTTAAAAATTGAAAACCTAATCCTTTACCTAGCGAAGCACCTTTAATTAAACCTGGTAAATCTGCTATTGTAAAAGAATTGTCAAAATATTTTACTAAGCCTAATTGTGGCACCAAGGTAGTAAATTCATACTCAGCTACTTTAGCTTTAGCATTTGAAAGAGCGGATAATAAACTACTTTTGCCAGCACTAGGTTTACCAACCACGCCAACATCCGAAAGTACTTTTAAGACAATTTTTGCTTCGTATGTTTCACCTTTTGAACCATTTTCACAGATTTTTGGAGCGGTATTCTTAGCTGTTTTAAATTTATTGTTGCCACGACCTCCACGGCCACCTTCTGCAACTAAATATTCCTTTTCATCAAGGACATCGGCTACTATTTTGTTATCTTTATAAACAACGGTTCCAATAGGAACCTTAACATATACATCTTTACCAGCGGCGCCATATAAATTTTTAGGTCCCCCATTAACACCGTTTTCAGCTGTAATCTTTTTATTTCCATATAGAGTTAGTAAAGTATTCTTACCTGTGTCACCAACAAAATAAATATTACCTCCACGGCCGCCATCTCCACCATCTGGACCTCCGCGATCCACGTGAGCCTCTCTTCTAAATGAAATGATTCCATTCCCACCTTGTCCAGCTTGTAAAGTTATTTTAATTTGATCTATAAATTTCGCCATAATTATTCCTTTAAATAAATAGTTTGTTATTTTATTACTAAATATGTACTAATTATTACATATTTAATTATTTTCTCATGTTATTAAATATTTTTAGCAAAAAATAAAAATATCCAATTGCGGATATTTATATTTTAGAAGAATCTTGAAAGTGGATCTCAAGGTTCAATAATAATAGGTTCTTTATCACGAGCATCTAATATTTCCTGTGCAACATATTTTGGATTTAATATGAAACCAAAACAATACTCATTTAATCACTCATCACTCATTGAAAAGTAACCTTTTGCACCATTTTCATCGCCTCAAGAATTTTCAACTTCTCATTTGATTGGTTTATCATTCTCATCTAAATCAACACCTACTAAGGTCATAGCATGATTTGGCAACGATAATTTAAAATTAACTCTATCTTCTTTTGTTAAATTGTTATGAATTTTAAATGCTTCATCAATTTGATATATTTGTGCATCCATGATACCTAATTTTCTATCAATAAATGGTCCCATATCACAATCAAATCAAACAGGTTCACCATCTTTTAATTGCTTTATAACCGCTTCTTTGATTTGATTTAAATCGGCGTTTATAGAACTTAGCATTCTACCTTCAATAACCCCTTTAAAATGTTTTGCTACAAGCATTCTATTTTTAGGGTTTTCTTTACGTGGATCATCAACAACATTAATTAGTTTTTGATAGTCTAGTGAAGCATACTTTTCTAAAAATTCTAATGGTGTCACTTTACTAATTTTTTGGAATTTCTTATCTTTATCTCTGTACTCGAAATCAAATTCCTTTGGTGGTAAACCTAAAGACTTAGCACATATATCAAAAACACCTTGCAAGAATGTTTGTTTCATTTTACGTAATTCTTCAATAGAAACTTTGTTTTTTATAGCTTCTCTTAAATCTTTAGCAGCCGAAAGTAAATGAACTTTTAGGATACTAATTAATTCATATGTTTTTTCTGAGTTATATGTTTCAGGCATAACACTTTTTGGTACAACACCATATTTAGTTATTAAACCTTCAACTCATTCTCAATAACCACCATCTTCAGCGCCAAAATCAAGAAACATATCAAATAATCTATCTCCATAATTTAACTCAGGGTGTTCAATGATTAATTCTAAAAATACATTAGCCTTTTCCATCTTTTCTCAAAACATAACATATGCTTCTGAATATTCAAATTCTTCTACATTTAATTTATTTAATGTAATAGGTTTAAGAATGTTTAGCGCGGCAAAAATTCAACAACGTCCAGAGTTTTTTTGATCAGTAATTCCTGCTTTTTTTACTTCAACAGAAAACTCGTTATTATGAAATGCTTTAACATCGTTGTTATATGTTGAATTATAAACACCATTTTTTGTTGCAGCATTTTCAACAATTTTATTTTCTTTTTTCTTTAAATAACTTTTATAAAAAGAATCTATTGTCTTTTTTTCTATTTTCATTTTAATCTCCTTATATTACTTATTTGGCTTTTTTATAGGTAAATTAATAGTATTGTCTTCGAATTCCCTAATGGTTTTTGCCAAACCTGAATCCATATAATCATATCCTATATAATGGGCTTTGTCTTTTAAATTTAATTGTGAATTTGCCATTGCTATTAAAAAACCGGTTTCAGGAAGTGCACTTGCATCATTATCTGAATCGCCAATATGCACGCAGTTCTTAATATTAATTCCTAATAATTCTGCAACATGTTTATTGCCTTTACCTTTAGTAGCCTCAGCTGATGTTATTTCTAGTGAATATCCATGAGAAACTATTTGACAAGATAATGAAGGTCATTTTTCTTCAATAATTTCTTTTAATTCTTTTGTTTTTTCAATTGATAAACCAAATACTAAAAGTTGATTAACGTCTTGATTTTCAATGTTGATTTTAGAATATTTTTCTTTTGAAAATAATTTTTCCCAAGCGCGTTCATGTCAGTTAAATCTATCTTTAAAATATATAGATCCAGAACCGTTTATAATTATGTACAATTCTCTTAACATAAAATATTTTAATATTTCTTCAGCCAACTTATGGTCAATAATTTTCTTAATAATTATATTTTCATTATTATCTATAATTATCGCTCCAGTAGAGCAAACTGCATATGGAGCATTAATAGCTTTCATTAATTCGGGAACAAAACCTTTTGGACTTCTACCGGTTGATGGAATAACTGGTTTCAACTTTTGCAATTCTTTTAGATATTCAATATTTCCTTTTGAAATAGTGCCAGTTTCAGGATCATCCAAAAGCGTACCATCAATATCAATAAAATATCCTTCAATATTATTTATTTTCATATGGAATAATATACTATAATGTCTATAATTTTGCTTATAAAAAATGTGAAAAATATACCATATTTAATCACTTAAAAGACTTCTTTACTTTAACTAAAACATTTTATTTTATAAAATGAATATTACAAATACATTTTATTTTTAGAGAGGTAAATTATGAAAAATTTTGAAAAAATTAAGGATAATAAATATGACATAATAAAATTCTTTTTTGTTTATCATTGTTTGCCTTATAATCAAATTTTTTATGATGACATTATTAAAAAACTTAATGAAAATAAATATAATGATGACTTCTTTGTAGATAAGAACTTATTAAATATTAATTCACAAAAAGAAATTAAAAATTTTGCTAAAGGATTAGAAATAATTTGCATTTCAAACGATAAATTTAAATTAGAAAATCTAACACCTGAAATTCTTATAAGAGAATCTATTTTATTAAACTACATATTGCTAAACAATGTTGATAAACTAAAAGATAATGCTGGAATTTTAAGAGTTAAAAAGTCAAATAAAATATTAGTTACCGATGATATTAAAAATGAAAATAAATCTCAACCACCATTATTAATTAATTACCCAGGTTTATTAAAAGATATTAGTAATATAATGAAAATTTCTAAAAACAATATGGCTAAAATTTCTCTATTATCTGCTTACTTATTAAAAAATCAACTCTTTTATAACGGCAATAAAAGAATGACATTTCTTTTAACTAATAAGTTATTGATTAATAATGGTTTTGCTCCATATTTTGATCAAATGTTATTCGAACAGCAAAGCAGCGTCGCATCAAATAAAAGACTATTAGATGAATGAAATATTATTTCCTATATAAATAACATCTATAAAAAGTATCGAGGTGACAAAACAATTTTCGATGCAAAATTTAAACAAGATATCAATGAATTTATCAAAAATTATAAATTTATCAATGGAAATGATTTTAATCAGCTTGCTTCTCGAAAAATAAGCGAATATGAAAAGATTATGGAAGAAATTGAATCAATAAATACAAATTCTGGAGAACATATTATTTCGTTAAGTGAAGTTATTGAAAGCAAAGAATATAAATCATTGCTATCAAGAAAGTAAAAAAATAGCGCTAAATAAAAATGCTATTTTTTAAAATAGCATTCATCACTATGGCAAGAATTGTTAGCTTCAGTAAAATGTGGTTCACAATTAAAATAAAGAAATTCCACTTTGGCTTTTTTGCATTCAGGACAATACATTTCATTTTTTATGTAATTATCATATTTATCACATTCTTGATGACAAATTTTGCAAATCATATCTAATGATAAAAATTGATCACTAGATTTTATATAAACTTTATCAAATTTCATAATTCTCCTAATATTAAAGTTAGTTATCTCTTACTAATATATTATTAAAAAATAACTATTTTTATTAAAACTAATATAATAAATTTATTATGACTAAGATGAATTATGTAAAACAAGACGATTATTTAATTCCAATTTACACAGTAGATAAAAAATCAAATACGACATATTTTTTTCTACATGGTTTAAATTCAAGTAGTGACTTCATGCTTCCAATATTAAAATATGAACATCACTATAATGTTGTAGCAATTAATCTACCAGGTAGTAAATATTTTAAAAAGGTTGATCCAGAACAAATATCTATTGAATGATGGATTAAAGTGGCTAATCAAGTTTTAGAAAAAATAAAAACCAAAAATATTGTTATAGTTGCTCACTCAATGAGTGGAGGTATTGCTTTCAAATTAGCTAAAAATCCGAAAGTTAAAAAAATAATAATGGTATCAACAATTAATCCTTCAATAAGAGAAAATAAATCATACTATGTTTTGAAATCATTAATTTCTCCGAACAACACATTTTCAAAAATTGTTGGAAAAACAATTGAATTAATTGGTGGACAAATGAAATACAAAACAAGTTCGTTAATTAATAGCTTTTCTAAAAAAGGTTTATGGCATAATTTGTTGAAAAATTATGTGCTTAAAGAAGAATTCTTAGATAATTTAGGTCAAGAATATAAAAATCATAAAGAGGTACTTTCACTTGTTATTGGAGATAATGATGCTGTTATCGGAACAAATAGTTTTGTCAACTTCGGAAAAAGTTTAGGTTTAGAATGTTCAATCATTGGTATTGGCCATTCCCCAATTAAAAGCGCGCCAAAGGAAATGTCTCTCTTCTTAAATGATCAATGAAAATCTAAAAAAAGACACTTCTGAAATAGATTTATGAAAATACCAAAAGACTATAAAGAATTTATTAATAATTATGAAGGTACATCATTCCATATTCCGGATGAAACCTTTGAACAAATTATTGATGATGCTAAAAAAAATATTAATTAATAAAAATAATAATCAATATTACCTAAATATTGATTATTTATCTTGATATCAAGTTAAACACCTATGACTTGATATTTTATTTTAATTTTTTGATAAGTTCATTACTTATTTTAGAAGCATAATCGCCAACAATTAAAGTTATTTTTTGAGAGGAAATCATAACTCCTGAAACGTATTTTAATTGTTTTATTTCATCAACGTTGACGTTATCTTTATTATTTATCTCAATGATTAAATTAGATATCGTGCTTCTTGAACCTTTAATATTATCTTTGTTTCCTAATAGAGATATTAAATTATCAATTTTAATAACTGAAGGTAATTTAATATCTTCTTTATCTATAGAAGCTAATTTCTTATATTTATTAGCTTGAATTTTTCAATGAAGTCAACAAAAACCTAGTGTAAATATTGTTAACATAACTATTGCAAATTTATCTCTTTTTTTCATAGTAAGTATTATAGCAAGTTAAAAAATAGATAAAGTAAAAATTGTTTATAAACACTAAAGAAACTATTTTTTCTTAATATTCATTGTATTTAAGATTAACACCTTTAGACTTAGAAATTGGATATTTTTTACTATTACTTAAAATTTTTGAATCCAAAGCATCATCAAGATCAATATTAAATTTATCAGCAAATCTCAATAAAAAGAATAATGTATCAGCTAGTTCATTCTCAACACGTTTTTTAAAATCTGTATTTTCAAATAGTTTATTTATTTGAGTTTCACTCTTAAATCTAAAAATATCAAGAAGTTCATTAGCTTCTGTTGAAATACCTATTGCCAGATCCTTTGCGGTATGAAATTTATCTCAATCCCTATCTTTACAAAATTTAGAAATAATTTGAATCATATCTTGTATTGTTTTTTTATTCATTTTTATCCTTTGCAGCACTCAAAAGAGCATCTCTTAATTGTTTATCTGTTGCATAAATATATAATCCTTTAACACCTCTTGTCATTAAAATATTAACTTCATTTTTCTTTAATTCGCGCGCATAAGACTTCATTGTCCCATCAGATGTTGTTCTTTTAGAGGTTAATTTAACGTTTTTACTTTCAGAAGGATCAAAAACAACTTTACCATCCTTATACTTTACTGAATCACCTAAGATAACTCCAACATAATTTAAATCAAATCCTTGAACAGTATAAATAGACCCGACTTCATTAAGTGTATTTTCGTTTTCAACTCAAGATGATTTATTTTTCTTACTTTTATTTTGTTTGTTTCAAGGTAAACTCCAATCACCTATTATAACTTCTCATTCATTAGAATTAGTAGGAGTTCTGTTGCTAAACTCTCAATCATATGTAGCAACTAATCGAGATAAGTTGTTTTTAATTTTTGATAGTTCTTCGTCAATATTCTTTTTTGTCTTACTAAAAACTTCTTTTCTAGTTGTATCTATAATAGCTTTATGCAAATCCTCCGGAGATTCAAAAATTTTAATCTCATAATTATCTAAATTAGGAATTCTTGAAATGTGTTCATTCTTAATAAAATCATCAACTCAACGTTGAGCATTAATGTTTTTCATTCTCAATTGTTTATCAAGTTTAAGATAATTATTGGAATCTTTTGCTTCTTGTATAAGGCTATCTAATTGATTTTCTTCTACAACTTGTTCCTTAGATATTATTTGGTATTTATCAAACATCGCAACAACTATATTTGCTCTATCTCTAATATCATTTAATTGGTTCTTACCTCTATATGACTGCTTTCCTTGAGTAAGTAATAAATGCGCTTCATCAACCAAAACTAAATCAGCCTTTTTATTATTTCTATCCATCTCATTGATAAATTCAGTTCCTGAAAAAATAATTTTTTTATTTATTCCATATTTTTTTGCAATATCGTCATATATTTTTCTTTGTTCCTTATTATTTACAACAAAATAACAATTTATTGAACTAGTTATACTTTCATCAACTACATTATGCAAGTCTTCAATAGTTGATTTTGCATTTTGGTGTTTCTTAATAATTTGGTCATACATAGAATCATATATTGAATAAAAAACACTATTTAATAAAACTGTTTTGCCCGTTCCAGCTGTTCCTTCTACTAAAATAAATTGCTTTTGTTCAACATTATTTTTAGCATTATTATATTTTTCCAAAATTAGTTCTAATGCTTCTTTTTGTTCTTTTGTTAATCTTTCTTGAGGAGAAGCCTTAAATATAGCTGAATTTCTAATAATTCTTTCAGGTTTAAAAATAGTAGAATTTATATTATTAAGCTGTTTTCACATTCTTCTGAAGATTTTATTTTTTTCTTCAAATGGATAATACATGTTTTGAGGATTTCTTTTACGATTTAATAGTTTCACATCGCATGCAAATAAATAGTTAATTAGTTGTGTCTCAATATCCATGGTCAAAGATTTATTAAAATGTTCATGACCAATTATGAAAGATGTATTATTTTTACAATTAAAAATATCATCTATATCCTTTGATTTGATATGTTGATCAGTTCTTTGGAAATAATCATTTGTTTCGCCAACATATACTTTTACATTTTTCTTTTCAGAACTTGTGTGAATATATACAATTGGGTATTGTGTAATAAACTTTTTCTTTTTATTGTTTATTTTATCTATCTCTAAATTTATATTTTCTGTATTTGAATGAATAATTATTGGTGAATTAATTTTATCCATAATACTCCTTTTTTAAAATTTATACTATAAATTGGTTTAGACTTACTATTTTAGATATTTAAATCATATAAGCCAAGATTTATTTTTATTAATGTTTTCAAATCAGCTTTATTAACTTAAATACCTATTATTTAATTAGTTTATCATTATCTTTTCAATTATAAAGAAACCGCCTTCAAGATCATAAAGATTCTTAAAACCCATTTTTTGCATATAATAAACTGCAGCTGTTGATCTATTTTGTGAAAAACAAAATACTAAATATTCTTTTTATTTATCAAATTCACTTATTTTTCCATAAGGAACTGACTATAAAAGTTTATATTTAAAGGATTAGTAATGTGTCCGTTTAAAAATTATTCTCTGGTCCTTACATCTATAATAATAAAATTTTTATTATTCTTTTTTATATCTATTAGTTTTTGTGCTTCGTTGATACTTAAAACTTTCACCAATAACTCCTTGTTGCTTCTATATATATGACTAATTATAAACAAAAAGAGATGCATGACTCAATATAGTCTATTATTGTACAAAATATGAAATAAAAATATTATTTTTTTGCCAAAATTTCATTTACAAAAATGAGCAATATGACATCCCATTTATAAATAAAAAACTAATCATATATAATTTGCATATTAAATAAAATAACAATTTTAGGAGTAATTATGAGTAATTCAGATTCAAAAAAAATATTTTTATTAAATAAAACCGCTTCAGGGTCTTATACTGATAATAATATAGGGTTTGAATTTATAAATTGATTCGTATCTGATAATAACAAAAAATATATTTACTTAACATCTAATGGAAATATAAATAAAAAAAGACTAGATGATTTACAATATGTATTCTTTTGCGAATCTAATAATGGCAAATTAAAAATTACTGGATACGCAAAAATTAAAAGAAATGAAGATATAGAAAAATATACAACATTAAGCCGTTCCAATTCAGCTACAAAATTGTATGAAAAGAAGAATACAAATGAAAAGTACATGCAAAAATATTTAAAACTCAATGAATGGAACAAATCTTTAATTGATTATATAGAAAAGAACAAAATAAATTATAACGGAATGCTTTTACATAAAATAACAGATGATAACAAGTGATATGAAATAGCTACATTTCTTTCATTAGAGGCAGAAGAATTGAAAATCGCAAACAAAGAAATATTTCTAAAAGAAAGTATACAATTTCGTAATAGACTATATATTGATAAAACTTCAGCAGATCAAATAACAACATCAACAAGTGAAATTAAATTATCTGATCTTATACAAAATGACAATCTTTGAAGAGATGCAAAAAAGATGAATGAAATTGAAGAAGATAAGAAAGACAATATAATTAGCGAAAACAATATTTTTGGTATTCTGAATATTGTGCAAAATGAAGATAGAATAACATATGCCATTAAACATATGCTAAAAAATGAGGATAAATGAAGAAAAATATTTAATAAACTAGGAATTGAAATAACTAATAATTCTCAAATAGAAAGTCAGTTCCGTCCCGTAAACACCAATGATATTATTATTGACTTATATATTAAAACCGATGAAAAAAAGTACATTATTGAACACAAAGTAAATGCAGATTTTCACGATAATCAACTAAATAAATATATGAAAGAATTTGAAAATAAAACAAAATATTATGTTCTTTGTCCCGGATGGGCTCAGGCAAAGTTATGAAAGGAAATGTCTGAGAATGAGCGTCTAAAATATAAATTTATTACATATGATGGCTTAATTGAATATTGACAAAATATAAATAATGAAAATGTTTCGGAACAAAATAAAAAAATTAGTAATGATTTATTGGAAGTTTTTAAATTTAATAAACTAGAAGCAACGGACCGAACACGAATCCAATTCCTTAATAAAATTAATAAAAAAATAAATAAAAAATAAACAAGAATGTTTATTTTGTTATTAAATTGATTTTTTCTTCTTACGTATGCTTCTTCAAAGAGCTACTAGGAATATAGCAATTGGGAGCAATATAGTTAATACAACTAAGACTACATAGATGCGTAATCACATCTTATTTCTTTCCTTTTTAGCTTTTTCAATTTGGTCATGTATTTCAATACTTTTTTCACCAAAGAATTCATCTATATCGCCTAATCTTTTCTTGTCAAATAAAATTATTACTGAAAATGCAATTATAAGACCTATCATTATTGAACCACTTATTATACAAAATGCCACTGTATTTTTAAATGAGCCATCTAATCAAGCAGGTCAGTTAAAATGTATTTCTAATACTTTAGTAGTTAAATCTCAACTTCCTGAAACATATAAACCATAAATTATTGCTGTAATTATTCCTTGATAAGTCAAAATGAATATTAAACCTCAAGTTAAATTAACATCTTTTAAGACAATTTTACGATATGCGTTGTGAAATGTGTTACTTGAAGCATAATCTCCAATACTAATCGCATCACGATATCTTTGAATAGTTTTTGCTCATTGAGCTTTTTCAATTAGATTTTTTGTACCGAAACAAAAGGCTATAAAAGCAACTGTAGCAAATAAAAATAAATATCCATTATAAACTTTATCAAAGAGAATCTTGTAACTTGTTATTTTAGGAGCATAAGTGATCAAAAACATTCCAATTGCCAAGAACATGATTATGTAATGAATAAGCATTAAAGTTAATTTAAGTATTTTTTCAGATCTAACAACTTTATATGCCCGTGGAGAAATTTGATTTTTAGGATCTCGATAAACTTTTGCAGATGTATTCGAAAATCCAAACTCATGATTGTTTTGGACAATTTCGATTGCTCCTGTATTTACAATTGGCCTATATTTTCTCATATTTTGTTTCCTTGAAATAGATGTAAGAACATATTTCTATTAATATTATTATATAAGTTAGATAGCATAATGTAAAAATATATTTTAGAATAATTTAAACAAAAAACTACTTAATATTACATATTAAAAAAGATAATAAAAAATGACACTTTTTTTCATCAGGTGTCATTTTAAATTATTTTGAAGCTTCTTTTTCGGCTCTTCTTTTATCACGAGCTGCTTCTTTTTGAAGTTTGTGCAATCTTTTTTCTGCACGTAACTTATTTTTTAGTCTTGTGTCTTTACGCATTGTTTTTCCTTTTTAAATTAAATTTTAGTTTTACTTTTTGTCTTAATAAAGATATGTTTTATTCTATCATAAACTTTAAAAAATATTGTTAAAGTTCTTCAATTGATATCTTAAAATCGCCTATTTTTTCATCGTTGGCGCTAAACAATGAATACTCAAATGATTTAGTTTTTGGTTCTAAGTCAACTTTAGACAAGTTTGAATAAAGTACTAATTTTTGACCATCAACTTTAATGTATGAGTTAGCATGTTTTTGATTTAAAACCATTGAAAGAGTTGTAGGTCCAGCAAAAATATTAATTTTTTTAGCACTAATCTCTACTCTATTAGATTCATTCATCTTAGGTTCTTTGAATTGATATGTATGATACTCAGTTAATTCTTTGTCTTCATCATCAACAAACATTTCATATGTAGCCTCTGCTTCAAAGTCAATAATTTGAGGGTTATTAACTTGTAAGGCTTCTGAATGGAATTTTATTTTCATTTGCTTAACCTTTCTTTAATTGTGTCTTCACCAAATAAGTATATTGCCTTTGCTAACTCTGGACCGTGTTCAGAATAGGTTGTGGCTATACGAATAGGCATAAATAGTTTTTTTCCTTTTTTATTAGTTACTTCTTGTGTTTTGTTAATAGCATTTTGAATATTATCAACTGTAAAGTTTTTTGTAAAAAGTTCTTGTTCAAATGTTTTTATAACGTCTAATGAATCATTTAAATCAACATTAGGTTTTTGATTATCACAATGCAGATAGTTATTTAAATGATCTTTTAATTGACTAATTGTGTAAATATTTTGCTTAAATGTATCAATAAATAAATTGTTTCATTCATCATCTTTTAGATTTAATTTTTTGATTAAATCCTTTGTGTCTTCATTTTTAAAGTATTGCTTTGAGAACCATTGCATTTTAACAATGTCAAATTTTGAAGGACTCTTGCTTAGTCTATCAGGATCAAACTTTTTAATTATCTCTTCTTGAGACATAACTTCTGAATTGTCACTTGTTGTAAAACCTAAAAGTGTTAAAAAATTAAATATTGCATGTGCATGGTAACCTTCATTTTTATAGTCTTCAATAAATTGTTTTAATGAAGTGTCTCTTTTTGAAAGTTTTTTACCTTCCATATTTGTAATTACTGTTAAGTGTCCAAAATTAGGAGTATCTCAATTAAAAGCTTCATAAATAGCTAATTGTTTTGGAGTATTAGTTATATGTTCTTCGCCACGTAGAACGTGAGTAATTTCCATATCATGGTCATCAACAACAACAGCAAAATTATAGGTTGGATAACCATTACTTTTAACAATAACTCAATCCCCTATATCATTGCTTTTAAAAGAAATATTTCCTCTAACAATATCGTTTCATGAATATTCCTTATCGTTAGGCATAATAAGTCTAATTGAATACTCGCCTTTTGAATCTCTTTTTTGTTTTTCTTCATCAGTAATTTTTAATCAGTTACGATCATATCTAAAGCTAGGTATTCCTTTTTTATTACTTTCGGCATGTTGTAATTCAAGTTCTTCACTTGTATCGTATGCTTTATAGGCAAAACCATTTTTAATTAATTCATCAGCTAGTAATCTATATCTTTCTAATTTTTCACTTTGACGATAACGACCATATTTTTTGTTTGGTTTTAAAGGACTCTCATCCGGAACAATACCTAATCAAGCTAAATTCTCTAATTGGCTTCTTTCTCCATCTTTAACATTTCTCTCAATGTCTGTATCTTCTAATCTAAAAACAAAATCTCCGCCAAAATGTTTTGCAAAAAGAAAATTAAATAAAGCTGTTCTAGCTCCACCTATATGTAGATAACCAGTTGGACTTGGTGCATATCTTGTTCTAATTTTTTTTGTCATTTGCGCTCCTCAGAAATTGTTAAATAATAACTTTTAATATTTTATATGTAAAGAAAAAAAATATTAGAAATATTTGATTTTCTTTTATATTTGTTAAATAAATTTAACTCCTAGTTTCTATGATAAATCCTAGATTGCAAATGCGGAAATTTATGAAACTCAACTACAAAATAATGAGGAAAAATTCTTAAGAAATAATAGAAACTAAATTAAAATTTACTTACTTCTACAATCTTTCATGGACTAAGAAGTAAAAAAAATATACGGAGGATTAATGAAATTCTTAAAAAACAATCTAAAATATTTATTGTTGCAATTGTTGCAGTGTTAATTTTATTTTCACTTATGCTAACAATTTCATTTGTTAAAATAAATTCTAAATTAATACCAAGTAATTCAAATTTATTCTGATACTATTTAGTAATAGGAGCTAAATATAATTCAGCTCTAAAAGAAATTATTGGTAATTTATCTTTTGGAGACTATATCTCAACTATTAAAGCTATGCCTGATTCTTCAGCGGCGGTTGCAGGTGCTCAATTTGGATACTCAATTTTTGTTCTATTTTGAATTCTTTCAATTGCAATAATTGTGTTTGCAGTATTTAGCTTTTTAGATTTCAAATCAAAAACTAATGGTGAAAAATATGGACTAATAGCTATGACTTTATTAGTTTTTATAGCATCAATTTTATTTATAGTTATATTGACTCAATCAAATAGCACAGATAAACTACCAGTTGGACTTCCAGTTTCTACACTTATATTCTACGCATTAGGTATTGTTTCAGTATTTATTACACCTTTAATTGTTAAAAAATAATTAAGAAAATAAAAATGACACTTCGAGAAAGTGCCATTTTTATACTTTTTTTTATTAAACAGGTTTAAGAATTAAAAACTAAAAAAACACTACACTTGGTGCAATGTTTTTAATTAGTATTAAACAATTGTTAATTAATCAAATTTAACTTTAATTCCGATTTTATCTAAAGTGTCTTCATGAACTTTTGCAAGTTTAGCTGTTGATTCTTCAAATTTAGCTCATTCTTCTTTAGTCATAGTTGGTTTTGAAGGCAAGTATTCATATCCATTTTCTCCAACAATAACTGGAATTGATGAATAAATACCAGCATTCTTATAACCACCAGGTAATTTAACACCAACATTCATAACTTGTCTCTTGTTATTAATAACTGCATCAGTTATTTCAAAAATTGATGTCGCAATGCCAAATTGAGTATTTCCCTTACGTGAAAAGATGTAGAAACCTTCTTTAACTGTTTTTTCAAGAATTTCATCTAATTCATTAGCAGAAATTCTCTTTGTTTTAATTAATGTTGCAATGTCTGCATCTCCAACTTTAACTTGTGATCAGTTTGCCATTGCTGATGCTCCATGTTCAGCTAATATTGATCCAATAACTGAATCAGCTGAAACATTGAATCTTTGGGCAATTATTTTCTTAAATCTAGCTGAATCTAATAATGTTCCTGTTGAAATAACTTTTTTAAATGGTAAACCTGAAGCATAATGAACCGCAGCTGCCATAACATCACATGGGTTTGCAGGCACTATAACAACACCCTTAAATCCAGCATCTTTTAATTGTTGACCAAAGTCTCCCATTAATTTAGCATTTGCGCCAGCTAGAGCTAGACGATCTGCAAATGTTTTATCTGCAGGGATTGAAGCTGCAATAACGACAACGTCTGCACCTTTTGCATCTGCTAATGTTCCTGTTCTAAATGTTGAATTGTTTCTTGGCATTAATGCTACCATATCTTGAAAATCATGTGCATGAGCATCTGCAACTTCTTGATTTTTATCTACAAAAATTCATTCAGCTTGTAAGCCTCTTGCAACTGAAATTGTTACATATGTAAATCCTACATTTCCTAATCCAACAACGATAATTTTTTTCATAATTTATCCTACCTATAATTTTGTTTTTTATTATTTTAAAGTGATTTAAGTCAAATATATTATTAATATAAAACACTCTATTTATAATTATAGATCAATTTAAACCTTATAAATGAATTAGCACAATATTTTCTCTTAAAAAGAAAAAAATGCAACAACGTTGCATTTAAATTGATATAAGGTTAATTATTTTTCTTCAATGTGGAAAATTTCATCACCAACAATAATTTCTTTACCTGGTTCAATTAAAATTTTCGCAATTTTACCTGTTACAGGAGCTGGAATTTCTGAAGTCATTTTATCTGTTTCAACAGAGAATAGGGTTTGACCTTCTTTAACTTCATCGCCTTCTTTAACTAATACTTCTGCAACTGTTCCTTCGTGTAAACCTTCACCAATATCTGTAAATTTCATTTTAAACATATCTTATAAATCTCCTAATGTTTCTGGATTTTCTAATAATTCTTTAATTCTTCCATTAAAGCGTCCCATATCAGCCCCGTCTACTCAACGGTGGTCTGCGGCAATTGACAAGTTCATTGTCTTACCAGGAACTATTTTATCACCTTTTACAAGCGCTTCATCAACAATTGCACCAGTTCCTAAAATAGCGATTTCTGGGTAATTCATAATTGGGGTTCCGGTTAAAACACCAACTGATCCAACGTTTGTAATTGTAAAGCAAGCACCTTGCATATCAGACATTTTTAATTTTTTATCTTGCGCTAATGATGCAAGACGAATTATTTCTTTTTGAATGCCAATTATATCTAACTTATCAGCATCCTTGATAACAGGAACAACTAAACCATATGGAGTATCAACAGCAATACCTATGTTTAGTGATCCAGGATAGATAATTTCACCTTTTTCTTCATCAACTTTTGCGCTAAAAACTGGATATTCGCTTAGAGCAATAGTTGTTGCTTTAATAATTCATGATAAAAATGTTAATTTAACACCTTCTTTTTCTTGAATTTTCTTAACAACACTTTTTCTGTGATTTCACAATTTAGTTGCATCAACTTTTTGAACTAATGAAGTATATGCAACATGTTGCATTGCATTTTTCAAGTTTCTAGCAATAGCCTTACGAATTGGGGTTAATTTTTCTGTTCTAGCTTCAATTTTTTTTAATTCTTGAATCATGATTATTTTTTCTTCTTTCTTTCGAGAATAGCTCTCTCTCTTGGAGTTAAATTAGAATTGTCATTTTTGTCTTTAGCAGCGTTTTTCTTAGCGCATACTTTTTTGCTCACAAATTGATCGAAATTTAGAGTCTCATCAGAAACTTTTAAAAGTCCAACAACAGCGGGTGCTTTTTCTTGAACAACTTCATCTTTTTTCTTTTCCTCTGCCATGTATCCTCCTCTTATCAAGATTAATTATAAAGCATTAAGTTTGATTTACCAATTTAATATATAGATATATATTAGTAAACACACTTAGTGCTTTATTAATTATAAAGCATAGAAAAAAGCAACTTACCAAAATTACTCTCAGTGCGTTGCTTTTTAATAAAATATGATAATTATTTTCCTTAAATTATTCAGCATCCTTTAGCATATCATCAATTTCCATAGCGATTTTGTTTGCATCAACCATGAAAAGATTTTCTAATACTGGAAGAGGAATTGTAATATCAGGTCCATTTAGACGACGTGGAGCTGCAAGCAAGTCATCGAATGCTTCTTCATTAACACGAGCAATAACTTCAGTGTTAATTGAACCATATGTAACTGCTTCAGAAACAGCTAATAATCTTCCTGTTTTCTTAACTGATTCAATAATTGTTTTTGTGTCTAAAGGTTTAATTGTTCTTAAGTCAATAACTTCAACTGAATAGTCTTTACCTTGTTCTCTTAACTTTTTAAGAGCTGCTAATGTTTCATGAACCATGTGACCATATGTAACAACTGTTAATTCTTCACCTGGAACAACAACTCTAGCTTTACCAATTTCTACCTTGTAGTAGCCTTCAGGAACTTCTTCTTTGAAAGCACGGTAGTCACGTTTGTGTTCTAAGAATACAACTGGATCTGGATCTTCAATAGCTGAAATTAAAAGACCTTTTGTATCTTTAGGTGTTGAAGGCATAACAACTTTTAAACCTGGAATATGTGCGAATAGAGCTTCAACTGATTCTGAGTGGTGTTCAAGAGCTTTAACTCCACCACCACATGGCATACGAAGTACCATAGGTACGGTTGTAACACCACGTGATCTATTTCTTAGACGAGCTGCGTTACCGAATAATTGCGCTAGTCCATATAGTGAGAATCCTGAGAATTGCATTTCAACAACTGGTTTAAGTCCAGCAACAGCTGCACCAATACCTGAACCTACTAATGATGATTCTTGAATAGGTGTATCAAAACATCTATCTACTCCGTATTTCTTTTGTAAGCCTTGTGTAGCACGGAAAACTCCACCTTCAAATCCTGTATCTTCTCCATATACAACAACATTTTTGTCTTTTTCCATCATGACGTCTAAAGCGTCAGTAACAGCACCGATATTATTTAATAATTTTGTTTTTGTAGCCATAATATTTCTCCTTAATTTACCTATTATTTAAGGTACTTTCTAAATTTTTCTTGTTGTGCCTTTAATTCTTCTGGTAATGTCTTGTATGTGTATTTGAAGATGTCATCATATCCTTCTTTTTCAAGAAGTTTTGTAGATTTTTCGTAGGCTTTTTTAGCTGCAGCTTCTGCAGCTTCTTTTAATTCGTTAATTTTATCTTGTGTAATTAAATTGTTGTCCAATAAGTATTTTTCAATACGGTGGAATGGTTCTCATTTTTCATGTTCCTTTTCTTCAGCTTCTGAACGATATACTCTAGGGTCATCTGAAGTGGTGTGTTGACCTTGTCTTCATGTATCAAATTCTAATAGAATTGGACCATTTCCTTTACGTGCAAATTCATAAGCTTCTTTTAATACTTCAAATGAAGCTAGTAAGTCATTACCATCAACACGAATTCCAGGGATTCCGTAACTTGCAGCTCTAGCTGCTAATGTTTCAACAGCATAACTATTGTGTTCTGGAACTGAAATAGCTCATTTGTTATTTGATATAGCAAATACAACAGGTAATTTACGTACTGAAGCTAAGTTTAATGCTTCATGGAATTCACCTTCGTTAGTTCCACCATTACCAATTGTTGTAACAGCGATTTGATTTTTGCCAGCTGCTTTTAAAGCCATAGCAACACCCGCTGCTTGAGAGCATTGTGAGCCAATGATAACTTGCATAGGTATTGTATTTAGTCCTTTTAATGAAGCACCTTTTTCTGAACCTCTTCAGTATAGGAATACTTGTTCATATGTAACACCACGTGCAATTAAACTAGCTAGAACACGGTAGTGAGGAATAAATCAATCATCTTTTTCTAATGTATAACCTATAGCTGCTAAAAATGCTTCTTCACCAAGGTTAGGTGCAAATGTACCTAAACGACCTGTCTTTTGAAGTGTTAGCGCATAGTTATCTCATTGGCGAGATTTAACCATAATATTGTAAAGGTCTAATAATTCTTCTTTACTTGCTGATGATTTCATACCTGAAATTAGGTTTCCATCAACATCAAGGTAACGAATGATGTCTTCTTTTTTAGACATAACTAAACCTTTTTCGATGTGTTTTAATGTCATCTGATCTCCTTTAATTAATTAAATATTTTGCAATTTATTATGCAAATAAATTATATTTATATTCACATTCAAAAATTAGTTTTGCACTTTATTCTTAATAATATTTCTATTTTGTGGAAAAAAAATAACACTTTTAATTGAAAAAATAATTATTTTATAATCACTTAGAATAATAAAAAAATAATAAAAAAGCTATTAAAAACGATAAAATGACACTTTTTGGAAAGCATATCATCTAGAAATTTCCACATTTATTCTAAATTAGAAATCTTTTAAACCCTTTTAAATGAATAAAAATGGTTTTTAAAATAAAATAAAAAATATATATCAATATATATTAACAAAAAAATAAAGGGGGCAAATATGCCAATTTCAAAATTTAGTAAACATATCAATGATTTACTTAAACAAAAAGCCAAAAAACAAATTTTATCTGTTTTATTTATTGATGGAGATGATGAGAGAGCCCGTGAAGCGGCAAAGTACTTGCAACATGAAAAACTTGCTAAACCAATCATGCTTTTAGAAAATGAAAGTCAAATAGTTAACGATGGTTTAGAAAATATTATTTTATCTAAAGAAGACAAAAAAATTGAAGAATATGCTCAAAAGTTAGCTGAAATTAGAAAAGGTAAAGAAGACTTTGAAACATGTAAAAAAAGTGTTCAAACTCGTCCATATTATGGAGCGATGATGATTAGAACTAAAGATGTTGACTCAGCTGTCGGCGGACTAATCTATTCAACAGCCGATATTCTTAGAGCCGCATTTAAATGTATAGGTGCAAAACCCGGAATTAAAACGATTTCTAGTGTTATCGTAATGCATAAGGATGATGAAAGATTAGTTTTCACCGACCCTTCAACAGTTCAAAAACCAACCTCTGAACAATTAGTTGATATAGCTTCAAATGCACAAGATTTTTGTAAAACGATGGAAATGAATGATTTAGCAGGATTTCTAACATATTCAACAAATGGTTCAGGAAAAGGTGAAAATGTTACTTTAGTTAAAGAAGCTGTTGAACTTGCTAAATCAAAGAATTTAAATATGATTGAAGCAGAAATGCAATTTGATGCTGCATATGATTTAAATGTTAGAAAACACAAATTCCCAAATGCACCACAAAAGGAATTGGGGGTTTATGTATTTCCTAATTTAGAAAGTTGTAATATAGGGTGCAAAATTGCACAACGTTTAGGTAAATATGGAGCAGTCGGGGCTATTATGCAAGGTGTTAATGGTGCAATTAATGACTTTAGTCGTGGAGCTAAAGTACAAGATGTTATTGATGTGACATCAATTACAATTTTGAAAGGATACGAATTTAAATAATGAAAAAAATATTAGTAGTAAATGCAGGAAGTAGTTCATTAAAATGAGCATTTTATTCAGAAAATAAATTAGAACAATTATCAAGTGGGCTTTGTGAGAGAATTAATCTTGATGGTCGTATCATTTTAAAATTTGATGGCCAAAAAATTATTGAAGATGTAAATCTTCCAAATCACTCTGAGGCAGTTAAAAATCTGATTAGGCTTTGAAAAGAACACGGCTTAATTAAAGATCTAAATGAAATTGAAGCAATTGGTTTTAGAACACCTTATTCAGGACATGACATTCTTTCACCAGCAGTATATGATGCAAAAGTAAAATCTGGAATTGAAGAAGCTAAAAAATTCATTCCACTTCACGCACCTGCAACATTGTCATCTATTGAAGGCTTTGAACAACATCTTCCAAATGTTAAAAAAATTATTGCTCAAGATACAGCCTTTCATGTTACTATGCCCAAAATAAATAAAACATTCCCAATTAATAAGGATTGAGCAAAGAAATTCAATATCTATAAATTTGGCTACCATGGATTAAGTCATGACTACATTACAACCAAAATGATGAAAATATTAGGCAAGAAAAAAGTTAACATTGTTGTTGCGCACTTAGGATCAGGAAGTTCAATTTGCGCAGTTAAAGATTCACAATCAATCGATGTCTCTGTTGGATTCAGTTCCCTTGATGGACTTATGATGGGAACAAGATGTGGTGGTATAGACCCCGGGATTGCTGACTACTTAACTAGAGTTGAAGGTCAAGACCCAAATGATGTATTTAATATGATGGTTAAACAATCAGGACTTTTAGGTGTATCTGGAATAAGTAATGACATTCGTGATCTACATGAATTGTATGAAAAAAATGAAGATGCTAAATTAGCTATTGATATATTTGTTTCAAGAATAGTCGATTACATTGCAATGTATTTGAATAAATTAGGAACTAAGATTGATGCTCTTGTCTTCACAGCTGGAATTGGTGAAAATGATGACATCATACGTAAAATGGTTATAGATAAATTGCAACTATTTGGTTTAAAATTAAATCAAAAAGAAAATCTTGAAAAATATGATGATTTCAAAATAATTTCTAATAATAATTCATCTATTCCTATCTATAAAGTTCGTACAGATGAAGAAGTTGTTATTGCTAGATATGTAAAAAACTTAATTAAATAAACAATAACAAAAAATACACGGCACTAATTATTTGTCGTGTATTTTTATTAAATTTATTTTAAAAAATTATTTTTTCATTTTTTCTTGGTATTTTGCAAAACGTTTATTGAATTTATCAATATTACCTGTTGCTTTATTTTTAGCTTTATCACCTGTATAAACAACGTGGCAACCTGAACAAACATCAACATTTATTTTAGATGATGTAGAACCGAATGTAAATTTTTTGTGACATGTTGAACATTCAACATTAACTTCATTATTATATTTTGGATGTATATCTTTTTTCATAATTTATTGTATTCTTTCCACTTAACTATTTTGAATAGTATTCAACGATTAAGTTTTCTTTTATTTCGGTTAGTATTTCATTTCTTTCAGGTAGTCTATCATATTTAACTTCGAAGCCTTTTAGTTCAAGTCATTTTGCAGCTTGTTTTTCTTGCATATTAGCAACAATTTGTACATTCTTTTGTGATTTTTCTTTTAATGTAATTTTGCTTCCAACATTAACATGCATTGATGGAATATTTGCTTTATGTCCATCTAATTGGAAGTGACCGTGTGAAACTAATTGTCTTGCTTGACGACGTGTATTTGCAAAACCTGCACGGAAAACTAAATTGTCTAAACGACTTTCAAGTAATTGAATTAAGTTGGTACCGGCAACACCCTTAATTTTAATAGCACGTTCATAGTATTTGTGCATTTGTTTTTCTGTTAAACCATATAAGAATTTAACTTTTTGTTTTTCATATAAGTGAAGACCATAGTCTGATAATTTAACACGTTTGTTTCCATGTTGACCAGGTGCATATTCTCTTTTTTTACCTTTAGCAAATTCTTTACCATTTTCTAAAATTGAGAACTTATATCTTCTAGATTTTTTAAAAACTGGACCTTTGTATCTCATAAATTTCCTCTTTCTGCATATAACAGTAAAAGGGGTATTCCCTAGACAGTTAATAACATTTTAATGATTTTGGATTAATCAGCTTTCCTACTTTCAACTCTTATGAAATGAAAATGTTATTAGTGCTGGGTATGAATACCTGCTGTAATATATGCTTTTGTATTTTATAACAATAACTTAAAAAATGAAGTAATATTTTTTACTTAAATTAACCTACTATCACCGTTAAAAACCGATGTAAATTTTTATTTATCTACTATAAAATAGTAATTTTCGCCTTTAGCTGAAATATATTCTGATAAAAATGATTCAAAATATTCGTACTTAGTTTCTCGTCTTTCTTTTATTAAGGTATTCTAAAATCTTTCATAGCAAAAAAATCAAAATTATTTTCTAGATTAAGCTTACTTAAATTTATGCCGCTAAAGCCATGCAAATAAATTAGTTTTTTATTTTTTAATAAATCAAGTTCATTGAGTTTTGTGCAATTAAGCCCTAATAAAATTTTTAAATTATTTAGCATAGACACATTTAATTTTCTAATTAATGTTTGATTCAAATCAAATAGACTTTGAAGATTTAAACATCTTGATTATATTTTTTCGTCATAATAATAGCCTCTTTCAAAATCACCCAATACAACTACTATATCTAACACAATCTCTTTGTTATCTTTGTCATATCAAAATCCTAATTTTTCTCCATATTTACTTTTTGCTTTATTCAAAAAGTTTTTTAATTCTTTTTTCTTATCGTTTGAAATATCATTCAATGTTTTAACATTAGATAAATCTATCTTAAATGTCCCTATATTCTCTTCTTTTTTTATAGAAACGACATAACCACTTTTCCCTCATAAATATTTCAATTTTCTAATGTTAGTCCTCCAATAATTTTAATTCTCTTAATAACACCTTTGACACCAACATCATTTTTATTTTCATAACTATCGGCATAATAAAATTTGTAACAGTTTTTAATATTTTTTTCTTTCAAAAATTCTAATACGCATATTATCACCTTATTATTTTCTTGTTATAACTTTTAAAATTAAAGCAACTGATTATGCTACTTGTTCATTATCTTGTGTGATTTCTAAAATTCTAATAACACAGTATCTATATTTAGGATGTCTTTAAGTTATAAGTTATTTTCTTAAGTTTTCAATAAGTAATTTATTATTTTCTATCTTTTTATCTAATTCCTTCAATTTCATTTACATCTTTAATTAAGCCGTGTTCTTTTCAAAGCCTAATCAGATTTTTAACTGCCTCAGAGTGATTTGGAAGATTTACATCTTCAATAATTTTTTGGCCATCAAATTTTAAAATGATACGACCATCAAGATTAATTCTCTCACAAAGTCCACTTGATAATTGTTCTAATTTATTTTCTGAATAAAATGCTCATTTTAATGAACTACTTCCTACATTTACTACTAATATTTTTTCATGTTTTTTTTAATATTTTTATCTTTAGAATATTCGCAAACAAATCCAATTATTCCATTAAATTCTTCTGGTTTATCTTTTAATAGACTTTTGAGTTTAAAAAATAATTTTTTTCATTTTTGTCTCCTATGATGTAGGGTAATTGTTTCAAAAAACAAGAAAATTAATGAAAAAATATCGTTATATATAAGGCCATTTTAAACATAACGATAATAACTAAATTTATTTTTTTTCATTTTCTTTGATATCTTCATTTACTTTATTTTTAAATCTTTTAAAACCCTTCATTAATTTAAAAATGAAAAATCTTTGCTTTATATAACTAATAAAAACATTATTGCTAATTGTATTTTGATATTCTTTACATAATTGATATTCAAAATGCAATTGGTTATTCTTAGGATCAAAAGAAATAATTAACTGGTGCTTATTGTTTGAAATAAGTTTTAAAAGTACTAACTTATTATTATTTCAAGTTTTATAGACATTAATTAGATCAAACTGACTATATTTAATGTTTTTATAATTATTTGAAATGTATTTAATTAGTAAATCTAAGTTAGATTTATTAAATTTTTGGTTTACATGTTTTGTGATAATTTTGCCAAAAATTTCATTATGGTTCTTATACTTATAAGTGAGAATGTTATTTCTATTTTTATAAGCATTTAACATCCAAATTATTGTAAAAATAAAATAATAATTATTGACAACTTTTGAATAAATTGGATTAGGATAAAAACTTTTGTCAGTATAAGCAAAAATACAATTTTCTTTTCTTATCATCTCATCAAAATTATTATCGTCATAAAAAATTTGCTTAATTTTATATGACTTTAATAGTTCAAATAAACCAAGCGGTGCATTTTGTGGCAAGATAACAAATGAACCAGAAATATCCACTTTATTTCTTTTTAATTCTTCTAATAAAAAATCTAAATATAAAGCAGCTAATTCATTAGAATTTAGTCATTTATATTTATTATCAATTAAAAAACTTAAATTTATATTATCAAATTTATCAATTAAAAATAAATTAGAAACCTTTAAATTGTTTGAAAAATGGGTTTTAAAAATCTTAGTGAGTAATTTAATATTTAGGGGGTTTTTAAACTTATTTTTTTTATAAAATAAAGCATTGTTTTTAGAATTGTTTATTGCTTCTTTCATTAAAACATTGCCTATACTATCATCAATTTTAAATAGAGAACTTGTTTTATACTTGTGTCTTAAATTTTTAAAAGCCTTTAGCATTTCATCTGTTGAAGCAAGTTCTTTAATGTATTCAGATAGATTTATTTTTTCAGTTTCCAAACTAGTTGGAACTGTATATTCATTCAGTGATAAATATTCTTCTTTAACATTTTCAAATAATTCCTTTTTCAACATCATATTTGAATCAAAAATTGAAATTTCTAAGAAATTATTTTTATCATAAACAATTTTTAACAATGTATTATATTTTTCTTTTTTTAGGAGGTATTCATCAACTACTAAAGGTATGCTTTCATAGTAACTATATTCATATATTTTGCCTTTCTTTGATAAAGCAGAAAAAAGAATAAGTTTATATTTTTCATCAATTATATCTCCTTGGAATGATACAAGAATCTTTTCAACTGGTTCAATAACTTTAGAAATTGATTGAGCCAAAATTGACAAAGAAAAACTGATGTCTTTTTTTGCATCAACACTGTCGAGCATTATTGATCTCGGCAAAACAATCAAATTATTTTTTGTATTTAATACAACTTCTTTATCCATCAGTTCTCCATTTATAAATTACCTAATATTATAGTTCGTCATTGTCTTCTTCAATATCATCATTATCATCTTTTGAAAGATCTTTTATATTTATTTCTTGTGTTTGTTGTTTAATGTTTTCAATAACTTGTGTAGCAGCTAATGTTGCTTCTAAGTCTGTTTTTTCATCGATTTTAATAACTTCAACAGCTTGGATAGTTTCATCTTTTTTAAGATTAATTATCTTTACACCTTTAGCAGCACGTCCTGTTTGACTGATTTGACTAATTGCTGTTCTTATTGTTAAACCGCTTGTTGTAATTAATAATAATTCATCTTGAGGATTTACAAATCTAGCAAACACCAAATCTCCAGCAGATTTAGCATTAATTCCTTTAACACCTTTACCACCACGCTTAATTAATCTAAATAAATCATGATGAGTAAGTTTTCCAAATCCTTTACGTCCTATAGTAAGAATTAGTTCACCTTCACCAGATGTTGAGGCTGACATAACTTCTTGATTTTCTTCTAAAGTCATACCTTTAACACCAGTTGCAGTTCTACTTATTGGTCTAAAATCAGTTGATTGGAATTTAATTATTCTATCTTTATTGTTAGCCAAAAGAATTAAATCATTATCATTTACGACAATAGCTCTTATTAATTCATCACCTTCTCTTAAGTTAAATGCATATTTACCATTTGAGTTAATTCTTTCATATTGACTTAACGATGTTTTCTTAATTACGCCAAATTTAGTTGTTGTAAACAAGTAACTTTCCTCATCATAAGAATTAATAGGTAACATTGAAACAATTTTTTCACCGTCTTTTACATTTAATGAAGGAACAATATTTATAAATGGTGTTCCCTTTGATTGACGTGACAATTCAGGAATTTCATGAGCACGTATTCTATATACGCGGGCTTGATTACTGAAAAGTAATAAGTCAGTATGAGTTGACGTTGTCAGAATATTGGCAATATCATCATCGTTATAAGTTTTCATCGTGTTCATTCCAACACCACCACGACGTTGCATTTTGTATTCTTCTAAATCCATTCTTTTAACATAACCATTTGAACTTGTTGTTATAACAACATCGCGTTCAGGAATCATATCTTCATCAGTAATATTTCCATGAGCATCTTCATCAATTGCTGTTCTACGTTTATCATTATATTTATTTTTAACCTCAGTTAATTCTTCAACAATTAAATCAATTAATTTATCATGATGACTTAAGATATCTTTAATTCTTGCAATCTCAGTAGTGAGGTTAGCCATTTCTTCTAACATATTATCAATCGCTAAACCAGTTAGACGTCCAAGCCTCATATCTACTATTGCTTTTGTTTGTTTTTCAGTTAGATCAAATCTCTTAGCTAGGTTAGCTTGAGCATCTGCATCGCTTTTTGATGATTTAATAATTTTAATTACTTCATCTATATTTTCGACAGCTATTTTTAAACCTTCAAGTATATGTAGTCTATCTTCAGCTTTTTTAAGATCAAATTGTAGTCTACGTGTTACAACATCTTCTTGATGCTTTAAGTAAACTTCTAAAGCAGATTTTAGATTTAACATTTTAGGTTCACCATTAACTAAAGCAACCATATTTGCATTAAAGTTAACTTGTAAATTAGTTTGACGGTAAAGTTTATTTAAAAGAATGTGAGGGTTAACATTTCTTTTAACATCTATTACAATTCTTATTCCTTCACGAGATGATTCATCACGTAAATCAGCAATACCTTCTATAGATTTATCTTTTACTAGTTCCGCAATCTTTTCAATAATTGCTGTTTTTTTAATTTCATAAGGAATTTCTGTAACTATAATTTTGCTTTTTCCAGACTTTAATTCTTCAATTCTAGCAACTGAACGAACCGGAATTGATCCTTTACCAGTTTTGTATGCATCTTTAATTCCATTAATTCCTAAAATTGTTGCTCCTGTTGGAAAGTCGGGACCTGGTATATATTCCATTAATTCATCAATAGTAATTTCTGGATTTCTAGCTAAGGCTATTGTTGCGTCAATTGCTTCTCCTAGATTGTGAGGAGGAATATTTGTGGCCATACCAACAGCAATACCTGAACCACCAGAAACAAGTAAGTTCGGAAATCTCGAAGGAAGAACAGAAGGTTCTTGTTCACTTCCATCATAGTTATCTACAAAAGTAACGGTATCCTTTTTTATACCATCAAGCATTTCTGAAGCAACTTTAGACATTCTAGCTTCGGTGTAACGCATTGCAGCAGCTTCGTCACCATCTATTGAACCAAAGTTACCGTGACCATCAACTAGTGGATATCTCATTGAAAAATCTTGAGCCATACGAACCATAGCTTCATAAACTGAACTATCACCGTGTGGATGGTACTTACCTAAAACATCCCCTACGATACGAGCTGATTTTCTATGTTGAGATGTATGAGTAATATTTAATTCACTCATATCATAAAGTATTCTTCTATGAACTGGTTTTAGACCATCACGTGCATCAGGCAATGCCCGAGAAACAATAACACTCATTGCATATTCTAAAAATGAGTTTTTCATTTCATTTTGAACAACTATTGGTTTAATCCCATTTAATGGTTCTTCTAAAATTTGACTTTGTACTTGATATTCTGCTTTATTTTGAGGAATTTCTTCTTCTTCCTCATCATCGTGATCATTTGTTTCTTCAACTGGTTTAAACGCAACAAACAATTCATCTTCTGGAATGAAATCTTCATTTAATTCTTCATTTAATTCATTATTTTCATCAATAATAATAGGTTCTTTATTATTATTTTTTTTATTTGATTTTGCCATTGATATCTCCTTAAGAATATATAGTTAATATAATATATTAAATATAGAAAATTATATCATAATGACCTGTGTTTTAGACGGCTAATTTTAGTAAAAAAATATAATAAAAATGTTTAATTTTATTTAAAAAATAATTGTGTTTTTAAGAAAATATTAAACATAAAAAATGATAAATATTTTTTCATTTTATTTGAAATTAGTAAGTTTAAATTAAAAATGCAAGAGATATGTAAAAATAAAAACTATAATTAGAATTAGATTTATTATCTACAAAAAAACATTATAAAAGAAGGATATTATGACAGAAAAATTTAAAGCTTTTGCAGACAATGGAATCGAATACAAAGGTCAAATTGAAGAAGAATTTGATGTTATTGTAGTTGGTTCTGGACCTGGTGGATATTTAGCGGCAGAAGAAGCTGGTAAGTCAGGTTTAAAAACATTAATTATAGAAAAAGAATTTTGGGGTGGAGTTTGTTTAAATGTTGGATGTATTCCAACTAAAGCATTACTAGCTTCAACAGCTACATTAGAAAACATTATCAATGCTGCCGGATTTGGAATAATAGGTAACTTTGATAAGTTAAATATTGACTATGATCAAACATGAATTAAAATGCACGAACGCAAAAAAGGAATCACAACTAAAATATCAGGTAGTGTAAAAATGTTAATGAAAGCTTCAAAATGTAAAATTCTTGAAGCTGAAGCTAAGTTTGTTGGATCACATGAAGTTGAAGTTGAAGGCAAAGTATATCGTGGCAAAAATATAATTATGGCTATGGGTAGTTTAGACAGAAAATTAGATATGCTTCCCGGTTTTAAAGAATCATACAATGATGAAAATGCTTTAACTTCAAAAGAAGCTATTAATTATGGCGAAAAAAGACCTAGCTCAATTACTATTGTCGGTGGTGGAGTTATAGGTGTTGAATTTGCGCAAGTATTTGCATCAGTTGGAACTAAAGTAACAATTATTCAAAATATGGATAGATTGTTACCTGGAATTGATTTAGATATTGCGAAAGAAATTGCCAAAAAATTAACAGCAGCAGGTGTTGAAATTATTTTCAATGCTTCAAGCACTGAAATAAATTCTAAAAAAGAACTTGTGTACAAAGTTAATGATGAAGTAAAAACAGTGAAATCTGATGTTTACTTAATAGCTGTTGGACGTGTTCCGGTTAGTGAAGGTTTAGAACAAACCGGCGTTATAATTGGGCAAAGAAAAGAAGTTGTTGTTGATGAACAAATGAAAACTAATGTTAAAGGAGTTTATGCAATTGGGGACCTAACAGGAAAAGCTATGCTAGCCCATGTTGCATATAACCACGCTTTAATTGCGGTACAAAATATTTTAGGAAATAAAAAACCTAAATTTACAAATACAAAACCAATTCCTGGTTGCATATATACACATCCAGAAATTGCATTTGTTGGTATGACTGAGGAAAAAGCTAAAGAAGCAGGAAAAGATGTATTTACATCAAAATACTTATTTGGATATTTAGGAAAGGCGATTGCCTCACAACACACAGATGGATTTGCAAAATTAGTTGTTGATAAAGACAATGGTCAAATATTAGGAGCTCACTTTATTGGTGCTAACTCAACAGATTACATTGCTGAACTAACTTTAGCAATTGAAAAGAATATGACAGTAGATGACTTAACATACTCAATCCACCCACACCCAACTTATTCTGAAATTGTTTGAGAATGTGCAAGAAGTGCATCATTAAAATTACATCAATTAAAAAAATAATTCCAATAATAAAATACCGTATATGCCTATAAAATAGCCAATACGGTATTTTTTTCAATTATAAAAATTAATATCTAACATAAATGTGGAACATTATTTTTCAATAACTATTAAATATTATTTTTTTTAAAAGTAATTGAATATTAAATATATAACACATGTTAAAATCAAGTTTGGTGTTTTAATTAAGTGCTCAACTATAAATCACCGACCTTGTATGGATACAAGGTAATTCGCATTTTAAATAATGGGAATTTTTTATTTTTTAGAAAGGAAATATGGAACAAGAAACATCTATTGATTTAAATCAAAATAAACAAAACGGTGATAATTTAAATGATAATAAAAATAAAAAACAATCCAGTTTTGTTAAAAAAATTGATAAGTTTTTTAAAATATCGGAAAGAAAATCTAATATTAAAACTGAATTGATTTCAGGTCTTATTACCTTTTTGGCAATGAGTTACATTCTAATTGCTAATCCAAATATTTTATCAGATCCACACGGAGCAAATATGAAATACGGTGCAGCTTTTTTAGCTACAGCTTTATCAGCATTTCTAGGAACTATGCTAATGGGTCTATTTGGAAAATTGCCTTTAGGTTTAGCTCCGGGAATGGGGGTTAACGCTTTTTTCTCATACACTGTTGCCGCTAAATGAGGTTACAGCGCTGAACAAGCATTAGGAATTTGCATTTTATCTGGATTATTATTCTTAATAATTTCATTAACACCTATTAGAAAAACAATCATTAAAGCTATTCCTAAAGATCTTAAATTAGCTATTGGAGCCGGCATTGGCTTATTTATAGCTTTTATTGGTTTGCAAAATTCAGGGATTATTGTACCAAATGGACCTACTGATACTTTCACCGCAAACAATATAACAGTTGATCCTGGTAAAACAATTCATCTAGCCGGTCCCGGAACTTTAGTTTTTCAGGGTACACCATCAGTAACACTTGGGAATCTTGCATCACCTTTAGCTTTATTAGCTTTAGGAGGAATATTATTATCAATTATTTTATATGCTAGAAAAATTAAATTTAACTTCATTATTTCAATTTTAGTAACTGCTACAGTTGGAGCTATTATCAATTATTCATATTATGGAATAAATGGATCATTTATAGATAACTTTCCTAAATTTGACTTTAACGGCCAATTTAAATATTCTGAATTAGGTTCATTTAAAGACATTGTGGGTAAAGGGTTTGTGTCTATATTTACTGATGGCAAAAGTTTTTGAAAAATATCAATTTTGCCAGCTATTATTACATTTTTATTTTTGGATCTATTTGATACTTTAGGAACTTTTGTTGGAGTTGCAAATCCTTTAGGATTAATAAATAAAGATGGAGAATTAGAAGGAGCGGATAGAGCTTTAATGTCGGATTCAATTGCTACAATTGGAGGTGCAGTTTTAGGCACACCAGTTGTGACTACATTTATTGAATCATCCGCAGGAATAGAATATGGTGGAAAAACCGGACTTTCATCTATTATGATTTCATTTTTATTTGCTTTATCAATTCCTCTATTTCCACTTTTTGCAATATTTGCAACTTCCCCAGCAGTTACAGCCATGGTTTTATTTACATTAGGAATTATGATGATGTCTCAATTAAAATATATTAATTGGGATGATATAAGCATTGCAGCAAGTACTTTTACAATTATTATTTTTATGTTATTGACATTTTCAATATCAAACGGTATTGCATTTGGCTTTATAGTTTATGTTACAATGAAATTTGTGCAAGGAAAATTTAAAGATATTCATCCAATGTTGTATGGATTATTCTTTGTCTTTATCGGTTATTTAACAATTATTCAATTTTATTCTTAATAAAACAACCAAAAAAACTAGCTTTGATTTTACTGGCTAGTTTTTATTATTTAAATTACTTATTATTTAATTTAGCTTGCTTTTTAAATTCTTTAAATTCTTCGTCGGTTGCTAAAACAAAGTGTTCATCATTAATTTTTTGTCATGAAGGTTGCACTTCTTGAGAGTAATTGTGCATGTTAGCGTCATAAACATAACCAATAAGTGAACCTTTTTTGCTTTCAATTGAAGGAACTGCCTCTAATAAACTTCTGGTGTATGGATGATGAGCATTATGCATAATTTCGTGAGTAGGACCTATTTCTAAAAGAGTTCCTTTATTTAAAACTGCAATACGATCAGAAATATATTCAACCATTCTTAAATCGTGAGCTATAAATAATATTGTTAAATGGTATCTTTCCTTTAATTCATTAAAAATATTAATAACTTGAGCTTGTATAGAAACATCAAGAGCTGAAATAGGTTCATCAGCTATTAATAATTTAGGTTGCAAGACAACTGAACGACAAATACCAACCCGTTGTTGTTGTCCTCCTGAAAATTCCAGTGGGAATCTACTTAAGACAGTTTCATCTAGACCAACTTGACTAAGAATATCAACTATTAATTTACGTTTGCATTGTTTTTCATTTAACTTAGATTCTTCATCTCTAAATTGCTTTCTTTCACTAACAAAATTAATTATTTCTTGGTACTGACTATTTTGTTTAACTCTTTCATTAAGGATGTCTAATGTTTTGACATTAACAAAATCATAGAGGTCTTTAGTAGTTTTCTCATTATCTCTTATATCTTTTCAAACATTATTAGTTAAAGGATTTTTAGAATCAATTTCATTAATTTTTTTATTTATTTCTAAATAAGTATCTTGGTCAATGTTTGATAGATAAATATCTTTTGAACTTTTAAGATTAGTTAAACCCTCTCCAATTACTTGTTCAACATTTTTAAATGGATTTAAACTGTTTGTTGGATCTTGAAAAATCATTTGAACTTTATTAACCATAAAGTCAATTGTTTCTTTTTTATATTTTCCAAAGTGAACCTTGTCAATATTTTTAGGAATTACTCTATCTAAAATTTTAATATACCCAAAATTATGAGGAACTAAGCCGATAATAGCTCTACCAGTAGTTGTTTTACCTGAACCCGATTCTCCAACTAAACCTAAAACCTCACCCTCATATATATTAAGATTCATATCTTTAATAGCTGTATATTTTTTTGCACCGAAACCATACTCTATATCTAAATTTCTAATTTCAACAATTTTTTTCTTTGAAGATGAATCTAACATTTCATGAACACCTTTTCTTATAGGACGACAAATCTTTTTATTAAATTTTCCTTTTTCACAATAGTATTCTTGTTTATTTTCATTCATACTTATTTCTCTTCTTTACTTTCGTTGTTTTTGTCTTGTTCATGTTTGTATTCATTAATTTCTTCTTCAGTAAATGATTGTTTAATTTCGTTAGATGATTCAGAATCTGCTAAATCAACTACGCCCGATAATTCTAGTTCTACATTATGTTTTTCTACTTCATTTTTTCAAAAAATATAATTTTGACTATTTAAATCTTCAAAAAAGTTCTTACCATGTACTTGTTCTAGTCTATTGAAATATCTTTTTCAAAGATTTTGGATTAATTTGGGAGGTTCATAGAAAGGCGCTTGCTTGTCTAGTAGAGCAGACTTAACAATATGTGTTGAACTTATTTGATACATATCTGCTTCTTGTGTGAAATCACGTCCAAGCGCATAATTATTACGAACCGCAAATGAATCTCCTTGAATATAGTTAAGTGATGAAGGAACAGAACCTCTAATAACTTCAAGTTTTTCTTTTTGATTATAATCAGGCATAGATGAAATTAAACCTCATGTATATGGATGTTGAGGGTGAATTAAAACCTCTTCTCTTGTCCCCGATTCTATAATTTGACCTGCATACATAATATTTATAAAGTCGGCTATTGATGCAACAACACCTAAGTCGTGTGTAATAAAAACAATAGCAATTTTAAATTTTTCTTGTAATTCTCTAATAATATCAAGCACTAAAGCTTGAACTGTTGGGTCTAAAGCTGTGGTAGGTTCATCCATAACTAGTATTTTTGGTCTTAGCGAAACAATTGCAGCTATAGCAATTCTTTGAATCATACCTCCTGAAAGTTCATGAGGATATAAATTCATAACTTCACGTGGATTGTTTATTTTAGTTAATTCTAAATATTTAATAGATTCTTCAAAAGCTTCTTTTTTAGTTTTAACAATTTTATTGATAAGCATACCTTCCATAATTTGCTTGCCAACTTTCATTGTAGGGTCCAAAATAGACATTGGGTTTTGGAAAACAGCAGAAACTACACGTCCTCTTAATTTAGATTTTTCTCAATTAAATAAATTGTAACTTTGAACTTCAAGTCCATATAGTTTGACTTTACCCGTTTCAATAATAGAGTTGTTTCCTGTAAGTCCATATAAAAGTGATGTAATTACTGATTTTCCTGAACCGGATTCACCAATAATAGCATGAACTTTACCTTCATATATTTTTAATGATGGGCCTCTTAGAACTAAATTCTTTTCTTTAGGATTAGCTGGATTTTTAAATGTTAAATATATATCTTCAATTTCTGCAGCAACTCTTAAATCTTCACCTAAGACGCTTTCAACTCTTGCATTATTTATATATTCATCAATATCTACTGTCGTATCGTTCTTTTTACCAGAAAATAATCTTTTAGTTTTGATAAATAAATTAGTTCAAAAATCTTTAATGTTTCTTCAAACATTATTTTTTTGATCTTTTCTAACTTCTAAAAGGTTTTTAGGGTGATGTGCAACATTAATTTTAATAGTTTCAGGGAATAATTTTGAATAAGAAACATGATTTGAAAATTCTTTATCTTCAAATCTAGAAGTCATTTTTTCAGAATAATATTTAACTTTATCAATGTAGGTTAAATTTTTTCATTGCTCTGAAATTGATTTTTCTATTTTGCCTTCAACTGGTTTATTAGTTTTTTTACTAGTTGTTTTTTTTGCACTTGTTTTCTTGTTTGTACTTGTTTCCATATTTTCTCCTGACTATCTTTGTCTTAATAAGCTATCCTGAACACTTGCTGAAATAAGTTGAATAGATGTTGTAACAATAATCAACATAAATGAAGGTATCAATACATAACGTGGATAAGTAACAAATATCTTTGAACCTTCAGTAATTAAATTACCAAGTGTAGCATTATCTAATGACAATCCAATAAATGCAAGTGATGTTTCACTAAGAATAACACCAGGAATTGAGAAAACTATTTCTGTAACTAAAATAGGTATAACAACTGGTAAATAGTTGAATAAAACTTTGTAAGTTGGAGTGCCTAATATTTTAGAAGCACTAACTCATTCAAATGATTTAGCTCTCAAAACTTGAGAACGCATTTGGTTTGCAATACATGTTCACGAAGTGAAAGTAAGAGCAAAAACCATAACTCAGAATGTTGGTTTTAATATAATTGTGAATACAATTAAAATAATTATTGAAGGAACATTAGAAATAACTTTAATAATAAAAGTCATGATTCTATCAAACATTCTAAAATGTCCCATAATAATTCCAATGCACATTCCAAATGTTACTTGTATTAAAGTAACAACAACAGCTAATGTTAATGAATATCTAATACCAGATCATAATCTAGCAAAAACATCACGACCTAAAGCATCAGTTCCAAAAATATGACCTTGTTCATAGAAACTGAGATATTTAATAGTGTAATCTAATCTATCAGGATCAAATGCTCCACTCATCCCATTTTCAACACCAACGCTTAAAACGGGAGGAATAACTAAAGCACAAATTACTAAAATTATAAACACAACTAATCCAAAAACACCAGCAAACGATCTACTAAAACGATAGAAGAATTCTTTTCATGGTTTTTGTTGTTGGTTTAAATTACTAGTTTCATGAAATTCTAAAAGATTACCAACAATTTCTCATCTTTTATAAGCAAATGGTTGCACTCAAGGGTTAGGAGCTAATTCTTTTCCAAATTGATTATTTGGACTAATGTGTCTTCTGCCTGGTGCATCACAAAATGGTTTTGAACAATCAAACATAATATAAACTCCTTTCCTTTATTTACTTTTTCTCACACGAGGGTCGATGATTTTATATAAAGCATCACGACATGTGTAAGAAAGTATTGTGATTAATGAAAATAATGTAACCATAAATAAAATTATGTTGTAATCTTTTGAAGTAATTGCATTAAGCAATAATCCACCCGAACCTGTTATGAAGAATATTTGTTCAACGAATAAAGAACCTATAAAACTTCCAAATACAACAACTGGGAAGAATGTTGCAATAGGGAATAGCGAAGGTTTTAAAGCATGAGTTCAAACAAACCTGCTTTTTGATAAACCTTTTAAATAACAGAATTTTGAATGTTGAGAATTTAACTCTCTATTTAACTCAGTTCTTATATATTTAATATAAACAATTATTGAACCTAAGGATAGGGCTAAACCAGGAAGTATGTATGAAAGAATGTTTTTATGATCATACAAATAAGGCAGATTCATTTCCCGGCCTAATAAAAGTAATCAAAGTGCAAAAACTAATGAGGGTATTGAAGAGAATATAGAAACCACAACTGTTGCGATATGGTCAGGTAATTTATCTGGATTCATACCAACGTAAACACCTAACGGAATTCCTATAACTAAAGTTAACATAACTGAAAATATCCCAATTAGAAAACTCTTTAAAAATCTAACTCAGACAAAATCGTTTATATCTTGCCCAGGAAAAACTGATAAAGATATACCAAAATCGCCATGAAATAAATTACCTAAATAAATTAAATATCTTTGACCAAGAGGTTTATCCAAACCATATTTAATTTCAACTGCTTTTTTGGCCGCGTCATCTAAACCTGATGTTATTGTATTTGAGCCAGGAATTGAATTTATTAAGAAAAATGTTATTGTTACAACAATTCAAGCAACTGCGAAAAACTCTGCAATCATTATTAGAATTCTTAATAATACTTTTGAGGTTGTTGATTGAAAATTGAATACTTGTCAGAAACGAGAAACTTCTGGCTTTATCTTATTACTAAAATCAACATAACTTTTTTTCACTGTTAATTTTGAATCTGCTTCAAGGTCAATATTTGTCATAGAAACAAATTCATGATTCTGGTTATTATTTTTTTCCATATTGTTTCTCCTTTCTATTTAAGTTCCAATGGTAAATTACTAATTGGAGGTCTTGCTATATCGTATGCATATTGTAGTGAATATGAATATAAACTTGCAACACCATTAACTCTTGAAATTTCTCAATAAGTATCAACTTCCATTAATGGTACAACAGGAGCTGCCTCACGAACGATTTTTTCAAAACCTGTAATAACTGCAAAAACCTTCTTTTCGGTCCACTTTTGTTTTTCCTCTTCACTAGTAAAAGTATTTGAGAAGAATTTCATATATCTCTTTGTGTAATCAGTTATTAATTCGTGACTTATATCATTTTTGTCTAAACGTTTAACTATAGACAACTCAACCATTTTAGTTCAAATATCTTTTTGTATTCTTAAACGTTTTCTAGTATTTTCAATTTCATTCAAATGACCAGGTTTTATCATGACAGTTTCAGAGAGAAGATTATAGTAGTATCCTAAGTCTTTAAAATATTTTTCATAAGTTCATGATCCTGACGGATTGTTTCTAAAACCTGTTGTTTTTTGTTCATTACTATTTATTTCGTCAGGTTTCATAAAAGTTCTTACATAAGAATAAACATCCGAACCAAATGTATCAAAGTTTCTATAGATTAAATCATACTTACCAGTAGTTCTATAATCTTCATAAACGTTTTCTGGCAAGCTTTTAACGTCAATTTGTATTTCACCATTAAAAGCCTTATTCATAAAGTCAGAAAGAGCTAAACTAGCATTTTTTTGTTCATCAGTTGAATTTGAGATAAATCTCAATGTCACACTATTTTTTCCAGTTTTCTTTTTGTAATGCTCTCAGAATGCACGAGCCACTTCTAAATGAAATGCTTTATCTGTTCGATCAACATTTTCAAATTGCATTGTTTTAGCTAAGTGATCTATATGAGAATAGTTTTGGACAGGAATTGGAATACCTCAACCATTTGAAATTGATTCTGCTTTAGAATTAGCATAATCCGAGTCATTTAAATAGCTATTGGCTTTTATTTTTTCTGGATATTTACCATATTTTGTATACATGTAATCGTGGTCAAAACCAGTTTCCACTGCATCACCATTACTTGAAGAAGCATTACCAAATGCTGTTCAAGTGATAACAGGAAATGATGAGTTTCACCCTACGATATTTAACATAGCATTTCTATCTATTGCATAATAAATAGCATTTCTTAAATCTTGGTCATTAACAGGCGAAGATGAATTAGTAGAAATTTCTGAATAATTAGCTGCTCCATTTGTTTCATCATCTAAGTTAAATGCAAGAGCAATGGTTCCAAATCCATGACTTTTTTTCATATATTTTCTAGTCTTTGGATTTTCCCAATACTTCCATTGCTCAATGGCAGGTATTTTTGTTGCAGCAATATAACCATCAGAATACATAGCACTATTAATGTTAGGATTATTTGAAAAGAAGATCTTAATTTTATTTGAAATAGTATCATTTGCTGAATAGTATTCATTATTTTTATTTAATATTAAATAACCTTGTGGTCCTAAAACTAATTCCCCAATAGTAAATGGTCCACTAGTTAAAAAACTTCTTTTATTTAAACCAAATTCTGATATACCACCAATCGACTCAATGAATTTTCTATTTACTGGAGTAATAACTGTTTTAATATCCTCCAACGCATTAGATAAACCTGTAGGTTGATATGAATCATATTCAATTCTTAATGTATATTCATCTAAAGCTAATAATCTATTTGTAAAATAAAGTCTTGAATCTAGATTTTTTACAAACTCATTTGTTAAAGTGTTTTCATTTGTGCTAGCAAACAATTCTTTATATAAAGTATTAAGTTCTTTATTATAAGCAGCTTTATTAAGTTCATCGTAAATAATACTTGAATTCATTTTTCTTTTTAAAGTATTAGCTTGATCTAATAGTTTATTAAATTTGTCTGATTGAATTTGATAAGGATCAAAGTAAGGATATCTTCTTACTTTTGTAGCTATTCTTTCGGGAATTGATTTAAGTTCTTCTTGAGTATGAAATTTTAAAGAATACTCAGGGTTTGGGAGCATTAAAATAGTAATTTCGTCATCAAAATTAAAGTCAGGTGAATATGGTATTGATGATAATATTGTTTTATTATCATAATTTCAATACATTCTAGCTGAATAAAAACCTAAGTTTAGAGCTGCTTTTTTAATTTTTAAAACTTCAGCTTCATCATCCTTATTTTGACTAGATCATGGTTTGTAATTTTCATTAAAGACATCATAAACATATTTACCATTTTCTTTTTTAAGTTTAGGATAGCCAAATGGATTTTGATATCCAACTTTGTGCTTTCTAATATATTCATTTTGAGCTTCAATTAACTCTTGACTACCTTTAAATTTTCTTTGCAAAATTGACGTTTGTTTTTGACTACCTGTATTAATATCCAAAATATAATGCATAGCATCAATATAATCGTCAGCTGTAACAACATCGCCATTACTTCATTTACTTTGACCTCTATTTAATTGAACCGCTGAAGATAAAAATTTATTAGAGCTAGTTAAAATAGAATTCACAGGTAAAAATTGAGTTGATGTTGTATCGATACTTCCTGGTGCTGCATCTAAATCTTTCAAGTCATAACTGCTTCCAGAATTATCTGGATTTGGATACTTGCTTACAAAATCTTCGACATTGTCAATATTACTGTCTATGTAAATACCTAAAGGTAATTTAGGTAAACTTCTACTTTTAATAGCTTTAACTATTGGATTAGGTCCTTGTTTAATAGGACTTTCAACCAATGAAGGAAGCAATTTATTAACTGAACCATATTTAATATAGTTAAGTGAGTTAATAGGATCTGTAACTAAACCAAAGTCATAATCAATTTTATTACATGATGAGGATAATAAAGTTGTTGAAACTAATGAAGTAGTTATAGAACTTAAAAATAGCATTTTTTTAATATTTTTTTTCATTATTATCCTTTCTAAATAATTCCGTTAAATTGGTCATTAACTCTCATTATTATTTTTCCATCTTTATCTTTATAAATTGCTGTTGGGGCTTGTGATCAAGTTTTTCCATTTTCGGAAATACTTTCATTAGTACCCAAGTCTATTTTCAATGTTTGGTTTCCATTTTCTTTATTTGAGAAATAAACTAAATATTTATGCCCTGGAGTTAATACTTTATTTTTATATCTTGACATAATTCCATAATCTGAAACTCATGAAATAAAACCTTTACCAGCATGATGACCATTTGTATCAGAATAGTCATACTCTTCATCACTTATATAGTGACGGGCATCACTATCTTTTCATGTTGATTCATTTTTAGGATTTTGGAATTTATAGTAGAACATATTATTTGTAAATTCCTTATGAATTTTTAAGGAACGTTTTTCGCCTGTTTCAATATCTTCGAACACTAATCATTCAGCTTTATTAGCAACATCACTAGATAGGTAGCCAAACATGGCAACAGCGTCTTTATCAGAATCACGTCATATATTAGAAATATTACGTTTTCCAATACCTTGACTTTGAATATAGTATTGTCAAAAAGCTTTTGCTCTATGATTTACTTTATTGCCTTTTAAATCTTTAATTCGAATTGTGTTATCTTCAATATCTTTACCTTTATCATCATAAAGTTTGAAATTGATAATATCACGGTATCATCTATCTTTAAATCATCCATTATTAATTGATTGGAACTCACCAAAGTAAGAGCTTCTTCTAACTCTATCATCAGAATAGTTTGAGTCAATTAATCACATATTGTTGTAATGCTTCATATTTAATTTTTTGCTTCTTAATTCATTTTCTTTATCAATAACCAATTCATAATCCTTAATTGAATCTTTAACCGAGTTTTTAGTTCCTTGATCTCCAAAGTCTATTAAATAATCATTTCACTTACCAGTTGTTGTACCATCAACAACATATTCTAAACCTGTATTAGATTCATTAATACCACTTAGGTATTTTGGTAAATTACTAAATTCAGTATTTGAAGGAGAATATGTAATTTGTAAATTATCACGGTTAATTACCTCAGCAAAACAAAATGTATAATCTGAGAAAAATTGGTTGTACTTACGTTCAGTCTTTGATGCAAAATATGCAACAACATCATCAGTTGGTTTAGCTTTTTTAAAGATCCCTTTAACAAATGAAGCTAATATATCCTTCATCGATAATTTATTCATCAAAATATTATGAGCTAATTGAGATGAATACATTTGTGTTTTATTATCTAAAATCATTTGATCAAATAATGTTAATTGATTTAAATCTAATGAATTAGCTGTAGCAAATTCACTAAATGCTTTGAACATGTCTTTTATACTAATGTCTCATTTATTTAAATCTCTAGTTTCAATCGCAACATCAATATCTTCAGTTTTAAATAATCCATATCCGACTTGTTTATCAAATATTCATGCATATCTTAATCTATTTTCATAGTCTGAATCTATTTTGTTTTTTATTTCGCCTAATGAAATATCTTTGACAAATAGAGCAATCTTAGAAGAAGAGAATCTCTTCATAATTTCATTAGCTAGAGCTTGCTTATCACGACTATTAACAAGTTGTTTGTATTCAACTAGTTGCGATTTTGTTAAATTCTTATCACTTTCAATAGCGTCTTTTAATCCTTGTCAAAATACTTCTAAATCAAAATGAGATTTAACATAGTCTATATCCCAGTTAACAATTAAAGTATCTCTATCTAATTTAGCTCTTGTTGTATCTATTGAAGAAAATTCTAATCATTTTTTAGCATCACTAAACTCAACATCCAGACCATAAAGTTTTTTACCTGAATCGTTAATTGTATAGAATGAATCAAATAATGATTGAGTTGTTGACTTAGCAACAAAACGTGAATTTAATTTCATTTTTTTCAAATTATAAATGGCGGGTAATGATTCATATTGATGGTGTTGTCCTAAAACATTGTTATCTTCGTCAATGGTTAATCATGTACTTTTTTGAATATCATTACCAATTATTTCCTTAATGTATGGCGCTATTCATTTCAACAATGGTTTCATTCCAAGTTCATCTATTGCAGATTTTGGATATCCACTAGCAAAGAAAACTTCGGTGAAGGCTTCATCGAGCATAACATTAGGTAAATATTGATGATCTTTATCAAAATAAAATACTTGTGAACCTCCAGAACTTAAGGTTAAATTCTTACCATTTCCAGTATACATTGCTGCAATAACATCAATTAATTTACTTGAATTTGGTTTTACAAAGAAATCTTCTTGTAAAACATCAGGAGCACCAGTTCCAACAGTACCATCATTATTGTAAAACTTAGCTAATGGTTCTTTACCGTTAGATTCTTTCTTGATTGTTCCGTTTTCAAAGTCACGAGCCTTAACATAATCTAAATATGAATTTTTCATTACGGCACTATAGTTTGTATTAATAGTTCCAAAAATATTATCTAGTAAAGGAAAGGCTACATCAACTTTAGGATCGGTTGTTAAATTTGTTGTACTTGAGTTTCAACCAGTTATTACAAATTGTTCTACAATCAACGATTTAATAACGTTAACAGCATTACGGATTTTATCTTCAATAAATTTAACTGTATTATTCACCTTCTTACCATTAGCATCAGTAGTTACATCATAATATCCAGAATTTGGATCATCAAAATCAATTCCAATAGGAACATTAATATATGGTGTTCCATTTTTGTTATATAAACAAATTTTCTTGATTTTATTTATTCTATTGCCAGATGAATCTTTTTCTCATTCAACAATTTTAGGAAGTAATTGACCATTAATAGTTTCGAATTCTACCGGTTTACCTAAACCATCTTTTAGAATACCTTTAAGCATTTCAATTGAAGCTGGTTTAAATTCATATTCTTTTGTTGATTCATTATAAATCATATATTTTGCTGGATGTTCTGCATTACTTATAAATGAAGGGCTTAATGTACCTGAATTTTGATCTAATGAGTTCATCATTCAAATATCAAAAATTTGAAGTCATTTTTCATCCTCTTTTGTACTTAAATTATTTGCCTTACGACGCGCAATAGTTGCTTCTAGAAGACCTTGATAATCTTGTAAAAATCTACGCTTTTTGTTTTTTAATGCTTCAGCCAGATTATCTTCGCCTTCTTTAAAGCCTCAGATATCTTCCATTTTTTCTAAACTTTCTTCATCAAAAACAATATTGCCTTCCGCATCTTTACGTGCTAATTTAAAAATTGAATACTCACCATTTTCATCAGTTTTAACAACATTTTTTTCTTTCAATAATGTTCCGGTTGCTAAGTCTAAGTGAGTTCTAGCTTTTAAATATAAATCAAAAACCTCTTTTGAATAAAAGTTAGCAATATGAGGAGTTGCTCCAGGAACTAAGGCACTAACATAGACTGGTTTTTTGCCTTTATCGCCTAATTCTGTCGCACCGTTTAAAGTCATATGGTGGCCATACTCGTGGGCCGCTACAAATTTTAAGAAATCAATCGAAATACCTTTGAAGTTCGGATCACTCATAGCAAGAATTGCTCATAAACCAACTCTACTATCAGAATTGAATCCAAGATATCTTCCATTTTCAATTGAATATTCAAATACACCTTGATCATTCAATTTTTTAACTAAATGTTCACCAGTTAACCATTCAGCTGCTCAAGGAACCTTATCCATTAATGTTTGTGTTAAATCTGAATATGATTCAGCATAAATACTATATGAATTTTCAAGAGAAGCTTTTCCATTTTCATCTTTAATTTCTCTTGTTCCTTCTTCTTTAATTAATGTAGGTTGCGTAAGTTTTTTATAACCAATTGTTTTGAATAAATCTATCATTGATGTTAATCTAGAATCACCACGTTTATTTTCAACATTAGCATCTAAATTAAATCTTCAAAATACTTTATTTGTTATTATATTGTCATTGCTTGATAAAGCATTATCAAAAGTAATTACTAATTTTTTGCCATTTTTAGTAATTGAGTCTAATCTAACTTTTCTTATATTGTCTTTTTCAAATTGGTCCAAATTCTTAACATCTTTAGTAAGAATTCCTTTATTAGTTAATATTTCCAATAATTCAACCTTTGAACGAGCAATAATTAAATTGTTATTATTTAATTCAATGCCTAAATCATTCTCATTGTAAAGATTTTTAAATGTTTCTTTCTCCGCGAGTTCTTTTAATCTTAGCTCTTTAATCAATTTAGCTGTGTTTTTAAGACCGTCTCTATAAACGCTTTCAAAATTACTGAAGTTAGCAAGAGCGAAAGCGGATTCCATAAATAAATCAACTTCTGCTTTAAAATATGTAATTCTTCCTAATAATTCATTTCTTAAATTTATATAGTTAGCCAAACTAAGATTATAGCTATTAATTGAATCAACTAATGATAATGGGGCACCGTTACCAGAGTATCTATCTAAATCAAAATCAAAGTCTTTTCTATTTCACAATGATTTAATTTTTTGATCATCAATGAAACTTTTGTAATCCTTTAATTTTAATTTATCAAATTGTTCTTGTTGATATTTAATCAGACCTTTAACTTTGTATAACTTAGATTGTAATTTATTTTTAAGAGTTAGATCACTTGTATTTGCAATTTGAGATTTTATTTCTTCAACCAATTTTTGATTCTTATAAATATCTGCATTTACTTTTTTTGCTTCTTCTAGTTGATAAACAACAAGTGGAGTAAATAATCTAGCTACTCATTTTATTTTTTGATCATTAGTATTTTCTTGATATTTATCATTGTAATTTAATGCTATTTTATTTGTCATTACTCTATAGTATGCATTTATGTATTTTTCAATCTCATCAATTGAATATTTATTAGCAATTTGAGTTACAAATTCTTCAACATTAACTAATTTTGCCATATATTCTAAGACTAATTTTTCATTATTTGAAGCTTTTACTTTAGCTTTAGCAATGTTTGAAATTACTTCATTTGTCAATTGATTCAATTTGTTTTTAACATCTTTATCATTTATTCTAGTCTTATCAACTTTGTCAAATGAAGTTAAAGCATAATTATTAAAACTTTGTTCCAATAAAGCCGCGTATTTATTAGATAAGTCTTTATGAGATTCTAAAATAGGAACTAATTTTAAATATAAATCTTTAGCTTCTTTAAGTTTTTCAACAACATCTTGTTTATATTCAATTAATTTAAGACCTAGTTCTTTAGTTGTGTTTTCGATGTTGTCAAATGCATCATCAAAAAGTGACTTAAATTTATTTAATTCAGGAATTACTGTAACTAGATCGTTATAGAAAAATTCTTTGTTCTTTTTGTCTGATGAGTTTTCTTCTTTGTAATTAATGTATGCTTGAATTGACATTAATTTAACATAATTAATTGAATTATTTTTATATTCTTCTGTACTATTTTTAAGGCTATTTATTATGTTATTTAATTTTTCTAATAAAACTTTATAGTTAGTTGAAGCTAAAGAAGTATTCAAATTATTTTTAGCTTTATTTAATTCGCTATTTGAATTTTTGTCTAAAAGATCAATTTGGTTGTTAGCTTCTTTAACAATAGAATCATTAGCAAATTTACCACTATATTTTTGGTAGAATGCAATTAATTTATAGAAGTAATCGTATTTTGAACTTTTTGGATCAACAATAAAATTATTAAAATTATCGCTAACTTGTTCTAAATTTGAATTATTTGAATTAATATTTGAAAAAATTAAAATATCTTTAAATATTTCATTAAATTTATCATGATTTGAAGTTTTAAAACTCTTTAATTCTTTACATAAATCTTCAACACTTGTTTTAACGTCTTTATTAATTTCAACGCCTTCATAAGATATATTTTTAAGTTGATGAGATAATATCGATTTGTCTGTATCACCTACATAAATATAAAATTCTTTTAACACTTCATCATATAAAGAACGCACAAAACCATCAAGATTTGCATAATCTCTTCAGTTTATTTGTGAATTAGCTTCAATATTGGTAAGAGATTCTAGAGAAATAATTTGATTTGGTAAAAAACCTAAATCATTTGTATAGTAAGTTAAATTAACTTTATTATTTCCCATTTTAACAAAATTGTAGCCATTAAATATTTTGTTAAGATATTCAATTTCATTGTTTCAAGTATTAAATATTTCATTTAATTTAGAAGCTTTTTTTGCTTTGATTTCATTAATAGTTTCATTATTTGTTGCGGCAATGCTTTTTGAAAGATCTTTTACAGTGCTGTCAGTTTGAATTTGAAACAAAATAAAATTAATTCTTTCTAAAGAATTTGCTACTTGTTCAGATAATCCCATTCTTTTATGTACTCTATCTAAAACATCTTTTGCATCTTGAACTTTCAATTCAACTTTAGCTTTAGAAATTTCTAGTATTTGTTTACGTATTTTATTAGATTCATCATCACTTAATTTTAGATCTTCAATTTTTTTGATAATTCTTTCATTATTTTGAATAATACTTTCTTTGTTCTTAATTCTTATAAGTGAATCGTTTTTTTCTTTTCTAATCTGAACTAGTTCTTTTTCTCAATTTTCGATTTCTGCCGAATTCGATGAAGAAGTAATTTTAGATTCAATTTCTTTTATTTTAGTATCTAAAGTAGTAATACTTTTGTTAAGTTCTTCAATTTCCTTTTGAAATTCTTTAATTTGTTTTTTGCCTTTTATAATTTCTTCTTCATACTCAGGTTTAAAGTCAGTATATTTTGCATTTAATGGTCTTAACAACTTGTCATATTCTTCATCTTTTCTTATCTTAGCAAGAGCTTCTTTATATTCAGTCTTCAAATTATTTGTTAAATCCGAATTGTTTTCAATGTGGTCGCTAACAATTCTTTTTAAAATATTAACTAATTCAACAATTCTATTTTTTGCATTAGTGTAACCTTTTTCAATTGTTTCAATTTCACTATTTTTTATTCATTCATTTTTATCATTAAAAATCATCGACTCTTCTAGAGAATTGAATAATGAATATGATGTACCATCGTTAAAAATTATTTTTAAATATTTTTCCTTAAATCTGTATGTGATTTCGGGATTTTGGATTGTTTCAAATGATATATTAGTTATTGTTTTTTGTTCAATTGGAGCATTTTCTAGATTTTGTAATATTTGATATTTATCTGTTTTATTGTATTTTTTAATAAGTTCTTTTAGATTTTTTCTAGCTTCACTTTCTGAATTTCCATTAAGAATCATGAAGTAATCACTTTTTACGGATAATCTTAATTTTTCAAGATCATCTATTGCTTCTTCACTAATTTTATTATTTAAATTGCTTTTTAAAACTCATACTTTCTTATTAATTAATGAACGCTTATCATTTATGGTTCTAAATGATTGTTCAGAAATTGTCTTCTTTGAAACATTAGCTAAAGAATTATATCTAATAACATTTTTTAAGAAATGCTTTAATTCATCTGAAGAAAGTAATTTCTTATTAACTTTATAAAGTAGCGAATCATTGGCATTACCTTGTCCAGCTAAAATACTGTGCATTGGAAGCGAACCAAAAAAGGCATCTGGATAAAATTTAATTGTTGTGTATTCCTTTTCTTTGTTTGAGTGCGCACCAAGTGTAATATTGTTACCATTCATTTCAACACCCTTAACAATTGAGAATGACTTAAGTGTTATAGTTTCTGGTCCTCAAGAAATATTTTTCATAAATCATTGAGTAAAAATATAAAAATCTTTAGCACTAACAGCTTCAACATATTCATTGTAGAACACAAAAGGACCATAACTAATTTTTAAGAATGGCATTGATTGATTATTGTAATAGTAATCCAACAAGTATTCATTTACGTCTTTATATTGACCGTTAATAATAACTGATCCATTTTCACCTTTAGTTACATCAAATTTTGCAATGTCCTCTTTGTTACTATTAACAAAAGAAAGTTTTGCATCTTTTTCAACATCAACAAACTGATTACTTAAAAAGACCTTATTATTAGCTTCGCTAGGATTACTTGATGATATTTTTAACGCAACCATTGTTGCAGTTGTTGCCGCTAAAATTACACCAGTTGAAATTGCATATTTTGGTCATACCATTGTTCTTCAGTTAAATTTCTTCTTACTCATTTTTTCTCCAATTGTAATATGCTAAATAAAGAATATTATCATTACTTCACATAAACTATTACTTTTATATTTATAATAATTTGAATAAATATCATTTATCTTACTATCTAATATCATATATATATCTATACGTATTAATATAAGTAAACATATTTTATTTTATCATATAAATATATATGTCCCCGAAACATTTAAATCAAAAAAAAGGAAGCACTTAAGTGCTTCACCATTTTTTTAATTATCGTTCTTATTTTAAATACTCTTCATGTAATCAAGTCATTACATCTATGATTGCTTTTGCCTTAGCATATGAATTTGCTAAATCATAAGGTGTATAATGTGGATATCCAGTTATGTCATAATTTGCGGCAGAAAACTCAATATATTTATTTGAAAAGTTTGTAATTCCGTTTTCTTTTTTCTTGTTTAAAAAATTATAGAAAGCTTCTCTAGTAATTTTTAATTCTTCTTTAATTGAAGTTAAATTTGAAGAATTGTTTTCTTTTGCTTTAAGGAATTTTAATAGAGATTTAGCATAATCATCTTCAAGTTTTCTAAATTCTTCATAGAATGTTTTGTGTGTGTATTTCTTATTATTTTCATCTAAATCAAAACTGTCTGTTGATGGGGTAAAATCAATAATATCTCTAAAGTGAGCTTCTTTCTTTATTTTTTCAAATTCTAGTTTTATAATCTTGATTAAATACTCATCTTTGCTACTATCATTAATCATTATCTTACTAAAGTCAAGAAAATCCTTTTCCATAAATCTAATTAATGCATAAATTTCTTGACCAGGAGCAACAAGGGCTAATTTTTTAATTTTTTCAATTTTTCTTTTAAATGATTCAATATTAGAATCATTTTCACTTATTAATGATTCGACACCAGATAAAACAGGCTTATTTTTTAAATCATCTCTAGTACCAAATGATTTTTTAAATTCACTTGCTTTTTCGCAAATATTCTTCATTTTTTCATTTAAAGTTTGCAAATCATCTGAATCAACCGTAGTAACCGCAGCATCTATTAAAGACTCTAAGTCAGTAAATACTTTTTCGAAAGTTTTAAACCCTTTATATTCCTTTATTCAATAGAAAAGGTTTCCTTTTTTCTCATTTATATCTTTAATATATTGTTTTATTAAGGTTTGCTTATTTAACAAATCTGCCTTTAAAACAGACTTTTCAATTGCGTTTTTATAAGGCAAATCACCTATTATATTTTTTAATTCTTCTTTTTTAGCCTCTATGAATTCTAACTGTTTTGGATAATCATCACTTTCAAAATCATAACTTTCAAATTGACTGTGTAATTCACCAAAAATTGATAATTTTTTCGGAGTAACAAATAAATATTTAATTGTACTAAATTTAGATTCAATTGATTCAACATTTTCATTTAGTTTAGCTGAAGATTCTGAAGCCATTGTTTGAGAAATGGATTTAACAAGATCATTATATTCCTTTTCCGCTTTTATTATTATCTCTCTTGGCTCATCACCAAATATAGTAAGTCACTCTCCTTCATCATCTTTTTTATCCTTGAACTTATCTGCAAAAGTTTTGTGCATTTCATTCGATTTATTTAACATTTGAGTAATCCAAGTTTTTATTTCTTCATCTGATGAACCAGAATATTTATCAAATGAAGAATCTATTAGTAATTTAGCGTCTTCAATAATTTTCTTAAACTCAACATTTTGATCTTCTTTTTGTTTAATTTGCTTTGTATATTTTTCTGCACTCTTATCTGGATTTAATAATTTATTTAATTCGCCAGAAGCGGGATCTTCATCTAAAAGTTTTCATAATTCTAAAAGTTCATAAGTTGTTCGTATTTCTTCGTCTATTAACTTATATTGAACATATCTATCAAATGATTTGTTGAATGAATCTGTTGGCATAAGTTTAACTGTATTAAGTTTAGAATTGTAATTATTATAGAAATAGAAATATTTATCTTTTTCATTGTCGTTGTGATCTTGAGTTGCTATATTATCATTAAAGAATTTTCTTAAGTTATTTGTTCCGTTGTTTTCTAATCCATCATTTACTTCTTTATCCATTTTTTCTTTAATCTCATTAGATTTAACATTAATTACTTTTGAAACTATTTCATTGTATAGTGATTCAAGTTTAGTTATATAAGCATCTAATTCTTTTTTATGGTCAAAACCTATATATGCTATATAGTCGTTAGAAAGTAATGTCTTCAAATATTTAGCATTTTCCTCAAATAAATCTCTAGTTTTTTGAAAGTAAAGTGAATTTAAATAATGAACACCTTCTAATTTATTAAAATTATCTAAATTAGTTAAAACAGCAACTATTTTATTTCTAATTTCATCTAAAAATTTGGTATCTGTTATCTTTTTGAAAACAGGAAAATTAGACACAGTAAATGTCTTTCCTAATTGAAGATTATTTAGAAAACCGTGTTGTCATCTAGAATTTGGATTTAGAACGGTTCAAATTATTCCACCTTCTTTTTCTAGTCTTGCAAAGTTTACTAATTGGTGAACAAATAATAATGATTTATTCTTAGCTTCAACATACTTTTCTTTAGCGACAGTTAAAGTATTTATAATTTCACTTTTACCACTAAAATCTGATTTGCTATTTGTTTCGTCAATTGCTCTTTGTAAATCATTAATTCTTCAGTCAAAAAGTTTGTCCATGTACTCATTTTTTTCTGTTGGAACTACAATGGGGTTTGAAGAATCATCGAAAAATTCTAATAATAAGTTAGATCTTCTTATTGTAAAAAGAATTGAATTTTCGTAGTCAAAAAAATGTTCAAATGTTTCTGGTGTATTTTCAAAACTTTTTATTGTGTCTTTAATTCCGATTTCTATTTTGTTAATTAAACTTAATTGTTCAGCATATTTTTTTGGCGCTTGAGTTTTCATTGCATTAACTAAGTCATTAGTTATAAAAGTAGAAACTACCTTTAGAAAATCAACAGCCCTATCAGAATTAGTTTTAACTTTTTCACCTAAATATTTATCTGATAACTCTTTAATTTCTTTTACAAGGTTTTCTAATTTTTGATTAGTTTCATCTAATTTAACATTGTTAGATACGCAAGCGTTAATAGCATCCTTTTTAAATTTATTAAACTCTGTTTCTATATCTTTTTCTGTCAATGTTCCAGCAACTGACTTACTTTTGAATTTTTCAATGTTTTTTGAAGCAGCTAAGCAAAGAGTATTGATGTTTTCATCATCAATTTCTCTAAATGTTTCAACATATTTTTCAAACTCAGATATCTTTTGATTCAATATATTTGATTTAATATTTTTATCTTGTTCAGGTGTTTTTTCACTACTATTATTGTTATTGTTGCATGAAGCAGAAATTACAACAGGTAATGTGGTTATTCCTGAGGATAAAATTAGTATTGTTTTTTTAAAACGCATTTTTCTCCTTTTGAAATATAAAATATTTCTTGAAATATATTTACTAAGAAATTAAAAATACTAACTTGTTTTAATAATATGATTAATAATTAAATACTAATTAGTATAAATTACTTTGATTAATAAATATTAATTAATTATACAAAAGATAGAAAAAATCATAATTTTAACCAATTTTTTTTATGAAAGTTGCAAAAATTGTATTTTTGAAATATAAAAAATCTCAAATTAAAATAACACAAAAAATATGTATTTCTTATTCACATATGTCCAAAAAATTAAATTCAATTTATAAAACATTTAATAAAAGAAAAATTCTTTTATAATTAATCAAATATTAGTGTGGGAGTGAAACGTGATTATGACAGAAAATAACATTAATAAAAAAATTAAAAAAATAGTTTTTACTGAACAAGAAATTAAACAAAAAATCATTGAATTAGCTAATTGGGTTAACACAACATATAAAAATACTAATAATTTAGTTCTTGTTGGACTTTTAAAAGGAAGTGTCCCTTTCTTGGCCGAATTAATTAAACATGTTAATGTTGAACATGAACTAGATTTTGTTTCAGCATCAAGTTATGCAGGTGCAGATAAAAGTTCAGGTCAAGTTAAAATTGTTTTAGATCCTTTTGGTTCTATAGAAAATAAAGATGTTCTAATAGTTGAAGACATTGTTGACTCAGGAATAACTTTAGATAAAATCAAAAAAATGTTTTTAAAAAGAAACCCAAATTCTGTCAAAATACTTGCTCTTTTAAATAAACCAGTTACAAGAAAAGTTGATTTAGATGTAGATAAATATGGTTTTATAGCACCAAATGAATTTCTAGTAGGATTTGGCTTAGATTATCAAGAAAAATTAAGAAACCTTCCATACATTGGAGTTTTTGATAAAAAATATTTATAAAATATTGAACTAGAATAATATGACTTCTATATATAATTAAATCTATGATTAAAGTTAAAGATTTATATTTTAAGTATCCGGGAGCTTCCATTAATGCAATTGATGGAATTAATTTTGAAATACCAGATGGAAAATACGTTGCAATATTAGGACATAATGGTTCTGGAAAAAGTACATTTAGTAAACTTCTTGTCGCTCTATATAAACCATATTCAGGCTCAATAGAAATAAATGGAACTGTTATATCAAAAAGCACTCTTAGAGAAATAAGAAAAAAAATAGGAATTATCTTTCAAAATCCAGACAACCAATTTATTGGAGCCAGTGTTGAAGATGATATAGCTTTTGGACTAGAAAACCAAGAATTGCCAAGAAAAGAAATGAAACCAATTATTGACAAATTAGCTGAATCAGTTGGTATGAAAGAATATCTAACAAGGGAACCTCAAGTATTAAGTGGGGGGCAAAAACAAAGAGTAGCAATTGCTAGTGTTTTAGCTTTGAATCCAGAAATTATCATTTTTGATGAAGTTACATCAATGCTTGATCCCGCAGGTAAAACTCAAGTTTTAAAAATTATTCGTGAAATCCAACAAGAACGTAAAAAAACTTTAATTTCAATAACTCACGATATGGATGAAGCTGTTCTTGCGGACTATTTACTTGTATTTTCAAAAGGTAAAATAGTTGCTCAAGGATCTCCAAAAGAAATACTTAAAAATAAAAAAATTATTGACTTAGCGAAAATAGATTCACCATTTGTATATAAACTTAGTGAAAAAATTAAAGGTATTCAACCGACATATGATGAAAAGGAGTTAATTGATCAATTATGCAAATAAATATAAAAGAATTAACTCATATTTTCAATCGAAAAACTCCAAATGAAATGAAAGCTGTTGATAGTGCTAGTGCAACTATTAAACAAGGTGAATATGTTGGAATAATAGGACAAACCGGGTCAGGAAAAACAACGTTTATTGAACATTTAAATGCTCTTTTACTTCCTGATAAAGGAGTTGTAGAATGAGTCTATGAGGATGAAAAATACAATAAGAAAACTAAGAAAAAAGAAAAAGTTATTGAAACTTTTTCCGTAAAACCTTCAAGAAGAAAAAAAGTTAAGAAAGCAAAAGATATTAGAAAAAGAATAGGTATTGTATTTCAATTCGCAGAATATCAACTATTTGAAGAAACTATTGAGAAAGATATTTGTTTTGGTCCTAAGAGTTTTGGAGTAAAGATAGATGAAGCTAAGACAAGAGCAAAAAAATATTTAGAATTAGTGGGACTTGATGAAACTTATTTAAGAAAAAGTCCATTTGGCTTATCTGGCGGGCAAAAAAGGCGTGTAGCCTTGGCTGGAATTTTAGCAATGGAACCAGATGTATTAATAGCTGATGAACCAACTGCTGGCCTAGACCCAGTAGGAGTTAGAGAAATATTAGATATTTTTAGAAAACTAAACAATGAAGGTAAAACAATAATAATTGTCACTCATGACCTTGACAATGTTTTAGAGGAAACAAAAAGAGTTATTGTATTTAAAAAAGGCGAAATTATTCGTGATGACGAAACTTATAAAGTTTTAAAAGATGTTGATTTCTTAACCTCTAATTCAATGGAGCCACCTAAACTATTAAACTTTATTTCAAAGCTTGAGAAGAAAGGGTTAAAAATACCTCAAGTTAAATCTATTGATGAATTGGCTAATTTTTTAAATCAATCTAAAAAGCAAAAAGGGGGTAAGTAATGAGTTCTCCAGTAGGTTCATATATTTCTAATTCGACTTTTATTCATAAATTAGATCCAAGACTTAAATTATCTGTCTCAATTATTTATATAACATTAACCTTTGCAACAGATTACTTTATCACCTTGGGAATATTATTAATTCCAATAATGATTGGTTATATTATTGCAACTAAAAGTTTTGTTCCTGTTCTAAAACTACTTAAGCTTCCATTATTTCTAGGTATATTGATATTTTTTATAAATATTTACACAATGCCTCTACCAAATGAATTATGACCTAGCAACCCCATTCATCATGTTTGATTATATTTAGGAACCATCGGTGAAAATAAATATGCTATAACATATGAAGTATTTGCGACAACTCTTGGAATAGTATTAAGAGTTTATGTAATGATAATTGCAACTAGTTTATTTGTTATTACAACTAAACCTATTCTATTAACTAAAGCTATTGAGGATTTATTATTCCCATTAAAATTTCTTTTTGTTCCAACTCATATAATAGCAATGATTATTTCAATTTCTTTAAGATTCATACCCACTCTATTAGATGAGGCTAAAAGAATTATGAAGGCTCAAGCAAGTAGAGGTATTGACTTTAAAAATGGTAAACTAAAAGATAAAGCTAAAAGTTTTACTACCCTAATAATTCCATTATTTGTTACTTCATTTGCAAAAGCAGAAGATTTAGCTAATGCGATGGAAACAAGAGGATATGATCCATACCAAAAAAGAACGAGATATCGTCACTTAATTTTTAAATGACAAGACTATGTGATTACTTTATTTGTGATAGGATTAATTATCTTTGTAGCAACAAGCATACACGTAGACTTCCTACCTAGATGATATACAATAGCTCATTACATTTTCTAGATTTCAAAATTAATATACTTCAAGAATCTCAACAACTTAAATTAAACTAAAAATATATATTTCAAAAAATGGAAATTTTTTTGCTTATTTAATAACTTTAAAAATATATTTTTTTAAAATAATATATTTAAAAATTTATAGGCATATAATTTAATAGCAATTGAATTTAATTCAAAAATTCAGTTGCAAAAAATAGGTTATATATAAAAATTAGTGTTTATTTTTGATTATTGTTCGTTTTCCTAATAACATAAAAAAGAAAATTTCTTGGTATTTTAAATTATTTACATAGTTTTAACATTTATTTGTGCACTTTTTATAGGCAAACCTCCTTTCTTATTGCTTACTATTAAATAAAATGGTTATAAACAAAATAATAAAATATTCATTTTACTTTCCCAAACACAAAAATAATAAATAATATAAAAAAACAGGCTTGTAATGGCCTGTTTTTCTGTAAAATTGATAATATTATTAAAGGATTAAAAAAATGGAAAAAAATAAAGAAATAAAAGACGAAATTAAAAGACTTGTTGATCTTATAAATAAATGAGATGAAGAATACTTCATTGAAAATAATCCTTCTGTTTCAGACTTAGAATATGACAAAAACTACTATAAATTAGAAAAATTAGAAAATGAATATCCTGAGTTAGTTTTATCGAATTCACCAACAAAAAAAGTGGGTTCTAAAAGTAATAACAGTAATCTAAATACTCAAAAATTTAGACACGAACAGCCAATGCTATCTTTAAGTAAAGCCTACCACTATGACGAAGTTGCAAAATTTATTGATAATATAAATAAAAATGTTCCTATTGAAGATATTAACTTCAGCATTGAGCCTAAAATTGATGGATTATCAATATCATTGCATTATGATAATGGAATTCTAGTTAGAGCCGTAACTAGAGGAGATGGTATTGAAGGCGAGGATGTCACGACTAATGTTAAAAAAATAAAAACAGTGCCTCAAAATATCAATTATAAAGATAAAATAGAAATCCGCGGAGAAGTATTTCTACCTAAACAATCATTTGAAAAAATAAATGATGAAATTCAGCAAAAAAATAAGGAAATCTTATTTAATAATGCGAAAATTGATGATCCTAAAAAACATAAAAAATTATTGAAGTTATTCGCAAATCCAAGAAATGCGGCAAGTGGAACATTAAGGCAACTTGATTCTGATGTTGTTGAAGAAAGAAACCTACAAGCATTTCTTTACGAACTTGTTCAGCCTGAAAAACACAATATACATTTTCAAGATGAAGCACTAAAATTTATTGAATCATTGGGTCTACCCATAAATAAATCTTTTGGAAAAATAATTGAAGTAGAGCAACTTGAAGAAGAAATAGAAAACTTTTCAGAAATAAAAAATAATCTTGAATACGACGCAGATGGTTTAGTTATTAAGTTAAACAACTTAAAATATTGAAAAAAATTAGGGAAAACTGCAAAATTTCCTAAACACTCAATAGCTTTTAAATATGATGTTGAAGTTGCTTATAGCATAATTAAAAATATTAAAACCTCAATAGGAAGAACAGGCAAGGTAACATACATTGCAAATTTAGAACCTGTTGAACTAAATCAAACTATTGTTCAAAACGCAACACTTCATAACTATAATTTCATAAAATCACTAAATTTAAATATTGGAGATGAAGTCAAAATTGTCAAAGCGGGTGAAATAATCCCAAAAGTTCTGGAACTAGTTTCTAAAAATTCAGAAGGAACATTTGAAAAAATAACAAAATGCTCATCTTGTTATAATGATTTAGTCGAAATAGAGGACAATGTTGATCAATTTTGTGTGAATCCTAATTGCGATGAAATAAAAATAAATTCTATTTATCATTTTTCAAGCAGAAAAGCATTAAATATAGCTGGACTGGGTTTAACAACTGTTCAAGACTTATATAAAGCAAATCTAATTACTAGAATTCAAGATATTTTTGAACTTCAAAACCATATTCAGCAGATTAAAGAACTACCGAGATATGCGGATCTAAAAATAAATAATCTTTTAAATTCAATTGAAGGATGTAAAACAGCACCATTTCATAAAGTTTTATTCGCTTTAGGAATTAAACACATGGGTGAAAGAGCAGCTAAATTATTCGCAAAAAAATATTCTTCATTTTCAGAGATGATTAATAATAAAAATTTTGAAGACATGGAATTAATAAATAATATAGGTCCTAAAATAATAGAGAGTGTTATTGAATATTTCAATAAAGAAGACAATATAGAACTTATGCAATATCTAGATTCTATATTTGATTATTCAAAAAACAAAAATGACCTGCTAGTATCAACTAAATTTGAAAATATCAATTTTGTTATCACAGGAAAACTAAATAATAGTAGAGATTGATATGTAGAAATAATTGAAAAAAATAGTGGCCATGTTTCATCATCTATTTCAAAAAATACAAATTACTTAATATTAGGTGAAAATGCTGGATCAAAACTAGAAAAAGCTAAAGCTCTAAATGTTAAAATAATTACTGAAGATGATTTTGAAAAATTGCTAGGAGAAGGAAATGAATAAAAAAATATTAATTGGTAACTGAAAAATGAATAAGGATTTTGATGAAACCTTAGAATTTATTGATAACCTAAACAAAGCATTTAAATTTACATTTAAAAAGAATAGAGATAAATTAGAAAACATAGATATAGCTATCGCTATTCCACATATTAATTTAGTTGCCCTAAAAGGTTTTGATAGAACTAAAAAAATTATGGCTTGTTCACAAGATTCAAGTGAACATGAAGATGGTGCATTTACAGGGCAGGTTTCAGCTAAAATGCTTGCTAACATTGGTGTTCATTTTGGAATTCTGGGCCACTCAGAACGTAGAACTTATTTAAACGAATCGAATCAATTAGTTAATGCTAAAGCTAAAAAACTTATAGAACACAATATTACCCCTATTATTTGTATTGGAGATTCACTCAAAGAATATGAGGATAAAAAATCAAAAGATATTCTTAAAAAACAACTTATTGAATCTACCAAAGATTTAGATTTATCAAGAATAGTTATTGCATACGAACCTATTTGAGCTATTGGCACAGGCAAGAGCGCTAATGCCGAATATGCCAATGAAATAGCTAAATACATTAAAAATATACTAAATCAAAATGTACAAGTTCTTTACGGTGGCAGTGTTAATAGTTCAAACGTAGAACAATTAGATAAGCAAGAATTCATAAATGGTTTTTTAGTTGGTGGGGCTTCACTAGATATTAATCATTGAATGGATATAATTAGAAAAGTGACAGATACAAAATAAAGTAAAAAGAAGGAAAAAATATATGAAAAAAATAGTTACAGATATAAATTTAAAAGATAAGAAAGTTATTCTAAGAGCGGACTTTAATGTACCAATTGAAAATGGAATTATCCAAGATAACACAAGAATTACAAAAGCAATAGAAACAATAAAATACATAGTAAATGAAGGTGGGAAATTAATGATACTTTCTCACCTAGGAAGAATTAAAACTGAGGAAGACAAGTCTAAAAAAACATTAGAACTTGTACATTTAGAATTAGAGAAATTATTAAATAAAAAAGTTTATTACGTAAGAGCGACAAGAGGAAAACAAGTTGAAGATACTTTCAATAATTTAAAATCAGGAGAAATTCTCATAATTGAAAATACAAGATGAGAAGACCTAAATGACAAAGCAGAAAGCAAAAATAGTCCCGAATTAGGAAAGTACTGAGCTAGTTTAGCGGATGTTTTTATCAACGATGCATTCGGAACCTTGCATAGAGCACATGCTTCAAATAGAGGAATTGCTGCAAATATAAAAGAAAGCGCAATTGGTTTTTTAGTAAAAAAAGAATTAGAAGCATTATCACCTTTAGTTGAAAATATTAAAAAACCTTATGTTTCAATAATCGGAGGTGCAAAAGTTACAGATAAAATTAAAGTATTAGAAAACATTGCACCATTAGTCGACAAATTAATAATAGGCGGAGGAATGGCTTATACTTTTCTAAATGCTCAAGGAAAGAAAATAGGAAATTCATTATTAGACTCTGAATCTCTTGAATTTTCAAAAAAATTCTATGAAACATATAGAGATAAAATAGTATTACCAATTGACTTCAAGGTCTCAAAAGAATTTGAAGATTCTAAGCCTATTATTCAAGAAAATGAAATTGAAGATGGTTATCAAGGATTAGATGTAGGACCTAAAAGTGTTGACTTATTTATAAAAAGTCTAGAAGACGCTAAAACAATAGTTTGAAATGGACCTCTTGGTGTTATTGAATTTGAAAACTATAAACAAGGTACTATTGCAATAGCTCATGCAATTGGAAAGCAAAAAGATTGTTATTCAGTAATAGGTGGTGGAGATTCCGCTTCAGCTGTTAATAAGGAAAAAATTTCTCACTTATTTTCACATATTTCAACAGGTGGAGGAGCAACATTAGAATTTTTAAAAGGTTCTGTGTTACCTGGTTTAGAATTAATTCAAGAAAAATAAAATAATATTTAAAGGAAATTAAAAAATGGATTTTTACAAAAGTGTTTTAAATCGAGCAAGTGTTCGTAACTACGATACTAGCAAACCTATTAGAAAAGAAGACTACAAAAAATTAATTGATGCTATTAAATTAGCTCCTACTTCATCTAATTGGCACTCTTCAAGCGCAATTGTTATAAGAGATAAAAAACAACTTAAACAAATAGCATCATTATCTAAGTATACTGGAGCAATTGAATCATGCGACATGTTTGTTGTATTTCTTGCTGACTACAATAGAATGAATTTTGCAATGAAAGAATATCCTGAATTTGAATACAATAATCACTCTATTGAGTCATATACAGTAGGTGTAGGTGATGCATTTATTCAAGCTACAATGTTACAAGATATGGCTATTAATCTAGGATATGGAACATGCTTTATAGGACTAGTTCGTGCTATGACTAAAGAATTGATTGGTGCCCTAAATATTAAAGGTCAAGCCTTTCCAGTCATAGGTCTTACAATTGGTTCAAAAAAGGAAGAACCTGAAGTAAAACCAAAACTTAATCGAGTATTTGATGGAGTTTATGAAATAGATAAATTGGAAAAAGATGCTAAGGAATATTCAGACAAAATAGAAAAATATTATGCCAAATTAAATCCTGATAAACCAGCATGACCATATTTAAAGGCTACAATTAAGTCTGCTTCATCATATCAAATGCAAACTGAAGAAGTTGAAAAAATTTGAGATATAGATTTAATAACTAAAAAATAAAAATCTAAAAGTAATTAAGCGCGTTACTAGATGCGCTTTTATTTATTATTAAATTTAAACAATAATAAAAATCAACAAATAATTTATTCAACTATTAAAAAATAAAAAAAATGCATTTTAAATGCATTTCTAAAAAACTTAATTAGTTTTGCTTAACTTACTTTTAGCAAAAAGTATTATCTTTTTAAATTCACTAGCTACTGTTAAAGTTAAACCTAAGCCAACTGAAATTAGAACTAATTTTCAATTTCTAACAAATTCATTACTCATTCTAAATACATTTGCTACATCAGGAGTTAGAACTACTAATAAAATCATAATAGTAGATGTTAAGGCAGCGATTCACACAATGTAGTATTTCTTAATACTTGATGTAAAAATTGATTTATCGCTCATTAAATTAATTGCATTCAATGAAGCCGCAACTCCTAAAGTTGTAAAACTACATGTACTTGCTAATGCTATTATCTCATGTTCGCGCCCTGGGCCTAAATTCTTGTTATATTCCATAGCTATAGCATATGAAACAAGAGACAATAAGCTTAAGACAAGAGATTGTCAAATCAATTCGATCCCCATTCCCCTAGCAAAAATACTTTCTTTCTTACTATATGGAGATCTATTCATAACATTCTTACCACTATCAACAAATCCTAATGCAATAGCCGGAATGCCATGTGTTACAAAATTAACTCATAATAATTGACTAGCACTATAAATATAAAATCCTTCTTTGTAAAAATCCTTATAAGCCAAGAAAAATACTACCATTCCAATCAACATAACTAGTATTTCTGTTAGTGAACTAATTAACATATTTAAAATAACTGTTTTAATCTTGTCAAAAATTAATCTTCCGTTTTTTACTGCACCAACAATGGTATTAAAATTATCGTCAACTAAAATTAAATCAGCAGCTTGTTTTGAAACTTCAGTACCTGTAATACCCATAGCACAACCTATATCACTAGCTTTTAAAGCTGGTGCATCATTAACACCATCTCCCGTCATCGCAACAACTTTATCTCTTTCTTTTCAAGCATTAACAATTCTAAGTTTATCACTAGGATTTACTCTAGCATAAACTGTTATCAAATGGACTTTATCTTTTAATTCTTGGTCGCTCATTTTGCTTAATTGTTCACCATTAATAGCGAGATCATCTTTAGAAAAAATACCTAAATTAGATGCTATAGCTTTAGCTGTTGTAATGTGATCACCAGTTATCATTATTGTCTTTATACCAGCTTTTTTCGCCATACTAATACTTTCTTTAATATTTGCTCTTGGAGGATCTATCATTGCTACAAATCCAACAAATTCCAAATCTTTTTCATCATTTAGAGTAATTTTACTTTTAGATGTTTTCTTAATAGCAGCAGCTAAAACACGATAAGTTTTTGAAGATCATTCTTCATTTATTTTAATAAGTTTTTCCCTATCAATCCCTTTGCACCGATCAATAACAACATCAGGCGCACCTTTAACTATTATTAAATTGGATTCTTTTTGCTTAATAAGAACACTCATTAATTTACGATCACTATCAAATGGTTGAGATTGTAATAATTCATTTTGTTTTAATAACTCCTCTTTAGTTAATCCAAAATTAAGTCCAAATCTTAACAACCCAGTTTCGGTAGGATCCCCTATTTCTTCATAATTATTGTTTTCTTTATTCATGGTTAAATGAGCATCATTACACAATACTAAATATTTTGCTAATTCACTAAAGACATCGTTATTTTTATCTTTTTCATAAAAATTATTTTTAGTAAATGCTTCAACAACAGTCATTTTATTTTCAGTAAGAGTTCCTGTTTTATCACTACATATAATATTTGTTGAGCCAAGTGTTTCCACTGCTAAAAGGTTTTTGGCTATAGCATTTTCCTTAGTCAATTGGGCAACTCCAATTGAAAGTAAAACTGTGGTAAATGTTATTAAACCCTCAGGTATAGCAGCTACTGCTAGTGAAATGCCTGTTACAAAACCGTTAGTATAAACTTGTGGATTAGTTCATATTCCGGTTGAAAGATTATTTAATAAAACTTGAACTAAGAAGCTAACAAAAAGTAGTACAACGCCTGAGTAACCAAATATTTTGCTTAATTTATTCAGTTTGTATTGTAGAGGTGTAATTGCTTTGTTTTGGTTTTGAATTAAAGAATTAATCTTACCAATTTCTGTTTCTTTAGCTATTTTTTCAATATAAACAACTGCTGTACCTTTGGTAACATAAGTACCTGAGTAGACATAATGGTTATTTTCAGCTAGAGTTTTATCATTTTGTTTAGTTCAATTTGCCATTTTAACTACTGAATTGCTTTCCCCAGTTAATGAAGACTCTACAACCTCAAAATTACTTGAAGAAATTATTCTGCCATCTGCATTTATTGTATCTCCTGCATTTAAAAATAATAAATCTCCAGGCAACAACTGACTAGCGGGTATTGACATCATTTCGTTATTTCTTTTAACAGTAGCATTAGCTTCATTGACTTTTTCTAAAGCCAGTACCGCTTGTTCACTTTTAATTAATTGAAAAGCTCCAAGTAAACTATTCAAAATTAAGACAAGCATTATTATTCCTGGTTCAACATAACTAATTATTATTTCAGAACCCTTATTTTGACCGCTAACATGCTCATAAATTGCTAATGACAAGCTAATTAATGCAGCAATTGTCAACAAGATAACCATAGGGTCAACAAATTGCATAAGAAAAGCTTTTAAAAAACTTGTTTTTTTCTTTTTTGATAATGTGTTACTTCCATATTTTTGATAATTAATCCTAATTGATTCATTATCTAATCCATTGTATTTTAAAACTTCTTCTTTTGTCACTTTAATACTCCTTGTTTTATTTATTTATTATTTATATATAAGTGTAACTATATATAATCTTAATATTTAATTGAAATTTATTAAGCATGTTTTTAAATTAGATAATACAACCCATTAAACAAGCAAGTTATATTTCATTAATCTAAATTTAAATAAAAATAACTATTTTTTATCTATATTTTTAAATAAAGGACTTTAAAAAATTACTTTGCTTTTAATTGCAAACTCTTAAAACTATTTAATAAAGACTAATCAATTTCAATTAAAAATTGAAATAAAAAAATGGCGGAACAGAGAGGATTCGAACCTCCGCGGGTGTTGCCACCCCTACAGTCTTAGCAGGACCGCCTCTTCGACCGACTTGAGTACTGTTCCGTCAGAAGCATTTTTTAATGCTTTATTATTCTATCATTAAATTAAGATTGTAAAAATACTAATCTAAATCATTTTTATCTAAGTTTAATGTAAAAAATACAGAACAATGGTCAGCTATAGCTGAACGTATGTATGATGCATCATTTGAATAATTTTTCCCAAATGATTTTACATAATTAATTCAAACTTCATTAGCATCAAAATCTTTTATAACATTATCTTCAATAATATTGTATAGAGGGTAGTATCCGTCTCTTTCTGTTGAAAAAGTTAAATCACCTTTATAAAATATCTTGTCATATGATTCACTATAATTTCATGATGTTCCCAAAGAGGTTAAAGCAAGAGACTCATTTAAAATAGATTGATAACCATTGTTTAGTATGGGTTCAAATAAGGCGGTTTCATTACCCTTGCGAATATTTGTATCGGCCATAAAGATTAACTCGTCATTTTCTTTATCTAGATCATCATAAAAATTCATAAGAAGTTTTAGATTCCAAGCTTCATTAGACTCTTGACGTCCTTGGGATTTTATTTTATTACCACTTGGAGTTTTCTTGGCTGTTCCTCCATCATATTGATGATTTCCTGGTTGGTCAAAATGATCAATTACAAGCGTAAAGTCATTTCTTATTTGCCCAACCGTTTCAAAATAAACACCAAATGGTGGACGTACATAACCAACATTATCAGGTGCATTAAAAACATTTTTAAATGAACTATTATCAAAAGAGACAAAAGGTTTATTTAATGATTCAAAATTTTTAGGATTAACTTTTGACTCTTTATATAAAATTACACAAGCTTCATGAACATTACTATCACTTGGTATTATCTTATTAATTCCGTCTGATGGATCGCTGAAAATATAATTTCATTTGGCTTGAGGGTTCATTATGTTTAAAACTCGAACCATTTCTTGAATACTATCTAAAGAACCTAGTTCAACTTCAATTAGGCCTTGTATATCAATGTCTAAATAATTAATTAAAGATGTTATTGCTTTAAGCTTAACATCCCTATTAAAATCGCTTAATCCTCCCAAGTTGCACACATTTCAATTACTAATTTTAATTGACTTGTTTAAGGGAATAGATGCTGAATTATTATCAATTTCATTTTTTTCTTTTTTAGCTTGATCAATAGCTGCTAATAACGATGATTTAGCATTATCTAAATCTGTTTTAGTTGAATTAAGGTTATTGAAAACATTTAAAGCTTCATTAAATTTAATAGTTAGTAAATCCAAAATTGATTTGTATTTGTTATCTTGGTAGTTACTAAAAATAGAATCTCTATTATCAATAATTGCTTTAAGTTCGTTTCTAGATATAACTAATTCAGTATCTAAAGTAGAATTTTTATCAATTTCATTTTTTTCTTTTTTAGCTTTTTCTAAAGAAATAGAAATTTCTTTTTTAGCTTTTTCCAAAGATTCTAAAGAAGCATCAATATTGTCGATATCGATTTCTAACTTAAGATATGCTTTTTCCAAGTCCTTATATATTTTTCTATATTTATTATCAGAATAAAGATTGAGAACATTTTCTTTTGTACTTAAGAGATCTTCTAATTCCTTTTTAATTGAATCTAAGCTTTTTTTATTTTGTTCTGAACTATTATTAAAACAACTAACAACAATAGAAGGTGTAAGTGCAATTGTTAATGAGCTTAATAGTATTTTTTTTCTTTTATTCATAATATTTATTTAACTTTTTCTTTAATAAAACTTTTAATTTCTTTTGCTAATTCAGGACAATTTAAAGCATAATCAATATTAGCTTTAACAAAACCTTCAATAGACCCTAAATCATATCTTGTTCCTTCAAACTCATAGGCATAAATTTTTTGTTTATATTCTTTTAATAACTTATCAAAGGCATCAACAACTTGTATTTCATTTTTGCCATCATATTCAATTTCGGAAAGAATATCTAAAACTTCAGGATTAAAGACATATCTTCCTAAAATAGCTTTGTGAGAAGGAGCGTTTTCTAATTTAGGTTTTTCAATAGCTGAATCTATTTCAAAGTATTTATTGTCTTTTTCGCTTGAATTTGTTGGTTTAACAATTCCATATTTATGAACATTTTCCGGTTTAACAGTTTGAACGCCTAAAACATTTTGACCTGTTTTATTATAAAAATCAATTAATTGTTTTATAGCGGAAATATCAGATCTAATTAAGTCATCACCTAAAATGACTGCAAATGGTTCATTATTAATATAGGGTTTTGTAATTGCTAGAGCATGTCCTAAGCCTAGTTGTTCCTTTTGGATTACTCTAGTTATCATATATGATCTGTTAGTTGACTTGACTTTATTTAATAATTCATTTTTATTTTTTAAAATTAATTCACTTTGTAATTCCTGATCCACAACAAAGTAGTTAAGAATTTTTTTCTTTCTTTCACTAACAATTAAAATAATTTCTTCGATTCCAGCTTCAACAGCTTCATCAATTAATAAATCAATTGCCGGCCTATTTAAAATAGGCGTTAGTTCCTTATGAATAATTTTAGTCATGGGTAAAAATCTCGTACCTCACCCAGCTGCTGGAATAATTAACTTTTTAACCTTTTTGATTTCAGACACTTTGCACTCTCCTTAATAAGTGGTATTGTTTAACTTAAACATATGTTAATTTTACCTAAAAAAAATATTATTAGTAATTTGTACTAATAATAAGATGATAAAAGGAAAATTAAAGTAGTTTTTTAATCAAATTGTGCTCTATACATATTGTAATAGAACCCTTTTTGTTCTATCAAGGTTTCATGTGTTCCTTTTTCTATTATTTCACCATTATTGATAACAAGTATTTGATCAGCATTTTTAATTGTGCTTAATCTATGAGCTATAACAATAGAAGTTTTATCTTTAAAGAAATTCTTTTGTAATGAATTTTGAATAATTTTTTCGGTGTTTGAATCTATATTACTTGTAGCTTCGTCAAGAATTAGAATTTTTTTATTTCCAAGAATTGCTCTTGTAACATTTAATAGTTGTTTTTCACCGCGGCTTAATTGACTTGAGGAATTATCAATTACAGTGTCATAGCCTTGTTCCATACGCATAATAAAGTGGTGGGCATCTAAAAGTTTTGCTGTTTCTTGAACCTCTTCAAGGCTTGAAGAAGGATGAGCTACTTTAATATTATTTAAAACAGTATCTTTAAAAACAAATGAATCTTGCAAAACGGTCGAAACATATTCTCTTAAATTATACTTTGTAATGTTTTTAAGTTCAACACCATCAATTAAAATTGAACCTTTGTCATAATCATAGAATTTGTTTAATAAACTAATTATTGTGGTTTTGCCAGCGCCAGTTGGACCAACTATAGCTGTTGTTTGGCCAGGTTTAACTTTAAAACTCGCATTCTTAAGTTGATACTGTTTTGATTTTTTACTGTATTTAAATCAAACATTTTTAAATTCAATTTCACCTTTTACATTTTCAAGAACTTGAACATTTTTAATAGATGGAGGTAATTCAAGACTAAGTAGCTTATTAATTCTTTTACTTGAAGCAACCCCTGTTTGACTTTCAAAAGCTATATTAAAGAATGAATCGGTACTATCTATATAACTATATAATAGTGAAACAAATATAACAATAAACCCAGCATCAGCTCTTTTATAATAAACACTAGCAAGTGGAATGTTGTGGTTATTAAATGTTAAAGCTAAAGCAACCAAAGTAAGAATAATTAAGTAAGAAGCAATTTGTTGTCAAGGTCTTAATAATCTACTTAGAAAAATACCGCTTATAGAATTTTTATAAATATCATTTGTAATATTTTTTAATTTATCTTGTGCTGTATTTTGTCTATCAAAAGAATATGTTATTTTAGCATTAATTAACATTTCTTCCACATAACCATTTAAATCTCCTAAATTATTTTGCAATTTTATGTAATAAGGTCTAGCTTTAATTAATAATACGAAACTAATTGAAAACAAAATAAGTGAAATAGCTATAACTATTGGGGTTATTGTAGAACTAAATAGCATTAATGTAACAAATACAAAGAACATGTTTAGAACGCTTCCTGTTAACTGTCTAAATATGAAATCTAAACTTTTGCCTAAGTTATTTATATCATTTATTAGAGTCGAAATAATATCACCTGTTTTTTCCCCATCATAGTAACTTATAGGCATATTTAATAATTTATTCATAACTTCTTCACGTATTTTAGAAGTGGTTTTAAAAGCTAATCTACTAAATATTTTATTTTGATAAAACTTAAAAAATGCAAATCCTATAAAGAATATTGCTAATATAACACATAATGTGCTAAATAGAGGAATATTAAATTCTTTTGTGCCATTAATTACATCTATTGGAAAACATAATGATATTGTTAAACCAATTAAAACGCTACCAAGATTATAAAAAATGCTATTAAAAACTATCAAAATCGTTCCAATAATAAATGACTTTTTATCATCTTTTCAAAAATAACGTAAACCATCCCGTATTAGGGAAAATAATGTTGGTTTTTTATTTTTTAAATATTTTTGAGGCATTTTTTCCTTTCTATTGTTCTAATTGACTTTGGTGAATGTCCTTATAATAACTGGATGTTTTTAATAATTGATTATGCTTACCGCTTGCTATGATATTACCATTATTCATAACAATAATTAGATCTGAATTTTTGATTGGAGCAATTTTTTGACTTATTAAAATTAGCGAACAATCATATTTTTGCTTAATATTGTCAATAATTTTTTTACTTGTTATATTATCAAGAGCACTTGTTGAATCATCAAAAATTAATATTTTTGGTTTTAATAATAATGTTCTAGCAATAGTTAATCTTTGTTTTTGACCGCCACTTAAATTTTTTGCGCCTTGAGAAATCTCATGATCTAATTTTTTATCAAAAGAATAAACAAATTCATAAGCATCTGCATCTTTTAAGGCTTGAACAATTTCTTCATCTGTTGCATCGTCATTAGCTCATTTAAGATTGCTCCTAATAGTTCCACCGTAAAGAAGTGGATCTTGATAAACAATTCCAACATTTTGGTGAAGATTCTTAGAATTAATTTCATTTACTTCATGTCCGCCAATTTTTATCGATCCCTCTTTATACAAATAATTATTAACTAATAAATTAACTAATGTGCTTTTCCCTGAACCGGTTGGTCCAATAATTCCAAGTGTTTGTCCATGTTTTAAATTAAGATTGATATTCGACAAGACATTTTCTTTGGCTTTGTTAAAATACTTAAAGTTAAGATTTTGAATATCGATATCAAAATTATCTTTTAGATTTATACCGTTTTCCACATAAAGATCATCAGTTTTAAAATTGAAAACATCTCAAATTCTTTTACCACTAACTTTAGCTCTAAACACGGTGCTATAAAACATAACTGTCATTAGTATTCCAAAACTTATGATAAATAAATAATCTACAAAAGTATTTACTCTTACTAGTAAATCACTATTTACTCCTAGATCATTAACAACGTAATATGCCGCAAAGATATAAATTGGAATTATTAAAATATTTATAAGCATAAAGAACAACGGTCAGACACTAGCGAAAATAATACTTGTTTTGTATTGAAGATGAAATCAATCTTGACTCGCACTTTTAAATATTTCTTGTCTTTCTTTTTCTAAATTAAAAGTTTTAATAACTCTAGTTCCTAAAATATTTTCATCAATATTTTTAGTTAGTACTTCAACAGATTTCTGGGTCTTTTTAATAAGAGGCGAAACTTTTTTGCCGACAAAAATTATTATTATAACCATAATCGGTGCTATCGAAATAACAGCAATTGACATTAGTGGATCAATCATTATTGCAAAAACAATTCCAATTATCGTTGAAAAAATTCCGGAAATAAATATAGATGTTGTTGCAATTAAAAATTCTCACATCGCGGTAACATCAGTAGTCATTCTAGTTAAGATAGATTCTGGTTTCATTTTTTGAATGTTTTTTAAACTAAATTTTTGTATTTTCTTATACATTTCTTCACGATAAAACTTAACTGTAAATTCACCAGCAAATAATGTAAATAATATTGAAATAAAATAAATAAATAAGTTGATAACAATTATTGAGAGAACCATAATAATTAAAGTGTTCTTAGCTTCATTAACTGGTTTTGTAAATAGTGTAAAATGAAAAAAAATTATTGAAACTTCTTTATCTTTATCTACTTCATTTTCAAAAATTAATTTAATAAATTGATTAATAACATTTGGTAAAAACGTATTCAAAATTGTTGAAAGCAAAACAAAAAAAGCACCAAAGATAAACAAAACTTTGACTTTACCGGGTAATAACTTTAATGTCTTCCACATATTTTCCTTTCGAATATACAAATATACATCAAAACATACCTTATTTTAAACAAAGGTAATGTAAATGATTATATATTTATAAATATATTGTATTACTTATTAATATCTTTACTTCTAATAATAGCTTTTAAATCTTTAAGTTCTTTTAATGTGAGTTTTCTATATGTTCCTTCTGCAATTTTATCTACTTTTAAATTCGCAAAAGATATTCGTTTTAAATTTAAAACTTTCCTATCAAAGTGTTCAAAAAGTTTTTTAACATGGTGATAAGAGCCAACGTGCAATTTTACTGTATAACTTTTTTCTTCAACTTGATCCACTACTTGATATGACATTTTTCCATTTACTCCAACTCCTGAATTTAGTTCATTAAATTCTTTAAGTGTTAGTGGAGTATCGATTCTAACTCTATATACACGCTCTATTTCATACTTAGGGTGAGTTAATTTATTAACTATTTCTAAATCATCAGTTAAAAGCAACACACCTGTTGTGTTATAGTCTAATCTCCCGACCGGAACAATTCGAGATTTTGTATTAATTAAATCGACAACCGTTTGGCGGTTGTGTTCATCATTTGAACTAGAAATCGTTTTTCTTGGCTTATTTAAAATAAAATATTCAAAATTATTCTTTTTTATAACAATTAATTTATTATTAACTTTTATTTCATCATCAACACTTGCCTTATCGCCCAAACTGGCTATATTGCCATTAACTGTCACTCTCTTATCTTTAATTAATTCTTCCGCTCTTCTTCTTGAACAAAATCCGCTAGCAGCGATAATTTTTTGCAATCTTGCTAATTCCATACTTTAGTTCATTCATTTTTGATAAATTCGTTCTTGCTCATCATCAAAAATAACTCCTTTTCCTATATTAAAATCATAATTGACTTGATTAACTTGTTTAAAACCTTCATTAAAATTTTCATAAACCAATTTGCGTAATTTTTGAACACCCTTAAATTTTCTTCCTAAACATATCTTGTCAGCAATGTATACGATTTTATCTAGTAATGATAACTGAAAATCTAGTGTTGTGTGAACCTTTATTGCTTTTGCAATATCATCATTATTAATTCTATAAACATATTTTAATCATAATGAACCACAAATTTGGTGGTGTTTGTGTCTTGGTAAATCTCCATTAATTAATAATGAGGGTTCATATCGTTTTATAAAATGAATTGATTTTTTGTAATCTCATTCTTTGGCAATATCGTGAAATAAGCCTGCATAATAAGCAACTTTTGCATCATAGCCTACACTTTTAGCTAATTCCGCCGCAAATTCAGCTGCATAAACTGAATGTCTTGCCCTATCGTGACTTAAAGTTGAATGAACTATTTCTTTAGCATACAAAAAATTTTGACCAATATACTCGTTCACTTCTAATGTTGTTTGAAATAAATTACCTTGTCTAATTGCTGTTGAGGACTCTAAAAGTGGTTTATCAAGATTTAATAAAAGGCAATTAAATTTTTTAAAATTAGTTTTATAAAGCTTATTATCACGCTTAAAAACAACTAATTGTGTTAAATGAGATATTTCTTCAACAAATTCCCATTTATGTAATTTAGGTAATAAATCGCTACCCATAATGAAGAAAAGTTCATCATTAGGATACTTATGTTTTAAATATCTAATTGTTTCGTAAGTATAGCTAATTCCACCTCTTTTAATTTCAAAATCACAAATATCAACATCAATATCTAAACTTTTAATAGCCAAATTAATCATTTTAACACGATCGTTAGCACTTGCGGTTTTTTGTTTCTTTTTGAATGGATTGGTTGCGGCAGGTATAATCAAAACTTTATCAAGTTTTAAGTCTTGATAAGCTTTTTTAACAATTTCAAGGTGACCTTTATGAATTGGATCGAAGGTTCCTCCTAATAGTCCTATTCTCATTTTAATAGCCTTTCTTTGCTGTATCTTCTTCAAGATACCGCATTTGGATTTTTTCTTTTACTTTATCTTTTTCTAATTCTGTTCCCGTTTTTAATAAATTACTTTTTAATATATTATTAGTATTTTTAATTATTCTCTCAATTTTACTGTTTTTTTTGTTTTCATTTTTTTCAAACAAACTTATTGGATTTGAAATTAAAAATTCATTTTTTAAATTAGTTAGTCTTACTCCAATACCTCTAATCATTTCACCATCTCATATTTCATTAAATAATGAATATGATACCTTGTAAATTTCATCAGGATCTCGAGATAAAAAAACTAGTTTTTTTTGTTTTGAATTTCAATGTTTATTTGTATTTCTTACTAAAACTGTTACAACTCCAGCGAGCATATTTCTATTTTTTGCCCTTAAACAAACTTGGTCAACTAAGTTTGATAATATTTTCACAATCTCCTCGGTATCGCTCAAATCATAGGAAAGAAATGTTAATTCACGGCCAATGGATTTAAGCTCGTTTTTTTCTGCATGAATAATATCATCACTAATTCCGTTTGCCTCATTTACAAAATAACCTAATTTAGAACCAAAAATAGCTTTTAATTTTAATGACTCCTTGTTAGCTTTAGCTAGATCTTTGATTGTTTGGATTCCAATTTTATTTAATTTATTTTTTGTTGGTTCACCTATTCCAAAATATTTAATAATTGGTAAGGGTCATATTTCATTAACTAATTCATTTTTATCAATTATTTTAACACCGTAAGGCTTAGCAAAATTAGTACCCATTTTAGCTAAAAATTTATTATAAGATATTCCAATTGATAAAGGTATTCTAAATTTTTGCATTATCTCTCGTTGTATTTTTAATGCTAGTATTTTAGGATCTAAATTCTCATTATTAACAATAGAAGTTACATCAACCCAACACTCATCAATACTAAATACTTGAATGTTCTTTGAATAGTTTTTAGCAATGTAATCAAAAATTCTATTTGATAAAGAAACATACAAATCAAAATTAGGCTTAATAAAAATAGTCTTAGGTTCTATTTCTAAAATTTTATAGTTTGGCCATCCAACTTTAGCACCTTTATTTTTTAATTCATAACTAATAGATGAAGCGATTGAACGTTTTAAATTTTTACCTATTGCAAGTGGTTTATTATCTAAATCACTATTTAAAGATCTATGGGCGCTACAAAAATAACTATCAAAGTCAATATGAAATATTATTTTTTTATTATTCATTTTTAATTCTATTTCTAAAATCTAGTGCAAACATTAGTGCACAATTTTTTCTATTTTCTTGTTTATAAACATTATCAAATACAGCTAATTCTTTAAGTAGTTTTAAGTCATTTTGTTCTAAATTTTCGCCATTAATAAATTTTTCATAAATATCTATAAAATAGATTATTTCTTCTTTGTTCTTATTTAAAATATTACTAATTACTAGATCAGTTGAAGCGACATAAAAAGCACAACCAGAACCTGAAAAATTAACTGTTTTTAAAAGATTATTTTCAAAACTATAGTCATATTCTAAATAGTCAGCACAACTTATTCCATAAACCTTATTAGTGTGTTCGTGGTTATCTTTATAAACTGGTTCTGAATAGTGACTAAATATTAAATTTTGTTTTTCATTAATACTATAAGACAATGAAATTACCTCCTTCTTTTAATGCGTTATAAAGTTTATCAATATCTTCTTTTGTATTATAGACTCCTAAACTAACTCTTACAAAAGAAGGAATATTTTTCATTTTTGAAACATAATGAGTACAAAATAATCCTGCTCTTACATAAATGTCTTTAGAGCCTAAATATGATGCAACATCATGCGAATTTACATCTCCTATATTAAATAATAATATATGATTACCTCTAGAGTTATACATTACTAAATTCTCAATTTTAGAAAGTTTATCAAAAGCATATTCTGATAAATCTCTCAATATTTCAAAACTACCTTTTTGTCCACCTAATATGTTTTCAAAGAAATTTAGTGACTCATTAAACATGTGAATTGCACTTAAATTTGGCGTACCAGGTTCATATTGTTCAACATTGGCTTTGCAAGCAAAAGACATACTATCAATAATTGAAATAACAGCGCCACCGCCATAAAATGGAGGATTTAATTTTTTTAGTAAATCATCTCTAATTGCTAAAACTCCAAATCCAGTTGGACCATATAATTTATTGCTACTAAACGCAATTATGTCAGATGTATTATGTAAATCAACTTTAGATGAAACAATAGCTTGTGCAACATCATTAACTAAGATAATATTTTTTTCTCTAGTTACCTTATATAAGTTATTAATATCTTCCTTATGTTCAAAACTATTTGATGTTTGCGACAAACAAATAATTTTTGTTTGCTTAGAAATGTTTGAAACCAAATCTTCAACAATTTTAACTTTTGCCTTTTTTTCCTCAGCAATTTTTATCCAAGGAACAATATTTGAAGAATGATTAAACCCGCTAACTAAAATTTCATCCCTTTCATTTAAAATACTCTTTAGCATTAGAGCCGCTTTATTCAAAGAGTCAGTACATCCAGAGGTAAAAATAATTTCTTCTGGATCTGCGTTAATTAGCCTGCCCACTTTTTCTCTTGTACTATTAATTATTTTCTTATTCAGCATTCCTATTTCAGTATCACTAGTTCTTGTACTTACACTCATTTCTCTATAAAACTTATTAACAGCATCAACTGCTGTTGTAGGTTTGAGGGCCATTGCTGAAGAGTCAAAGTATGTAATCTTATTTAGAATTGGAAAAAGTGCTCTAATATTTTCACTATTATTTTTCATAATTAAAATTTTATATAAATTTAATAAATTAGTTACAATTTATATGCTTAAAAAGCAATAAAAAGTGCTTATTTTTTTATTATGGAAAAATCAATAAGCATATATAATTGTTAATGCAATTTATATTACGAACACATAATAAAGTGTGAAATTAACGTTTATTTTATAAAAATTAAAGGAGAGCAAAATGAGACAAACAACAATTGTTAATCGTGAACATGCAAATAAAAAATGATTTGTTGTTGATGCTGAAGGTCAAGTTTTAGGTCGTTTAGCTTCTTTTGTTGCCTCGGTTCTTAGAGGAAAAACAAAAGCAACATTTACACCAAACGCTGACATGGGCGATAATGTTATTGTTATTAACGCCGAAAAAATTCAATTAACAGCAAATAAAGAAACAGATAAGGTTTACTACAGCCACTCAGGTTACCCAGGTGGTCTAAAAACTATTACCGCAGATAAATTAAGAGTTAAAAAACCTACTGCATTAGTAGAAAAAGCTATTTATGGTATGCTTCCACATACAAAATTAGGAGACAAGCAACGTAAAAACCTATTTGTTGTTGAAGGACCTACACACAAATATGAAGCACAAAAACCAGAAAGTTTGGAGATTAGATAGTCATGGCAGAAACAACTAAAAAAACAACTACTACAAAGAAAACTACAACAGTTAAAACTAAAAAAACTTCTTCAGAAGTTGAATACCGTGGATTAGGTCGTCGTAAAAGCTCAACAGCTAGAGTTATTCTTAGACCAGGAAAAGGTGATTTTACAATTAACAAACGTCCTGCAAGAGATTATTTAACAAGTGATATTTATATTAAAGATGCTGAACAACCATTAGTTATTACCGAAACAAAAGGTAAGTTTGATATTAGTGTAAATGTTAGAGGTGGCGGTTTAAGTGGCCAAGCAGGAGCTATTAGATTAGGTATTGCTAGAGCTTTACTATTAGCTAGTGATTCATATAGAGGAAAACTAAAACCTGAAGGTATGTTAACAAGAGATGCAAGAATTAAAGAACGTAAAAAACCAGGTCTTAATGCTGCACGTCGTTCACGTCAATTCTCAAAACGTTAATATTTCCGAATTTTAAAATAATTTATATAATAACATGTGACAATAATAGTCACATTGCTTGCGAGCTTAGCTCAGTTGGTTAGAGCACACGACTGATAATCGTGAGGTCGATGGTTCAAGTCCATTAGTTCGCACCATTTCAATTAGTTTTGATCAAACTCCAATTTTGGAGTTTTTATTTTACTTTTATGATTTTATGATCAAAAAGTTATTCAACAAAAGAAATCGATTTCAAAATATGAATCTAAATTCTTATTTAAGATAAAATTAAATTAAGAAAATATTCAAATTAAAAGAGGAGTATATACAATGAATGATAAAAAACATGAAGTTACAATAGGATTTGACCTAGGTGTAGGATCTGTGGGTTGAGCAGTAATTGACAATAACACAAATGAAATTTTAAAACTTGGTTCAAGACTATTTAGTGAACCAGAACTAGCAACCGACAGAAGAGCGGCTCGTTCATCAAGAAGACTTTTAAGAAGAAGAAAGTATAGAAATGAAAAATTTATAAACATGTTATTTAGATATCAAGATTTTTTTAAATTTGAGTCAAAAAAAGATATTTATGACACTTTTAGAAAATTATCAAATAAATATCAAAATATTCTTGATCTAAAAATTAAAGCTCTAAGAAATCAAGTTAGTCCTAAAGAATTATCTTGATTGTTACATGATTACTTAGAGAATAGAGGTTTCTTCTACACGATAATTGAAAATGAGTCTGATAAAAACAATAATGATGATAACAAGTCAAAAGCAATTTTAGCAAAAAATGAAAAATTATTGCCAACTGAACTTTTATATAAGTTTTATGAAAAAAATGGTTTTTACAAAAATCAAGATAACTTTGCTTCAGAATACTCAAGATCATTTTCAAACCTTGATTGAATTAAAGAATTAAATCAAGTTTTTGACAATTATCCAGAAAAAGTAATTTCTGCTATAAAGAATGATTTTTTAAATTTATTTTCAACTATAAGACCTTTTAATGTAGGACCCGGTAGTCAAAATAGTCCTACTAAATATGGTTTATATCAAAAAAATAATGATGGTCACATAGAAAAAATTGGTGACTCCATATGAGAAAAAAATATTGGGCGTTGTAGTGTTTTTGTAGACCAACCAAGAGCGCCAAAACATACTGCAAGCTCAGAAATTTTTAATCTATTAAACGATATGAATAATCTAATTAATTCAGCCTTTGTAGATTTTAAATTAAGCGAAGAAAATAAAATTGAACTCCTAAATACATTACTTAATAAGTATAAAGATATAACATCTGCAAAAACTAGAATTACTAACTTTAATATTTCTATGTTAAAAAACATCTTGCTTGATTATTCCAAAAATAAAGGAATTGATGATTCTTGATTACAAATGAAGAATCTAGGTTTTGGTGTAGCCAAAAACAAAACTTATGAGTTAAATTTTTCTGAATTAAAAAATATTTTCTATATTACCCAAATTCTTGCCCGCGGTAATGCTAACTTAGATATTATTTCATTCCCTAATTATGAATTATGAATAAATGATTATGATGAAATAGTAACAGAATTGTCAAAAACACAAGATTTAAACCAAAGAATAGAATTATTATCTAAACTAAAGTTCTGAAATAAATATTTTGAGACAGAAGATTTAAAAGAAGACGCTATTAAAAATCTTTCATCTTCAGAAAAGATAATTTCTTCTCAAATGTCTAGTTTATCAACTAAATGCCACTTATACTTTATTCCATCACTACTAAAATATAGTGATAATTTTGAAAGAATTAAATTTAATGATGAAAACCTACAAAAAGCAAATGAAACAAATATACAAAATAAAAAATACCTCAGTCAAGCTTTTTTAGATGATGCCATACTTCCACCTTCTGTAAGAACAACTATGAAAGAAGCTGTATCTGTATTTAACAAAATTAAAAAGTTATATTCGGATATTTATGATATTAAAAATGTTACTGTTGAACTTGCTAGAGAAAAAAATAGTGATGAAGTTAGAAAACAAATATCACAATTAAATAATTCAAACAAGAAAAGAAATAATTCTATTGAAACTAATATATCTAAATTATTAAATAAGAACATAGATTTAAATTCAAGTAAGTTTTCAAATAATTTAAAATATAAATTATTTCTTTATTTACAACAAGAACATATTGACCCTTATGATGGAAAAGAACTTGATCTAGAATTAATAATTAATGATCCTAGTTATGTAGAAATAGACCACATTATTCCTTATAGTTGATCAATGGATGACTCATCATCAAATAAAGTATTGACTAAAAGAACAAATAATCAAGTAAAAGGACAAAACATACCTTTTAATTACTTTAAAAAACTTAATAGTTCACAATGGAATTGAATAATGTATAAAGAATGATGTGATAAATTATTCTTACATAATAAAGATGATTCATGATTTCCAAGTAAAAAATCTAAATCAGATAAGCATAACAAATTATTAGTTTCTAAATTTGATGAAAATGACCAGAAAACATTTATGGCCAGAAATTTGAACGATACTAGATATGCAACTAAAATATTTAGAGATACTTTACAAAATTATTCAAAAAATCATGATAATGAATTTAAAGTAACCTGTATTAATGGAAGTATAACAAGTTATATTAGAAAGATATCTAAAATTGGCTTAAAAGACAGAAATGATTTTTCTCATCACGCTGTTGACGCCACAATTATTTCTTTAATCTCAAATAATACTAAAACCTTATTTAATGAATTATTTTTAGATGACACTAAATATGAATTAGTAAGTCTTAATGGAATATTATATAAAGAAAATATGTTAACAGGAGTTTTAAAAGAAGTTTCAAATTCTAAAGAGCTTAAAAAATTATACGATTCTAAAAAAATTGCTCAAATTGTTAAAAATAGTTTAGAAAATAGAAAAGTTGATTTTCAATTTTCAAGAAAAATTATTACAAAAAGCAATGTTAAATTATTTAATGATACACTTTACGGACTTAAAGAAAATTCACTTGATAATAGTTCAATTAATAAAATTACATACATAAAACTTATTGATGAAAAAAATAAGGATAAAAACTTAAAAGATTATTTTGGCGAAAATGCCCCCAAAGCATCTAAATTATTAATGTGCAATAGCCATAAATCTGAATATAAAATACTTAATGACATTTATATGAAATATCAAGATCATAAAAATCCGTTTATAGAATACATGTATAATGACTTATTGATAAACTTCCCAGAAACATTTACAAAAGAAAAAATTGATACACTAGTTAACTTTGGAAAAATTGCAATTTACAACTATGAAACTAAAACTATTAAAATTTATAAAAAACTAAGATTAATAGGTGATTCTTATAAAAAAGACAATATAGTTATGAATAAAAAACAAAATAATAAATCATTTAATGAAAGCCTTAATTGAATTGGCGGTCTAGTTTATAAGAACAAAAAAAATAACTATTCACTTATAGTTGCAAACAGTCAAATTTTAAAAATGACAGGCAAAAATATAAATCTTCTTGATGAAAGTGTTTATGATCAAGAATCCTTAGATTCTAAAAAAGAACAATTTAATATTGAATTATCTGAAAAACCTGTTCTTGTATTAAAAAAAGGAACTATTTTCATGGATGAACAAAATGAACTTTACCACACCGTTGGTTTAGTTCCTTCTAATCAAACTATCGAAATTTCAAAGATAAAAGATAATTTAGATAATAAAAGACTTATAAAGTCGATAAATGTGTTAATGAAAAATTATAAAATAGTAGAACTAGACGTTCTAGGTAATGTGTATAAAAAAACCCACTAGGTGGGCAATTACAGCTGCCATATAGGCGCTTTATTTTAGTGCGTACAATTTTTGAGTAAGCTATATACGTCACAATTATATTTTATACTAATTTTGGAGACGCATGAAAAAAATTATTCAAATATCTGAAGCTACTTATATAAATATGTTTTTAAACAACTTAGTTGTTAGAAAGAATGATACAAAAATTATTATTCCAACATCTAATATAGAAACTATTATTTTTGAAAATGAAAGAAGTACAATATCGCTTCCTTTGTTAAATGAATTAGTTAATTTGGGAGTAAACATCATATTTTGTGATAGAAAACATCTCCCTAATGCCTTATTAATACCTTATCAAGGTTATTATAGTACTAAAGTATTACAAAAACAATTGCAATGAGATGATGATTTTAAAGGAAACCTATGAACATCTATAGTAAAACTTAAAATTAAAAATTCTAAAAATATATTAGAAAAAATTAATCTTTTAAATGATGATTTAAAATTAAAATTCGACAATTATATAAACTCTGTTCAATATCTAGATGTTAGTAACGTGGAAGGTCATGTTGCAAAATTATATTTCAAAATATTATTTGGTTCAAGCTATCGTAGGGATGATGAAAATAATGTTATTAATCAATATTTAAATTACGGTTATTCGATTTTAACTAGTTATGTTACTCGACATTTAAGTTCAAAAGGATATGATACAAGGATAGGATTATTTCATAAAAGTTATAACAATAATTTTCCACTTTCATGTGACATAATGGAACCTTTTAGATGTTTAATAGATTTACTAGTTTATAAATATTGAAAAAATACAGAGTTTCATAATTTTCAAGAGTTTAAAGAACAATTATTCTTAATTTTTGAAGAAAATATTATTGTTGAAAATAAAAAAATGTCTTTTTCAAAATACATACAAATTTTTATTGAAGATTTATTAACGAATCAAAATAATAAAAGAGATTTATCCATTGATCCAAATTACTAGTAGATTTATGCGGATTATTATTATGTATGATGTATGTATGGATAATAAAAAAGATATACAAAATTATCAAATATTTAAGAATAATTTAACTAAACTAGGATACTATATGATTCAATATTCAATATATGGAAAATGTGTTTCAAGTCACACTGTCTATGAATATGAAAAAAAGAAAATATTAAATATTATTCCACAAAACTCAAATGTTAGATTTTTTATGATTACTGAATCACAATATCAAAATATTGAAATTTTGTCAGGACAAAAAAGTTTATCTGAAATATATAACGGACAGGAAAGATACATCAAACTATAATGAATAAAATAGGTAATATAGAAATAAATAACTATATAGATGATCTAATAGTTATAGATGTTCCTAATTCAAAAGAATTTATAAAAAATATTAACATGATGGAAATGAATAGTGAATCGCCATCTATTGTTATTAATGATAAATACTTTTACCTGAAAGATTCATACTTTTTTGATACTCTAACAAAAATGTCCGATTTGTATGAATTTAGCGTAAAAAATCAATTAGTTAAAACTTTAATAAATGATTCTAATTGAAATACTAATAATATCCTAAAGATTGAAAACCTTGAATTCATTAAAAACAGCATAAATGGTTTTGTGGGAGATGAATTACTAAATATAAATGTTGATTTCAGCAAAATATATAAATATATTTTTACCATTGATGGTAATAAGTTTGCGAATAAAAATAAAATAATTAATTGGTTAAAAAACGAATTAAATTCCACAACTAAATTAGTTATTATTGATAATATACCAAATATTTCAATTAGAGAACTATATGAACTAACACCAAAGTATAAATTTATTATTTTGACAAATAATATTTTTAATCACTGCGAAAAATTTGAAGATTTAGAATTATGCGGATTTCTTTTCAAAGATGAGATAAAGAATATTACCAGTAATGATATATTTGTTCAATGAATTAAGAAATTATATCCTTCACTAAAAGAGTTTAACGAGCAAGAAATAATTAAACATTTTAAAAATGATATTTTCAGTTATTTTGAGTTGAAAAAACATTTTTTTCTTTAAAATGAGGTTTTAGTGCTGTACAATTTTTGAGTAAGCTATAACATCATATTAAAAAAACATTAAGACCCACTTGTTTTAGTGCTGTACAATTTTTGAGTAAGCTATAACTTTTAATTTTTATGGTATAATAGTAACATAGTTTTAGTGCTGTACAATTTTTGAGTAAGCTATAACAAATAAATTATAAAAGTCTTTGGCTTCCATGTTTTAGTGCTGTACAATTTTTGAGTAAGCTATAACGTAAAATGCGAATTGTCAATTTTGAGCACCGTTTTAGTGCTGTACAATTTTTGAGTAAGCTATAACATAAAAATCGGCAATATAAGTAAAATTTTTGTTTTAGTGCTGTACAATTTTTGAGTAAGCTATAACTAAAAACATATACTTTAAAAACTAAAACCGGTTTTAGTGCTGTACAATTTTTGAGTAAGCTATAACGCCGAAGTCAAAAAATACATAAAAAGTATTGTTTTAGTGCTGTACAATTTTTGAGTAAGCTATAACATTTGTTTTATTTGCCCTAAGTCGAAGCGCGTTTTAGTGCTGTACAATTTTTGAGTAAGCTATAACACTGTTAGCGTTTATAATAAAAAGAACGTAAGTTTTAGTGCTGTACAATTTTTGAGTAAGCTATAACACTTCTTAAAGACTTTATATTTAGTGTTGTGTTTTAGTGCTGTACAATTTTTGAGTAAGCTATAACTCCTCCTTTTTAAAATTATCACGCAATAATGTTTTAGTGCTGTACAATTTTTGAGTAAGCTATAACTATATTCTTGATTAGATTGTTCCAAGAGAGGTTTTAGTGCTGTACAATTTTTGAGTAAGCTATAACAAGATTTAATAGTATCTGCTAAAACACCAGGTTTTAGTGCTGTACAATTTTTGAGTAAGCTATAACTACATAAAAAATATTATTGTTATTATCAAGGTTTTAGTGCTGTACAATTTTTGAGTAAGCTATAACTTGCTACATATAAAAAATTTAAACAAGACGGTTTTAGTGCTGTACAATTTTTGAGTAAGCTATAACAAATCTATGGAATATTAAATGGAGACAAAGGTTTTAGTGCTGTACAATTTTTGAGTAAGCTATAACATAATTACCAAAAACAACAATTATTATTACGTTTTAGTGCTGTACAATTTTTGAGTAAGCTATAACAAAGTTTAGTAATAGACAACTTTACAGATAGTTTTAGTGCTGTACAATTTTTGAGTAAGCTATAACTTATAATTATCTAAGTAATGGTTTTCTAGAGTTTTAGTGCTGTACAATTTTTGAGTAAGCTATAACTATCTAATAAAGTTGATAATTTTAAAGCAGGTTTTAGTGCTGTACAATTTTTGAGTAAGCTATAACTAACATCATAAAGAAACATCCACAATACTTGTTTTAGTGCTGTACAATTTTTGAGTAAGCTATAACCCTCAATAAAATAACTAAATATATCTTGTATGTTTTAGTGCTGTACAATTTTTGAGTAAGCTATAACCCGAAATAACCTATTTTAGTATTATGAATAGTTTTAGTGCTGTACAATTTTTGAGTAAGCTATAACTAAAAAATATCTTGGTGTGTTGAAAGCAGGGTTTTAGTGCTGTACAATTTTTGAGTAAGCTATAACATTTAACACCTGATACTATTATTGACGCAGGTTTTAGTGCTGTACAATTTTTGAGTAAGCTATAACATTTACATTTTTGATTAACTTGTGGTATTTGTTTTAGTGCTGTACAATTTTTGAGTAAGCTATAACACTATTTCTGCATTATCTATATCTGGCACTGTTTTAGTGCTGTACAATTTTTGAGTAAGCTATAACAACAAATTCAAATAGAAAATAAATCAGCGAGTTTTAGTGCTGTACAATTTTTGAGTAAGCTATAACATTTAGATACTTATGCTTGAGGTTGGGATGGTTTTAGTGCTGTACAATTTTTGAGTAAGCTATAACAAAAAGATAATAGATATGTTGTTGAAGTTAGTTTTAGTGCTGTACAATTTTTGAGTAAGCTATAACCAAGTGAAGTAGTTAAAGATAAAAGGGGTGGTTTTAGTGCTGTACAATTTTTGAGTAAGCTATAACTCAAATCCGCACTATCATTATAAATATTTAGTTTTAGTGCTGTACAATTTTTGAGTAAGCTATAACCTAAGAATATAGACACCTCTAAACTTAAAGGTTTTAGTGCTGTACAATTTTTGAGTAAGCTATAACAAATTATTTATATAGCAAATAATTAAAGGAGTTTTAGTGCTGTACAATTTTTGAGTAAGCTATAACACTTTTTTAATTTAGTTTCGTCCGTGCGTTGTTTTAGTGCTGTACAATTTTTGAGTAAGCTATAACTTGTTGTCTATCATATACTTGTCTTTGTATGTTTTAGTGCTGTACAATTTTTGAGTAAGCTATAACCTTGCAACTATTTCATGCAGCAAAAAAACCGTTTTAGTGCTGTACAATTTTTGAGTAAGCTATAACACAGTTTAAGGAGGATAGATATGAGTAATAGTTTTAGTGCTGTACAATTTTTGAGTAAGCTATAACATGCTTGTCAGTTCTTGCCTGTGCTACCTGGTTTTAGTGCTGTACAATTTTTGAGTAAGCTATAACATGGTTCCCCCGGCGGCTTCGCTAAACCCGAGTTTTAGTGCTGTACAATTTTTGAGTAAGCTATAACTACCGCACACTTTTGAGCAAATCGCAAATGGTTTTAGTGCTGTACAATTTTTGAGTAAGCTATAACCCTATATCTTGTCTTTGTAATGGCTATTTGGTTTTAGTGCTGTACAATTTTTGAGTAAGCTATAACGCTGAACGCTCTTATAACATTAATTACCGTGTTTTAGTGCTGTACAATTTTTGAGTAAGCTATAACAAAGGTATAATGATATAAAAATATATCTTAGTTTTAGTGCTGTACAATTTTTGAGTAAGCTATAACTTATTGCATCTTTTACATAGTTTTTTACTTGTTTTAGTGCTGTACAATTTTTGAGTAAGCTATAACCCAGAACTACTAATATAGAACTCCATCCTAGTTTTAGTGCTGTACAATTTTTGAGTAAGCTATAACATGAAAATATTTGCTTTTCCTTAATTAAAGACACAAAAAATTTGATATTTAAAATATTTAAAGTTTCAAGAATTAAACATACAAAATACACATATTTTTTTTACAAAGCTATTACTTAAATATCTAATTAAAGATATTATAACAATAATTTATTTTCACTTTTTATAAATTTATAATAACTAAGTCTAAGAAAGATTAGTCTCAATATCTTTTACTATATAATTTATACACATAGACTTGGTCTTACATTTTATTTAAGGAAACATAATGAAAAAAATAGATAAATATATTGCTAAATATTTCCACAAAACAGAGAAAATAATATCTTCAGAAAAGCCTAAAAACATTATTACTTTGCAATTCTTTCAAAGAAAAGATGACTCCTTATTAGCAGGTATGAATGAAGTTTTAGAGTTATTAAAAAATAACTCTGATATTTCAAAATATAAAATTAGATATTTGCCAGAAGGCTCAATAATTAATAGTCTTGATATAGTTCTAGAACTAGAAGGACACTATGAGGATTTTGGAAAATTTGAAGGTATGATAGATGGTATTTTAAGCAGATCATCATCAATAGCGACGAATGGATATCATTGTAAAAAAGCAGCAAAAGGTAAAAATATAATTTTTATGGGTGACAGAGCCGACCATTATTTAATGCAAAAAATCGATGGTAAGGCTATTGCAGTAGCAGGCATAACGAGTGTTTCAACAGATATGCATAATATAAATCATAAGGAAAGCACCTTCGGTTCAGTACCACATGCTCTAATTCAAAATTTTGGCGGAGATACTAAAGCTGCCATGATTGCATATTCTAAAACTTTTCCAAACAACAAACTAATTGCACTTGTTGATTATCATAATAATGTAATAAAAGAAGCTGTTGAATGTTTCAATTTGCTTAAAGATAAACTTTATGGAGTTAGAGTAGATACAGCCAAAAACATTAAAGACCACATGTTCGATAATGAACCTGATAATGAAAGTTTTTATGGCGTAAATGTCGAACAAATAAAAAGACTTAGAAAGGCATTAGATGAAGCAGGAGCAAATAATGTAAAAATAATTGTCTCAAGTGGTTTTAATCCAGAAAAAATAAAATTTTTCGAAGATAATATGGCTCCAGTTGACTCTTATGGTGTTGGTCAAAGTATTTTTAAAAGCATATGTAGTTTCAGCGCTGATGCAACATTATTGAATGGCAAAAAAGAAGCTAAAGAAGGTAGATTTTATAGAAAAAACGAAAACCTTGTTGAATATAATTAATAATTAATTTAATGGTAAAATTTATAAATATATTTTGGAGGATTATGGAAATAATTTATATTTTCTTGCTTAATTTTGCACTTTTTTTAATTGGCTACCTATTTTTTGGATCATTGAATACGTCAATTATTGTTAGCAAAAAAAAGATGCGAGATGATATTAGAAAACATTGCTCAAAAAATGCTGGAGCAACAAATGCTCTAAGAGTTTACGGCAAAAAAATAGCTGGTCTAATTTTTGCAATAGATGTATTAAAAACTTTTGTTCCAGTTCTAATAGTTGCTATTTTAAATAGATACGCTTATCAAGAATTTGCAAATAAGTATTTTATGAGTCCACAAGCTCTCGGATTAGGTGTTGTTATAGGTCATATTTTCCCAATTTACTTTAAATTTAAGGGCGGAAAAGGAATAGCATGCTCAGTTGGTTTTATAGCAACAATAAATGTAGTTATCTTTGTAATAGCCGCAATTATTTGATTAACAGTTTTCTTTATAACTAGATATGTTTCATTAGCTGGCATAATCACAACACTTATATTAATACCATTAACATTCTTTCCTTGAGTGACACAAGGAATACTTGGATTCTTTATGAACTCAGTTGAACATACAGAATCATTAAAACCATGTTGCTTAAGTAGATATTGATATGTTTCTGGAATTTTATTCTTCATTGATTCAATCGTTATAATTTTTGCACATCGCTCAAATATTAAAAGATTAATTAATCATAATGAATCAAAGCTAAAGCTTTAATTTATTTATTTAAAAGCAACAATTGTTTTGCTAAAATTAAAGTAAAAAGGAGGCGAAATGAAAAAATCACGTTTTATGACAATTACCGTTATGCATTCAGCAATAATCATTGCGATATCAATTCTTTCAGTGATTTACTTATTTTCATCAAAAGACTATAATAAAAATTACTTAATAACAACGACGACAATGATCTGTGGTTCAGTTACTTTTGTTCTTGCAACACAAATTTTCATTGTTTATTTTGTAGATATATTTAGAAAATCAAAAACTACACCTATTGGACAATTGATGTTATCAATGATAATTATCTTATTTATTTGTTCTGCAACAATACTATTATCTGTAGTTCTAGGTAATTCAAATTACAAAAATCTACATGGATGAAATTGATGACTTGATTTACTAGCAACACTATTAGCTGTATCAATTTCATTAATCTTACTTATTATTTCAATTGTTTTTGGATCTAAGAAAGTTTAATAAGACAAAATGAAACTCCTTAATTGGAGTTTTTTATTATTCTTTATTTAACTATTTTAATTACTTAATAGATAATACAATAAACATATATAATTAAATAATCAATATATAAATACTATTAGGAGATACCATGGAAAGTTGAAATAATATCATGTCAAAAGATGCTTTTTCATCTCATACACATTCAGCGGTTTTTAAAATTGCAAATAAAGAAATTGAAAAAGTACTAAAAGATAAGCAAAATAAAAAACACGTACATTTGGCAAAAATCTGAAAATGAATAGGCCTAGGATTTTTATTATCGGGATTAATAATTACTATAATAACTGTGACAATTGCATTACTATTTATGTATAAAGAAAACAACCCTTTTAATAAAGAATGAAAATTACTTGTACCATTATCGTTTGGATTATTTTTTACATTTATTGGATTTATTTTATTCTCTCTGGGCGTAAAATCTCATAAATATTTAGCTAAGCAAATTATAAATAAATTTAATAAATATAAAATCTACAACCAAATTTTTAATTTTCTAAATCTAACATACACTAACCATTATGGCGATGAAGAACTAAAAAAATATAGCTTAATAAAGTTTTTCAAAAATATTTCAAATTTTAAAGATATTGACAATAATTTTTATTGCTCAAATAACAAATATGAACAATATGAATTTCACAACGACTCCCATTTATTCAAAATGCAAAATTTGGAATACAAATCAAATTCGTGAAAAAATATTAATGATTTAAAAAATAAATATATAAAACAACTTAAAAAAGATGGTTCTACAATTTATGGATCTAGAATTGAACTTAATTCATCAATTAAACGTTTTGCAATAGCAGCTAAATTAAAAAACTTTAATGAAAAAATATCACTTACACTATTTGACAAAAACAATAATTACACACCTGCAAATTTTGAAGAAATAGTTTTTTCTAAAAAAGAATATGAACATTTATATCTTAAAGTTAATGACAAAGAATTACTTAATGAATGACTTAATGATTCAAATAATATAGATTTTCTTAAACTAATTAGTGGTGAGTTAATACTAGGTCATTTTATAAATATCATTGATAAAAAACAAAGATTCAGACTTAAAAAACTAACAAATTTATCAATGTTTATTAGAGAACAAGAAGCATATATATTCTTTGATACACCAACTGAATTATTTGATTTATTTTTTAAAAATCATTCTATTAATGTACATAAATTATCTGAAAAAATATCAGAAAAAATTATTGATGATTTTTACTTATTATACATGTTGTTAGAATTATTAGCGCCATTTGGATTAAATTTAACTTCAACAAATATAGAAGAATTAACAAAAGAAATTGAAGAAAAAGAATTAAAAATAAATAACGATTTAGAATATAAAATTGATAATAATTTAGATGAAACTAATGATAATATAAATAAATAAAATAAAGGCTCATAGATTGATTATTTATGAGTATTTATTTTAATTTTATTCTAAAACCTGCTTTGTTTTTAGTTAGCGTATATTTTAAATTATCCCTAATTAATATGTCTTCAATATGTGTTTTAAGTGTTTTGGTTCCATGACCAACAATCACTGTTAATGATTTACATTGTCTATTGTGAGTTTCAATCAAAGCTAATTCAAAAGCAGCTACCGCTTCATTTACAGACATACCGTGTAAGTCAATAAAATGTTCTTCGCAACCACTACCAAATTCTTCATCTTCATCATAATCAATATTTTCGGCTTGTCTTAATATTGCATTCATAAATTCTTCATCTTCATTCACGATTACTCCTTTATTTGACTTTGACATTTAGGACAATAATACGTTGAGCGTTTGTTAATATACATTCGCTCAATTTTAGTATTACATTCAAAACATGGTAAATTATTTCTTAAATGAACCTTTAAATGATTTTGATATCCACCTCTAACACCATTAACACTTGAATATGATTGGATAGAAGAACCGCCTAGCTCTACAGATTTTTTCATAATTTGGTCTGAAAAAATAAGAATTCTTTTTAATTCTTCAATTGTAACTTTATTAGTAGGTGTTTCAGGATGAATTTTAGCAGCAAATAAAGCTTCATTAACATAAATATTTCCCAAACCCAAAACAATACTTTGATCTAAAAGTGTTAACTTAATAGGGATAGTTTTCTTTTTTAATTTATTATACAAAGTATTAGCATCAATTTTATCTGGTGTTTGGCCTAGGGAATTTAAAGGTTTTGTTGTATATAAAGTTTCCTTTGTTTTAATATGGAATGTTCCAAATTGTCTTGCATCATTATAAAAAATAAATGAACCATCGCTTAGTTGGAAATATAGATGATCATGAATTGTAGGTTTTCTAAAAGATTTATAAACAAAATACTTACCAGTCATCCTTAAATGACTTAATAAATACTTATCGTTAGTTAAATAAAAAATAATATGTTTCCCTAAATTTCTAATATCTATAATTGTTTCATTAATTAAAAATGAAGTAAATTCATTTATAGATACTTCTTTTATTAATTTTGGAGTTCTAATAAAAACTTTATCAATTCTTTTATTAACAACTAGTTTTTTTAGATCCTTAACAACTGTAATAACTTCTGGCATTTCTGGCATATAAATATTATAAATACTAATCAAAAAAAGCATTAAAAAACCAAGCAAATTGTTGCTGGATCTTTTACTCTATTAATTAAGAATTCTAGACATGTTTGTTTTATATATTTCAACACCAGGCTGATTAAATGGATTAACGCCAAGAAGATAGGCACTCATTGTTACACTGAACATAAAAAATTGGAATAAATAGCCTAATGAATATTCAGAATCATCCTTTAAATGAAAAACTAAATTTGGAATATTTGCGTCCTTGCTATGTGCTTCAACACTAGACTCAAAAATATTTCAATTAATTTCATGAAGACTTTTCCCATCTAAATAAACCAAACCGTCATCAAATTGTTCTTTTTTAAAATCTAAAATTAAATCTTTTTTAGGTTTATCTAAAATTAAATGTGATTCAAACAATATCTTTTTACCCTCTTGAATAAATTGGCCTAGCGAATGTAAGTCAGTTGAAAATTGACAAGATGTTGGAAGTAATCCTAGATTATTCTTGCCTTCACTTTCACCAAATAATTGTTTTCACCATTCACTAAAATATCTTAATTTAGGTTCATAATTAACCATCATCTCAACGTTATACTTTTTACTTAAAATATGTCTAGCTGCAGCATATTGATAAGCATAGTTTTCTTCAAATGGTTTATTTTTAACATACTCAACGCAGTCATGAGCGCCTTTTAATAATTCTCTAACATTAATTCCTGCGCAAATGAATGGAAATAACCCAACAGGACTTAGAACACTAAATCTACCACCAATATCATCAGGTACAACTAACTTATGGTATCCCATTTGATTAGCAAAATCAAATAGTTTGCCTTTCTTGGCATCTGTTGTTGCAACAATAAAATCTCTTGCTTTAGGAATTCCGACATTCCTTTCTAACAATTTCCTAAATTCACGGAAAGCTATAGCTGGTTCTAGGGTTGTGCCACTTTTAGAAATAACATTAATAGCAAACTTTTTATTTTCAAGATATTTAAGTTGATTGATTAAACTCTCACTACTTACAGTATTCCCACTAAAGATTAACTCTATTTTAGGTTTGTTTGGCGAATAAGGTCCAAACATAAATTCATAACCTGATTTTGCCCCTAAATAAGAACCACCAATTCCAATAATAACAACAGCTTCTATTTTATTCATTTGTCATAAGTCAACAATGTTTTCCATCTTTTCAATTTCTTCATTTGAAACTCTTGAAGGTTGTTCTATTCAACCTAGCCATTCTTTTTCATCAACACTATAGTCAAAAATAGATTTATGAATCTTTTCTACTTTATTTTTGTATTCTAAAATCTCTTTGAGTTTTAAGGCATGAGATAAATTTAATGTAACTGTTTCTTTCATATTAACTCCTTAATTTATTTTACAAAAGGGTTTACTTTGTTTAAATGAGCTTCATAAATAATTGACCAATAAATAAAACATATTAGCATTCCTAGTGAAAACTCGCTTCCATCAGGTATAGTCACCTTACATATAGGTATTTGTGCAATATTATTCATCGTTGTTATTATTCCATCTTTTATTAGATTTTGGTATGAACTAATTTTACTTTCATTTATTTTGGTTAAAAAATCGCTATTACTAATGTCATCTGTCATTCTATAGTCAGTTTTTTCGTGGTTAATTGAAAACATAGTAACAAATAAATCTTCAACATTATCAATTAAATATTGACCATAAGTATACATTTCCCGAGGATATATTGTTCCAAAAGAATAACTTTTTAAGTCGAAAACATTGTTGATTAATTTAGAACTTTCATTTAAAAATCTAGATAAATATTCTGAAGTGCCAATCATAGCATTAATGGAATTCTTTTTTATTATTTGATATCTTATATAGGCATATTGAAATGCTGTGTTATCTAAAAGATTATCGCTAACAAAATTAACACATGCAGCAGAATAACCTTCAATTATATTTTTAATATTCGCTCCTTTTATTAGTAAAAGAATTAAGGTCCCCTCATTAAAAAAAGAATAATCATTGTGCATTATTTTAGGAATAATAATCTTATTTTCTTCTAAAACATTTAGAAAATTTAACTGTTTTTCTATGATTTCTTTAACAGCAAAAAAAGTTTTATTTAGAGTTTGATAATATCCATTTTTTAGTTGATAATTATTGAATACTAACTTTATAAAATTAATAAAATAATCTTCAAATTTTTCGTTAGAAGCTATAAAAAAGCCGATTTTGTTAAAACTTATCTTATCTTTTAAATCGGTAAATTTTTCCAAGCATCTTTCTATGCCGTCATTTTCATTGAAAAAATGAAATCTTATTTTTTTATTTGCTAAGAGATCATATTTGAATAAGAAATCTTCACCTATTTTATAGGTGTTGAATAAATTATTATTTGTAAAAATAAATAAGTCTTCAATTTTGTATTTGACCATTAATTTCACTAAGTCATATAAATGGGATGTATTTTTTTCAGTAAAATTCATTATTAGTTCATGAAAACCTAGATGTTCAAAACCGTCTAATTTTTTATTCTTAATTCCTTGAATTATTGATTGACCTCTTTTAATCAAAGAGTCATTCTTAAAATCAGGAGAATAGTTATAAGTATTTAATTCAATTTTATTCATAATTTATATCCATTATTATTTTTTATCGTCTAGATCAACGTATGTACCTAAATCGTCAATCAAGTTTTTAAATCCGTGTTTAGTTTCTTTAATTTCACGTTGAAATGGAGAACGTTCATATAAAGCATGTAGCTTTTTAAAATTTCCAATACCAGTCTTATTTTTTTTGTCTACGCTTTCAATAATAAAATTAATTTTTTCGCCCACTTTAAATTCACTTAATATTTTTGATGGACTTCAATCCAAAATATATTTTTTAGGTATTTCAAAAATATAATTTGATCTTGTTACTACTCTAAGTCTTTGAACATTTAATTCTATAATTTTTCCAAATGCAATATCACCTTTTTTATTCATAGTTATTATTTTATTAAGTTCTAAACAATATAAAAGAAAATAAATTTGTATTAAAATATTTTTATGAAAAAAAATGAATCACTATATTGAGATGGTTACTTTATGGCGCTTGCTAAAGTTAGCGCTTTAAGATCTAAAGACCCGTCAACAAAAGTTGGGGCTTGTATTGTAAACAAAAATAAAAGAGTTATTTCTCTAGGATACAATGGAATGCCTCAAGGTTTAGATACTGAATTTCCTTGGTCAAGAGACGGTGAAAAAGCTTCTGAGACTAAATATGCTTATGTAATACATGCTGAAATGAATGCTATTCTTAATTCTCAAGATAAATTTGAGGATTGTGTAATGTATACATCACTATTCCCTTGTTCAAATTGTGCTAAAACAATATCTCAATCCGGAATTGTTGAAATTGTTTATGAAAATGATAAATATCATGATACAGATGATGCTAAAATTTCCAGAAACATTCTAGATACATGTGGTATAAATACTAGAAAAATTGAAATTGATACTAATATAAACATTAATGTTGGCGAAAAAAAATTCAAAATATAAACTAAGCTAAGAACTTTTCTTTAGCTTTTTTTATTATTTCTTCAGTAATTTCATTACTTTTTCTAATTTCAAAATTGATTTTATCAATAATAAAAATCTTAACATCTTGGCTTTGTAAATTAGTTGCTTCAAAATCAATAAATTGAATTGGCCATGTATCATTTTCAATTTGAATAACTGAATAATATTGATAACTATTTATTTCAATTTTAGCAATATAAAATGCAGGCAATAATTTAATCAAAAACTTGTTTTTAGGTTCTACACTAAATGAATTGTTGTCTAAATCTTTTATGAGTTTTGCGTTAAAACCATAAGTTCAGGAATTTAATGTATTCACAAGATCTATCTCACCTAATTGTAAAAGTTGTTTTAAGTATGTAGTTGATATTTTAATATTATTGTTCAATTTAAAAATATCAACAACATGAACTTTATTGTTATATTCTTTTAGCAAGGTTTCAGGCTTGCCTTGCCCTTTGTATCCGAAACTAAAATCAGAACCACAAACAAAATCAAAATCGCTTTGGTTTTTAGTTAATTCTAAAATGAAGTCTTTTGGGCTTTTTTTACTATTTGTTAAATACTCAATTTCAATAGCGTTTTGAATTTTTAAATTAGCAAAATTTTGAATTCTAGTTTCATAATCTGTAAAAATTCCTGAATACATTTTAGGAAGATTTTCTACATCTTTAAAATAAAGAAGAACTATATCTCTTTTATCTTGACTTAATTCCTTGGCTTTTTCAAGAAGTTTATAATGTCCAATATGAAAAGATTCAAAAGAACCTAATATAAAAATAGGTTTATTAAATTTTGGAATGTTTTCAAAACTATAAATATTTAAAGACATAAAATAATTATAGAATATAACTTAAATAATATTCAATTCTTTTAACTTGTAATATGTACCATCCTTGTCAGGAGAAAGAGCAACATCATTAGCAACTCTTTTTACATAGTTGGTTGAATGCTCCATGGCAACACCATATGCTGAATCACGAAGCATATGGTAATCATTTGCACTGTCGCCAAAAGCAATAAGATTTTTCTTAGAATTTAAATTAAGATATTGAGCTAATCATTTCAAAGCACTACTTTTTGTAACGCCCTTAGGTGAAATAAATAAGCCTTTACTCCAAGAACTTGATATCTCTAAATTCATATTATTGTCCTTGATAGTTTCTTTGATAACTTGTGTAGCTTTTATAACATCATCATAATTTTCGCACATAACAGTAGGTACGTGTAAATGTTCATCGCTCATTTTATCGAAATCCATCATTTCAACGTGATCTAAAAAAGGTCTATGAAATCAACTATTTTCCGCATCATAATCATTAGATTTATAAATTGTATCAAGGTTAGTTATAGTAAATCCTTTAACACAATTATGTTCCTTTAGTTTTTTATAAATTATTTTTATATCACTTAATTTAGCAGGGGACTCATTAATAATCTTCTTATTTTTGATATCATAAACAAACATTCCATTTGCACCTACAAAATAACTAACATTATTAGATTCATCTAATAAATCTCCAATTGTTACAAAATCACGTGCTGTTGCGATAACAGTTATGATTTTATTATTTTCTAGCTCAGCAAACATTTCCTTCATGTTTTTTGAAAGAGTTTCTCTTGAATATGGAAGTATTGTACCATCCACATCAAATGCAGCCATTTTAATATTTTCTACTTGAAGTTTTTTTGTAATCATAACTATCTCCTCTTGATTGCAATTAAACTTCTTAGAAAATCTAATAATTAATATTTTTTAATCTATTCCCAAAAAGTTTAATTGGTTTTATTGTTTCTTTAAAGGCTTCAATAATTCCTAAAATGGTTTCTTTATCGGTGTTAGTACTTATAAAGTATTTACCACTTTTTAAATGTTTTTTATTTGGCAATGAAATACCGTTTTTCAACGTTTTAATTTCATTATTATCCAATTGAATTACTTCATACCTTAAAAGGGGTGTAATATCTATTTTAGCAAAATTACTATTTTTAAGTAATGATTTATCAAGTGAAGAAATTTTAACTCTCTCAAGAGATTGCATATATGCAAAATTATGCATAAAAATGCCTAAATCATTTGCTAATGAACGAATATATGTTCCATTAGAAACCTCGAGATAAAATTCTATTCTTTGATTTTCATCATCGAATGAAAGGATACCTGCATTTTGCACTTTTATTAATTGCTCTTTTAATTCAACTAATTTGCCTTCGCGTGCTAAATCATATGAACGCACACCATTAATTTTTTTTGCACTAAAAATAGGGGGTATTTGACTATTTTGTTTTATAAATCATTCAATCATTTTGTCCATTATTTCTTGATTAAAAGTTATTTTTTGACCTGACTTATTTAAAATTTCGCCTTCTTCATCATATGTAGAAGTTTGAGAACCAAATTTAATTCAAGTGGTATATGCTTTAGTCTTATCTTCGATATATTGAATTAATTTTGTATCTTCATCAGTTGCGACTAATAATAAACCACTTGCTAATGGATCTAATGTACCGGTATGACCTATCTTAGTTGCTTTAATTTCTTTTGCAAATTGTTTAATAGCTTTAAAACTACTTATTCCTTTTTCTTTATTTATTAAGTAAAACATAGTTACTAAATTAAAACAAAAAAATAAAAAGTGCAAAATAACTTTTACACTTTAGGCTGTATAATCATTGATTCCTTGGAATATTTGTTCGGTAGGACCCGGAAGATTTCAAAAACCTTTTTCCATTCTATGTTTGATACCTTTTTGTCTTCTATTTTCTAATATTGTTCACATTCTTGTAGCTATGAAAATAGAACTATATGAACCAATAGCTAAACCAAATACCATCATAATATTAAATGACAAGTCAGTTGCATTACCAAACATTAATAGTACAGCAACAGCTGCAATTGTAGTTGCTGAAGTATAAATACTTCTTTTGAATACATCAGCGATTGAAGAATTAGCTATTTTAGCTATTTGTTCTTTAGAAAGAATTTGGTTATGATATTCATTATTAATTGTTTCACGAATTCTATCAAATACTACAACTGTATCATTAATTGAAAAGGCAATTATTGAAAGCATAGCTGCAATTATAATTGGCGACATTTGAAGTCTAGTAATTACAACAAAGCTTATTGTCATAACAATATCGTGTAATAATCCAATGATAGCCGCTGTTGAAAATGTTCATTTTAAACGCACCATTGTATAGATAATAATTCCGGCAAAACTAATACCTATAGACAACATAGCATTTTTCAATAATTCTTGAGCTTCAATTGAAGAAATACCAAATGATATAGGATCAGTGTCTTTAAAAACTTTTGCTAACTCAGAGTTTATTTCTTTTAGTCTTGCTGTTAGATTTTGTGGTGTTTCAATAACTACTTTTCATTCTAATTTATTTGAATCAGCTGGAATAATATTAATGTAATTTTCAATATTATCTATTTTGAAAACATCGTTATGATTAATAATATAGTCTTTTATTTCTAGAGCTCTTGCATGGTCTATAAAAGAAGTTTCTGCGCTTTGAAGTGATATATTAACTCCACCTCTAAATTCTATTGAACGATTGAATCCTGCTCAAAAGTCATTATTAATTCCCGCAAATGAACCGTAAACTATACCACCGATTAATATAAATAATAAGGATCCTAAAACAAACCATTTAGCGTGTTTAATAAAGTTAAAACTTCTAAAACCTTTTGTTTGATTAATATTATTTATTTTTTTCTTATACATTCCTAATAATCAGATTCGATTATCAAACACTCCGGTGTTTATAAGAATTTGACTTAAAGTTCTTGTAAATAGCAACATAACCACTAGAGTAAATATTACTGAAAAAATTAATGATATACTGAACCCTTTTACCTTTGATGTGCCAAAGTAAAATAGAATAAATGAAACAATTAATGTTGTAATATTTGCATCAATAATTGAAGACAGTGACTTTTTATTAGATAACTTCATTGACTTTTTAAGCCGCTCGCCAGAATAAACTTCGTTCTTAAGCCGTTCAAAAACAATTATGTTTGAATCCACACTTATACCAATACCGATTATTAAAGCCGCAATAGTAACTGGTGAATATTCACCTTGTAAAAATGCAAACATTAGTAAAGTTAGGAACATGTATAAGGATATTGAAACAGTGCTTAATAGTCCTAGGACTCCATAATTCACAATCATAAAAATTGAGATTAATCCAAATACAACAGCTCCGGCTAATAATGCACTTTCAAATGAATTGCTTGTATTATCTGGTTGCACATAGTTTGACGATAGGACATCTAATGAATAATTTGATGAACCGTAATTAATGTTGGCTGATAATTGTCTAGCTTCTTGATCACTAAATCTACCTGTTATTCTAAATGTAGGTGCTGATAGTTTTTCGCCAACTCTAGCCTCACTTATTAAATATTTCTTAGCATCAAATGTATATAATTTTTTAGCATTTGGTGTATTGTTACTGCTATTAAAAATCTTGTTATCCACATGAACAAAATTATATGGATTTTTACCAGAATCTACTCAATCATCATAGAAATCTTCCTTGGCCATATTAATTAAATCATCTAAATTTATTCACATTAAAATTGCTTTGTCTCTAGTTTGAGTTGAAATGAATTCAGTAGCAGCTTCTCATTCTAATTGAGCTTCATAATTTAATAAAGTTACAGAAACTGATTTTGATGAAGCATCTTGCCCGTATTGACCACCAGTTAGAATTGCTTCTGAACCATTAGGTTTTAGAGGCGCAACATATCTTCTCAATTCTTTTGGATCTGATGATATCAAATCATAGTCTAATTTATTTCTGCTTCTATTAAACTCACCATCAATAAATAATGGAATCATTGATGAATCAGTCAAAATTAAAGTTGGTTTGTTACTAATAATTTTTTCAAATTCTGATCTTTCTTCCTTAGATAATTCACCATTTTTTGTAATTCTAATTTTACCATTTCCTTGAACTTCAACTGACGTTCCATTGAAAGCAACACCACCGTTTAAGCGCTCTTCAATAGCTTTAGAAACTTCTTTTGAAAATTTTTCATCAATTGCTTCATCAGGTTTATCACCTTTATTAATCTTAATTAAAAATTCAACACCACCGTTATATTCAACGGATTTGTTAATGTTTTTAGATGTAAAGAAAATTGAGCCACAAACAATAGCTACTATTGTGGATACTAATGTTATAAATAGAATTAGTCACCTTTTTCAGTTAGTTGGACTAATAATTTTTTTAAAGAAATTGCCGATCTTTCTTAACATAATGTTATTTATTATATATTAATACTAATATATTAAGCACAATATTTTCATTTAACTATTCAATGATATTGAGTTTCTCAAAAGATAATCAATTCCTTGTGATGTAATCCGTCTTCCTCTTGGACCTTTTTGTATTAGTTTTAAAGATAAAAGTATAGGTTCTATTTCGCTAATTATATTGTCTTTTTCTTGATTGATTATCCCGGCTATTGAATCTAATGATGCAAATTTAAGATCAAAAGTGTCTTTCAATACTTTTAAATATTCTATGTGATCTCTATTCAAACCCAAATCATATAAATCTAAATGTTTGAATGTTTTAAATGAAGTTTCTTTTGAGATAGATTTCTCATGCTCTTGAATTGAAAAATCGTAAATTCTTTTTAAAAGATGATTTGCAACTCTAGGAGTTCGTTTCGAATATAAAGCAATTATTTTTTCAACATCATTATCAATTTTGATATTTAAAATATTAGCTGAATTACGAATTACATTTTCAATATCTTGAAGTTTATAATTAGACATTCTTGCTAAAAATCCAAATCTGTCTTTAAAAGGCTGACTAATTAAATTAAGCTTAGTTGTAGCGCCTATTAAAGTGAACGGATTTAGATTCATTCTCATTGCTTTAGAATTTCCCTCTGGACCTATAACTATGTCTATTTTGTAATCCTCCATAGCATTATAGATTAGTTCCTCAACGCCTTTATTAACACTATGAATTTCATCAATAAAAACAATATCTCCATGTTTAACATTTGCAAACACACTTAGAATATCAGATTTTTTTTCAAGCATAGATCCTTGAAGAAAATGAATTTTAACTTGCATCTCATTACCTATAATGCTAGCCAAGGAAGTTTTGCCAGTCCCGGGAGATCCACTAAATAAAATATGGTCTAATACTTCATTTCTATACTTTGCCCCACTAATCATCGTTTTTATTGTTGCAACTAGTTTTTCCTGGCCAATAAATTCATCAAATGAAGTAGGTCTAAGCCGAAGTTGATTCATATTTTGTACTCATTATTTTTATTGCTTCTTCAATTAATAATTCAACATTAGTTGTTTCATTTGCTTTTGCTAAAGCGCTTTCTATTTGATTTTTCTTAAAACCTAGCATCTTTAATGTTTCAGTTGCCTCATTCATAATCGATATATTTTTCGCTACTTCGTTATTTTTATCTGGACTTGAAATTTTTTGTCATTTATTTTGTAATTCAACAACAACTAGTCTTGCTACTTTAGGATTCAAATAAGGTATTTTGACTAATTCTTCATAATTACCATTTGCAATATAAGCAACAACTTTTTCTCAACCATGGTTCAAGATATTGAAAGCAACTCTTGGACCTATTCCAGCTATACCAATTAAATCAGTAAATAAAAGTCTTTCTTTAAATTCTTTAAAAGCATATGTAGCTTGATAATAATCATTCTTTATTTCATAAATATAAAGCTTTAATTTGGCTTTTTCGCTAACTCTTTCGTGATTTGGAAAAATTAATGAATAACCAATTCCTTGACTTTCAAAAATTAAATTATTTTGACGTTTATAAACAATTTCTCCGATTCTATATAAAATCATTTTTCACCTCCATAAACATATAGTCCGGTTTTTAAAAAAAGAAATAAAAATGGAAAAATAAAATACTTCAAAAATAAAAAAAACACATTGCTGTGTTTGGTCAATTAAATGAAATGGTGCGCGGGGAGGGACTTGAACCCTCATGCCGTAAAGCACTAGAGCCTAAATCTAGCGTGTCTGCCAATTTCACCACTCGCGCTTTTTATATGCTTAAAGGAATTGCACCTTATTTAAACACTAAGTTTGCATATATGGTGCCGGCTATAGGACTCGAACCTACGACCTACTGATTACAAGTCAGTTGCTCTACCAACTGAGCTAAGCCGGCATATGCCTTTTATTAAAAGCGTTATTATTATAAATTAAAATCAATATTAGCAAAATAAAAGATTTGGTAAAAACTAATTTTATTTTATGCTTTTTTTAATTTTGACTAAAATTACACATAAAACTCATTTGTGTTAAAAAAATAACACATTTTTGTAAAAAAAATATTTAAACAACACTAAAAGATTTTCGGTACTTTATTTGTTTTATAATGATAGAAGACAAAAAATTAAACAAGGAGATAATTATGGAAAAAGAAAATATGAGCGTATATAAAGTTAGCGCTAAATTTGACCCAGTAAACAGACATTCTGTTGCAACAAATGAAGCTGGAGTAAAACACCTTATAGATCTTAATGGAAAAGAAGCTTTTAACCCTATTTCAACATTCCTAAGTGCCTTATGTGGTTGTGAACAAGCTTTATTTAACTATGTATCATTCAATGAAAAGATTAAATGAGAATCATATGAAGTTCAAATTGAAGCTAAAAGATTAACGGATTTCAAAGTTCATCCAGGTTTTAAAGAAATTGATGTAACACACATTTTAAATGCAAAAGATGTAGATAATAATAAATTAGTAGAATTGCTAAAATTATCACACTCATTTTGTCCAGTGTCAAATTCAGTAGATCCTTCTATTAAACATAATGTTCATTATATAATTAATGGCAAAAAAATGTAAAACTAGTTTTTACTAAATATAAACAATTTCAGATATTATAATCCAAAATGGAATAATAAATAAAGAGAGTAAGGTACTTAGAGTTGAAGCTCTAACAGCAAAGTGGCTTGCTCTTTTTTCATTTAAAACAAATGCCATAGGCGCTGCGCCTGGAGGAGTTGCAGTTATTATCATAATAGATATAGCACTTACTTTTGTAATTTTTCCATAATAATTCAATAAGAATAACGATCCAAATATTATTAATTGAATTACTATTAATTTTAAAAATGAATATAGTCAAGCTTGCTTATCTGCGAATAAACTTTTAAGTTTAGATTCACTAATTTTCATTCCAATTGTTAGCCAAATTAATGGAGTACATAATTCTGAAAGAACTGCTGCTATTTTATAAAAATAAGGTAATGTTATCTTAAAATCAAATCAACCGGTTGGATTAATTTCTGTTAGTTGGTAATTATTTATCGCTGAATTAAAAATATATTTATTATTATCAGCATCAAAGAATATAGGTTGCATGTTTGTTCCAAATTTTGCTTTTGAAACTAATTGAATAGATGTTTTTGGATCAAGATTGAATTTAATATCAGCAGGAATTGAAGATGCGCCTAATCCTGGAATTAATTGAGATAATCAAAGTCCTAAACCAACGAAAGTACCTATTAAAGCTGGATTTAAGGCTATTGATCTTAAAGATTTTTTAACATTTTGTTTATTTAATCTAATACCTTTAATCATCATAAAGCAATATGTATAACAGAAAACTCTTTGCATGATATTAAAAACATTCACCGAAACTAATGCTGTATCATGACTTGGTGTATTTTTGTAAAATTCATCAGCTATTGGCATACCAAATGTTATGGTTGAGCCAAAAATTAAAAGCATTCACATAACAAGCGCTTTGTCTCTAGGACTATCTTTTTCATCCGTCCCTGATAGTGCACCTATAATAGTTTCCTCATTTGCATTTTCAACCGATTTAGGAACTTTTCTATAAAAGAATTTCATTCATAGATAAGCCACTAATGAAAGAACAAAATAAAATATAAAAGAAATTAATAATATTCAAGCTTGTTCTTTTAATTTACCCATATTAATATCAGACATGAAACCTTTTACTGCAATGGCAGGCAATGAAACATTCATAATTACAGAAGTAAATCCAGGTAATCATTCCTTTTTAAAAATGTTGGTTTTCATCAAAATAAAACCAATTGAGATAACAAAAACGCTAGCTATTATTACACCTCATAAACTAGTATTATTTAATGTACTTATTAAAACTTCTTTCATATCTAAACCTCTAAAAAAATTACAATTTTAATTGTACAACTTAATAAATTTTGAAATATATAAAATAACAAGTAATTTTATTAGATGTATTCAGATTTTGAATTTTTAGTACATGGTTGACTTTCGAGTATTTATACTTATATATTTTTTAATTGTGTAGCTATTAAAAAAATAGACAAGCGCCATTATCTCCTAATAAATATATTTTGTTAATAAATGATTTATCTAATTATTAATCTAATTTTTATTAAAATTTAAAGTTTAAAATAAGATAATGTTTTCTTAATTATCTTATTTTGTTTTAAATATTGTTTATAACCATATGTGAAGATAATAAAAAAGAAAAACACTACACAAAATTCTAAAAAAAAGAGACTATACTAGAATTAATAAATTAAAAAGTAATTCTAGTTTTCACCCTTTGGTTCTATAATATTTTTAGGATATAAATATTTATTATTTTTATATTTATCATCAATTTTAAAATCTCATCTTTTACACATAAAATCTAATAATTTATTATTTCTTTCAATAATATTGTACGGAGTTCATTCTGTGTACTCGGTTGATATTTCTATTTCGCTATATGATCCCTCACAATAATAGTGCTTAAATAGTGCTTATTAGATTTTCTATTTTCTATACCACGTTTTAGGTCATAACCACTATTTCCTAGCGAAGCATTACCTTTACGCGAGGTTAAAACTAAGTTACCAAGATTATGCAAAAAAATAACTTTTTGGTCGTCATCAATAATATTAAAACGTTTAACTCAATATGGGTCAGTATCCATTTGCGGATATATATGTTCAATAGTATCTTCTTTCTTATCATTATTTCAAGTTTCTCATACAACTTTTGATTTTTGATTATATTTGTTTTGAAGTTTTAATTCATATTCATATAAGAAGTACTTTAATCCTTTTCAAGAATAGAATCCATCTTTACTTTGATTTTTAAATAAAAACTCAATGCGATCTAATTTATACCTAATTTAGAAAGCGACCATTATTAATTTAAGTTGCAAAATATCTAAATTAAATACAAATAATATTCTTTTATTCATTTAAAAAATACCAATATAACAACAAAATAGAGATATTGGTATTTTTAGTTATTTATTTTAAGTCGTCTAAAATATATTTAATATCTTCGTCTGTTGAGAACACATTGGTTTCTAGGTCCTGCCTTTCAACTGCATTCAACATTACTTCTTCTTTTTCTTGCAGTCTTTCATAGATTCTGTTAGATAGTGAAAATGGATAGATAAAATTATTGTACTGTTCTTCCATTATATAATATTGTGTATAATCCTTATTTGTTAAACCTAATCTGTGTATTCTATTTTTAGATTGAAGAAAGTGAACAAGATTATAACTTAGTTCATAATAAATAGCATCATGACATACTTTATGAAATGAAACAGACTCAGCTAATGTATGCGGATTTGTTATAAGCACATCTATTTCATTGTTGTTAAAAGCATTGATTAGTCTAGTTCTATCTTTGTCTGCGGTTGCTCCATAAATCATTTCAGAATTAATTAATAATTCATTTAATCTATTGTGAATTTTATTTATTGTTTCAGCAAAAACACATCAAATTATAATTTTTTTATTTTGCGCTTTAAGTTTACTAACTAAGTTAATCAACTTATTAAATTTCGAACTAGTATTAATTTCGGATAATAATTCTCTTAATTCAGCAGTATAGTCATATTGTTCTATATCCCTAGTTTCATTATCTAATACAGTTCATACATTCTCTAATTCTTTTCAATTAATAGATTTAAACAACAACTCAGGGTTGGATTCTAGTTGCAGTAATCTGATAATTCTTATAAGAGGATTTTCAATTGAGTTTTTTATTATTCTAAATGCTTCATTTTCTTCATCAGTAGCTTGAGAAATAATTATTCTGTCTTCTAATGGTTCGGGTATATTTAAGTCAGATTTTGATGTTCTAACAAAAAATGGGTATAGTTCATTATTAATTTGTCTACGCTTATGCTCACTCAAATTTTGCGAATTTAGTTCGCTACTATCATGATTAAAATAATGTTTTAACTCACTTCCGAAAATGAGTTTAGCATAGTTTAAAACGTCCTTGTAGCTATTAGGTATAGGCGTTCCTGTTAATTGTATAGTACCCCAGGGTTTAGATTCTTCAATTATATTTAATCATGATTTAGCTCTAACGCCTTCAGGATTTTTAATTTTATGTATTTCATCAAAAATAACCAAAGTTTTACTATCTATAATTTTCTTTATTTGATATTTAAACGAATTGGCTTTTTCATAATTTATAATAATTAAATTTTTATTTATAGCTTTTGAAATTAATTCACTTTTGTTTGTTAAGTTAAAATTTATTTTAAGTAAATTTAATCTTATTCTGCTTCCAAAAGTGCTTTTTCATTCATTAGCCCATGAGTCAAAGGAGTTTTTAGGACATATAACTACAATTTTATCAACTATTTTCTTATCATATAAATAAGCATATGTGCCTAGAACAGTTGCTGTTTTTCCTGCGCCCGGAACTGAGTAATTACATGAATTTCTCATCAAGAGTGAAAAGAAACTATTTTCTATTTGTTTTTCTTTTAGTGGCCTTTGAATATATTTATTTAATATTTGGATATATTCGTGCTTAGTTAATATAAGGTTATTATCCTTTTCATATTCTCTATTTTTAAGTATTTTTCCTAAATTTATTCTTTCTTTAATTTTTCGATCTAGAGTTTCAATATCTTTATAAATATCATCTTCAATTGTTAAAACAAATTGTACTTCTTGAGCTATTTTCTCTAATAAGATCAAAACTTTTCTTTTATCTTGAATTGATAAATCTCGCCTAAAAAAAATTTTTTTTAATTCATATTTGTTTTGATCTTTATGTAAAAACTTGTGAAATTCGCTTCTTTTATATGTTCTAGAACTTTTGAACAAAAAAGCATTATCTAAAGTAATGTATCAATTATTTTCATTATCTATACATAAATCTATTTTATGCATTTTTAATCTCTTCTTGAATTTTATTTGCTTTTTTAGTTATGAAATCTAATATATCATTAAGTTTTCGCTTCTCATCATTAGTTAATTTCGCAGCAAATTCCATATCTATGCTTTCTAGTTTATCAAGAGCATCAATACTTAATAATAAAGGTTGTTCTCTTTTTGATTTTAATCCTAATTTACGTAGTAATTCATTTGGTACATTATCTACAATTTTTTGCTCTGCTTCACAATTATTTATATCATTAATAAATTCATCAACTTTCAAAAATTGATTTTCATTGTCTGTATACTCATCAACTTTATCTAATACAAAGTCAATTAGTTCTTTTTCTTTGTTGATTAATTCTTTTCCGATATTTAAATCTTTAACAAGTGTAAGAATATCTCTCATAAAACGAGTTTTATCACCTGTTTGCTTAATAAGAAGGTTTGAAAATAAAATATGTTTTAAATCCGTAACTTCATCATCAGAGTAAGCTTCTGACTTCGCTTTCTTAATAATTTTTATTGATTCAAGAATAGGGTCATGTAGATTATTTTGTCTTGCGATATAGTACTTACCACTAGCATTTATGTACTCCAAAAACTCTTCTAAGAATTTTGCAACTTCTAATTTTTTTTCTATATTTTTAACATTTTCATTGCAGACATTTGCATATTCCTCAATACTTATTTGTTTATTAATTTCTATATCTTTATATGCTCCAATAACTCTCTCAATAGGATCATAACCTTGTTTTTCTTCTTCACCGTGCTGAATGCTTAATTCTAATAATTTAATTTCTTTACCGTCTGTTTCATAATCTTTATCTAGAATTGCAGCATTAAATCTATATTTATCAGGCATTTCTTTATGTGCCCTTTGCAACATTCTCAAACAAGTAAATCTCCTGTTTCCATCAATAATTCTTCCATCTTTTAGAACAACTCCGTCAACCATTTGGCCAACTTTTTCAATATTTTTTTTAGTCTTCTCGATAGCTTGCTTGTTACTCTCTATTATCCAATTTTCAAACGTTTGATTATATTGATTTATGTCTATATTTTTCATTTCTTCAATTTCTTCACTTGATTTCTCAGATGATCAGGAAATAATTCTGTCATTTCTATTGTTATAGTATAATGCATCCAAATCTATAGAATAAACTTGAATACTTTCTCTTGAACCATTTATTACAACGTTTTTAAGTTTTCCAACAACAGGCTTTGCTTTATTGCTTTTTAGTAGATCATGAATCATATTTTTCTCCTTAAGTTATTGACTATTTAATTTTTAATTTAAATTATATCAATATATTCTTCCTTGCTATAATAAATGCTGTGAGATACATCATCATAGTAAAAACCAATTGAATTTATTACTTCTTTTAATTTCGCAGAATTAAATTTATATTTATAGGTTTCTAGAACGTATTCTTCTATATCATAGGCATTTATAGGCTCATCACTATCATATTTTCAAAACTGAGAAAATATGATATGTTCCACGAAATTACTAAAATTAATATTTTGCCGATTAGTATTTTTTTTAAAAATTCTAGGGCTTGACATTATACTTTTAAATCTGTCACTAAACTGTTGTAAAATAAATTCATAAAATATATTATCAAAACCAAATTCTTGAATAAGTTCATGCTCAAATTCACTGTCTAATAGGCTTTCAATTGTAAAAAATTTATCTCCAACTCAATCAGAAACTTTATTAACAAAATCTTTAATTAAATTTAAATCTATATTAGATTCTTTCAACTTTTTTGATGTTATATATAAATTTTCTTTCCCATTTACTTTAATCGCTTTAAACTCTGAAAATATATTGTAAAAGGCATTAACAACAACTCCTGATTGGTAAATGTCTTTGTCCTTAAAAATATTTATATCATTTGGAATTCTTATAAAGTCTGTGTTTTTTAAGTAAGTCTCATACAAGCAATCATGAATACTTGCAAAAGTCAACTTTGGACACAAAGTTAAATTATGTATAAAACCTATATCATTAAATGTTTTACTGTTCAGAGAGATGTTTCTACCAGATGTGTTCTCTTTTATGGTTTTGCATATTTCTTTATATGGATATATGTTGTTAGATAATTTGCTTTTAATAAGAGCTATTTCTTCTTCTGTAAGGTAGCTAAAACCTTTTTTTTATATATCCTGTCTTTTGTTAGTCATTTGCTAAGAATATTTGGATAACTGCTTCCTTTCATTGAAAGTAAATTAAAACCATATTTTTCAGAATATAAATCTCAAAATGATTGGTATGAAATTGGGGCATTTTCTTCAAAAAAATTGATTACTTGTTCTTCTTGATTCTTGATATTGTATTTTAAATTTGGCATTCTTCTATCACAATGAAAACCTTCTGGAAGCATATCATTGTTTTCTAATTTTCTTAGTATGTTGTGTAGATCATATTCATTATAAATATTATACTCTTGCATTAGCTCATAATATTCATCAAAAATAAGTTTTGAAGAAAAGAACATTCCATTATATTTTTCAAAGTTGATATTATCAACAAAAAATTGTCAATTATATTTTTTTAATTCATAATATCTATACAATTTTCCCATATTTAGAAGTACATTATTATTTCTCATTAATGTTGCTTCAATATTTCGCTCTAAATTTTCAGGTAAAAGATTATTTAAAACATCTTTATCAAAAATATTGTTGTATATAAAATCATTATATTCAGTAATTATTTGGGAAGATTTAATATGATTTTCAGAATGTTTTTTCATTAGCATTTCTAATATTTCAGACATAGATACTTTTATAAAATCACCTTTTAAGTAAATTAATTTTTTGTTTTTTAATAAGAATTTTTTTATTTTGTCTTTTTCGTTATGCGAAATATTAGGATCTAAAATATATTCTTCTATGTTTTGAGTACCTTTTTCATAAAATTTTTTTAAATAGTACATTTCCATTTCAGAAGTATTAAAAATATCCATAATTTCCCTAGGTGAAATATTGTATTTGGTGTAAATATAAGAATATCTATCTTCTTTAAATTTATATGTACTTTTTATTGTTTTTAAATGAGAGTTTGAATATCAATTGGAATTTTTGTATTTCTCTTCAGAAAAAAAAGAATGAAGCGTATTTAAATTTTCATCATTTTCTAAATCCTCCTCAGGAATATCCAAAATAGATATTTCTTTTATTTTTCACAAATTTTTTATTTCATCTATACTGCTTAATTGAATAATTTGATTCATAGATTCTACAAATTCAATTTTTACTTCGTTAAGTAGCATCTCCTTATTCTTAAATTTTGTAACTATACTTAAAGAATTTATTAAATGTTGCTTTATTATGTCATGGCAATTTTTAGAAATTATTTCATCAGATAATTCATTAATTTTTTCAGTATATAAGTTTTCTGGTTTTGATTGCATATTAACAAAATTGTCAAAATAACCATTAACAATAGCCACAATAACCTGATTGTAATAACATTTTTTACTGCTGAATATTGAACTAAATATTTTTTGATAAATATCTATTTTAATTTTTATCAGTTCTAGAATATCGCGTGTTATTAGTCTCGAATTAGACATAATGTTGTTAATTTCTTGTGGCAATTTATTTAAATTTCCTACAATTGAACAATTAAAATCATGAAGTTGGCTTAATGTATTTATGTTATTCTCTTCAATTATACGTTTCTGATAAGATGTGTTCATTACTGCAAAATTTATTGGATAATCTAGAATTAATTGGTCAAAATAAGTAAAAAATCTAGGGTTTTGAGTTTTTGACATTGCTCATAGAGAACTATTTAATTCATCATATGCATTTAAAAGAATTTTTTTTGATTTTTTGATCAATGTATCATTATTTTGAATGGTATCTCTATTAAGTTTTAATAGGTCTTCTCCGGTTTCTATATTATTTTTTGATAAGAATGATAAAACATTGTCATGTTTTTCTTCAATGAAAAATGTTACTGGTTTATAAACATCAAAAATATTTTCAGTATCTATATATTTACTTGTTTTGTCCATAAATATTATTTTATTACATACTTTAGAAACCTAAAATTTAATAAAAACGAATTTTTATCATTGTGTTAAAACATTTTTTTGTCAATATATAAAAAAATAATTTTTGAAAATTAAAAAAGTAAAATTTCGCCAAGAACTCACCAAACTGAGTTCTTGGTGGGACTTTTTATGTCCTGCAAATATATTTTTAACCCAATAATTAGAAAGGACACATCTACGTTATATATGAAACGTAAAATTGATTTTTCATTTAAAACAAAATGCAAAAATAAACCGAGTGATTGTGTAATAAGGAGTTACCACATTAAACAAAGAAATTTCAAAGAATATTTGAATTTACACTCAAAAAGAGGAATCAAAGGTAAATAAAAATCATATTGGGTTTTAAACGTGGACAAAAAATATTAACATTTTTAATTGATGAACGCCATAGCAAATTGCTGTGGTGTTTTTAAACCTAAATTTGATTGTATTCTATAATTGTTATATCAAAAAATATATTCTCTAATTTTTTCATTTAACTCGTCAAATGTAATTTTTGTGTAATCTAAATCATTCAATAGTTCTTTTTTAATCACTCCGAACCAATATTCAATTTCTCTATTATCTAATGAATTCCCAACTCTAGACATTGAAACTACCCCACCAAATTTTGTAATTCTATCAATGTATTCTTGATTTGTGTATTGAAAACC